>CACEAR010000002.1 GCA_902557575.1 uncultured SAR86 cluster bacterium
ATGGCACCCAATCTGATAATCTTAGATCTAATGGTCTCAAGTTCCGATTGAAGTTCTTCTATCGATAAATCTTGATAGTTAGCTCTGTCAATATCATTAATATCAATTCCCGATTCAGATATTCTTTTCGATGAATTTTCAAGATGAACACTATGAGAACTTATTTCAATTTTTGTATTGGTTATTTTTTCCTGAATTGCTTTAAGATCGAATAGGGAAACGCTTTTTTCATTTTCCAATCTTCTTATTTCTGCATCTACTTCTTGTTGATCTTTTCTAATAGAATTTAACTCAGCTTCTGCTGAGGCACTTGTCTCTATAAGCTCTTGAAGTTTTGTAGAAATTTCTTTTGAGCTTTGCGTTGTTTTCTTAAGTTCTGTCTCTAGGTTTTCTTGCTGGTTTAGATACTCATCGCTAATTTCTTTAGACTGTTTAAGAACAATATTGAATATGCTGAGCAATATACCTTTAAGTTGTTCTGCTTTGCTTTTGATTTCAGGAATAGAGATTTTAGAAATAATTTCATCTATTAAGTGAAGAGCCTTCTCTTTGGGAGACAAGTTTTCAAAATCTGAAGCTTTTTCAAGAGCATCTTCATAAGCCGCTTTTACTCTCTCAAGTTCTCTCGTCGTATTATCTTTGGTTGTTCTAATATTTTGAAGATTCTGTTCAAACCTCGCTATTTCTGACCCAACCTCATAAAACTTTTTCTGCGCATCTTCATATTTAGAAAGAACTGATTCATGCTCTGTTTTGTATTGATCAAGCTTAGCTTGCTTTACTGAGACTTCTGATTCTTTTACAGACTCGTCCTTTTGAAGCGCTGCAAGATTATTATTCAAAAGATCTCTTTTGTCTCTGGCATCAAGAGAAAACAGGATAGCAACATTCAATTCTTTTTCTTTTTCTTGATTTTTATAATCTTTATATCTGTCAGCAGCCTTAGCCTGGCTTTCTAATCTTCTTATCAATCTTCCAATCTCATCCCTGATGTCATTGACTCTAGATAAGTTTTCCTTAGTCTTTTTTATTCTGCTTTCTGTTTCCTTTCTTCTTTCTCTATATTTTGAAACCCCTGCAGCCTCTTCGATGTGTGTTCTTAACTCCTCAGGCTTTGCACTTACCAAAGAGGAAACCATTCCTTGCTCGATAATTGCATAACTGCTTGGGCCAAGCCCTGTTCCAAGAAAAATATCCTGAACATCTTTCCTTCTACACTTAGTGTTATTGATGTAATAACTTGATTGACTATCTCTAGTCATGACTCTTTTTACGGATATCTCATTGAAAGCTGCATACTCGCCACCTACTTTTCCACTTGAGTTATCAAATAAAAGTTCAATACTACACTGCCCAGATGGCTTTCTTTGCTCAGATCCATTAAAAATAACATCTGACATTGAATCGCCTCTAAGATTTTTTGCTGAGAGTTCACCAAGCACCCATCTGACAGCATCAATAATATTAGATTTTCCACATCCATTTGGACCTACAACGGCTACCATATTTGTTGGGAAAGATATCCTCGTGGGATCCACGAAACTTTTGAAACCAGCCAATTTAATGTGCTTAAGCTGCATCAAAAAATATCAATAAATTAAATGCTTATTTTACCTTATTTAAGGGCTATTAACCATTGATTTGAAGGGATTTTATAGGTCACATTCACATCATTTTTGGACAATTTAAACAGTCTTTTTGCCTCAAAAATATCATCATTCTCACAAATTACTTTTGAGATAATTCGAAGGGTAGATTCATTCATAAATGCAGAAGATATATCAAATCCAGGTATTGGAGAATTAGCATTTGTAATCTTGTGAACAACCTCACTGGAGTTATTTTGTGAGATTGCTAAAGGAATAAGAGGTCCATCATTGATAAAAATCTTAAAGACAGAGTTTTCAATAGCGCATTTGGGTAGATCAGAAATATCTAATGTGATTGACGCAGAAGCAAATTGAGGAAATTTTTTATCTCTTAAAAGTGAAAAAAGAAAATAATAGGAGGTCTCATTACCAGATTGCATAAAATCTTCTTCAGCATATCTAAGAGTAAGTTCTGCAGCATCTAAATTATTTTCTTGAATGGACTTTCTTATAATCTCTTCAAACCATAAAACTAGATCATCCTCAGGAGCATAGTTTCTTATTTTTTTTAAATCTGATGTTTTTAAAGCCTCGCCAGAAATTATCTTAGAATTCACTTCGCTAACAAGAATTATCTCCTTTGATGAGCCAATTACAGAGTATTTACTCAAAAAAAGGAAAGAGGGAATAAAAATAATTAATAAGCCAAAGAAAAGGACAAGCGATCTCGCCCTATTCCCAATATTAAAAATATATAAAAAGAATGGCGCAGCAATTAAAAAAGAAATTATTAAACTCAATATCATCATCTTCTTCTTATTACTAAGACACTAACAGCTATAAGGAGCATAAAGATAACAGGACTTAACCATAAAAATAAATTCTCTGAGAAGTCTGGCTCATACAATGAATCTTTTCCATATCGTTGAACAACATAATCTTTAATTTCTTGATCAGAGCGGCCCTCTTGAATGAGCTCATAAATCTTTCTCTTAAGGTCTTCAGATATTGGTGCATTGCTACTTGATAATGAGCCACTCGTGCATTTTGGGCATCTAATCTCATTTATAATTTGGTAGTATCTAGCCTCATCTTCATCAGAATTAAAAATGAACAGAGATTCCCCAGCTGTATATACTGAAAAAATCATGGAGATAGCAATGAGCCTAATCATTATTAATTTGATTTATTTTTGATAAAAATTTAGAGGTCCAGACCTTCTGATTTACTTCGCCAACATGATGTGAAATTATTTTACCTTTGTGAACTAAAAATGTTTCTGGAGCTCCTGTTACGCCTAAATCAAGTGCAAGCTCTCCATAATAATCATATAGAGAAAAAATATATGGATCTCCAAGCTTATTTAACCAGTCAGTAGCATTGTTCTTTTCATCCTTATAATTTAGTCCAATGATAGGAATTGTTTTTGATATCTCTTCTAAGAATGGATGCTCAACTCTGCAAGTTATGCACCAACTTGCCCAAACATTAAGCACAAAAAGATCTTCTAAATCCCCATTTGTAATCTTTTTTTCTAAATGAAGAGTCCTAAGAGTAAATTCAGGTAATGGAGTGTTGAGATCTGCTTGAGACTGGCTGTCGTTATCATTTCTTATTAAAGATGTAAAAAGAATAACGGCTGATAAAAATATAATTACTATTAAGGTTCTTAAAGTTGACTCAAACATAAATTCTTCTTCTAATTACTAAAACTGCGCCTAAGCTCATTATTATTGCAGAAATCCAAATCAATCTAACAAAATAGTTTTCTTGCACATTAACTATCCATTTACCATTAGATTGCTGCTCACCAATTGTTATATAAATATCTTTTATGGGCTTTATGGATATATCTGATTCAGTTGTAATTTCACCTCTTACAAAATATTTTCTTTTTTCTGGATAAAGCTCAAAAGTTTCATCTCCATTTGAAAAAATAAAGTCTGCAGAAAGGGATTCAAAGTTGGAACTTTTTTGTAATGAAATCTTATCAAACTCAATTGTATTTTCATTAAATCTAACTTCATCTCCGACACTCATGCTAAATGTTCTTTCACTGCTGAGAGCAGCATTTAATGAAATAGAAATGATCAATAGTGCAAAACCTATATGTGCTATTGCACTCCCTTGATTAAAGTATTTTTTAGAAATAACGGAATCAATAATCAATACTATGTATCTTATAAGAATTAAGTTACCAAAAAAAATACCTCCTATTAGCCACCACTCATAACTATTCAGAAAATATATGATCGCAATCGAAGATAATATCGTTAAAGCAAAAATTACTGTTGAAGATTTTAGGATTCCTATTAAAGATATATCACGAGACCATATTGAATAAGTTGAAAAAACCAAGAATAAAGAGGTTATAAAAGTAAGTGGTGCAAATACTTTATTGTAAAAAGGACTTCCTACTGAAACTCTTGAATCTGAAAACGCTTCCAATATTAATGGATAGGATATGCCTAAGAAAATAATAAATACTGCGGTAATGAAAAAGATATTGTTTGCACCAATAAAAAATTCTTTGGAAAAGTCTTTCACCTTATTAACAGACAAGATTTTTGATAAATTTTTAACAAAAAGCATTATCGGGCCAGTAATTAAGAATGCAGACATTCCAAGCAAGTACAAACCTCTTGTTGGGTCATTTGCAAATGAATGAACACTATCAATTATCCCAGATCTAACAATGAAAGCTCCAAATAAACTGAGCGTAAATGCAAGAATTGATAAAAATATTGTCCATGCTATTAGATTCTTTGATCTAGAAGAAACGTAAACTGTATGCAGCAGCGCTGTCCCTGCCAACCAAGGCATCAGAGCAACATTTTCTACCGGATCCCAAAACCAATAGCCACCCCAACCTAGTTCGTAATAAGCCCACCAACTTCCAAGGGCTATTCCAATAGTAAGAAATATCCACGATGACAAAATAAAACTCTTGATTTCTGCAATTGGAAACTTTTCAAACCTACCACTTATTAGAAAAGCTGTAACAAATGCAAAAGGAATAACAAAACCAATATAACCAAAATAAAGCATTGGTGGGTGAATTGCTAAAGCTGGATCCTGCAATATAGGATTAATATCAGCTCCATCGGGAACTCCAAAAGGTAAGATTCTTTCAAATGGACTTGAAATGAATAATAAAAAAAGAAGGAAGCATGCTACCACTAATGAAATTATCCCTATTGTTTGGGGATAAAAAGTCGTTGTTGTACGATTTCTAAATATTAAGAAAAATAGGCCCCATAAAGAAATTATTAAAACCCAAAGAAATAGTGAACCTTCATGTGCACTCCATATTGAAGTAACTTTATAAAAGGTTGGAAGATTTGAGTTTGAGTGACTCGCTATGTAAGCCATAGAGAAATCGTCGATTATTGCTAAATAAACAAATAATAAAAATGAAGTAATTAATGTTAATGATCCCAATACAAAAACCTTAGGAACAAAAATACTTACGCTGTTAGTATTTGAGGAATAGGACAAAAAAGCTAAAACAAAGCAGGCCAAAAATACAATTGATGATGAAAAAGCTAAGAAGTGACTTATTTCACCTATCATAATTAGTTCAATTCAAGGTTTGGTGGCATATAGTTCTCATCATGCTTGGCAAAAACTTCATCTGCATAAAAAATTCCATCAATATATTTGCCAAGGACAACAATACCTTTTCCCTCTTTAAATAAATCTGGTAACAAGCCTTCATAAATAACTTTAATAGAGTCTTCAAAATCAGTAACCTCAAAGTTTACTTTGTTTTCATCAATGAAAAAGCTATCTTTTTTTACCATGCCGCCAAGCTTAACTCTTGTATTTGCTGATAAAACAACATTTTCATCACTTTGTTTTAGTTCGCTAGGTGTTAAAAAATAATCTAGGTTTGAATTGAGCGCATACAATATTAAACCAATACCTAAACAAGAACTGCCTATAATTAGAAGAACTCCAAAAAGTCTTTTTTTTCTATCCTTCTTCATTTATTTCTTTCTTGGCTTGTCGTATTTTTCTATTTAGAAGAATGATCGTAGATCCTAGGATTGTAAAAAGTACAATTACAACAATCCACACATAAAATCCATGATCACCCATGCTAAGAATATTTATTAAACTGTCTTGATTCATTTTCAAATATTTTTTACCCAGCTTTTATATTTTTCCCTTTTTAATATTTCATTCTGTGAAGAAAGAATAACTAACCCAAAAATTAGACCAATAAAAGCAACTATAGAAAACATTAAGGGATACAGCATTACTGGATCAATTGCGGGCTTGCTCGTCAATGTTATGGATGCAGATTGATGAAGTGTTGACCACCAATCAACTGATTTCTTTATTACTGGTATATTTACTACACCTATTAAAACGAGCACTGAGAAAAACTTGTCAGCTTTATCTTTATTTTCAAAAGATGCATGCAAAGAAATCAAACCAAGATACATTATGAATAAAATCAATGTAGAAGTAATTCTGGCATCCCATTGCCACCAGGTTCCCCATGTTGGTATACCCCAAATAGAGCCAGAAAATAGTGCAAAGAATGTTACGATTGCTCCAATTGGGGCGATTGATTTCGAGACATATGCAGCTAATTTGAGTTTCCAAATTAGAAAAACAGCTGAAGTAATTGCCATTACAACAAAAAGAATCTGTGCCATAAATGATGCTGGCACATGCATATAGATTATTCTGTAAGAATCGCCTTGTACTACATCAGGAGGCGTAAAAAAAAGCCCCCATACTAAAGCGCCAATATAAAGTAAAAAAAAGAATGCTAAAACAGGCTTACCGAACTTGTTTGCTATAGCAAAGTAACTCTTTGGAGAGGCAAATTGATGAAAAAATTTTTTAATCACAGAAATAATATATGGGTTTTTTTTGCTATTCCAAATGCGTTCTTAGTATAAATGAAATAACAAATGGTATAAAACTTGCTACCAGGATCATTACGCCTACTAATAGGCTCAAATGACCAACTAAACTTAAGCCCAACAAGGCTGAGGTTGTCATTTTTCCAAGAACAATTAGCACAGGAATTAAAAATGGGATTGTTATTAAAAGACCAAGAATAGAGCCTTTTTTAAGGCTAAGGGCATTCCCAAGAGAAAAGAAATTAATAAAAATCAAATTAGAGATAATTAAACATAGCAAAGCAATTGAGCTTATCTGTATTGAGATATTCAAAGATAAGATAAATAGAAAAGCAACAAAAGCAAGAGGAATGCCAATCAATACCCAGTGGACTAATATTTTATAAAAAACAACTTCAATAAGTTGATCATTTACAGCATATTGCTCAAGAGTACCATCTTCAAAATCATCAGAGAAAATTAATTCAGTTCCCAGCATAGTTACCAAAAGTGTAGAAATCCAAATAAAAGATAGATAAATTTGAGGCGGGTTATCACTATTTATATCCAAGGTTAATGGAAAAGAAATTATTATTAAAAGGAAAACTAATACAGGTCCAATCCAAGCCCTCCTCCTCTTAAAGAGCTTATACATCTCTATATAAAGAATATCTCTATCCATTTATTTGAATTTCCCTATAGTCATCTTTAAAGTCTATATGTGAAGTAAAAATAATAGTCTTATTTTTCTTTACTTCTGCTTCCATAAAGTCCTTTAGAAACTCTTTACTTTTTTGATCAAGGCCAACAAAAGGCTCATCCAGTATCAAAATATTCTCAACAGAATTTAAGACTCTTATCAAAGATAATTTTTTTTGCTGTCCAAAAGATAAGGTACCAACAGAGTTATCAATATGCCTTCTAAGATTAAATTTTTCTAATAAATCAAGATTAAAAGAATCCAACTTCAACCCTTGAATCATTAGATTCTCTCTAATTGATAAATAATTTTTTAAATTATTTTTATGCCCCAGAAAACAAACTTTGTCTTCATTATGATTAATTAGCTCACCTTTTGTTTGTTGTGTTAAACCTATGATTATTTTTAACAAGGTTGTCTTTCCGGAGCCATTATCTCCAGAAATTTTTACCAGTTCTCCAAAGTCAATTACAAAACTAATATTATTAAGGATATTCCTATCATTAATTTTATAAGAAATATTTTTTGCTTCGATGAGTTTCATATCATGAAAGTCCAATCTTTTTTGATCTAATTATAAGTGGAGGTAAGGGTTTTTGGGGATCAATTCTTGAATATAAGCGCTTTCCGATCTCATCAAATGGTGATTTCATTACTTTTCCAATGCCGCCAATGGAAAAGTATAGATCTCTAGAGAAAAATATTCCTTGCTCTAAAGTTGGTATTTGGTTCATGGATAAAATAATTCCTTTTAGTTTTCTAAATATCTTATTTTTATTATTAAGCTTGAACCATCCCCATGATAATTGATTTATTAAAGCCATCTTTTTAAGCGATTCTCTTGAAGACTTATTTGGGCTCGTTCCAGGTGGCAATAGAACGACCAAATTTGATGAGGAATCTGCAATAACTTTATCTATTAATTCAACTAGCTCAGTCTCCGCATCAAAACCAATACTTGTTATATTTTCAAATGAAAACGGCTTAAAAAACTTCAGTTTCTCAAGCCGTTTGTTAGATCCTATATAAATATAATTTACTAATATCTTACTCAAACAGATACTTTATCAAGTGCTTGTGAAAGATCATCTTTAATATCATCCAAATGCTCTAATCCTATTGATAACCTTACATATCCAGGAGTAACTCCAGCACTTAATAACTCTTCCTCATTTAGCTGACTATGAGTTGTGCTCGCAGGATGGATCGCTAGACTTCTTGAATCTCCAATATTTGCAACATGGTAAAACATCTCGAGAGAATTGATAAATTGCTTTCCAGCCTCAATACCGCCTTTTATCTCAAATCCCATCAATCCACCACAACCACCGCTCAAGTATTTGTCAGCTCTTTCCTTAGCAAGATCAGAAGCAACAGATGGATGAGAAACTCTTTCCACTTTTGGATGGCTCATTAAGAATTTTGCAATCTCATCAGCATTCTTTGAGTGCTCTCTTATTCTTAGTGCAAGAGTTTCAAGTCCCTGAATAAACATAAATGCATTAAATGGGCTCATTGCTGCACCCATATCTCTGAGAATAGTAGTTCTTGCTTTAAGTATATAAGCGATTGGTCCAAGAGGTTTAACAGCCTCAGTCCAAACAGCGCCGCCATATGAGGGATCTGGATTATTAAGAGCAGGTTGTCTTTCTGGATGTGCTTCCCAGTCGAAATTACCGCTATCTACGATAATCCCCCCAATAGATGTTCCATGTCCACCTATGTATTTTGTTGTTGAATGCATTGAAATGGCTGCTCCATGATCAAATGGCTTACAGATTACTGGTGCTGCCGTATTATCAACTATAAGCGGGATACCAAGAGGCTTTCCCAATGCTGCAACTTCTGCAATTGGAAAAACTTCAAAACTTGGATTAGGTAGTACCTCTCCATAATAAGCTCTTGTGTTCTCATCAGTAGCTTTCAAGAAATTTTCTGGGTCTGATGGATCAACAAACCTAACTTCAATTCCCATATCAGAAAAAACATTTTTAAATAAATTGAATGTACCTCCATACAAATGGGCAGATGCAACTATATTGTCACCATTAGTTGCAAGATTCTGTATTGCAACAGTAGATGCTGCTTGACCTGAGGCAACAGCTAAAGCACCAACACCACCTTCCAAGGCAGCAATTCTATCTTCAAGAACTGCAACAGTTGGATTCATTATTCGTGAATAAATATTACCTAGTTCTGATAAAGCAAACAGATTAGCTGCATGATCACAGTCATCGAACTGATAACTAGTCGTTTGATGAATAGGGACTGCAACTGAGTTTGTATTTTCATCTTTTCTCCAGCCAGCATGAAGGCCTATGGTTTCTGGATTAGTATAATTTTTTGACATTTAAAGTCTCCCTAAAATTGAATATGTGTAAATTTTACTTCATTTGAAAAGCATTTAATATTACAAACCCAAAAATAGAAGAAAATATATTAAAATTTTTTAAATCTTCAAATGATGGAGTATGATAGCAATAAAAAAAGGTAAATCATGGCAAGAAAATACGTAAATTTTAGAGTTGGGGGTTCCCCTTATAAAGAAACAGATGCTTATACCGTCTGGACAAATGATCTCCTTGGTAAAGTGATTGCAAGTAAAACTATTATTCAACCAGGTCAGTCAACAGAAGGTCACAAGCTTATAGATTCTGATGTAGTCTATGTCGTTGTAAATGGTCGAGGAAGAATGGAAGTTGTTGAATATATGAATTCTGAAGAAGGTCATGGCGGTGATCCATCTTATGGTGTTGAGCATCAAGACTCATATGATTTAGTTGCTGGAGATGTGATACTTGTTCAGTCAGGAGATTATGTAAAAGTATCAAATAAATCAGAACATGATCAGCTGGCTTATTTAAGAATCTTCGATCGTGAAGGTTGGCGTGATAAAAAATAAAAGAAATCTATTCTTTCTCAGTATTGTTTTTCTCTTTAGTAATGATTCAGATGCTGATAAAAATCTTGAATCACTTATGTCAGTTCTCTACTCACAAACATCTGGTGAGATAAAAGCTACTTTTGTGCAGACTTATAACACTGCAACTGAGCTCCTAGACGAGGCTATTAGTGATTCAGATTGGGATGCAGTTCTTGAATCAGAGGGAGAGACAAATAGAACTCCTGCGATAATCCTAGATGTTGATGAGACAGTCTTAGATAATACACCCTTCAATGCTAGATCTATTATGAATCAGACCAACTATCCTGAGGGGTGGGATATATGGATATATGAAGAAAAAGCAACTTTGATACCTGGTGTAAAAGATTTCTTAGTGAGCGCACAAAACAAAGGTGTAAAAATCTTTTATGTGACTAATCGAAGAACTGTTTATGAGGAAGCTACAAAAAACAATATTAAAAAACTTGGGCTACCATTTGATGATGATATTGATGTGCTCCTAACGCGGGGTGAAAATGGATGGGGCTCAAGTAAAGCTTCACGAAGATCTCATGTTTCCAAAGATCACAGAGTAATAATGATGTTTGGAGATAACCTTAATGATTTCTTTGATCTTCCAGATAAAGCTGATTATGTCACTAGAAAAGACTCTGTTCTTGAATATGAGAATATGTGGGGTAATAAGTGGTTTATGCTAGCCAATCCTGTCTATGGTCATTGGGAACAATCTATATATGGATTTGAACTTCTTGATGACGAGTCAAAAACAAAAGCAAAATTAGAAAATATTAGAGTTAATTAATTCTTATTTCAGCTACAACAGGCAAATGATCTGAAATACCCTTTCCGGTAAGGATCCCAAAATCTCTTGGTTTGCCGTCTTTGGTATCAATATTTATTTCATTCTTAAAGATGTATGAGGTTTCTAAACTCATCTTTTTATTTTTTGGAAAAACAATTGCATCTAAAAAACTCCAGGTGCCGTCCTGACCATAAAAGAAAGTACCCTTACATTTTTTACATCCATCAAGATGGGATACGTACCAATCATTATTAAGTTGGGAATAAATACCCAGATCTTTTTCCTCCTGAGAAGTGATATTGAAATCTCCCAAAGCAATCCACTTATCGTTGTGAGAGTTAACAATTGCATAAAGGTTATTTAATGCATCAATTCTTGAATTAGCACTATTGTAGGGAGCAGGAAAATGGACTACATAAACTCTTAAGATTTCATTATCCAGACCAAGTTTCACCTCAAAAATTGGTCTCGAGCTCGTTACTTCAACAGAATCGGAGAATCTAATCTTAAAATTTCTTGCGCCATAAATTGGATACTTTGAAATAATAGCATTATCAATTCCTCTATAGTCTTCTCCCTCGATTAAAGCAAAATCTGTATATCCAAGAGCTTCTATTTTACTAAAGAGCATACGAAGAACATTTAAATTTTCAATTTCTTGGATTGCGATAATATCTGGTTGAGATTCCCCCATAGAAATTAATAGATCTGAAATATTGGAAATCTTTTTTTGTACTACTTCCTCGCTCCAATCTAGGAATAAACATTCGTTTCTCCACTTAGAATTATTAACTTGCAGGCATCCCATAATATGATCATCATTGTTTTTAAATTCAATAGGTAAATAAGCTTTATCATCTTTTCCGATATCATCCTGAGCATCAAATAAATTATTTAGGTTGTAGGACATAATGGAAATCTGCTCAGCTGAAACAAAATATGAAAAAGATAAAGCTAGAAATAAAAAAACTCTAATAATCATTTTTAAATAATGCCTGGAATGACTGCCTTTCTACCTTGGGGATAGTTCTCTATGTTTTCATTACACCACTTATGATTTGAAATTCCTCTTGGTATGAGATTTGCAGATGTCCAAATAAAGAAGGCTAATCCAGAAGGACTTAAGCTAGATATTGTCCACCCTAACCACTCCAGCATCTCTCCAAAATAGTTAGGAGCAGATATCTTTTCATACAGGAATCCCCTTGGTATATGATAGCCAGGACCTTTTGATTTTCTTAAATTTATAAGCATATAGTCAGATCTAACATTTATATAGAATCCAGCTACAAAGATTAATATTCCTAAAATAAATGGAAAACTTGTAAGCCAACTGTTTTCATAATTTGCTATAAAAAGAATCCAAGTGCACTGAAAAAGAACATTAAAAATGTTGAAAACAAACGCTAGAAAAGCGACAAAAACAGGCATCTTTTTACCATCCATTTCTGCAATAAAAGGCCAAATTAAAGTCCTATGGAAATAATGAAAAATATAAATTAATACAAAAATTAACGATACTAGGCTTAGATTTTCTCTAAAAAAAATACATAGACCACCTATTAAGAATACAGATGGAGACTCCATAACTATCCAACCCCATCTTGCATCCATTGAAGGTCCCCAATTAGTATTGGCATGACGTCCATATGGCGCAGTAACAAAAAAAAGATAGCAGAAAGTAATGATTGCAATACCAATCCAAAGGCTTAAAAGCAGATAGAAGTTACTAGTGAATAAATCAAAAATCATTACAACTCCTCAGGTACAGGATCAAACCCACACTCCCCGCCGGGTCTGCACTTAATGATTCTTTTAAACCCTAAAATAATTCCTGAAAAAGCGCCAAATTTCTGAATAGCCTCTATAGTGTATGTCGAGCATGTAGGCTGGAACCTACAATTGCTTCCAAGCATTGGTGAAAAAAACTTTTGATAAATCTTGATTAATGCAATAAAAAACTTGCCAATCATTTTATTTATTTGGTGCAAGAGATTCTTGCACTACTGAAGTAGTAAAATCATCAAGGGATAATATAGATGTATCATCACTGCCAAGCCTTCTTACTGAAACAGTTCTTTCTGAAACCTCTTTTTTTCCAACAGCGATAATTATCGGTACTTTCGAGACGCTATGTTCTCTGACTTTATAGCTAATTTTCTCATTTCTTAAATCTGAATTACATCGAATATTTTTACTTCTAAGTGTTTCTGATATCTCTTTTACATAATCATCAGCTTCATCTGTAATTGAACAAACTGTCACTTGGGTGGGAGCAAGCCATAAGGGAAGATTCCCACTGTAGTTCTCAATTAAAATACCAATGAATCTCTCAAAAGACCCCAGAATTGCTCTATGAAACATAACTGGATTATATTTATTTCCATCCTCTGCAACATACTGAGCATCTAGACGATCAGCAAGATTGAAATCTAACTGAAGAGTTCCGCATTGCCACTTTCTTCCAATAGCATCTGTTAATACAAAGTCTAATTTTGGACCATAAAATGCTCCATCTCCTTCGTCTACCCTGTATTCCAATCCAAGTTTTTCGATTGCATTTTTTAGAGACAATTCAGCCTTGTCCCAAATCTCATCAGATCCGACTCTTTGTTCTGGACGTGTTGATAGCTTAATTTCGAATTCATTGAACCCAAGGTCAGCATAGACCTTTGATAATAAATCTATAAAGATAGCTGTTTCCGACTCGATTTGATCCTCAGTAAGAAAAATATGCCCATCATCTTGTGTGAATCCCCTAACTCTCATTAGTCCATGCATGGTCCCCGATGCTTCATATCGATGACATGAACCAAATTCACATAACCTAAATGGTAGTTCTTTATATGATCTTATGCCTTGGTTATAAACTTGAACATGTCCGGGGCAATTCATGGGTTTCAAAGCATTTACTCTTTTCTCGTTTGCATGCTCTTCGTCGATCTCAGTGATAAACATGTTTTCTCTATATTTATCCCAATGTCCTGATTTTTCCCAAAGCTTCCTATCTATCACTGATGGAGTATTAATTTCTTTATAATCAGCTTTCTTTTGCATATCTGACATATAAGATTTTAAAGTTGAGTAAATAGTCCAACCTTTTGGATGCCAGAAAACCATGCCTGGAGCTTCATCTTGGAAATGGAAAAGATCCATATCTTTTCCAATCTTTCTATGGTCTCTTTTTTCAGCTTCCTCAATAGATTTTAGATGTTCTTGAAGCTCTTTTTCATTTCTCCATGCAGTTCCATAAATTCTTGTAAGCATTTCATTTGAAGAATCTCCCTTCCAGTATGCTCCAGAGACTTTAGTAAGTTTAAATGCTCCAATAAAAGAAAGATTTGGTAAATGAGGTCCTCTGCATAAATCAACAAAATCTTCATCAGCATTTGTATAAATCTGAAAATTATCAGTCTGTTCTGCATCATCTATAATTTCTATCTTGAGAGTCTCTCCTTTTTCTTTAAACATTTTTTTTGCATCTTTTTCGGAGTGAAGTGATTTAACAATATTAGACTTATTTTCTAATATCCTTTTCATTTCATTCTCTATTCTTGGAAGATCTTCAACCGATATAGGTGTTTCAGTAGAAACGTCATAGTAAAAGCCGTTTTCAATTGTAGGCCCAATAGCCAATCTAGAATCTGAATATAAATTCTTGATAGCTTTTGCAAGAACTTGGGCTGTCAATGTGTGTCTCATTATCTCTAAACCCTCGTCAGATTGGATAGTAATGATAGAGACTGAAGATTTATCAGGGAGTTCGTCTAGGAGATCTCTCTGCTCACCATTCACGACAACTGCAACGGCACTTTTAGCAAGTCCTGCGCCAATTGATTTAGCAAGATCTAGGCCATTTGAACCCTTTTCAAGTTCCTTTGCTGATCCATCCGGTAAATTAATTTCCATACAAATATCTAATTTTCTTAACTATTTTAATAGTATTATTCAATTAATCCATCAATATCGTATTTTGATAAAAAATTCCAAATAGTCGAAGACGCTTGAAGATCATGATTATTTAGATTCGGCCAGTTGTGACCCATATTAGTCATCAAATAGAGTTCCACACTGGTTTGATTGTCACAACCTGAATATACATCATGAATTCCTCCACCATTATTTCCAGAGATTTCAGATGTATCGGGCTCTGGTGAGCAGTTATTGCTGTTAACCCAATAATCCATAACCTCTTCAATAGGTTTGCTAAAACCATTTCCATCATAATTTACAACTGTATCTTGCAACCCATGAATTTGTGCAACTGAAGTTGGGTGAGTTGGGTTACAGCCATCTGTAGTTTCGTTGGTCATAGATCCTGTAACCGATACAACCGCTGCAATCCTTAAACTTAAATCACACGCAAGCTTATAGCTCATATATCCGCCATTGGACATTCCAGTTGAGTAAATTCTCTTGGAATCTATTGAATATTCATTACTCAAAAAATTTATAACTGAATTTATGAACCCGACATCATCAGTTGTGCTGCTCGTTGTCCATCCGCCTACATTCCAATGCGGCTGTCCAGTAGCCGGTAATAGAGTTCCTTGAGGATAAATAACTATAGCCCCTGCATCATCAGCAATAGATTGAAATCCACTATAGTTCATAATCCACAAACCTCTGCTTGTATAGCCGTGCAAAACAAAGAGCACTGGTGCATTGCCCTGATATCCACTCCCCTCATATACATAAAACTGTCGCGCAATATTGTCATGCACAATCGTGCAATTTAGGGTTGAGCCATTTCCATTATTTGATTGATAAGTCGAGCAAGATTGACCAGAACTAGTATCTTGACCAGGATCAATCGTAATGTCGGAACCAGATGAGCCTCCACCGCATGCTGAAATGATTAGAAGAACTCCCAGAAAACCTATTATTCTCATAAGTATCTAGTTTATCAGCCCACTAATATCATACAAAGATAAGAATTCCCAAATGAATGCTGCTCCATCTATGTCTGCACCTCCACCCTTATTAGAATCAGATGCTGGCCAACTATGGCCAAAATTTTCTAAATACGTAAAATTTATACTGACTCCATCTTGGCAGCTTGTTGAAATTTCTGAGTACCAAGAATACCCATCTCCGTTTGAATCTTCGCCATCAACAATAATATTTTCAGAACATGAATTAAATGAGCTCCAATAATTACTTACAAGCTGGAGAGGAGTAACATAATCACCGCCCTGAACCGGAATCCATGAATCATCCAATCCGTGCACATGAATAACTGGCATAGGTCTTTGCGGATCGCAAGAATCATAGTCTTCTGGAGAGAAAGATCCTGAAACTGGAGCAACTGCAGCAACTTTGTTGCTTAAAAAACATGCGGTTGTGTATGCCATAAAGGCCCCGTTAGAGAAACCTGAGACATATACGCGGCCAGGGTTAATCGATAATTCTTCAATTGAATAATCAATAAGTTTCTCAATAAATGAAATATCGCAAACCTCTAAGTTTGAACAGTCTCCTCCTGAATACCAGCCAGTATCCCCTTTGCCTTCAGCAACTGTTCCTTGAGGGAATATGAGAACAAAATTATTTTGATCATTTATTTGTGTAAATCCAGTATATTCCATATTTGCATCTGCATAATCTGCTCCACCATGAAGACTTATAACGAGAGGATAAGACTTATCTGAGGAGAAACTTCCTGGAAAGACTACATAAAACTCTCTTTCCAGGTTATCCCAATCTATAGTGCAATATGAAGTAGACTCTGCCTGATCAGTACATACAGCAGATGAATTGTTACTTCCATCATCACTTTCATCATTTGTAATATTCACTGTGAAATCATAGCTACTTGAATATAGGTTGCCATCAAAAGCTCGAATTGCCACTTCATATGAATTATCAAGATTTGCATCAGATGGATTTTCATAGTCAGGTGAAGATAAAAATAACACTTGTCCTGAATCATTAATGGTGAAAGAGCTCTGATCTGAGCCTCCTGTAATTTGAAAAGTAATACTATCCCCATCAGGATCAGAGGCTTGCAAAACAAATGCTAAATTTTGATTTTCTAAAGCACTAAATGTAAATGTGCTATTAGTAATTGTAGGTGGATTATTTTGAGGAACTGCTTCACTTCCACCACCTCCACCTCCTCCACAACTGGAGATAAAAACCAGAAATAAAAAGAAATAAATATTTTTCATATTATTTAATAGGTAAGTAAACAACTGTATTAGTTGAAAGTATCATAATAAAAACAAGGCAGGTTACAAGTGGACCTAAATAAACTCTACCGGTCATTCTAAAAAATATTCTATTGAAGTAAGGCAATATGAACATCATTGGAACAATCCCAAAAAGCAAATTCACGCTTAACCAGTTAGTTGTCCAAAAAACTGTGCCTGTATTGAAATAGACTGAGTACTGAATAATTATTATGAGCATTAAACCTAATGAATTTGCGAATCCAGCTATTAGCATAGATAGCCATTCGGGTTGATCTTTAAACCTCATAGCACCGTTTACCCTTAGTGAGTTTGAAAAAAAGAATATAAGAAAAAGTGGAAGATACATTAATAATACAGCAAGCATTTCTGGCTGAAATATTCTTACTCCCATAAACCAAAATCGATAATCAACATGAAAAAGAGCATAGTTTATAAAAAGGAGTGCATAAAAAGTTGCAAATATTACTAACGCTAGGATACAAGTTTTTAATAGATCCATTCTATTAATACCTAGTCCCCAAGATTTTGTATCCACTCCGTTTCTCTTGCCAAAAAGCTTATAGGAGAGGGAGAAAATAATGATTCCTACCAATCCATTAAATGCTGCCCATAACATTACTGAGTTATTCATCCTTTGGGGGAAAAACCAAGTCAATTTTCTATTGGCTGCATCCTCAAATAAAATTTTTGCAACCTCAACCATTGGTATAAAAGTTGTGCAAGCAATTAGAGCGCTTATAAAAAAGATTGACCAAAATATTATTTTTCCTTTGCCATTTGGAACATTTAAAGGAGCTGGAATGTCTTTTTTAATAGATGAAAAGAATCTTAAATCCAAGAATAATCTTGCGATAGGAATGAGCATAATTAATGCTAAAACCATATTTATAAGAGTAAATATTTCTTTCCAGTGCCAAATCTGATTGTTTGAATTAATTGGATTTGGTGCACCGAATACTTTCTCAAAATAATCCAGTTGATTTGCGGTTGCTTCAAAGTTATAAGGTTGGAACGGATGTAAAACTGGTTCGTTAAAAATCACTCTTAAGGAATTTTTTTCTTTTGAGCCGTAATATTTTCCTAACTCAACTTCTTTTATTTGCTCTTCTTTTGGAAGAACACTGTTGACGGTTCTTAGAGATTCAGGAGCAATTATCATATTGGCTGAGTCCCATGCAGTGAGTTCATTTCTAAAAGCTCCTTCATCATATAAAGCATAGCTAACACCCATATTTGATTTTGAGTCTCTTAAAATGTTATTTCTTAAGGTGAGGACGTAACCAGAAACATAAACGGAGTCTAATTTACTTTTTGTATTATTTTGTATGGCTTGTTTTCCAAAAAAATCAGCGCCACGTATTGCTGCATTTCCTCCCATTGAATGACCAGTTGCTCCAATCTTATCAATATCTACAAAATTAAAAGCGCCACTATGCACATCCTCTACTAAGGAAAACATCCCATAACCTTGTGTAGTTGCAGCTCTAGTGCTTAAAGATGAAGAAGATAAACCTTGAGCATAAGGATCTATCAGGGCAACAACATATCCTCTTCTAGAAAGCTCAATAGCTATATTTGATAAAGCCTCTTTTGATCTTTGAAAACCAGGAATAATAGCTATAAATGGAGCCTTTGATTCCGGTTTAGCAGAATTTGGTCTAAACAGGTCATAGACAATATATTGGCCCTTGTCTGTATCAAGCCTTAAGCTCTTTACCTCAACATTACCAAAGCTTGTAAGTATCATGGAGGCAAGAAAGCTAAAAAATAAAATTGATGAAGCTAAGCCTATTAGTAATCTATTTGTTTTAATAAAATTCATTAGTTATAAATTTATATTAGTATTCTAAAGTTTTTTTATTCTTGAATTTATAAATTCTCGCTGATAGTCTAGATTTTTAACATTTTTGGAGAAAATATGGAATCGTTAATAGTTATGTCACTTGTTTTGGCAATTTTACAAATATGGATTATTCCGATGGTTTTAAATATGAAAAATATGAATTGGCTTCTTTCAAACAGAGAAGATTCTGATGAGCCATCAGAAATGCTTGCAAGAGCAAGAAGGGCTTCAACGAATCTTCAAGAAAGTTTGCCAGCTTTTTTAGCATTAGCCCTTTTATCTATGATCGTAAGTGTAGATGTAACCTCTGCTGCATGCTGGTGGTTGATCTTTAGAGTTGCTCATGGAGCTACATATATTATGGGGATAACGTATGTAAGAACACTTGCTTGGTTCGGATCTATAGGCTCATTGATTGCAATGGCTTGCGCTCTAGTTTAGAAATTCTTCTATAAAAAAAGCCGGCCTAGAAAAGCCGGCTTTTTTTTAATGATTAGTCTTCGAAATCAGCTTGAACAGTTTGATGAGTACCGCCATAAGCAGCTGAAGAGAAATGAGATGTTTTAACAACCCAATTTTTACCTTCTTTTACCCACACACCAGTAACTCTGGTTCGATAAGGCTTCATTCCGCCGTTTCCATCAGCAACGACTCCCTCAGCATAATATCTTACATAGACAGTAGTATCATTAAGCTGATGTGCTTCAGATGCATGAACTTGAATCACTCCAGTTCCTCCAGCACTTTGTCTCTCCCAGTCTGATGCAGTTTGAGTAGCCATTGGTTTATGAAAACTCCCATCAGAATTAGTATTTAGCATTCCTGATGAGCTACTCATAGCCACAACTTTATCCCAATCTGATGTATTCCTTGCTTCCCAATAAGCTTCAATATTTTTTAGAACTGTTTTTTCAGCACCTGTATGACCATCAGCAAATACAGCGACTGAAAAGATTAAAGCTAAACTTAAAAATATATTTCTATACATTTTTCCTCCTTTTTTATTTAGTCATATTAAATCTTTCTTCACCAACACCGGCTGACATCCAAATTTCATTTGAAACTTGATTTGATAAATCAGCCAAATCAAAAAAGGCTTTCATAGTCTCGGCTGAAGGATCAGCATCGCTACCCCATACACCCTTCTCTGCATCGACTATAATTCCAATTAAGTTTGGATTCACCCAGAAAAACTTTGCATCATTTACACCTTCAACTTTTTTTGCAGCCTTGCAAACTGCAAGAGCAGCATGACCGAAAGCGTCTCTATCAGCATCACTTCTCATTTCATATTTTCCTATATGCAACATAATTTATCTCCAAAAAAAACACATATTATTAAAGCATACACCATCTTCTCTCAGCGACAACCTCAGTATTCTTGTTGTACATGGCAACAAAGGCATTGTATTTTTTGTCAGCAAGTTTTCTATCTTCTTCAGATAAAGCTTCTATGCTTTCTCTCCATTCACTCCATGAGTTAACACTATCCCAAACAACCATTGTTGAAACACGATGAAGTTTTTCTTCTGTCCCATCATCATTTCTTAAATATTGGAGTGCTGGATAAACCTTTACATTTGCGCCCTGCTCGTCGTAAAAGTTTTGATGCATCTTGCTAGCTTTCATCATTCCTTCAACACTGCCGCCAGAAACAATCTTAGAAACATAATAATTGACAACTTTTCCATCGCAGTCTGAGAAATCTGTTGAAATACGATGATCATCTGCAAATGAAAAGATTGAAAAAGTTAATAATAAAAAATATCTCATAATAAAATCCTCCAATCAGATATTACTACAAGTTTGTGACAGTGAAGAAAGAATTAGGTGAAATTAGCTTTTATATTTCCAGGTGGTGCCATCTTCAGAATCTATAAGCTTAATACCTTTTTCCAAAAGTGAATCTCTTATTGCATCAGCACCTGTAAAATCTTTATTTTCTTTGAGAGTTTTCCTCTCATTAATAAGCTTCTCTATTTCCGCCAATTTAGAATCACTAATTTCAATTTGCATATTCCACTCAGATGGTTTTTTATCAAATACTCCTAAAATACTGCCTGCAAATAATAAAGATTGTTTAATAGTTCCAGGACTAGAAGAATTTTTATTTTTTAAAATCTTGTTAATAGAAGTTAATACTTTAGGTATATCAAGATCATTAGAAAAATTTTCCATGAGACTTTCATCAATTTCACCTTCTGGATCATCGTCACAGTTATCAAGAAAATCATAAACTTTATCTAACAATACTTTGGACTGTTTTATCACATTTTCATTCCAATCAAGTGATTTTCGATAATGAGAAGATAGCAATGCAAGTCTTATTGTTTCTCCATCATGCTCTTTTAAAAGGTCATTCAAAAGAATAATATTATTAAGAGATTTCGACATTTTTTCGCCATCTATAGTCACAAAACCATTATGTATCCAATACTTAGCATAATCTTCGGGATTATCAGAATTAACGCTTGCACAAGACTGAGCAATTTCATTTTCATGATGAGGAAAGAGTAAGTCTTGCCCACCACCATGAATATCGAAAGGTATTTTTAGGTTTACTTCAGACATCACACAACATTCTGTATGCCATCCCGGTCTTCCAATTCCCCATGGAGATTCCCATCCAGGCTGACTTTTGCTTGATGGTTTCCACAAAACAAAGTCCTGTTGATTTTTTTTGATATCGGAAACTTGTACCCTACTTCCAGCAAGTTGTTGATCAATTTCTCTGTTTGATAATTTTCCATATCCCTCATGAGAAGGAACATGAAAAAATACATGTCCATCTTTTTCGTAAGCTTTATCTTTCTGGATTAATTTATCAATAAAATTAACCATATCCTCAACATACTCTGTCGCCTTTGGTTGAATATCTGGATGAAGGACATTCAAATAAGACATATCTGAATTATAAATATCCGTATATTTCTTTGTCAGTTCATTTATAGGTATATTAGATTCATTTGCGGCTTCTATTATCTTGTCATCGATATCAGTAATGTTTGATACATATGTAACGTTTGGATATTTATTTCTTAATAGCCTTACAAAAGAATCAAAAACTACCGCCATCCTTGCGTTTCCAATGTGTGCGTAGTTATAAACTGTAGGTCCGCAAGCATAAATGCGAACATGGTTTTGGTCTATTGGCTCAAACTTTCTCTTTTTGTTAGATAAAGAATCATATAAATAGATTTCGCTCATGACTATTACTATAACTCAATGACACCTAGTTGATTTAACTTTTCAATAAGGTGCTCCATCGCTAATCCCATGACTGTGCTTTCAAGGCCATTAATGCTGGTAAAAAGATCTTTTCCGTTAGACTCAAAATGGTAACAACCACATGCACTGTAAGGTTTGTCTAAATTCAAATAATCCTCAATTTCTTGAAGTGATAATTTCTTCATTTCTAGCTCAGTTACATCATAATTTGACCAAATCTCTCTTCCTTCATGAAATATAGAAATACCATTATTTTGGAAATGTTTTTTTCCAGATAAGGATGAGAGATGATTAACAGCATCCTCATGATCAATAGGTTTATCAAAAATCTCATCATCGATTGTGCACATATTATCTGATCCAATAACGAATGCTTCTAAATTATCCATGCTTACTGTGCGCGCTTTTTCTGAGGCTAATCTTGATACCTGCTCTCTAAATGATCTCCCATGAAATTCTTTTTTAAGTAAATCTTCATCTACGTTGGAATTTATAACTTGGAACTCTAGACCAACTCCTTCAAGTAATTGTCTGCGAATTCTTGAACCGCTAGCAAGAATTAGTTTTTTTTTAGTTTTGGAAACTTTAGGTAGCACCAAAGTTAGCTACTATGAACTAGTTGTTATTAAGTTCATAAATTCAGCACGTGTGTCTGGATTCTCCCTGAAAGCTCCAAGCATAGTGGATGTTATTGTTGAGCTTTCTGGTTTATG
Source organism: uncultured SAR86 cluster bacterium (assembly GCA_902557575.1). Taxonomy (GTDB): domain Bacteria; phylum Pseudomonadota; class Gammaproteobacteria; order Magnimaribacterales; family D2472; genus CACNXK01. The sequence continues at coordinate 22,834 of CACEAR010000002.1, forward strand.
AACTCCTCTTGTTGTCATACATTGATGTTTTGCATTCATGACAACTGCAACACCTTTTGGTTCAAGCACTTCATTGATTACGTTTGCTATTTGAGCAGTCATTACCTCTTGGGTTTGAAGTCTCTTACCAAAAATATCAACAACTCTGGCAAGTTTACTAATCCCAACAATTCTTTTGTTTGGTAAATAACCAACATGTGCCTTTCCGAGGATAGGAACGATGTGATGTTCACAATGAGATTCAACGCGAATATCCTTCACTATTACCATTTCATCGTAACCTTCAACTTCTTCGAACACTTTTGAAAGAACTTCTTTTGGATCCATTTCATACCCTGCAAAGAATTGCTCATAAGCCCTAACTACTCTCTTAGGAGTCTCTACCAAACCCTCTCTATCAGGGTTGTCGCCTGTCCAAGCAAGCATAGTTCTTACCGCAGCTTCGGCTTCTTCTCGAGTTGGTTTTTTGTTATCTGTCATATTTGATCTCCTTTGATCTTCAATGAGGGAATTATATTAATGATATTTAGCATCAAAATAAAGGAAAATCCTTAATCTAATAAGTTTTTTTTATTTTGAAATGTAAGCTGTTGTTCCTTTTTAAAAGCTCTATTTACATCTACTGGTTCGTTGGAATTGAGAATCTTTTTAAGCACTTTAATCGAATCTCTCTCCATTGAGACTATTTTTGCAGCTATTTCGTGTGCCCTTTTCATCATGCTTTCTTTATCTTCATGAATTGAGCTTATGCCGCCATATGAAAGAATCTCCTCGACTCCAACTCTTTCACCAGTGAAAACCATTTCCCTAACTCTTTGTTTTGGGACTATTCTTCCTAAGTGCGCACTTCCAACCAGCACATCAAAATTTATTCCTGGCATCTGAAAATAACTATCTTTTGTTGCTAAAACAATATCTGAAGAAGATGGAATAAAAAAACCAGCGCCAATAACAAATCCATCGCAGCAGCAAATTATAGGTACGTCTGAATTATAGATTGCATTTGAAAGCTTCCAGAGATAGTCATTAATTATCTCAAGTTTTTCTTTATCAAGGCCATGCTCCTTTCTGTCTGCTCCTGCTGAAAACCCTTTACCTTCATTTTCAATTATTATCACAGAGATTTCATTATCAAAAGAAACCTTTTCGATGAGATCATTCATTTCTATTAAGTCACTAGATGAAAATGCATTTACTGGTGGAGATGAGATCGTCACCACCATTGTTTTATTTTTAGTTGAGCTTTTTATTGCCATTTTTATTCGCTTAAAACTGTTATTATTAACAGAAACTATTGTAGCAATGTCTAATATAAAAGCATTAATTAATCCTGTTACTCCATTTCAACAAAATGCACCCATTGTGTTTTGTGAAGAAACTAAAAAATGCGCTTTTGTTGATCCAGGTGGAGATTTAGAGGTATTGCTAGCTAGTGCTGCAAATAATGACCTAATTCCAGAGAAAATATTACTTACTCATGGGCATATAGACCATGCTGCTGGTGCTACTGAGCTAGCTAATACACTTAACTTGGAGATAATTGGTCCTCACATTGATGATAAGTTTCTCTTAGATGAATTAGAAGCTCAAGGTTCTATGCTTGGATTATCTGCTCAAAATTGCTCACCAGACCTATGGTTAAATGATGGAGAAACCGTATCAGTTGGTAATGCAATATTAAAAGTATTTCTTACTCCTGGTCATACTCCAGGACATATTATTTTTTTTCATGAGCCCTCTAAGTTAGCTATTGTGGGCGATGTTCTTTTTGCCGGATCAATTGGAAGAACAGATTTACCCGGCGGAAACTATGCGCAATTGATTGAATCTATTAAGACAAAACTATGGCCCCTTGGTGAAGATATAGCTTTCGTCCCTGGCCACGGACCACCCTCAAATTTTAAAGTTGAACGATCAACTAATCCTTTTGTTTCTGATAATAATTTATAGATTTATACGAAAACCTATCTCAAAATTTGTTGAATCATATAGAGAGTTTGTGCTTGCACCGATAGTAAAGGCAGTATATTTACCTCTGTTGTAGATTGCTTCAAAACCAAATCTTCTGTTTTGATCATCCGAAATCTCATAAATTGTTGGGCAATCTAGTTCCAAACATACAATGTCATCATTGATAATTGGTTCTGCTTCTGATGCAACATCAAGGAAAATCCTTCCTTCCCAATCATTACTGTCGCCAAAATGAATGCCTGACACAAAATGTGCTTCATATGCATTTTCATCAAAATTGAAGTCATCGTTTTCTACTGACCAACTTTTTACTCCAAACTCTCCATAGAGCTCAAATAAATTTTTAATTTCTAAGTTGACTCCGCGTGCTGAAATATTACTCAATATATCGCCTATTCCAGCATGAGCTCCAATTCTAAAAGAATCAGTAGTTTTGTCGACTGTCTCTTTCTCAAAATCTATACCATCGCCTCTTCTTTCCAACTTAAGATACAAAGGGCCAGGCAGTTTAAAGGAGGTGTTTATTGCTAAGCCACTATCAGCATTATTTGCTCCAATAAAGCTTATTCCTAGATAGGTATATCTAAAATCAAATTCCTCTCTATCGAGTCGTCCTTTTTCTTCTGAAAAAATTGGTATTACTAAAAAGAATAGAAAAAGAGAACTTAAAAATTTCATTTTTTTAATTGTTATCAATAAGTTTAAAGTAATTTTTTGAAGCCTGCATTACTTTTGGTGCCAACCATAATGCAGAAATTAGAGTTGGAATAGCCATCATAGCAAATGCACCATCAGCTATATTTATAGCAATATCAATTGGGACTATCGAATAAATAAAAATACTTAAAATGTATAGATAAATATAGAATTTCATGCCGAATTTTCCAAATAGAAATCTTGAGCAAGTTGCTCCGTAATACGAGTAAGTAAAGATTGTGCTCAAGCCAAAGCAAATTACGCAGATGAAAAGAATTAATCCGCCAAAGTTTCCTAATAAAATACTAAAAGCTTCTGCTGTTAATGTAACGCCTTGAGACGATGATGTTTCCCAAACTCCTGATACTAGAATCATTAAAGCAGTAGCTGTGCATATAATTAATGTATCAAAAATTGGTCCTGTCATAGCCACTAGACCTTGTTTAACTGGATTTGAAACTTTAGCAACTCCATGAACCAAAGACTCAGTTCCCATACCTGCTTCATTTGAAAAAGCTCCTCTTCTAACGCCATAAATTAACACTCCAAAAAAGGTACCACCTGCAATAGCAGTTCCATTAAATGCATCGACAAAAATTAATTTAAAGGCAGGTAAAACTAGGTTTAAATTTAGTATGAGCGCTACAATCATTGCTCCAAAATAAATTGACCCCATTAGAGGCACAAGAAACGTTGCAACTTCAGCTATTCTTTTTAAACCACCAATTACCACTAATCCAGTAATACCTGCGAGGACTAAACCTCCCAAAATATTAAAATTCTCAATTTCTGAAAAAGCAAGGTCTCCGGTGATTTGAATAAGTTGATTGCTTTGAAAAGCTGGTAAGCAGCCTATCATTCCTGCCAAAGCAAAAAAATATGCAAGGGGTAGCATTCTTTTTGGAAGACCATTCTTTATTACATACATAGGACCGCCAAAGATTTCTCCTTCTTTAGTCTTTTCTCGATACATCACTGACAAAGTACAGGTAAAAAATTTTGTAGCTATACCTATAATTGCTGTCACCCACATCCAAAAAATTGAGCCAGGCCCTGCTACTGAAATTGCAAGTGCAACACCAGCAATATTACCCAACCCAATTGTCCCCGACAATGATGTGGTAAGAGCTTGGAAGGGACTTACTTCGCCCTCTTCATCACTCTTTTCCTTGGAAAAAAGAATTCTAAAAGCGTGCAGAAGATATTTAAAAATCTCAAATCTTGAATAAATTAAAAAAAATATCCCAGATCCAATTAATAGAAATATTAACCATGGGCCCCAAGCAGCTGAAGCAAATTGCTCAGCATAGAAGTTTGGAGATTGGTCCATTTAAATCAGGCCTAATTTATTGACAGCATCTTATTGATAACCTTCAACTACTGCATACATTCTCTCGGCTCCACCCTCCAGCAAAGTTAATGCCTCTTTATACTCTGAACTGCTGTAAGCAGCCAGTGCAGTTTCATAGGAATCAAATTCAACTACTACATTTCTGGAGAAATCGATTCCCTCTTTGGTTTCATGTTGACCGCCTCTAACAAGAAATTTACCACCAAATTTCTCTATTGCTATTTCAGCTTGTTTGCCATACCTTGAGAGCTTCTCATCATCGAGAATATTTGCTTTAGCGACCCAGTAACCTTTTGGCATTCTCTATTTAACTATCAAAGGTTTAATAATTTTTACATCATCAGCAATATATGCATTTTTCGTTTTTTCGTAATGGGGATGACCCAAAGTTGCTAGATCAATGGCCTTTTCCATAACTCTAGCTTCAAAATCAGACTCATCAACAAGCTCATCTATTATTCCTGCATCAACTGCTTTAGCAAATGGGTATGGATCTGCATGAAGCAGAACAGAATATGCATGTTTTTTAGAAATCCTACTTGCAGCAATCTGCATAATACTAGTTGGGATATCCATATTATTTCTAACCTCGTTAGCTTGAGTTACAAAATCTCCATTCAAGCCTATTCTATAATCACATCCACATGCTACAAAAAGACCCATTGCAATAGTATGCCCAGATAAAGCAGCAATAACCGGCCTTGGAAAAGTAAAAATGTCATACATAAACCTCATCCCTAGATCGCTCATTTTTGAGATTTTTTCCATATCTCCAGATGCAAATGTTTTTAAATCAAAGCCAGCAGAAAAAATTCCTTCTTTACCCTTTATTACTAGAGAGCCACTATCTTTAGGAACATCATTTAAGCAATTATTAATCGCTTCAAGCATTTCTATAGAAAAGACATTTACCTTTCCATCATCTAAGCTTAATACTGATACATCATCGATTTTTTCAAGAGTTGCATAGTCTGTCATTTTTTACTCCTTAGCATTGGTTTTGCATCTTTTACTACAAAATCTGACCTCATCCCAAGATCTTTCCCATTTTTTTCTCCATGTAAAAGGCCTATTACATGTTACACAAATTTTTTGAGGAAGATTAGATTTTTTTATTCTTTTCAAAGAGTTTTTTCCTCAATAAAAACACCAGCCGCCTTAAAAATTCTTAATTTCCTATCCTTATCAAGTTTATCTAGAGCTCTTATCATTAGCGATAGACGTGGATTTGAAGCAAAGAATTCTCTATTGTCTTCAATAAATTTCCAGTAAAGGCCATCCACAATTTCACACCAATCTCCCCTTTTAAAATTTGACATCCTTAATATGTAACTTGATCCACAAATATATGGCTTAGTAGCAAATATTCCTCCATCAGCAAATGTTCCCATACCAAAAACATTGGGAACCATTACCCACTCAGAAGAATCAACAAACATTTCCATAAACCATTTATAAATCTCTGATGGATGTATTCTTGACATATTCATTATGCTAGCTAAAACCATAAGTCTATTTATGTGATGAGTATACCCAAACTCTAGTGCGCCTTTTATGGCATCATCTAGAGGCTCTATACCTGTTTCTCCTGTATACCATGCATCAGATAGTTTTCCTTGATGGTTCCAATAATTAGCATCAATCATTTTTTCAGAAAAGTTTTGATAAATGCCTCTTATAAATTCCCTCCATCCGATTATTTGTCTAATAAATCCTTCTAGGCTGTTCAGAGGAATATCGTTTTCCTCAGCATAATTTCTTGCCTCAGTAATAACTTGCTGTGGAGTAATAATCCCAAGGTTCATTGAACTACTTAATGCAGAATGAAGTTGAAAATGCTCCCCCATAAAAATAGCATCCTCATATGGCCCAAAATCTTTAAAACGCTCATCAAAAAAAACATTAAGCCAATCTAAAGCTTGTTCAGAGGTAAAGGGAAAAATATTATTTATTATCCCTGGATGCTCTTTAAATTCAGTATTTATAAAATTAGAAATTTCTTCAGAATCAAATCGTTTTTTGATAATTGGAAGTTCTGGAATTATGTAACCTTTGGGTAGCTTTTTTCTGTTTTCATCATCAAAGCTCCATTTGCCTCCCACAGGCTTTCCATCTTCTAAAAGAAGATCCATATCTTTTCTAGCTTTCTTGTAATAGTTAGCTTGTAATATAAAAGTTTTATCTCCTATAAATTCTTTGAATGATTCTCTTGTATCAATGAACATGGGTGTTTTAAGAATTTCATGAGTAATCTCAAGCTCATTAATCAACTGGAGTATTTCATTTTCAAAGGGTTTATCTTCTATTTCAAAGAACTTAATTTTAGTAAACTTATTTCTCTTGATTTCTTCAGCTAATTTTTCGGTAAAAGGATCATTAAATCTATTATTAAAATCGTAATAAATGTTTCTTATGTTTGATTGGTCAAGAGAGTCTCTAAATGACCTCATTGCATTAAAAAATAGAGCAATTTTAGATTTATGATGTTTTTCATATGTGCATAATCCAGAATCCTCACACATGAAAACAGTTTCAGTTTCTTCTATTTTTTGTATTTCTAAAGGGAAAAGCTGATTTCCTAGAATTAATCTTAAAGTTTTATCTGTCATAACCCCTTATTACTTAATGATTTAATTTATAAATTCAATAAAAAAGGCCGCTGAGCGGCCTTTAAAATAGACTTAGTCTATTTAACTCGCTGCAGCATTCTTAAATTCTGCACTGCTCCAAAGCTCTGGATCATCACATTCAGTATGTGAGTCAAAGATTGCTTGCATTTCTGCACCATTTTCATACCAATTCATATTTCCACTTTCCATTGTTTCAAATGTTTGATGAAAATTAAGCCAGTAGAAATCATTAGGATCACTGGTGTCTTGAGGAAGATAGACCCCGTAAGTATATGGATCATCTGTGTCATATTCTTCTAGCCACTCATCGAAAAGAGCAATATCAGCCATTAGCTCAGATTTAGAAGCACCGTTCACAAATCTGCATGCCTGTGATTGAGTTGCAAAAGATTTCCAATCAAGTCCACTTTGTGGGTCTCCCAGATGAAACTCATGATCAAATACTTGGGTGTTATCACAGTCCAAAACATTATTTGAAGATTGATCCCATTCCTGCGCGTCCTCTCTTGAAAGCCATGACTCCCATGCAGAATCTGCAGCTTCTTTTGAGGTCCATTGAAGCTCCCACCAACCATTTTGCTGTCCGCTAGCTGGTGCATAGCCTCCGGCCCAAACCATCTGATCATAAACAGCAACTAATTCATTCCAGTCAGCAACAAACTTCCTCATATTTTCATCTGAGTAGTCAGGGCCGGCTGTACAAGGAATCATTTGGTTAAAGAAAACAGTTTGTGGAGCATCTGCATCTTCCATTGTATTAGAACAACTGACAACGAAAATTAATGCAAAAAAAGTTAACAAGCTTTTTGTAGTTAAATTCATAAATTCTCCGAAAAAATTAATAAGAATTTATATTACAAAAAAAAGCCACCAAAAGGTGGCTTTTTAAGATAAAAGTTCGATTTTTTAATAGCTTGAAAAATCTGGCATGAAATCTTTTTGCTCACTATTGTAGAAAGTCCAGCCATGATAAATATCTATAACATCCTCTCTACAGGTGGCAAATTCACTAAACTGAGGAAAGAGAGTTGATCTCATATTAGTTTCAAAGACTTCGTTTATCTTAACCATTGATGCTTCGCTATTTGTAAAGCTTGCCCATAGAAAATCTATTCCTTCCTCTGTATGTGAGCCATCTTCATTTAGTTGAGCATAGTAGTTACCATAATGAAAAGATGTCCCATCAAAGCCATCAGTATTCTCATAAACTCCTGCGGTATATTTAGGTAAAAATGCAACTGCATCCGCTTTAGAGGAGCCTTCGTTATAAAAACAATGATAAAACTCACTGTAAAAATATCCACTCTCTGGAAGAGCTCCAAAATGATCTGCTTCAACTGGAAAAATTGCATCCAATGCATTTCTACCTTCTGCATCACAAGATAAAACACTTTCATATTTCTCAGTCCATGCTGCTGCTTCAGTATTAGAGGCCCATTGAGACCATGCTGCATTTGCGGCATCTTGCGAAGACCAATTAAGCTCCCACCAACCGGTATTTCCGAATGCATTTGATTCTGCAGCTGGAGCATAGCCCCATGCGCCTTTTAAATCATCTGCAGTAAGTAAACTACGCCATTCACTTATCATTTCTTGCATATTCTCAACAGAGTAGTCTGGACCAGCCTGGCATGGCATAAATTCAACAAAAATTGATTCTCCATTAAACGTTGCTGCTTGATTTGAGTCTTGTTCAGTTGAGCAACCTACAAAAAGAAACGAAACGAAAGATAGTAATAATAATTTTTTCATAATACTCTCCAAAAGATTATATTAACTGATTTTTAAAGCGCTATTAAGATTCAACATGGAAAAGCTTTGTATAAATTTTCCATTCATCATCTTTCTTTAAAAAAGATAAACAGTCTACGAAAATCATTCCTAAGTATGCTTCTCTAACTTTAACTGCTGCAGTATTCCCATAAACTTCACATGAAAGTATTTCTAGCATCTTTTCATCATTGTTTTCCATCGGTGATGGTTGTTGCGATGCTACAAAACCTGCAAAATCATCGACAGTCATTTCATGAAAACCATCTGGGAGATACCCTGTTATGGAAGCATTTGGATTAAAAGAAGCTTTAATTTTTTCAGGATCTGACTCATAACATCCATCAAAATATAACTGAATACAATCATTTATCATTTCATTATCATTCATATTTTTCTCCAAAATGGCGGAGAGTGAGGGATTCGAACCCTCGATACAGTTACCCGTATACCTCCTTAGCAGGGAGGCGCTTTCGACCACTCAGCCAACTCTCCAAGTTTTTTATTATACAGACAATTTTATAATGCTTAACGATTCTAATTATCGAATTCTAGTCTATGACCAAAATTCAAAGACTCAGAAAATTGCCCTTCTTTATAAGCAATATTTCCGTTGAGGATGGTTGCATGAATTAATGAACGCATTGTTCTGTTTTCTAAAGGTGACCACCCACATTTGTGTAAGATATTTTCTTTATTTACAGTATAGGTTTTATCCAAATCAACACATGTTATATCTGCAAAGTACCCCTCCCTTAGGAATCCTCTATCTTTAATATTGAATCTCTTTGCAACGTTATGACTGGACTTTTCAACAATCATTTCTAAAGAAAAAATATCATCAAAATAAAACTCGAGTAGCATCTGAAGAGAGTGCTGGACCAAAGGAATACCTGAAGGAATATTTGGATATTTTTGACTTTTTTCTTCAAAAGTATGGGGAGCATGGTCGGTTGCAAAAATATCGATTTTATTTGCTTTTACGGCTTCAATAATTCCAAGTCTGTCTTCCTCTGTTTTAATTGAGGGATTGCAAACAATAAAATTGCCAAGCTCTTCATAATCTTTGTCACTAAAAGTTAGGTGATGAACGCAGCCCTCAGCAGTAATATGTTTGTTCTCAATCGGATCAGTTGTAAATAATTCCATTTCCCTTGCTGTTGAAAGGTGGAGAACATGTAAATTAGAGCCAAATCTTTTTGCCAGCCCAACAGCTAATGAACTAGATAAATAGCAACATTCCTCATCTCTTATAACTGCATGATGAGCAGCTTCAAGCTTGTCGCCATACTTTTCTTTATATAGTCTCTCATTTTCCACTAATCTTTTAGGATCTTCACAGTGAGTAACAATATTTGTAGGACAATGTTCAAAAATCTTCTCAAGCGATTCATATTTATCAACCAGCAAATCACCAGTGGATGCTCCCATAAATACTTTGAGGCCACATGAGGTTTTTGGATCATGTTTTTTTATCTCCTCAATGTTGTCATTTGTTGCACCTAAATAAAATGAGTAATTGCCAACAGATTTTGTTGAAGCCATCTCAAACTTTTTCTCTAAATTCTCAATAGTAGAGGTATTAGGATTTACATTAGGCATCTCAAAATAACTTGTAACACCACCAGCAAGAGCGGCTTTTGATTCAGTGGCAATCTCACCTTTGTGGGTAAGGCCTGGTTCTCTAAAATGAACTTGATCATCAATAAGACCAGGAATTACAAGCTTTCCTGATAAATCTAGTTCTTCGGAAGATTCTGAATCAATCGAAGCGGCTATTTTTTCAATTCTTTGATTTTTAATTGCAATATCTACCTGTGATTCAACATTTTCATTGATAACATTGCAGTTTTTAAGGACTAAGTCATACATTATTTATCAAGCTCAAATATATCATGTAAGACTTTTACGGCTTTTTCAAGATCATCTTTTTCGATAACCAATGTCAACTTAATTTCGGAAGTGCTAATCATGCCAATATTTATTTCGTTCTCAGATAATGCTTGGAAAGCTTTTGCTGCAACTCCAGCATGAGATCTAATTCCAACACCAACAATAGAAACTTTAGCAATTTCATCGTCAATTATTACTTCTTTATAGTTTATGGATTTTTGAATATTGTTAATTGCTTCATCCAACAAACTTTTTTCCTCAGTTGCTATGGTAAAAGTAAAATCTGTCTTGCCTTCAATTCCAACATTCTGAACAATAACGTCAACTTTCATGTCTAATTCACTTAGCGGACCTAGTATCTTTGACGCTATGCCTGGAGTATCTTCAACCGCAGTAAAAGTTACTTTTGTTTGGTCTGTTTGGAAGGCTATTCCTGAAATTTCTGCATTTTCCATAGTGTCATTCTCTAAAGTTATCATAGTACCAGCACCTGATGAAAAGCTCGATAGAACTCTCACAGGAACCTTAAATTTATTTGCGAATTCTACAGCTCTTATCTGAATAACTTTAGCTCCTTGTCCTGCAAGCTCGAGCATGCCCTCCATGGAAATTGCATCAAGTTTCTTAGCATTGGGAACAATTCTTGGGTCTGTAGTGTAAATACCATCAACATCCGTATAAATATCACAACGATTAGCTTTAAGAGAAGCAGCAATTGCAACAGCAGTAGTATCAGATCCGCCTCTACCTAAGGTAGTAACCTCTCCAGTTTCAGTTATTCCTTGGAAACCGGTAATAATTGGAATTGAGCCATCTGCAAGAATCTCTTCCATTTTTGCTTTATCTATATCTAAAATCTTTGCCTTTGAAAAGTTAGATGTAGTTTTGAGAGAAACTTGAGCAGCTGAATAAGATTTGGCTTTCAAGCCAAGAGAGTTTAGCGCCATTGCTAAGAGAGATGCGCTTACTTTCTCGCCAGTTGATATCAGGGCATCGAATTCTCTTTTATTGGGATTATCTCCAAATAATTTCGAAAGTTCTATAAGTCGATCAGTCTCTCCTGCCATTGCTGATACAACAACTACAACAGTGTTCATCTCTGCCTCATTTTTAATTATTTCAGCGACAGCAGCTATTCGCTCTCCCGAACCAACAGATGTACCTCCAAATTTTTGAACTATAACTTGTTGCATAAAAATTTATGCGAGCGATTGTACGATATTAGGGATATCAGAAACAAATTTTTCTCTATCGGAAGGCTTACCTGCGCCTTGAGCAAATTCTACTCTTCCACCACCTTTACCTTCAATAGGTGACGTTAGAGCATTAATGAGATCTTTTGCTGAAATTCTTGATTGGAGATCTTTTGATACGGAACAAAGAATAGTTAATGTTTCGTTTTTAGAGCTTAGAAGAATAAAGATAGAGTTATTTGCATTTTTCGTTCTTTCATCAAGTAGCGGTCTTAATTCTTTGATATCCTCTGATTCTGCCTCTTCAATTACTAATTTAAAGTTGTCAATATCATGTGTATTAGAGGATTTAATTGTGGGTGCTTTGGCGGTTTTACCGCCTTTTTTTAAGCTTTTATTTTCCTTTAAAAGCTTACTCACCTTATCTTCAATTTCTTCAGCAGGAGCATTTAATAGTTTTTGGAGTTGAATAGTTTGATTTTTAATATTTGATAAATATTCTTGAGCTCTAGGACCTGATAATGCCTCAATTCTTCTGATACCAGAGGCTACACTGCTTTGACTTGTAATTATAAAAATACCAAGATCCCCTGTTCTTGAGATATGTGTTCCACCACAAAGCTCAAGAGAAAAATCATCTTCACCAATAGATAACACTCTTACTTGATCTTCATACTTTTCGCCAAATAAAGATTCTGCACCTGAATTCTTAGCATCTTCTAAATCCATTATTTTAGTGCTTACAGCTGAATTCTTGAGTATTTCTTGATTTACTAAATCTTCAATCTTGGATATCTCTTCATCTGATAAAGATTCATCATGCGAGAAATCAAATCTAAGTTTGTGCTCATCAACGAGTGAACCCTTTTGCTTGACATGATCTCCAAGCACCCTTTTTAGTGCAGCATGGACTAAATGGGTAGCAGAATGATGAGCTTCAGTTTTCTCTCTTTTTTCTTTATTCACATTAACTTCAATTTTATCATCAATTTTTAAGCTTCCTTTGTCTAACTTTATAAGGTGCATAAAAACTTTTCCAGATTTTTTACAATCTAAAATGCTGCCCTCAGCATTTTTAGATTTAAACCAACCTCTATCACCAACCTGCCCACCTGACTCTGCATAAATTGAAGTCTGGTTAAGTGCTATAAAGTACTCTTGTGGTTCATTAGCAAGCTCAACTTTTTCATTTCTATTCCAAATTGCTATTACATTTGAGTCTGAAGACATATGTTCATAACCAATAAAATCCGTTTCCTTCAAATCCTCTGCAGTAGGAACCTTTGATACAAACGAACTTGATGCCTTTGACATTTGTTGTTGAGATTCCATATTCTTCTTGAATCCTTTTTCATCAATATCAATACCCTTTTCTCTTGCAATATCAGCCGTCAGATCAAATGGAAAACCAAAAGTATCGTGAAGCTTAAAGGCCAAATCCCCTGAAATAATTTCTTTATTCCCATCTGCAAGAGTAGAGTCCAAAATCTGAATACCTTTATCGAGGGTTTGTAAAAACTGAGTCTCTTCATTTTTGATGAGTTTTTTAATTCTTTCTTCGTCATTTTTTAGTTGTGGATAAGCATTACCCATCGCGTTAACGAAAGTTTTAACTAACTTATACATAAAAGGCTTATCTGCTCCTATCTTGTAGCCATGTCTAATAGCTCTTCGCAAGATTCTTCTGAGAACATAGCCTCTTCCTTCATTAGATGGAAAAACATCATCTGAAATTAAGAAGCATGAAGATCTAAGATGGTCAGCAATTACTTTGTGGGAGACATCTCCGGCACTTCCAAGCACTTTCTCTGATTCTTCAATTAGACTTGAAAAGGTATCAGTTTCATAGTTTGATCCTACTCCCTGCATTACTGCAGCAATTCTTTCTAGCCCCATTCCAGTATCAACTGATGGTTTTGGCAGATCATGCAACACGCCATCTTTATCTCGGTTGAATTGCATAAAGACTAAGTTCCATATCTCTACAAATCTATCGCCCTCATCTCCATCTTCACCTGGCGGTGTTCCTTCATATTTATCTCCGTGATCAAAAAAGATTTCTGAGCAAGGACCACAAGGCCCAGTATCAGCCATCGACCAAAAATTATCTTTATCTCCAAGCTTTGCAATTCTATCCGGATCAATGCCAATCTTATCTATCCAAATATCTTTTGCCTCGTCATCATCTTTGTAAACTGTAATCCATAACCTATCCTTATCTAGTTTGAGAACATCAGTTAAAAACTCCCATGCAAAAACTATAGCCTCCTCTTTAAAATAGTCACCAAAGCTAAAGTTCCCAAGCATTTCAAAAAAAGTATGGTGGCGAAGCGTATAGCCTACATTTTCAAGATCATTATGCTTACCCCCAGCACGAATACATTTTTGGGAAGTGGTGGCCCTGGAAAATTTAATTTTTTCTTGGCCTAAAAAGACATCTTTAAACTGAACCATGCCTGCATTAGTGAAAAGCAAAGTATCATCATTGTTGGGTACGAGAGAACTTGAAGAAACAATATTATGGTCCTTGCTTTTAAAGAATTCTAGAAATGCCTCTCTTATCTCATTGGTATTCATTTTTTTTCGTATCTGCCACCTGTAAGTGCATTACTAAAAATATTAATTAAAAATGAAAAATATGTCATAAGAAAAACTAATACCTTGTATCTTTTACTTGGGATAGAAAGACGCTTGCCAGCAAACATTGCATCAAGGCCTTCTCTAGCTACTCTCTCAGCAGTTAATTTCATAAATGCTGGAACTTTGTCCATTTGCTCTTGAGTGCCTGATGCAGAATGGAATTCAGTAACTGTATAACCTGGGCAAACTGAAGTTGAAGAAATGCCCTTACGTTTGTAATTTATATTTATAGAATCACTAAATCTATTCATAAATGTTTTAATTGGTCCATAAAGCGTCTGGATTGCGGATGGTGGAGCAAAAGATGCTACCGAAGAGACAATCATAACTTTTCCACCGCCCCTTGCTAAAAGATCGGGTACAAACTTCTTTGTTAGAGCAATTACAGATATTGCTAACACTCTGAGACTTTTTTCTTCATCTTCCATAGGAACTTCATGAAATGGTTTTGGCAACCCATAACCTGCATTATTAATAAGAATTTCTACGTCATAATTATTATTCTTACAAAATTCATGAATTTGATCTGGTGCATCAACTTCAGCTAAATCAGCTGTAATGTAATCAACATTCACTTGATACCTACTTCTAATTTCTGAGGCTAGTTCTTGTAATCTATTTTCTCTTCTAGCAGTCAATATAATATCGTGACCTCTTTCAGCAAGCTGTATTGCTATTTCTTTTCCAATTCCCGCTGAAGCGCCTGTAACTATTGCATATGACATTTAAAAATCTCCTTTTTTATATCTTTTATAATTTTCAACATAAAATTTCGAGTTTAAAGTTGGTAGTTGTTGCTCTTCCTCCGATAACTCTCTTTTTACCTTAGCTGGAATACCCATAACCATTGATCCATCAGGGATTACAGCATTCTCAGTAATTAAAGCTTTGGCTCCAATTATGCAGTTTTTACCTATTTTCGCACCATTTAGAATGACTGAATTGATACCAATAAGCGAGCCATCACCTATTTCACATCCATGAAGCATAGCCATATGCCCAACGGTAACATTATTACCAATGGTGCATTTGAAACCAGGATCTGTATGAATAATAGAACCTTCTTGAATATTTGACCCTTTCCCTATAGAAATAGGCTCATTATCTCCTCTAACTACGCAATTAAACCAAATACTTGCGTCTGTATCTAAGAAAACATCACCAATGACGGTAGCGTTATTGGCAATCCAGAAATTTTCGTCCCGCATTTTAGGTTTTTTTCCATCTAGTTCGTAAATCATCGCTTCCAGTCCAATTTTATTCCTGCATCAAAATAATCATTAACAAAAATCGCTGTGATCATTGCAGTAAGTCCCCAAATCTTAAATCTATTATAACTCCATGATGGTGATTTGAACTTAATTCCGTCTCTTTCTAATTCTTGCCAAATAATATTTTCTTCATCAAGTAAATATGAAATAGGGACATCAAATATTTCATCTATTTCATAATTGGATTTAAAGGTTTGATTAGTTTCTAAAAATCCAACAACTGGATGAACTTCTACTTTATGTCTCGAAATAAAATAATCCATTTTTCCTAGAATTTCTAAATTTGAAGATTGGAGATTAATTTCTTCTTCACATTCTCTGAGAGCAGTCTGAAAAATATCTTGATCAATCTCTTCCATCATTCCACCAGGAAAACTGACTTCACCTGCATGTGTTTTCATTTTCGATGATCTCAACGTAAATTTAATAGAAAAATTTTTGTCACCAATTTTTGATAACAAAATCATTACGCCAGCTTTTCTGTTTCCAGTGGTTGCATCGTAATTAATATTATTTAATTTATCTTTTATAGAAGAAATCATTTAAGATAGTTTAACTTTTTTTAGAAAAAATATTGGTTAAGTTGTGAAGTATTGTTCAAATTGTGGAAGCTCAAATTTAGAATTTAAAATCCCTGAAGATGATAATCGCAAGCGATACTGTTGCAATGATTGCGATACAATTTTTTATACAAATCCAAATCTAGTAGTGGGCACATTATCAACATTTGAAAATAAAATATTAATTGCTAAAAGAAGTATTCATCCGCGTAAAGATAAGTGGACCTTACCAGCAGGTTTTCTTGAAAATGCAGAAACGATGCAAGCTGGTGCATTAAGAGAAACATTAGAAGAAACGCAAGCTAAAGCTGAAATAATTAAGCCATATACTGTCATAAGTCTACCGCATATCAGTCAGATACACGTTTTTTATCTAGCTAAACTTCTTTCAGATTCTTTTGGACCTACTAATGAAAGTAGTGAAGTAAAGCTGGTTGAAATATCAAAAATTCCATGGGATGAATTAGCTTTCCCAACAGTTTCAATGACTCTAAAATATTTTGTTGAGGATTCAAAAAAAGACAATTTTGAATTTCGTGAAGAAGAAATTTTACTGAGCTAACTTACAAACTTTTTAGCATTAATAAAGATCTGCATCCAAGGAGAAAATTCTCCCCAAGATAATGGTTTCCATGAAAATTGATGGGAGCGAAAAACTCTTTCGGGGTGAGGCATCATGATTGTTATGTTTCCATTATCATTTGTAATTCCTGTAATTCCTGAAGGTGATTTATTTGGGTTCAACGGATATTGTTCTGTTTGATATCCTGACGAATCAACGAAAGTCATACAGACCTTTTCTGAATCAAAAAGTTTATTTATTTCGTCTTCATTTTCAAAACATGCTCTACCCTCTCCATGCGAAACAATAATTGGTAGCGACCAGTCTTCCATATCATTTAACAAAACAGATTTTGATTTTAGGATCTTTACCTGACTCAGTCTTGCTTCAAATTGATCAGAATGATTTTTTTGGAAACTTGGCCAAGAATCTGTTCCAGGAATTATTTCTTTTATGGAGGAAAGCATTTGGCATCCATTACAAACACCAAGTGTAAATTTTTGCTCATCCTCAAAAAATTTTAAAAACTGTTCTTGAATACTGTCACTAAAATTAATTGTGCTAGACCAACCCTTTCCTGCTCCTAAAACATCTCCATATGAAAATCCACCACAAACAGCGAGACCATTAAATTGATTTAAATCTTTTTTCTGCTCTAACAGATCCTGCATATGAATATCATGTGCTTCAAAACCTGCTTTAATGAATGCAGCTGCCATTTCATTTTGTCCGTTTACACCCTGCTCTCTTAAAATTGCAACTTTTGGCTTATTTTTGAGTAAATTTAGTATTTTTGGACTTTTTTTAGGTTGTTTAAAGGAGTCATTTGCAAATAATCCAGTATTTGAGGTCTTTGAAATTAGATCAAACTCCGACTTTGCGTCATCTTTGTTGTCTCTTATAGATTTGATGCGATATGAGACCTGAGACCAAGCCTGCTCGAGCTCTGCAATGTCTCTTGAGAATAATTTATCCTTATTTTTATCAAGAATATCAAAGTTACTTCCGCCTATTTTTCCTAAATACTGGAATATAAGGTTTTGAGAATGTGCTGATTGCTCTAATTCTTTTATTTTAGATTCATTTATTTGGATAATTGCTCCGATCTCTTCAGAAAATAAGAATTGCTCCGGCGAAACCTGAAAATTGTTATCCAGCGAAATTGAACATCCTATTTTATTTGTAAAGCAAAGTTCAGATAAGGTGGCAAGGATTCCTCCATCAGAAATATCATGAAGCGCATGAATATTTTTTTTATTTACTCCTTCCTGAATAAAATTAAACAAATTTATCAGCTCTTCGGATGAAATATCTGGTGTATCAGTAAATGATGTTTCAAAAATATCTTGATAAATTGATCCATTCAATCTAAAAAAATTATTTGGTTTTACTAAAACCAAGCATGGATCTTCTAAGTTTTTATACTCTGTAGTTATTGACGTTCTTACGTCTTTGACAGGTGCCATAGCTGAAATGATTCCTGTCATTGGACTTTTAACGGTGAAGTTTGATTGATCTTTTTCCCAAGTTGTTCTCATGGACAAAGAATCTTTACCAACAGGAATTGCTATCCCGAGATCAATACAAAAGTTTGATAGTGCTTCCACTCCTTTTCTAAGATTTAAATCTTCAATATTTTCTCCACATGCTGCCATCCAGTTAGCTGATGCTCTTATAGAAGAAATAGATTCAATTGGAACTGACATCATATTGGTTACTGCTTCGGCTACTGCTATTCGCATTGAAGCAGCTGCATTATGAATGGATAAAGCTGGTCTCTCTCCAATACTCATGACTTCTCCGCAAACATCATCAAAAGACCTCAAGGACATAGCATAGTTTGATGTAGGTACTTGCCACTTTCCAACAAATTGATCTCTTGCAACCATTCCTCCTACCGATCTATCACCGATAGTAATTAAAAAAGATTTTGAGCCAACCGTTGGATGACTAAGAACATTTTCAGCACTTTTATCAATATGTTTTTTAACAGACTCTTTTGCTTTTGGATCAAGCTCAGAAATATCTAAATCATTATCTGCATCTATTGCTATCTTTTGCTCAACATTAAAAACATTTTTTTCTTCTTGGACGACTTTCTTTTCTAGTGGCAGTTCACCAAACAGCATAGATAAGGGTACATCCACTGGATAGTTATTAACACTTTCATCAAAAAGTTTTACATATTTTTCAGTTATTGTTTTTCCTACAACTGCAAAAGGACAACGTTCTCTCTCACAAATTTCTCTAAATAGTTCTTCGTTATTAGAATGAATGCTTAAAACATATCTTTCCTGAGATTCGTTTGACCAGATTTCCATCGGTGACATTGAGAGATCTGCGCATGGAATGTCTTTAAGATTTATATATACTCCCAATTCACTATCTTTAGCTAGTTCTGGTATTGCATTTGAAAGACCACCTGCACCTACATCATGAATAAACTCTATGATGCTTGGATTTTTATTATTACAAGTATTAATTACTTCTTGGCACCGTCTTTCCATTTCTGCGTTATCTCTTTGTACTGATGCAAAATCTAAATCCTCATCACTTTGTCCTGATGACATTGATGATGCAGCGCCGCCGCCAAGACCAATCAGCATTGATGGACCACCTAAAACAATTACTAAATAGTCCTCACTAATTTGTTTTTTAAAATTATTCCTATCAATAATCTCTCCGATTCCACCTGCAAGCATAATTGGTTTGTGATAACCGTATGCTGTTGAATCTTTAAAAGAAGTTTCAAAACTTCTGAAGTAACCTAATATTGATGGGCGACCAAATTCATTATTAAATGCTGCGCCTCCGAGAGGTGCATCAACCATTATTTCAAGCGGCGAAGCGATCCTTTCTGGTTTATTCTCATCGTCCTCCCAAGGGCGAATAAAGTCAGGGAGTCTCAAGTTAGAAACATTAAACCCAACCAAGCCAACTTTTGGCTTTGCTCCCATTCCAGTTGCACCCTCATCTCTTATTTCTCCACCTGATCCTGTAGACGCTCCTGGAAATGGTGAAATTGCGGTCGGGTGATTATGAGTTTCTACCTTTATAGTTGAATTAATCTTTTCTTGAATGAGTTCATAAGTTTGATCATCATTTACTGAAAGCCTTTTAGTATTAACACCTTCAACAATGGCGGCATTATCTTTATAGGCAGAAATAATATTTTTTGGCGACTCTTTACTGGTCTTTTTAATAAGCTGAAATAAAGAATCTTCTTTTTCTTCCCCATCTACTTGCCAGTTGGTGTTAAAAATCTTATGCCTGCAATGTTCTGAGTTTGCTTGTGAGAACATCATGAGTTCAGCATCGGTAGGATTTCTATTAATCGAATTATAAAAATCTAAGAGATAATCTATTTCATCATTGGAAATTGCAAAACCATATTTTGTGTTTGCATCCTCAAGAGCTTTTTTCCCACCAGAAATAATATCAATCTCACCGAGGCTTCTTTTATCTAACTCAAAGAAAAATTCTGCTAACTCTTCAACTGTTGAGTAAATGGATTGAGTCATGCGATCAAAGACCGAGGAAAGGTCAAGGTTTGAATTAGGTTCTAAGTTAGAAATCTTAAAGCCATAAAACCTCTCAATTCTGGATATTCCAACAATCCCAACATTTTTAAAAATATCTTCAGTTTTTGAAGACCAAGGACTAATGGTTGATCTTCTAGGTCCCACAAAAAAATCAAATTCTTCAGCTAGCTCCTTGCAGCCAAGAATTGTTTTACATCTATCAAGCTCATTACAAGACTCCTCTGCACTAACTAAGAAAACCTCTATACATTCAATAGTCGCTTTAGAATTATTTGAAAAATTGAATTCGTCAGTAAGCTTGGCGGCAGTTGCCGAAGAAAAGGCATTTCCCCCTGAGAAGATATTAATTTTTAAATTTGGCACTTATTAAAGATTTAAAAACCTTAATACAATTATAGGATAAAAACTTTGCTCAAACAGCAGCAATCTAGACTTCTATTAACTTTCTTTTAAGTTCTTTAATTTTATCTCTGCAATAAGCAGCTTTTTCAAACTCAGTTTGATTTGCATACTTATACATCTGCTCTTCAAGCTTATTAATTGATTTTGAGATTTCATCAGGATTTGACTCTTTGATTCTAAATTTCAGATCTTTCGAATAGTCTTGGGGTCTGTTCTTAGAGGCTCTCTTATTTACTCTTGCACCTTCCATAATATCTTTTACTTCTTTTTTAATCGACTGAGGTTTAATATTATTTTTTTCATTAAACTCTAGCTGGATATCTCGCCTTCTTGAAGTTTCAGCTAAAGCTCGCTCCATTGATCCAGTTTTTTTATCTGCATACAAAATTGCTTTTCCTCTTAAGTTTCTGGCTGCTCTTCCTATGGTTTGAATAAGAGTCGTTTCGGATCTTAAAAAACCTTCTTTATCTGCATCTAGAATTGCCACGAGGCTCACCTCGGGAATATCGAGCCCTTCTCTTAATAAATTAATTCCTACTAAAACATCGAACTTACCAAGCCTAAGATCTCGAATAATTTCTACCCTTTCAACAGTATCAATATCTGAATGCATATATCGTGTTTTAATATCGTTCTCATTAAGATAATCGGTCAGATCCTCTGCCATTCTTTTAGTCAAAGTAGTTATGAGCACTCTTTCCTTTAGCATTGCTCTCTCATTACATTCACCAATCACATCATCAACCTGAGATGTAGCTGGTCTTATTTCAACTTCTGGATCCGTTAAACCAGTTGGTCTTACAAGAAGCTCAACTAAGTTATCATTCCTTTCTGACTCATACTTATTAGGTGTAGCGGAGACATAAATTCTTTGCGATGCAAGTAACTCCCACTCTTCAAATCTTAATGGCCTATTATCTACAGCAGATGGAAGCCTGAAACCATACTCAACTAAGGTTTCTTTTCTTGATCTATCACCTTTATACATGGCGCCTATTTGTGGAACTGTTACGTGAGACTCATCGATAAAAACTAAAGCATTTTTTGGAACATAGTCAAACAAGCAAGGCGGCGGTTCTCCAGACTCTCTGCCTGAAAGATAGCGAGAGTAATTCTCGATACCTTGACAATAGCCCAGCTCACGCATCATTTCTAAATCATATTGAGTTCTCTCTTGAAGTCTTTGAGCCTCAACTAATTTATTATTTTCCTTTAAAAAAGCTAGCCTATCTTTGAGTTCATCTTCAATATCAGGTATGCATGCATTGATTTTTTCTCTTGGAGTTACATAGTGAGTTTTTGGAAAGATAGTAGCTCTTGGTGTTTCTGAAATAATCTCGCCTGTTAGTGAGTCGATCCATAGGAGACTTTCAATTTCATCTCCAAACATCTGGATGCGCAATGCTTCTCTCTCTGAGTCAGCTGGATATACATCTATAGTGTCTCCTCTCACTCTAAAAGTTGATCTTCTAAAATCAAGGTCATTTCTGGTGTATTGCATAACAGATAGCTTTTTTAAAAGTTGCCTTTGATCAACTTCATCACCTCTGTCTAAATGCATTACCATCTCTAAATAAGACTCAGGCGCTCCTAATCCATAAATGGATGAAACTGTTGCAACAACAATTGCATCTTTTCTCTCTATAAGCGCTTTTGTTGCAGATAAGCGCATCTGCTCAATATGCTCATTAATTGATGCATCTTTGGCTATATAAGTATCTGAGGCCGGGACATAGGCCTCAGGCTGGTAATAGTCATAGTAAGAAACAAAATACTCAACAGAATTATTTGGAAAAAAATCTCTAAATTCACCATAGAGTTGAGCCGCAAGAGTTTTGTTATGGGCCATTATTATTGCTGGACGTTGTGTCTCCTCAATAACTTTTGCCATAGTGTATGTTTTACCAGAGCCGGTTACACCCAAAAGAACTTGATGGAGCAAACCATTATCTATACCCGATACCAGACTTTTAATTGCCTGAGGTTGAGTTCCAGCTGGATCAAAATTACTTACTACTTCAAGTTTTTTCGTCATTTATTTCTTACTAATTAAATAAAAATTAATTATAATGCTTTTCACGCTCCCCTGTAGCTCAGCGGTAGAGCAGTTGACTGTTAATCAATTGGTCGTGTGTTCGATCCACACCGGGGGAGCCATAGTTAATTTATACTGCTACCATGAAAAAAATTTTCTCACTTTTACTACTTATTATATCTATGAGCACTTTTTCTGATATTTCAAATAATCCTTCCAGTTGGTATATCGTTACTGATCAAGTTATGGGGGGCAAGTCAGAATTAGAAGCCGGTTTTGATGATGGTGTATTCAGTTTAAAAGGCTATGTAACCACTGTTAATAATGGTGGTTTCGTAAGGTTAGCTCACAGACCAGATAGCGTTGATAAAGAGGTTAAGGGTATTCGCTTTATGGCAAAAGGAAATAATGAAACTTATGAGGTACATGTTACTATGCAGGGCTTAAGGATGCCTCCATGGGCATATCACAGCTCAACTTTTGATGTTACTTCTGAGTGGCAAATGTTTGAAATTAATTTCTCAGATTTCGAAAAAAAATCTGGTATGTCGCCAAGGCTAAACCCTAGCAATATTAGAGATATTAGTTTTGCTGGGTATGGTAGAGACTTCGATGTCGATTTAAAAGTCAAAGAAATCTCTTTTTATTAAAATTTTAAGAGTTTTCAACAAAAAATTTTTTCAAGAGTTTAAATATATTTTCTCTGGTCCTTCGAAATTCTTTTTCT
The DNA here is from genome assembly GCA_902557575.1 of uncultured SAR86 cluster bacterium. Taxonomy (GTDB): domain Bacteria; phylum Pseudomonadota; class Gammaproteobacteria; order Magnimaribacterales; family D2472; genus CACNXK01. The sequence goes on from CACEAR010000002.1 coordinate 46,077, forward strand.
AACTGTTGATCTGAATAACTATCGTTATCAGGATCCTCATTTGCCCAATGAATTTTTTTTGCTTTGTTGTTAAGGGTTGGACAGAATTCCTCAGCACACAAGGTAATTATGTAATCAACATCATTCATAAACTCCATATCAAGATCTTCTAAACTCTTCGATTCATAATTAGAAATATCAATTCCTATTTCTTTCATGGTACTAATTGCATTTTTATGCACTGAGCCACTGGGTTGAGATCCTGCGCTTCGAATATTGTATTCAGAACCCATCATCGACTTTGCTAGACCTTCAGCAATTTGACTTCGAGCTGAGTTGCCAACACAGAGAAATAAGATATTCATTGTTAAAATTTGGGCAGGATTAACCTGCCCAATGAGAGTTATTTAAAGTTTACTTTTCTTAAAACAACAAGGTCTACGATTTCTCTCATATCACCGTAGCCGCCAGCTATTTCACTCTGATCATCTTCAGAGATCTTTTTTCTCCATGCTTCCATAAATTCCAAATATTTTTCTTTATCAGGGCCCATTGCAGCAAGATTTTCATAAGTAATTGTTAAGAAGACATTTGGGTCTGTCCCAGCAGTGCTTGCAGTATAGACCGCACATCCAACAATATGTCCAAGCTCTTTTTGGATTTCACAAGAATCAACCCAAGTTCTTTTGATTCCCATAAGGTAATCATCAAGCATGTTTGCTTTTACCTTAACAACAGTCATTTCTGTAACTTGCTCAGCAGGCTCATAATCTACCCAGATCTCAGCAAAGCTAAAGAAAGGAACAAGTAGTGACAAAAATAGAATTTTTTTCATAATTTCCTCCTAAATTTCTAAGTAACTACGATACCACTAGACTCAAAGAAATTGAAAAAATATTTTGTTACCATTAATGCGTAGAAATGAAAATATCAAAAGAAAAGCTGCTAAATAAAACTACCTCTCATGAACCTGAATTTATTGAGGCATTGGAACTTTTAGTAAATGACATTAATGCAAATGAAGAAATAAATATGTTTGGCATTATTGCTTTTATGCATCAATTACATAATCGGATGAATGTTAGAGAGAAGATTTATAAGTTTGCAGCAAATAAAGATATGCCTGATCCAGCAGCACCTATTATCGTAACAGGCCTTCCTCGATCAGGAACTACTTTTCTCTTTGATATTCTCTGTAATGATGAAGATCATAGAAGTCCGCTTTACTGGGAAATAACAAGGCCCCTTCCATGGCTAGAAAAAGGAAGTTGGCGAGAGTCGCTTAGGATTTTTGCAACTGATGCTGAGCTTCGTTTTGCCAGGCTTGTAGTGCCCATGCTCGATGCCATGCACAAGTTACGAGCTCTATCTCCTGAGGAATGTGAGCAATTTAATACAGTGACTGCAAAGAGTGTTGTCTATATTTATATGTCTCATCTTCCAAACTATAAAAAGTTTCTAATGGAAACAGATTTTACAAATGTATTTGAGTGGCATAAAAAGTTTTTCCAAATCTTAGAACTCTCAGGAAGACCTAAAAACTGGCTATTTAAAGATCCATCGCATATTGAACACATTCCTGAAATCTTAAAGATTTATCCAAAAGCAAGATTCATTCACATATTTAGAGATCCTATAAAATCAATTACCTCAACTTGCAGTCTTACTGAAAAACTTTGGAATGGACTGTGTAACCAAATTGATAGAGAACTTATTGGGAAACAAACGATTGAGTTTTGGGAAAATGCAATATTAAAAAATAAAGAAGGCAGGACATTGCTTGATTCAACAACAAACCTTGATATCGATTATGCCGATTTCATTAAAGATCCTATTGCGACAATGGAGAATATTTATGATTTTATTGATAAACCCTTCGAGGAAACCATAAAAATCAAAATGGAATCTTATATAAAAAATCATAAAAAACACAAACATGGAAAGCACCACTATAAGCTCAAAGATTATGGTTTGACTGAGGAAATTATAGAAGATCGCATTGCCTCTAAATGGCAAATAAACTAGTATTAATAAACATTTAAATTTAAAAGGTATGAGTATGACAAAAACAGTTATTGCAGTGGTTATTTCAACTTCTCTTGGTGATATTACTCTAGAGCTAGATAAAGAAAAGGCTCCAGGCACAGTTGAAAATTTTATAAATCTTGTTGAATCTGGATACTATGATGAGACTATCTTTCATAGAGTAATTGATGGTTTTATGGTGCAAGGAGGCGGCTTAACAGCTGATATGAGAACTAAGCCTTCTGGTTCTCAACCAATCCAAAATGAAGCTAATAATGGCTTATCAAATGACAGAGGAACTATTGCTATGGCAAGAACTGGTGATCCTCATTCAGCTACAAGTCAATTTTTTATCAACCATAAAGATAATAGTTTCTTAAATCACTCATCAGAAACTATGCGTGGTTGGGGATATGCGGTATTTGGGAAGGTAACGGATGGAATGGATGTTGTTGATGCAATTGCTGTGGTTGATACCGGTAACTTTCAACAGTATGCAGATGTGCCAGTTGAGCCAATTATGATTCAATCGATATCTGTTATGGAATGAATCCAATATATTTCATTTCAGACCTACATCTAAGTTCAGTTGAGTCACCTTCCACTAAATCATTCTTTGATTTCTTAGATAATAAAATACCTACTCCTACTAGTCTTTATATACTAGGTGATTTATTTGAGGTTTGGATTGGAGATGATGATGATAGTGAACTTGCAGCAGTTATTCAGTCTAAGCTGAGTGATTTTGCTAGCAAAGGGAATAAGCTTTTTTTTATTGCTGGCAATAGAGATTTTCTGCTTGATAAAAGCTTTGCAGCCTCGGCGGATATCGAAATCCTTGAAGACCCCTACACAATAACCTTCAATGAAATGAAGATTATCATTAGTCATGGTGACTTTTTGTGCACTCATGACTCAGAATATATGGACTTTAGAAAACAAGTTCGATCTCAGGCTTGGAAGGATGACTTTCTCAGCAAACCCCTAGAGGAGAGAAAACAAATTGCAGACGATATGAGGGATGCCAGTAAGTCTGCTAGCAAAAATAAATCCTCTGAAATAACTGACGTAAATTTAAATGATGTAGATTCGTTTCTTCAAAAAGAAAGACCGGATCTTTTCATTCATGGCCATACTCATCGACCTGATCTTCATGACTTAGAGTATGGAGATTATTCAACCCAGCGAATTGTTTTGGGAGATTGGGATACTTTTGGATGGTGCTTAAAACTTGATGCCAATGGTCCTGATTTATTTAAATTCAAGATTGAATAAAGCGTTGAAACCTCTTTAAAAGTACTGTATATTTATACAGTATTTTTAGCACTCCTATATTATGAAAATTAATTACATCGGTACGGTGATTGCAGATAATTTATCTGAATTAATGCTGCCATATTTCCAAGATATGGTGCATGCCGGATTCCCTAGTCCTGCAAGTGATTTCATAGAATCACCTATAGACCTAAATAAATATTTAATAAAAAATAATGCTGCTACCTTTCTTGTCAGAGTAAGTGGAAAATCTATGATAGGTGCAGGCATTAATGATGGTGCAACTCTCATAATAGACAGAAGTATTAAGCCCTCTCATAACAGCATCATAGTGGCAGCAGTTGATGGTGAGTTTGTTTGCAGAAGACTTAAAACTAAACCTAAATTATGCCTAGTTGCTGAAAATAAAGGCTATAAACCAATCTATATAAATAGCCAAATAGACTTCGAAGTAACTGGGCTAGTAACTTCAGTCATTAATCAATTTACATGAGTATAGCCCTAGTAGATTGTGATAGCTTTTATGCTTCATGTGAAAGAGTGTTTCGTCCTGATCTTAAGGGTAGACCTATCGTTGTCCTCTCTAATAATGATGGCTGCGTAATTGCAAGGAGCTCAGAGGCAAAAGCGATGGGTGTAAAGATGGGAGTTCCTTGGTTTAAGATCAAAGATAGATATATTAGAAAAGGCGGTATTGTTTTCTCATCTAATTTTGCTTTCTATGGAGATATGTCCAGGAGAGTTATGAATATTCTAAATTCTATTTCTCCAAAAACAGAGGTCTATAGCATTGATGAAGCATTCTTAGATTTCTCAGGTACCGAAAAAAATATAGGCTGTTTCGACTTTGGCTTACATCTAAAAAATACTGTAGGAAGATGGACAGGAATACCTGTACGAATAGGTATAGGGCCTACTAAGACACTAGCTAAGATTGCTAGCTACCAAATAAAGAAAAGAGATATTCAATCAAGAGTTTTAGTACTGGATAGCCAGAGAGATATAAGTGAAGCTCTTAAAAGTACCCCAGTTGGTGAGATATGGGGAGTTGGCAGAAGATTAAATAGAAAGCTATCAATGGCAGGTATTAGAAATGCTCTGCAACTATCATATGCCCCACCTCAGGATATAAGAAAAAGATTTAGTATTGTTTTAGAACGCACAGTTAGAGAGCTTAATGGTGAGAAATGTTTAGATATTGAAGATGTTTCTCCGACTAAAAAACAAATTGTAGTCAGCAGAAGTTTTGCAAAAAAAATTACTAATTTAGAAGTCCTAAATACTGTTGTTAATGATTATGTTGTTAGAGCAGCAGAAAAATTAAGATCTGAAAAACAAAAAAGTTCAAGAATATCAGTATTTATTCGAACTAATCCTTTTGATACTAACGAAAGTTACAGGGCTATAAAGAGCTATTCATTTACTTATCCAACAGATGATTCAAGAGACTTTTTGTATGCCGTAAGAAAGATTCTGCCCAAAATCTATAGACCTAATTATAGATATTCAAAAGCTGGGATTATGCTAAGTTCATTTTCAGATATTGGATATGTGCAGAACTCTTTATTTAATGAAAATCATACTTACAAGATGGATTCAAGGTTGATGCAAGTGATTGATGAATTAAATCTAAATCAAAAGCAGATCTATATTGCTTCACAAAACATAGGAAGATTTAAGCCCATACAGAGGAATATGATATCTCCAAGATACACTACTAGATGGGGTGACCTACCTACGGTTAAGTAGCCCGTTTAAAGAATTTATAATAATGAGCTTCTGATAGTTGAAGCATTTCTTGATTAATTAAATCCCGAAGCTCTACAAGTGAAAGATTAGAAAATGCTGGTAATATTTCAACCCCAAAATCATTTACATTTAAGTCTTTATTGCTTGAAGCTCGAAGTAAGTCAAAAATCCAGGTAATAGGCTCAAGAGAGCTATTGAAGTTAATAGAAAATTCATTCATCTTGCTTTCGAAGAGGTTGCTATCAGAAATAGTAAATTTCTCTTCAAGAATAGTTCTCTTAAATTGCTCGAGCCTAGAATTAACAACCGCCCTCTCGTCAGTCGAAAACTTGCCCCAATTAGTAATTTCATGTGAAAACCTTTTACATCCCTTACAAACATCGTCTCCAAAGGTTGTAGAGCAGATACCGATACAGGGTGTTGATGAACGATCTTTTCGCATGGATCAAATAATACAATATTATTTAATTTTTGTAATTTGGTTGGAAAGTTTATCTTAAGAGAAGTAAAATAGGCGCGTGTTAGAGGACTATAAGAAGCATTGTAAAGAAAGAGAGGAGATCGGCATACCTCCTCTTCCGCTAAGTGCTGAACAAACAGCAGATGTTATAAATCTTCTTAAAAAAGAGCATCAAGATAACGAACTTTTATTACATTTATTAAAAGAAAGAGTACCTGCAGGAGTAGATGATGCAGCATATGTTAAGGCAGGATTCTTATCTGATTTAACAAAAGGAGAAACTGAAAGTCCATATATTTCTAAAGAGGATGCTGTTGCAATCTTAGGAACAATGCTTGGTGGCTACAATATTCAACCTCTAATTGACTGCCTTGGAATAGAAGGATTGGCAGATGATGCTGCAACTGCACTAAGTAATACACTACTAATTTTTGATGCCTTTAACGATATCTATGAACTTTCAAAAACTAATGAACATGCAAGAAAAGTAATTGATTCGTGGGCAAATGCAGAATGGTTCACCGGTAAAGAAGAAATTTCTGAAAGTATAAAGCTAACTGTTTTTAAAGTGCCAGGTGAAATCAATACTGATGATTTATCTCCTGCTCCTGATGCGTGGTCAAGACCAGATATTCCTCTTCATGCTCTCGCAATGTTAAAAATGCCAAGAGAGGGAATAGAAAATCCTCTAGAAACCATAGAAGAATTAAAGCAGAAAGGAAATCCTGTTGTCTTTGTGGGAGATGTTGTCGGAACAGGCTCATCTAGAAAATCTGCTACTAATTCAGTCTTATGGCATATGGGAGATGAGATTCCAGCAATTCCAAATAAAAAAGAAGGTGGCTTTTGTTTTGGAGGAAAGATTGCGCCTATTTTTTACAATACTCTAGAGGATTCTGGAGCTTTTCCTGTTGAATGTGATGTTTCAAAATTAGAAATGGGTCAAGAGATAATTTTTGAGCCATTCAAGGGAAGGATTAGCGATGCTAAAACTAATGAGTTACTCAGTGAGTTCAAATTAAAAACGGAGGTATTGCTCGATGAGGTAAGAGCTAATGGCAGAATCCCTCTTATCATTGGAAGACAGTTAACAGATAAAACGAGAGAAGTTCTAGGATTAGAACCTACTGACGTTTTTAGAAGACCAAATCAAAATGATACCTCTAGCAAAGGATATACCCTGGCACAAAAGATGGTTGGAAAAGCATGCGGAGTTGAGGGAGTAAGACCAGGTGACTACTGCGAACCAAGAATGAGTACGGTTGGATCTCAAGATACCACAGGACCAATGACCAGGGATGAATTAAAAGAGCTTGCTTGTCTTGGCTTCTCAGCAGATTTAGTAATGCAGTCTTTTTGTCATACTGCAGCTTATCCAAAACCAGTAGACATTGATACTCAGCATTCTCTTCCAGAATTTATTAAGACAAGGGGTGGAGTATCTCTTAAGCCTGGAGATGGAATTATCCACTCATGGCTTAACAGAATGCTAATTCCTGATACTGTAGGAACTGGTGGAGATAGTCATACAAGATTCCCAATTGGTATAAGTTTTCCAGCGGGCTCTGGATTAGTTGCTTTTGCTGCGACCCTTGGTGTTATGCCTCTGGATATGCCTGAATCAGTTCTGGTTAGATTCAAAGGTGATATGCAACCTGGTATCACTCTAAGAGACTTAGTTAATGCAATACCATATGCTGCAATCCAGCAAGGCCATCTCACTGTTGCTAAAGAAGGCAAAAAGAATATCTTCTCAGGAAGATGCCTAGAGGTTGAGGGGCTTCCACATTTAAAAGTGGAACAAGCTTTTGAAATCTCTGATGCTTCAGCAGAGAGGTCTGCATCAGGATGCACAATCAGATTGGACAAAGAACCAATTATTGAGTACTTAAACTCAAATATAGTTATGTTGAGATGGATGATTACTAATGGATATGGCGACCCTAAAACATTAGAAAGAAGAGCAAGTGCTATGGAAGATTGGATTAAGGATCCTAAATTGCTAGAGCCAGATAAGGATGCTGAATATGCAGCAATAATTGAAATTGATTTAAATGAGATCAAAGAGCCTCTTCTAGCTTGTCCAAACGACCCAGATGACATTAAACCTCTATCAGAAGTTCAAAATACTAAAATTGATGAGGTTTTTCTTGGATCTTGTATGACAAATATTGGACACTTTAGAGCTGCAGGACATCTGCTTAAAAAACACAATGGCACTAAAGCAAGATTTTGGGTTGTGCCACCGACAAAAATGGATGAACAGCAGTTGATGGAGGAAGGCATCTACAACATATTTGGTGTTTCGGGTGCGAGAACAGAGATGCCTGGTTGCTCCCTGTGTATGGGTAACCAAGCAAGGGTTTTAGCAAACTCTACTGTAGTATCTACCTCAACAAGGAATTATCCAAACAGACTTGGCGATGGAGCAGATGTTTTTCTTGCCTCTGCTGAACTTTCATCTGTTGCAGCAGTTCTTGGAAGATTACCTACTCCTGAAGAGTATCTTGAGTTCATGAATGAGATCAATCCTTTATCGGAAGAAATATATAGATACTTAAACTTTGATCAGCTGCCTGAATATTTAAGTGATGCTAAAAAAGCTGAAATTTCAGCAGTTAATATTGTTTCCTAGGGCTTAGCTTTCTTTTTTTGACATTTTAATGATGTCACTTCTTTCCTCTTCGAGATTCTCAAGGTATCCATCATCAATATCTGTTGGGTATTTTCCTGTGAAGATGGATGTTTCAAAGTCTTTTATTTCAGGATTTCCTTCTTGAACGGAGCTAATAAGATCTTCAAGAGTTTGATATATCAACTCATCTGCTCCTATTGCATCTGCAATTTCAGTTTCTGTTTTATCATGAGCTATTAATTCTTTAGTTGCCGCCATATCTATACCATAAAGGTTTTGATATTTAACTGGAGGAGATGCGGATGCAAATAAAACTTTTTTTGCGCCAGCCTCTCTTACCATTTCGATTATCTGTCTGCTAGTTGTTCCTCTGACAATTGAGTCATCAACGAGCAACACATTCTTATCCTTAAATTCTAGGTCAAGAATATTCAGCTTTCTTCTGACAGATTTCTTTCTCTCCTCTTGAAGAGGCATTATGAAGGTTCTCCCAATATATCTATTCTTAACAAAGCCCTGACGGTATGGCTTTTTTAAATCTGCTGCAAGTTGCAGAGCAGCTGTTGTCGAACTATCAGGTATCGGAATAACCACATCTATTTCATCTAAGAGATTAAGTTCTCTTATTCTGTTAGCTAACTTCAACCCCATTCGCATTCTAGATCTATAAACTGAAATTTCATCAATAGTTGAATCCGGTCGTGCCAAATATACATACTCAAATATACAAGGTTTTTTTTCACTACCTTGAAAACATTGTTGAGTAAATATCTTGCCTGAATTATCTATAAAAACAGCCTCGCCTGGCTCAACATCTCTAAGTACTTTGAAACCTGCAGCTGAAAATAATGCTGTTTCAGAAGAAACTACATATTCATTTCTATTTTTACCCTTTCTAACTCCAATAGTTAAAGGTCTTATCCCTAGAGGATCTCTAAAAGCAACGATTCCATATCCAGTTATTAATGCTACGACAGCATATGCACCATTTATTCGTAAATGTGTTTTTTCAACAGCTGCAAAAAAGTCTTTTGGTTTAGGAAAAACTGCTTCTTGCTTTGAAAGCTCAAGTGCAAAAATATTCAACAACACTTCTGAATCAGAATCTGTATTTATGTGGCGTCTTTCTGCGTGGAATAGCTCTGCGGCTAGTTTCTTGGAATTTGTTAAGTTTCCGTTATGGGCTAAGCTTATGCCATAGGGAGTATTAACATACATTGGCTGAGCAAACTCCTTGCCTATACCTCCAGCAGTTGGATATCTTACGTGCCCTATTCCAAAATTTCCTTGAAGATTGCTCATGTGATTCTGCTGAAATACATCTCTGACATAGCCTTTTGACTTCCGGCTATTGAGTTTACCGCTGGGTTCGCAGACAACCATACCAGCAGCATCTTGTCCTCTGTGTTGCAACATGAGTAGAGACTCATAAATCTCCTCAGCTACATTATTTTCTGCAGAAATCCCTATTATTCCGCACATTTTTATTCCCCGTTTTTAATTAAATCCTCTATGTCTGATTCCTTTAATAAGTCTTTGATGTAACTTTCCAAAACTGGCAAAAAATCCTCGAAAAATGGTGATATCTTTGATTCAGTAAAGATTTCAGCCTCTTTTAAATTCGAGGGTAATAGAAAGTAAACAGCCAAAATTACTATTAATCCCCTACTTACTCCAAATAATACACCCATAAATTTATCAAAGCCAGACATTCCAGACCATTTAACTATTCTTGAAATTAAATTAATCAAAAAACCACCAATTACAATGGAAACTAAAAAAATAAGGACAGATGCGATGATTTTTGAGGCCTCTGGATTTCCAACAATTTCTAAAATTTTTGGTGTTACATATTCCTCAAAGCCAACTGCAGCGAAGAAAGCAAAGATCCATAGTAAAAGTGATAAAAATTCTTTAGTAAAGCCCCTAAAAAGCGAAATGATTCCGGAGGAACCTATAACAAATAATATAACTAGATCCGTAACATTAAGACCTAGGGTTTCCATAAAACAACCTCACCAGAATCTGTTTCTGAAATCTCATAAATAAATGCAATATTTTTTTCTATATCTGCTTTCGTTCTAAAAGGGCCAACATAAACTGCAGTTAAAGCATCATTGTTTGGTAAGGCTTCAGTATAAGCTGGAAAATAATTGTTGATATTTTTTTTGAGAGCTTTTGCATTTTCTTCATTTTCAAAAACATTAACCCTAACCACATACATTTCAAAATCGTCTTTGCTCAAGCCTCTAGCATTTGGTGCCAATTGGTAACTAATTGAATCCTGATATTTTGGTTGAGGAGACAGCACAAAGATAAAGATTATTAATCCCATAAGGATTATAAAGATTAAGCCAACGAGTTTTTCTAAATTCATTTTGATATTTTATCTAAAATGCCGATTATTTTGCTTCTTATTTCTGATCTATGAACAATCATATCTATGGCTCCGTGCTCTAGAAGAAATTCAGACTTTTGAAAGTCTTCGGGTAGCTCAACTCTTACAGTTTGTTCAATAACCCTTCGGCCTGCAAAACCAACAAAAGCCTTTGGCTCTGCTATGTTTATATCGCCTAACATTGCTAAGCTTGCTGATACTCCTCCAAATATTGGATCAACCATTACAGATATATAAGGCAGTTTATTTGATTTTAATTTCTGAATTGCAGCAGAAGTTTTTGCCATTTGCATCAGAGAAACCATTGATTCCTGCATTCTTGCACCGCCGCTTGTTGAAAAACAAATAAAGGGTGTCTTACTTTCAATTGCTTGCTCAATACCTTGAACAAATTTCTCGCCAACTACACTTCCCATTGAGCCACCCATAAACTTGAATTCAAATGCTGCAGCAGTAACTAGTCTTCCATCAAGCTTACCAAATCCAACCAATAGAGCCTCACTCTCTCCTGTATTTTTCTTAGCTTCTTTAATTCTTACAGGATATGCTTTGACGTCTTTAAAGCCAAGAGGATCTCCTGTTTCGACATTTGATGCGATTTCAGTGAAATTTCCATTATCAAAGAAAATATTGAATCTAGTTCTAGCGCCAATCCTTAAGTGATGATCACATTTTGGACATACGTATAAGGTTTTTTGCAACTCTGGCTGGTAAAGTGCTGATTCACATGAAGGACAGGACGTCCAAACACCATCAGGAATCTTACTTTTTGATTTTGAAGAGCTTTTTCCTATTGAAGGAATTAATCTTGTAAGCCAATTCATTATCTAATTGCATCTTTCATATTACTAATATAATCACTTACTTCATGAAAGTCTTTATTTTCTGAATTTTTATAAATAAGCTCAACTATTGAAGACCCGATCACAATCCCATCAGAAAAGGATGAGAGAAGCTTAGCGTCATCGCTGTTCTTGATTCCAAAACCTGCCATCACCGGAATAGAAGAAATAGATTTTATATATTTAATATTTTGTTCAATTTCATTTCCATCAAGATTGGATGATCCTGTAACTCCTCTTAAAGTTACATAATAAATAAAGCCTGTACTATTTTTTACAATTTCCTTTACTCTTTCTTTTGAGGTAGTTGGCGATACAAGCGAGATAATATCTAAGTCTTGATTATCTATTCCATAATCTTCAAGAGATAGCTCACCAGGGATATCAACCACTAAAACTCCATCAACACCAAGTTCATGAGACCTATTAATCAAATCTTTATACATTAAGAAATTGTTGATATATCCCATTAAAATAATTGGCGTATTTGTATCTTTTTCTCTGAATTTGCATATAAGATCAATAATTTTTTGCAGATTAGTTTCATTTTCTAAGCTTCTGTCATGAGCTTGTTGTATTGTTGGACCTTCAGCTATTGGATCAGTAAAGGGAACACCAATTTCTAAGATATCTACCCCTGAATCAACGCTTAAATGCATCAATTGAAGAGAAGTTTCTAAATCAGGGTCTCCTGCGACTATATAGCCAACAAAAGCTTTTTGGTTGTCTTGGGAAAGCTCTTTTAACTTCTTTTCGATTCTTTTCAAAGCTTGATATCCTCTATTTCAACCACACTATTTAAATCTTTGTCGCCTCTTCCTGAGACGTTGATAACGATATGTTGATCTTTATTCATATTTGGCATTAACTCATCTAGGTAAGCAAATGCATGAGCTGTTTCTAGTGCAGGCAATATTCCTTCCATTTTATTTACCATATGAAAAGCTTTCATAACCTCATCATCTGAAACTGCAACATACTTAGCTCTTTTAACATCTTTTAGCCATGAATGTTCAGGCCCTACACCTGGATAATCTAAGCCTGCTGAAATAGAAGCCGTTCCTTTTACTTGTCCACTTTTATCTTGCATCAAATAACTTTTTGCACCATGAAGCACTCCAGGGGTTCCATCATTTAATGGGGCTGCATGTTCACCTGTTTCTATACCTTTACCTGCTGCCTCGACACCAATGAGCTCTACATTATCCATTTTAATAAAAGGATAAAAAATACCCATAGCATTTGATCCGCCTCCTACACAGGCAATTATTGAATCTGGCATTCTTCCAAATGATTCCTGTGATTGGTCAATTAACTCATATCCTACGACTGCATTGAAATCTCTTACAATCATCGGATAAGGATGAGGTCCTGTAACGCTGCCTATGATGTAGTATGTATCTTCAATATTAGTAACCCAGTCTCTTAAAGCCTCATTGAGTGCGTCCTTAAGAGTTGCTGAACCAGAATTTACTTCATGGACTTCAGCTCCTAAAAGCTTCATTCTGTAAACGTTAAGTGATTGTCTCCTTACATCCTCAGATCCCATATATATATGACAATCTAACCCAAGCCTCGCCGCAACTGTAGCAGTTGCAACTCCGTGTTGGCCTGCGCCAGTTTCAGCAATTATCCTTTTTTTTCCCATATATTTAGCTAAAAGGATTTGTCCAACTGTATTATTTATTTTGTGAGCGCCGGTATGATTTAAATCTTCCCTTTTTAACCAAATTGAAGCAGTGTTGTAATGCTCAGTGAGCCTTTTTGCAAAGTATAAAGGAGATGGTCTACCGACAAATTCAGCTAGATCTCTGTGAAACTCAGCATTAAAATCATTATTGTCCTTTAGAGTCTTATAAGTCTGTTCTAATTCATTAAGGGCATACATGAGAGTTTCTGGAACAAACTTCCCTCCATATTCGCCGAAGAATCCATCTTTATCAGGTAAATTGTCTTTCATTTTTTTATCAAGCTTAGTATTTCAATAATCTTTATGTGGTCTTTTAAGCCCGGAGAAGATTCTACCCCAGAATTAAAATCTAGACACCATGGTTCTATTTTTAAGGCGTTTTCTAGATTTTCAATAGACAGTCCTCCTGAAAGAATTATCTTTTTATCAAGAAATAAATCTGAATTAAGCATTTCCCAATCAAAGCTGCTTCCAGTTCCTCCATAAATACCTTCTTTATAAGTGTCACACAAAATTGCTTCTGCATTTTTGAAGTGTTTCATGTCTTCGAGAGACTTAGAATCTTTTATTCTTAATGCTTTCCAAAATTCGCAATCAAATAATTTACAAAAATCTTCTGATTCGTCACCATGAAATTGAATGATTGGATTTTCAAAGTAACTTAATGAAGAGCTAACAAATGATTTTTCAGGATTAGCAAATACGCAGACAGGCCTAGTTTTTTGGAAATCTATATTTTTTATCTCATTTATAAATGCATGAGTAACATTTCTAGGACTATTTTCATGAAAGATAAAACCAACATAATCAACTCCATTTTCAATAAGAAAATTTAATGTTTCTATTTCTGTTATTCCACAAATTTTTATTTTCATATTCAAATTAAAGGGCTCTTTTCTGGTTTAAACTTTGTAATATTTTCATAATTAGGGCCAAGAAAAATTAATCCTCTTGGATTTACAGTTGTTCCAGCATTATTCCTATCTTTGCTTTCAAGTATTTCTTTTAATGGGATTTTAATTTGATATTTACCAATTTCTAATAAAGTCCCGACAATTATTCTAACCATATTTTGCAAAAATGCATTTGCGATTATTTTTATTTCGATGATATTTCCTAATTTATTAATTTCTATTTTTTTTACATTCCTTTCAGGATTGTTAGAACCGCAACTTAGACTCCTAAATGATGTGAAATCATGTTTTCCAATTAGGCACTTGGACTCCTCATCCATTTTCTTAATGTCTAGCTCTGTCTGCTCCCAATAATAAAAATCATCAAGCAAAACATTCCTTGATGGGCTATTAAAAACTAGATAAGAGTATGTTCTATCAATTGCATCAAATCTTGAATGAAATGAGTCTTCTACTCTTTCTAAATCAACTACAGATATGTCAGTAGGAAGATTTGAATTTAGGCCATTGATCCATTGCATATCTGATCTATCCTGACTTACAACTACATCAAAAACCTGACCAAGCGCATGAACGCCTTTATCAGTTCTTCCAGAGTAATTCATCTGCAAATTATCAACAGAAATTCTTTTGAAAGCTTTTATAAGCTCATCTTGAATAGAGTTAGCATTTTTTTGAGATTGGAAACCGGAATAATTAGTCCCTTTATATTGAATCTTGAAGGCTAGTTTCAACTTTAACCCCTATATTTTTGATCTCAGATCAACCGCCTGCTGAATAAGTTTTTGATTTTTTGCTTTATCGATAATTTCATCTAATAAAGTTTTGGCTTTTTCATAATCCTTCATTTCATAAAGGGTTATAGCTAAATCAAACTGCTGAATGAAAGGATCATTTTTGATGCTAAGCCCCTTAGGCATTGATAATAAAGCATCTTCTGTTTGGAACTCACTTTTAGCAATAACTGAATTCTTTCTTATTAAGAAAATTGCTATTAGAAACCCTACAGCTAGGCTCACTAAACTAACTATAACCAGCTGCAAAATATTTACTCCAGAATTAATTTCTTCATTTAAAATTTCTGTTTCCTCATTTCTTTCAATTTCAATTATTCTTGTTTGAGATTCAATTATAGCTTGAGGATCTAAAGTAGTTTGTTCTTGATTTTGGATATCAAAATTTTGTATTTTCTCCTCCTCAATTACTTCAATTTCCTCTTCAACAATTGCTTCTGATTCTGGAGCTACCAGTGTGAGCATTTGCTGTGTCTCAAAAGTATTAGTATCTATCATCTCCCTGATACTAAACTTTGCAAAAGACTTATCAATTTCTCTAATTGACTGTAATTCAGGAACAAGAATATCCATATCATTTCTAATTAAATTAATATTATCGTCAATGAAGGCATTCCTATTATTTTCAAAAATACTCCACATTACTTGATAAATACTTAGATCATCGTAATTAAGCGATTCAGCCATAGACCAGACGGTGGTAATTTCATCAGCTAATATGACTAGCTCACTATAAGTTTCTTCTTCCTCAATAATTTGAGGACTAAGCACCTCCGTGGTTTCGTTTTGAAGAATGGAGGTATATGAATCGTCTGAAAGAAAAATAAAAAAGTCTTTTCTGTTATCTTTTATCTCAATTGTGAATAGTGCATAAGGACTATCAGTATCTTTTATTTTCTCAAAACTTAAATTGTATTCGCTAATATTTTCTCTACTTAGACTCAAATTAAAAAGTGAATCTT
The DNA here is from genome assembly GCA_902557575.1 of uncultured SAR86 cluster bacterium. Taxonomy (GTDB): domain Bacteria; phylum Pseudomonadota; class Gammaproteobacteria; order Magnimaribacterales; family D2472; genus CACNXK01. The sequence continues at coordinate 61,800 of CACEAR010000002.1, forward strand.
TTATCGAAGATGATGTTTGATACTCAAAAATACTGATATTGCTTTTATCAAGCTCCTCTGTGGAATTAATTGATATTACTATCTGTATTGCATTTTCATCTTGAAATGTTTTTGAAGATAAGTAGGTAATTTCTGATGATAAAAGTGATGAAAAAATTATAAAAAAAAGAAAAGTGCTTATCTTTTTAATTTTCATCAGCTTTTTTCATTAATTCTAAGATTTGGACAGCATTTAAAGCAGCACCTTTTCCAAATACATTATCAGCTACAATCCAGCATGATATCCAATCTTCATTATTAATTTTACTTGAACGAATTCTTCCAACATAAACGTCACTTGTTTTATTTGCATTTTCAAGAGCAGTTGGAAAAGCTTCTTTTGAAGGATCATCAATTACTTTTATGCCCTCTTTGCCTTCGAGTAATTTTATTATGCTTGATCTTGAGGCCTCATTTCTTACTTTTATAAAAACTGATTCAGAGTGTCCATTTATTACCGGCACTCTTACGCAAGTAGAAGTTACGTGAATTTTTTCATCTAATATTTTTTTTGTTTCCCAGTCGAGCTTCATTTCTTCTTTCGTAAAACCATTATCTAAAAATTTATCACATTGAGGTATAACATTTCCTGCTATGGTTTTAGAAAATATATTGGATATAGTGGAGATTGACTGAGACTGGTTTTCAAGCTCTTTTATACCTTGCTCACCTGCACCCGATACTGCTTGAAAAGTAGTTATCATTACACTCTCGATACCAAATTCTTTATGGATGTGATCGAGGATCATCAAGAGCTGAGCTGTTGAACAGTTCGGATTAGCAACTAGATTGGTTTTCTTACTAATTATATTCCCATTAATTTCTGGGATTATAAGAGGTACATCATCTTCATATCTAAAGTAGGAAGACATATCTAAAACCTTACAATCGGATTCGATAAACTTATTCGCATAATCCCTTGCTACTTCAGAACCAGCAGACAATATTGCATAGTCAGGCTTATTAAAATCAAATTTATCAATGTCTTCAATAATGCAATCTTTATCTAAAAAATTTATTGAAGAGCCAGCTGATTTTTTGCCTAATAAGAAAATCTCATCTATTTTGAATTCTCTTTTTTGTAGTTGTTCTAGTAAATTTCTCCCAACTAATCCGGATGCTCCAACTATAGCCAACTTAGACATCAGATTTTTCCTTGATTATTGGAATTAGTTCAGATGCAACCTCACCAGTATTTAAGAAAGATGTATCTTCCGTTAAATCTTGTGTTCTAAAGCCTCTTGAAATAAATTCTTTTACAGATTCTTCGATTATGTTTGCTACTTCGTGATTTTCAAGAGAGTACCTAAAAGCCATTGCTAGAGAGAGGATCATTGCTAAGGGATTTGCTAAGTTCTTGCCAGCTATATCAGGTGCGCTGCCGTGACACGGTTCATACATTCCTTGAGAAGAGCTGTTGAGTGATGCGGAAGGCAGCATACCTATAGAGCCAGTTAGTGTTGCAGCAATATCAGATAAAATATCACCAAATAGGTTACTAGAAACAATTACATCAAACTGATTGGGATCAAGCACTAATTGCATTGCAGTATTGTCAGCAAGCTGATGTGTCAATTCAACATCAGGATACTCCTTTGATAGGTTTGTAATTATTTCTCTCCAAAACTTTGAAACTTCAAGAACATTTGCTTTTTCTACTGAACATAGTTTTTTATTTCTTTTTTGAGCTGATTCAAATGCTACTCGACCAATTCTTTCAATCTCTTTTTCGTCATAAATCATAGTATTAAAAGCATGTGGAGGGTTTGAAGAATTATCAATTCCTCTTGGCTCTCCAAAATAAATACCGCCTGTTAACTCTCTTACTATTAAGATATCTAAATCATTGATAATTTCCTCTTTTATTGGTGAAGCTGAAGCAAGCTCATTAAAAAGGAAGGCAGGCCTGAGGTTGGCAAATAATCCAAGCTCTTTTCTTAATCCTAACAATGCTTGCTCTGGTCTTTTATCCCAATCTAAATCCTCCCATTCTGGACCACCTACAGCTCCGAAGAGAATAGCATCAGATTTTTTGGCTATCTCCAAAGTCTTATCGGGAAGAGGATGACCAGTCTTATCATAGGCTGCTCCACCAACATCATGAATTTCAATATCAAGATCAAGAGAGTATAGATCTTTAATAAATCTTAATATCTCCATTGCAGAACTTGTTACTTCAGGACCGATGCCATCACCCGGCAAAATAAGAATTTTTTTATTCATTCGAAAATCCATGGGTTATTTTCTTTTCTATGTTCTTCAAATTTCTTAATTAGTTTTGAATCTTTAAGAGTAATATCGATCTCATCAAGGCCATAAATGATTCTTTCAGCCAAATTATCATCAAGATCAAAATAAATAGAGAGCTTATCTTTAAAAAGTATAACTTTATCTTTTATATTTACTGAAATAGTTACTGGATTATCTGTAGACAATGAAAATAGTTCTTCAATTTCAGTTTTTTTGAGCTTTAATGGTAAAACACCATTTTTGAAACAATTATTATAAAAAATATCGCCAAATGAGCTTGCTATAACAACTTCGATACCAAAGTCTCTGAGAGCCCAAACTGCATGCTCTCTACTTGAGCCACATCCAAAATTATCTCTTGTAAGCAAAACTTTTGATTCATCATAAGGCGAATTGTTAAGAATGAACTCATGATTGATTTTTCTTTCAGCCTTTTTTATTCCAAGACGACCCTGATCTTTATATCTCCAGCCATCAAAAAGATAATCCTCGTATCCAAATTTTTTAATAGATTTTAAATATTCTGTTGGGATAATTTGATCAGTATCTATATTATCTCTATCAATTGGAGCTACAATGCCTTCAATAAAATCTTTCATCTTAAATCTCTTTTACAATCCTTCCGTTTATTGCGGTTAGAGCAGCCATCTTTGGGCTCATTAAATGCGTTCTACCTAAGTTACCCTGACGACCCTCAAAATTCCTATTTGAAGTTGAAGCACATCTTTCATAGGGACTTAATTGGTCTGGATTCATGCCTAAACACATAGAACAACCTGGTGCCCTCCACTGAAATCCAGCATCAATGAATATTTTATGAATTCCCTCCTTCTCAGCTTGTTCTTTAACCATTCCAGAACCTGGGACAACAATAGCTTCATGGATATTTTCAGATACCTTTTGACCTTTTAAAACTTCTGCGGCTTCTCTTAGATCTTCAATTCGAGAATTAGTACATGATCCAATGAATACTTTATCGAAATCTAAATCGCTCAATTCCTGATTATCTGACAATCCCATATAATTTTTAGCAAGATCTAAGCTTTTTCTTTTTTCAGCAGAAAAAATTGAACTCGGTGGAATCTTTTCGTTGAAATCAATAACCATTTCAGGTGATGTGCCCCAAGAAACTTGAGGATTAATTTTTGATACATCAATATCAATTTCCTTATCGAACATTGCATCTTTATCAGTTGTTAAATTTTTCCATTTTTTAATAGCATCATTTATTAAATTAGCTTCAAGGTTAGAATGTTTTTTAACGTATTCAATAGTTTTGTCGTCAACAGACACTAATCCTACTTTAGCTCCTGCTTCAATAGACATATTGCATATTGTCATTCTGGCTTCCATAGAGATATTTCGTATATATGATCCCGCAAATTCAACTGCATATCCTGTTCCACCTGCAGTTCCTATTGTCCTAATTAAATATAAAATAATATCTTTTGAGGATACTCCTTCTTGTATCGACCCCTCAAAATTTATTCTCATATTTTTAAGCTTCCTTACTTTTAAACTTTGAGTTGCAAGAACATGCTCCACTTCAGATGTTCCAATTCCCATTGCAAGACAACCAAAAGCACCATGAGTTGAAGTATGCGAGTCGCCACAAACAATACTCATTCCGGGAAGCGTTAAGCCTAATTCTGGCCCAATTACATGAACTATGCCTTGATTATTTGAGTTGATATTAAATTGTTTTATACCGAAATCATTACAATTTTTATCTAACTCGACAACCTGCAACTTTGAGATATTGTCTTCAATGTTCTCTATGCTAAATTCGTTACCCCTTGTAGTTGGAACATTGTGATCTGGAGTAGCAATGTTTGCATTAATTCTCCATGGTTTGAGTGATTTTTTTTTGAGGCCCTCAAAAGCTTGAGGAGATGTTACTTCATGAAGAAAATGTCTATCAATATAAATTAGCGAGTCTCCATCATCATAGGATCTTATTAAGTGCTCATTCCAGAGCTTGTCATATATGGTGTATCCCATTATTCCGTTACAAATGGGAGTTTTTGATCAACATCACCGCACTGTGCCTGGTTTCTAAGAAGATGGTCAATTAAAACAAGGTTCACCATTGCCTCTGCAATTGGTACTGCTCGAATTCCAACACAAGGATCATGTCTTCCTTTAATTTCAAGCTCAACCTCATTTCCATCTTTATCTATGGATGTGGTAGCTTTACTTATGCTGGATGTGGGTTTAATTAAAAAACTTATATCAATATCATCACCATTTGAAATTCCACCAAGGATTCCACCAGAATTATTTGAATCAAATCCGGTCTTGGTAATTTCATCTCTTAGCTCAGATCCTTTTGAAAATGGAATCTTGTCAGAGTTGCCAATAGAAACCGATTTTACGGCATTGATACTCATTATGGCTTTTGCTAAATCAGCATTTAATTTATCGAAAACAGGTTCTCCAAGGCCAACTGGGCAGTTTTGAACTTTAATATTTAGCTTGGCGCCTATTGAGTCGCCTTCTTTGATAAGTTCTTCAAAAAACTCTTCAAGTGAGCTAATTTTTGATCTATCAGGAAAGAAGAATTTATTTTTATTTACAAATTCAAGATCAACTGTATCAGCAGAAATACTTCCGATTTGTGATACAAAGCCCTTAGTTATAATTCCATGTGTATTTAAATACTTCTTAGCAACTGCTCCAGCAGCAACTCGCATTGCTGTCTCTCTTGCACTTGATCTGCCCCCACCTCTGTAATCTCTTATACCATACTTTCCTTGATATGTGAGGTCAGCATGATTTGGCCTAAATGTATTTTTAATATTTGAATAATCTTTTGAAATCTGATCTTCATTTTTGATTAACAATGCTATGGGAGTTCCAAGGGTTTTTCCTTCAAAAACTCCTGACATAATTTCAACTTTGTCGTCTTCTTTCCTCTGGGTAGTAACGTCTGACTGGCCAGGCTTTCTTCTTTCAAGCTCCATCTGAATATCTTCATTTTTTATTTCAAAATTAGGTGGGCATCCGTCAATTATGCAGCCCATAGCTTCGCCATGACTTTCACCAAAAGTCGTTACAGAAAAGATTTTTCCAAATGTGTTACCTGACATAGCGGATTATTATATGCTATTTTTTAAAAAACGCTTGGATTATAAGTGTTTCAGAGAGATAGAAGCTTTTGAAAATCAACTACACTCATAGATGTAAGCTTATCGAAATCTAAGAACTCTTTATAAATCTGCTCTGATTTCTCATCGTCAAAAACAGTTTTTAGATTACTTAAAAACTTTTTCTCAAGCACAGGAATGCCTTCATTTCTTCTTCTTCTATGGCCAATAGGATACTCAACCTCAATTTCTTGAGAGGAAGAACCATCTTTGAAAAGTACTCTCAATTTGTTAGCTATTGATCTCTTTTCAGGATCAAGATAATCCTCAGAATATTTTTTATTCTCGGTAACAACCATTTTTGATCTTAATTCATCAATTCTTGGGTTCTGTGCGACTTCATCTTCATAGTCCTCAGCTACTAAATCACCTTTTAGAAGCCCGATAGCAACCATATATTGAAGACAATGATCCCTATCTGCAGGGTTATTGAGTTCGCCAACTTTGGAAATGATTCTTATTGCTGACTCATGTGTTGTTATCTCAATTTTATCAATTTCATTAAGCCTATTGATAATTTCAGGATGTATGCTCACTGCGGCCTCAACTGCTGTTTGTGCGTGGAATTCAGCAGGAAAACTAATCTTAAATAAAACATTTTCCATAACATATGAACCAAAGCTTTGTGGAATTCTTAAAGACTCACCTTTAAAAAGGACATCTTCAAACCCCCATGTTTTTGCAGTTAAAACACTTGGATACCCCATCTCTCCTGATAAGGTAATCATTGCTAGTCTTACTGCGCGGCTTGTCGCATCACCGGCAGCCCAGCTTTTTCGTGACCCTGCATTTGGAGCATGTCTGTATGTTCTCAAGCTTTGTCCATCCAACCATGCATGAGTTAGAGCATTAATAACATCTTCTTTATTTCCACCTAAAATTTTTGTTGCTACTGCAGTTGATGCTACTTTGACAAGAACTACATGATCTAAACCAACTCTGTTGAAGCTATTTTCGAGAGCTAAAATGCCTTGGATTTCATGAGCTTTAATCATCATTTCCAGAATATCCAATACTTTTAGTGGTTCTTTACCAGCTTCAATGTTCTTTTGAGAGACATAATCTGCGCAAGCAAGTATTGCACCAAGGTTATCTGATGGATGTCCCCACTCAGCTGCAAGCCAAGTATCGTTAAAATCAAGCCATCTTATGATACATCCAATATCAAATGCTCCCTTTACGGGGTCTAATAAATTAGCGGTTCCTGGAACTCTAACGCCATATGGTACTTCTGTACCTTCAACAACTGGCCCAAGTAATTTTGTACAAGCTGGAAAACTTAATGCTAGCAATCCACATCCTAAAGTGTCTATTAAGCAACTTTTTGCAGTTTCATAGGCTTCATCTGATTGGATCTCATAATCCATAACATAATCAGCAATTTTAATTATTAATTCATCAGGGTCTTGTCTTGAGTTAATATCAAAAAATTGTGACATTACCTTACCTCTATAATCAATTCATCAGAGATTATTGGGTCTTCATGAGGAATATGTGCGAAGTTTCCAAGAACTAACCTTAATTTGTGAACTCCTTTTGGTAACTCGATAGTGTCTGAAGTTTGTCCTTTGCCGTAATGTATGTGATTTTCATCTGAAGGGATTGGCCTAGTTAAATCAGGAAGTGGAACATTTATTAAAAGATGATGATGTCCTGAATCGCAGGCAATTTGACCAGCTGGTGCAATATTAAAATTTTTAATACCAAACTCCAAATTAATTACTCCTGTCGAGGTTACTAGATTTTGATTAGGGGTAATAAAAAATACTTCTGGCTTGCCGTCTCTGCATTGTAATGAAGGAAGATCATTAGAGGTGGTTTCTAAAGAAAAAAATAGAAATGAGATAATTAAACTAAAGATTTTTAGCATTTAATCTCTATCTTGAAGATCAACCCAAGTCGCAGATTCGGGTCCAATATATTCTTCACTAGGTCTTATAATTCTATTATCTGCTCTTTGCTCCATCACATTGGCAGCCCATCCAGAGGTTCTACCAATTACAAAAAGTGGAGTAAAGATTGGTGTTGGTATGCCTAAAAAATTATATGTAGATGCCATATAAAAATCTGTATTTGCAAAGAGATTTTTTTCTTCGCTCATTACCTTTTCAATTTCTTCTGAAACCTCATAAATGACAGAGTTGGATGCATTTGAGCTAAGCTTCTTTGCCCAGGCTTTTACAATCTTGTTTCTAGGATCCTCATCTGAATAAACCGCATGACCGAAACCCATAATCTTTTCTTTGTTTGCTAGCATATTCTTCACACCAACATTAGCATCTTCCCTTGAAGAAAATCTTTCTATCATTTCCATAGCTGCTTCATTAGCACCACCATGAAGTGGTCCTCTTAATGTTCCTATTGCCGCAGTAACACATGAATGCATATCAGACAGTGTTGATGCACACGTTCTAGCTGTAAATGTCGACGCATTAAAGCCATGTTCTGCATAGCAAATAAGAGAAGTATCAAGTGCTCTAATGTGTTCATCACTTGGCTCGCTTCCTGTAAGTAAACTTAAAAACTGACCGCCCATAGTTTTATGATCTGTAAGAGTATCTATATCCTCGCCAAAATGAGACGCTCTATACCAATATGTCATTATTGAAGGCATAGCAGCAAGAATCCTATCAGCTGTATCATTTTGATTAGTAAAATCTCCTTCTGGCTCAAGATTTCCTAACATAGAAGTCCCAGTTCGAAGGACATCCATTGGATGAGTTTCTTTTGGTATTGCTGTTAGAACGTTTTTTAGCTCTCTTGGTAAATCTCTATAGCTCCTGAGCTTCGAGGTATAAGAGTCGTATTCATCTTGATTAGGTAATTTTCCATAAAGTAGCATATAGGCAACTTCTTCAAAAGTTGCTTTCTCCGCTAAATCTTCAATCGCATAACCTCTGTAAGTCAGGCCTTTACCCTCTTTACCTACGGTTGAAAGTGCAGTTTCTCCTGCGACTTGACCTCTTAATCCGGCTCCTTCAAGCTTCTTTCCCATTAATGATCCTCCATATTCTTTATGTACTCATCCAGATTCTTTTCAAAGTTCAAGTAATCTAGTCTGTCATAAAGTTCGTCACGCGTTTGCATTATATCTAAAACATTTTCCTGCGTCCCATTTTTTAGTATTGATTCATATACTTTTTCAGTGGCCTTAGAGGAAGCTCTAAAAGCAGATAAAGGAAATAGCATCATATCTACACCAGCATCCATTAATTCGTGATCTTTAAAAAGAGGTGTTTTACCAAACTCAGTAATATTTGCAAGAATAGGTTTTTGAATAGCTTCTTTTAGCTCTTTATAGTCTTGAAGAGAGGTTATAGCTTCAAGAAATATTCCGTCAGCTCCTGCATTAATATATTCTTTTGATCTTTGGATACAACCTTCAATACCCTCTGAGGCGAAAGCATCGGTTCTTGCAATAATAAAGAAATTTGGATCAGTTCTTCCTTCAACTGCGCTTTTAATTCTTTCACACATCTCTTTTGATGAAATCAACTTTTTATTTGGTCTATGTCCACATCTTTTTGCTTCGATTTGATCCTCTAAGTGAACAGCAGCAGCTCCAGCTTCAATCATTTTTTCAATACTATTTGAAATGTTAGTTCCATCACCCCATCCTGTATCTATATCTACCAATAATGGTAATGAAGTTGATTTAGAAATCCTTTTAACATCTACCAATACATCTTCAAGAGATGTTAAGCCTAGATCAGGAATACCATATGATGCAGAAGCTACTCCACTTCCAGATAAATAAATACATTTATGGCCCGATCTCTCTGCAAGAATTGCAGAATATGCATTTATAGCACCAACAATCTTTAAGGGATTGTTTTCTTCTAGTGCTTCTCTAAATCTTTTTCCTGCTGACATTTTTATGAGTAAAACTTTACTCCTCTTATAATTCTGTCTCTATTATTTTCCCTTCTCCATCTATTTGTATCTCTGAGACTATAGACACATCCGCAATACTCTTGCTGATAAAACTTTTCACGTTTTGAGATTTCTATCATTCTTGAGGAGCCACCATCTTTTCTCCAATTGAAATCCCAGTAACTTACATCTTTATACCTCTCTGCAGCTCGTTTTCCAGAGTCATTTATTTGATTCATATCTTTCCATCTTGAGATACCCAGTGTTGTGGCGAAATAGTTGAAATTATTCTCATGAGCATAAAGTGCTGATCTTTCAAATCTCATATCAAAGCAAACTGTACATCTTTTTCCTCTTTCGGGTTCATTCTCTAAGCCTTTTACTCTTTGAAACCAGTTATCCTTATCATAGTCTGCATCAATAAAATCAAATCCAAGCTTATCGCAGAATCTTTTATTTTCTTCCTTTCTTATTTCATATTCTTCCAACGGATGGATATTTGGATTATAAAAGTAAACCGTAGTTTTAATATTTGCTGCTGCAACAGCCTCCATAATTTCACCTGCACATGGCGCACAACAGCTGTGCAAAAGAAGATTATTTTCTCCTTCGCTTAACTCAAGATCAGGTCTTATGTATTCTTTCAAGGACAGTTTATTCATGCTGGTAAATAGAATTTTCAAAAAGTTTGGCTTCTAGTTCATTATAGTCTTTTACTACCTCTATTTCAGGATGCTTAGATGTAACTTTCTCTGGAGCATTTATAAAAAAACCTTTTTCACAAACTTCAAACATCTGAATATCATTGAAAGAATCACCAGCAGCAAAACATCTATATCCTAAACCTTGAAATGATTTAATGGCTTCTTGTTTAGCTTTTTCTTGCCTAAGCTTATAAGAAGAAATCATGCCATCTTTAACATTTAGGGTATGACAGAGCAATAGAGGAAAGCCTAACTTCTCCATAAGCGGAGAAGCAATTTCATGAAATGTATCAGATAGTATTACTACCTGAAAATTTTGTCTTAGGTTATCTAAAAAATCTCGCGCGCCATCAAGAAGTTTTACTTTTGAAGATGACCTTTGAATATCTTTTAAAGTTATCCCTTCTTGCTCCATAACCACAAGGCGAGCATCCATTAAATCTGAGTAGCTGGGAATATCTCTGGTAGTTTTTGCAAAATCTTCTATTCCTGTATCTTCAGCAACCTGTTGCCAAATTTCTTCGGTCAACGTACCTTCCATATCTAAACATACAATTTCCAATTACTTTACCTCGTTTTTTACACCATAAGGAACATGAGCTGAAGTAATTTTACCCGATGCGTCTTGAATATTCTTCAACTGATCATCAAAAAAGATGTCGGCTTGAAATGATTTTAAAAAATCTTCTTTTGACATACCTCCTAGAAAAAGAGATTCGTCAATTCTTACTCCCCATTCACGAAGAGTTTTAATTACTCTTTTATGAGTTGGAGCTGATCTAGCAGTTACCAGCGCAGTCCTTATTGGACACTCATCAAGAGTAAACTCTCTTTGAAGTCTATTTAATTCCATCAAAAAAGGTTTCATTGGTCCTGGCTCTAAGCTAATCTTCTCGCCCTTAGTTTCATTCTTTATAAATGCTGAAATCCCTTTTTCATGATAGATTTTCTCAGATTCATCTGAAAAGATCACAGCATCTCCATCAAAAGCAATTTTTAATAAATGACTGTCTTGCTTGAAGTTACTTTTACCAGAAATTATCGTTGCAGAAGCAACATTGCTTTCGATAGCCATCCTTACATCTTCATTGCTACTTGAAAGAAAGAGGTCAATGTTGAAATCTTTCACATATTTATGAGGGCTTTCTCCACCACAAAAAACAGCTCTTGAAATATCAAGACTATGAGCTTCAATAGAATTGAAAACTCTCAAGCCTGTGTCTGCTGAGTTTCGAGATAACAAAATGACTTCTACTCTATCTTTGGATTTATATAAATTATTTATTTCAAGGATTTTCTTGACTAGCCCAAAAGCATTGCCAGGGTTTAAGATCTTTTCTTCATTGAGGATTTGATATTCTCTATATGCATCGACACCATCTCTTTCAAAAATTTTATGGCTTTCATCAAGATCAAACAATGCTCTAGAGGAGATACCAATTACTAATTTTGATTTTTTCATTTCAAGTTGATTATAAAGTAAATATTATTTATACTGTATATATATTCAGTAAAATTATGAAAGAACTTACAATTCAGCAAAAGAAAGTACTTCAATGTATTAAATTTTATATTAAAAAGACTGGTTTCCCACCAACTAGAGCAGATATTTGTAGAGAGCTAGGCTTTAAATCCCCTAATGCAGCGGAGAGCCACCTAAGAGCTCTTGAAAAAAAGGGCTATATAACGATTGAGAATGGAGCATCTAGGGGTATAAATCTGACAGAAAACACTGCTGAAAAATCTCAATCAATTCCTGTTATTGGTTTAGTCGCTGCAGGATCACCAACTCTTGCAGATGAAAATATTGAAAAGCATATACCATATCAAGAGTCACTTTTCTTATCTGACTTCGATTACTTTTTAAGAGTAAAGGGTCTTAGTATGAAAGATGCTGGAATCATGGAAGATGATCTTGTTGCCATTAAGAAGACATCAGAGGTTAGAAATGGGGATATAGTTGTAGCGAGGATAGATGATGAAGTAACGCTAAAATACTTCCAGTCATCGGGTAATCAAATAAAACTTATCCCGGCAAACGATGATTTCGATGAAATATACATTAACAAAGAAACAGAAGGATTCTTTATAGAGGGAAAAAGCGTAGGTTTAATTCGAGAAAATTAGTGAAGAGTAACTTCTTTTTTCTTTATATTATCTAACTGCGAATCAAAAAATTCATCAAAATCGGAAACATTGCCGCTTATCGATTCAATGCCAGCTCTTATCATCTCTTTAGCAATATGAAGTTCTTGTCCTTGAAGTAGCTGCTTTGACTCACCCGAAAACTTAATTTTAACCAAGGGATTTTCCTTGTCATCAGACCTTCTTAGGACAATTGTGCCGTCTGATAATTGGGCTAATTCAAGGTAATTATTCATTTTTTTTGGTTTAGTTCAGCGTAACACCAACTTCATAAAAAGCAAGCTACTATTCTTATTTAATGAGTTTTAATAAGATTTCAAGTGGTTATTTTTCTTTTCTCTGCCAACTACCCTCCTCGAAGAAGTAGTTATTTCCAGTCCTCTTGCCATCTTTTTCTGCAGAAAGATAATGAATGTCTAAATTTTTGTTATATCTAATTACCAAGGGTGATCCATCCAGGTCATTATCAGGACCATCTATAAGGTAATGATGCTTTTCAGGTAGAAGTTCCTTTACTTCATCAATAACTTTTAATTCAGCTGACTTTATTGCTCTTGTTTCCCTATTCTTTGGAAATTGACTAGCTGCCAAGAAAAGTCCTTTTAAGCTATCTCTTAGAAGGAATATATCTTCAACCTTTTCACATGCAATATTTGTATTTATTGGATCCATAACAATTGGTTTGGGTTCACCGTTTCTCATTAACTGTCTTGTTGCTCCGCAATTATCATTTTGACAAAGGAAATATTTACCAAACCTTCCAGTTTGTAATTGCATTTCTGCTCCGCACTTATGACACTCAAGAGTTGGGCCGTCATATCCCCTAATCTTAAATTTACCATCCTCTAAAAGAAATCCTGAACATTCAGGATTATTTGCACATACATGAATCTTTCTATTTTCATCTATTAAATAGTTATCCATACTTGTTCCACATATATGACATCGTTTTTTGATAAAAAGATTTGAGGCTTCCTCTTGGTCATCAACGCTTATTGCCTCATCTCCACTTATGAGATTCATGGTGTGCTTACATTGCTCATCACCGGACTTGTGATAACCCTCACAACCCAAAAAGACTCCATTTGCCGAGTTTCTTATGAGCATATTACTTTTGTTACATGAGGAACAAACTATATCGGTCTTCGTTGGATCATTTGGCTTCATTCCATCTTCAGCCGATCCAGCACTCTTAAGATCATCTTGAAATGTTTGATAAAACTTATTTAAAACTGATTTCCACTCAAGATTACCAGACGCTATTTCATCAAGTTCATTTTCTAAATTAGCTGTAAAGTCATAATCCATAATTTCATTGAAACTTTCTATCAGCCTGTCAGAAACAATCAAGCCAATTTTATTTACAAAGAATCTTTTATTTTCAAGCTTCACATAACCTCTAGCCTGAATTGTAGAAATAATTGCTGCATATGTTGATGGTCTTCCTATTCCTTTGCTTTCAAGCTCCTTTACAAGTGCTGCCTCGGAGAATCGAGCAGGAGGCTTCGTAAACTTTTTCTCATTCTTTACTTCGACCAATCTTAAAACTTGCCCTTCTTCTAAACTTGGAAGATTTTCTTCATCTGCTTTTCTAGCATTTTGTGAAGATATTTTTGTATAACCGTCAAAAATTACTTCTCTTCCTCTTGCACTAAAAACATAATCATCAAGAATGAATTTTGCATTAATTGATAAATATTTTGCATCAGGCATTTGGCATGCGATGAACTGTCTCCAAATTAAGTCATATAATTTTATTTCTTCTTCTGAGTGACCGGTGAGCTTTTCAGGAGTTAAGCTTGCACTTGTTGGTCTTATTGCCTCATGCGCCTCTTGAGCATTTTCTTTCCCTGAATATATTCGAGGTTTTTCCGTTAGGTATTCATCAGCTAGAGTATCTTTAATAAACAGTCTTGCATCTTCAATCGAATCATTACTTAAGCTAGGAGCATCGGTTCTCATATAGGTGATTCTTCCAGCTTCATAAAGCTTTTGAGCAACTCGCATTGTTCTTGAGACCCCAAAACCCAACTTCGAGCTAGCGGCCTGCTGAAGAGTTGATGTTATAAAGGGTGCTTTTGGTTTAACTGTAGTAGGTTTTTTAGTGATTTCAGATATTTCTAAACTTGAACTACCTACGAGCTCCTCTATTTTCTTCGCCTCATCCTCTTTTAGAAGAGGGTCGCTTTTTTTTCTATTTAACTTAAATAAGATTTCTTCATGATTAAAATCTTTTAACGTTGCTGAAACTTCCCAAAATTCCTCTGGTTGAAATTGTGAAATTAATTTTTCTCTTTCGCAAAGCAATCTTAATGCAACAGATTGAACTCTTCCTGCAGACAAGCCTCTAGCAATTTTTTTCCATAATAATGGAGACAGTTCAAAACCTACCACCCTATCAAGAAATCTTCTAGCTTGTTGGGCATTTACTAGATCTTGATCTATTTCCTTAGGATCTGAGAAAGATTCTAATATTGAACTTTTGGTAATTTCATTAAATCTTACTCGGTGATATTCAAATTTATTTTTTCCTAAAGCTTCTTTCAAGTGCCAAGCTATAGCCTCTCCCTCTCTATCAAGATCAGTAGCAAGATAAACTTTTTCTACTTCCTTTGAAGCTTTCCTTAAATCTTTTATAACCTTTTCTTTATCAGGGATAATTTCATAATTGGCAGACCATCCATCGTCTGGATTTACACCCATTCTCCTAATTATCCTTCTTCTTTCTTGCTCTTTTTTTAATCTAGCCTTTTCTTCAGGACTAGCATCTTTTGGGATTGAATTTTGTCTCTTAGCTTTTGATTTTCCCTTTGGTAAATCTCTGATATGACCTACACTTGATTTAACAATATATTCGTTACCAAGATATTTTGATATCGTCTTTGCCTTTGCAGGGGACTCTACAATTACAAGTGATTTTGACATAAATTTCGTTCTCCCTTTTTAGGAATAACATGTTTCTAATAATTTTGGCAAGGGATTATATAGAAAAATTCTTTAATTGTTTTTCAATTTTTTCCAATTCATCAATGCCAAGATTCTCATTCCATAAAAACGATATGTATGAATCATTAAAAATAATTTCAAGTATTGAGCCTGGTAAATTCGATATTTTATTTTCTATTTCTTCAAAATTATCATCGAATTTTAGTTTTATTGGATCATACAAAGTAAGAGAAGATTCTTTAAAAACATAGTGCGCATTTTTTAAATTACTTATATTTTTGAGCGAGTAACAAACAAACTTAATGTTTTTGGTAACAAACTTTTGCTTTGAAGTTAGGGATGAGATTTGAAATCCCTTTTTTCTAGCTTTGAGTCTCAAATCTGAAAGCATGCGAGTTTGTTTAGTAGGAATTACTAAATTTACTGAGCCCACTAAAAATAGTATCACCAAGCCTATGATGATGTAGGTATTCATCTAGATAAGATTTTTTTTACGATTGCAGGTCCTTCAAAAATGAACCCGGTATAAATCTGCACCAAGCTAGCACCTAACGTTATCTTATTTTCATAATCTTCTTTTGTGAAAACTCCGCCCACGCCAACTAAGAAAATATCTTTATCAAGTCCATGTATCCTTTTTAACAGTTGGTTAGATTTTTTTAATAAAGGTTTGCCAGAAATCCCGCCTTCATGAGAGCACCCCTCAAGAATGTCCTTGTCAATTGAAGTATTCGAAACTATCAATCCATTAATTTTTAAAGTTTCATATATGTTAACAATTTTAAGAATTGTCTCTTCGCCTTCATCTGGTGATATTTTAAGAAAAACTGGAATGTCAGTCCGATTTGCAGTTTTGATTTCATTAATTCTTTTAAAAATTTTTTCAAGCTCATCTGGATTATGGAGTTTCCTTAATTTTGGAGTATTTGGCGAGGAGATGTTTACTGTGACGTAATCACAATATTTGTAAACTTTTTCAAAACAGAAGACATAATCCTCTATCCTTTGATCATTTGTGCTTTCTTTGTTAGCTCCAATGTTAACTCCAATTACTGCATCATATTTTTTGTTCTTTATTTTAGAAACTAAATAATCTACGCCTTTGTTATTAAATCCTAATCTGTTGACTACAGCTTCTTGATGGATGTATCTAAAAACTCTTGGTTTCTCGTTGCCTGACTGTTGCCTAGGTGTAGTTGTTCCCAACTCAATGAAACCGAATCCAAGAGAATCCAGAACATCAACATAGTCACCATTTTTATCAAGGCCTGCTGCAACACCTAATTTGTTCCTAAAATGTAAATTAAGATAATTTTTTTGCCCATCTGAATAATTTTTAATTGGAAAGAGAATTTTCATAATTCCCAGCTTTTTAATAAATTTTAAGCTTTCTAAAGCTAAATAATGGGAAACCTCTGGAGGGAAGAATTGAAAGATCTTAGTTAGTATTTTCAATTTATTTTTTTACAATTTCTCTAAAATTTTCTAGATGAGATGCTCTATCTACTATTGCGGATACATAGCCTTCCTTACTGCCGCAGTCAAAACGCCTTCCTTGAAACTCAAAGGCAAAAACGGAATCATTAGATAAAAATGATCTAATTGCATCAGTAAGCTGTATTTCTCCGTTAAGTCCTGGCTTAGTCTCCTCAAGAATATTAAAAATACTTTTAGAAAGTATGTATCTTCCAAACACAGCAAGGTTTGAGGGTGCCTCATTAATGCTTGGTTTTTCAATGATACTATTTAACTTCAGCATATCATTTTCTTGAGTAGCATCAATAACACCATAATTCTTTAATTCGCTATCTGGTGCAGAAAAAACTCCTAGAACTGATGAATTTGTTTTGCTATGAATATCCTTAAGCTGTTTTAAACAACCCACATCAGAGAGAATAAGATCATCTGCTAAGACAATTCCAAAAAAATCTTCTGTAATTAAATTTTTTGCCTGCAAGATGGCATGACCCAAACCATTTGGTTCATTTTGTCTTACAAAGGAAAATTTAATATTTTTTAAATAATTGGGATAAATTGTTTGAATTAATTCGCTCTTGTTTGAATCTCTTAATCTTGTTTCAAGCTCAGAGTTTTTGCTGAAGTAATCTTCAATTGCTGTTTTAGTGTGGCTTGTAACAAAGATAATTTCCTCTGCTCCTGCCTGAATTGCTTCTTCAACAGCAAATTGTATAAGTGGTTTATCTATTATTGGGAGCATCTCTTTTGGTATAGACTTTGTTACTGGAAGAAATCTTGAACCAAGTCCTGCAACCGGAAAAACTACTTGCTTTAGTTGAGCTTCACTCATAATTTTTCCGATTATTATACATCTGAAATAAATAACCACACATGATTCCTGAAATTAGCCCTCCTAGATGAGCAAAATTTGCAATCTTTCCAAAACCTAATAGATCTAAAAATCCTGTAAAACCAATAAATAACCAAATAAACATAAATAAATAAACTGCAGGTGGGAATGAATATTTATTAATTCTTGAAAATGTTTCTTGGACAAAACAAAAGCCTAGCAGTCCATATACAACTCCAGAGAGACCGCCAAATATTGACGCTCCAGAAAAGGCATACTGAGCATAATTACTAGAAGCTGAAGTAATTAAAATTAAGATCAAAAAAAGCCATTTACCATCAAAATTTTCTATTTCCTTACCCAAAATATAAATCCATAAGCAATTAAATATTAGGTGCGTGGGAGAAAAGTGTATAAGCATTGGTGTTATGAGTCTCCACCATTCATTACTTATTAAATAGGTTGTTTGAAAGTCATAAAATTGAATTTGATTGAAACTTATCAGGAATTTATTAAAAAATATTGGCTCTATGAGATTTAGTTTAGAACCAAAGCTTGAAGAAAAAGATACTAAACAAGCAAAAGCTATTAACCAGATAAATATTTTATTTGAGAGTTGCAAGATTATCTTTTAGTGACATCCAATGCCCAGCCAAGCTTATCTCGACATGCTTCAAAGAAATTATAATTTGATGGATGGACTAATTTAAGGACATCACTTTTTTCAGATATATTTACTTTGGTGCCATAACTTATTGGTAGCTCAGTCTGACCATCTGCAGATATATATGCATTTTTGTCTGGACCACTAGTTACTTGTATCTCAACTTTTCGATCAGAAGAAATAATGAAGGGTCTTGAGGAAAGATTATGTGGCAACATAGGGATGATGCTCCAAACTTTAAGATTAGGATATATTATTGACCCTCCAGCAGATAATGAATACGCGGTGGATCCTGTCGGAGTAGAAATAATTAATCCATCTGCCCTCTCTTCGAAAATGAGTTGATCATCGACGGTAACGCTGAATCTCATCATTTGTGCATAAGATCCTGAGTGAAGAACTATTTCATTTAACCCAAAAATTTCATTGTCACCAAACTCTGCTTTAACAAAAGATCTCTCTTCTAATTTAAAATTGTTGTTGAAAACATCATCGATTGATTGCTTAAAGTTATTTTCAGAGCTATCTGTTAGAAAACCAACTTGCCCAAAATTTACACCCATTATCGGTATGTCATATCCAATAAAGTCTCTGGCAGTTGAAAGCATTGTTCCATCGCCACCAAATACAATTATTAAATCAGACTGATTGCCAAGCTCATCTTTAGATAGCTTGGGAAAATCTTTTGGAGCATCTAAAGCTGATTCATGGAAATATAGTTCTTTAGAATGAGAAAGAATAGTATCTATATAAGCAGATATATCTGCATCAAAAGATAAAGTTTCCTTGTAAATTATTCCAATTTTTTTAAACATAGTTGAATTATACATCTCTAAAAAAGATTTTATTAATCGTTTTCTGGAGATCATTTCTTGATATTCAATGGAAAATATTTAAAAATTAATTCTTCAACTAACTTACATTTTAAAAAATTATGAGCGACTTAGAGAATTTTAGAGTTGAAGTCAAAGATTGGCTTGATAAAAACTGCCCTGCAACTATGAGAGCAGGAGCTCCTGCAGACACACCTATTGATGAAGTGTGGGGAGGAAGAAAAGCAGTTTATAAGAACCCTGATTCAAAATTATGGCTAGATAGAATGGGAGAAAAAGGATGGACTATGCCCACGGTGCCTAAAGAGTATGGTGGTGGTGGTCTGAATAAGGAAGAAGTAAAGATACTAAACGAAGAGATGTTTGCTATTGGAGCTCGTGCTCCTCTTCTTAGTTTTGGTATATGGATGCTTGCCCCAGTTTTACTTGAGTATGGCAATGAAGCCCAAAAAAGAGAACATCTTCCTAAAATAATTAAAGGTGAAATTAGATGGTGTCAGGGATACTCAGAACCTGGTTCAGGTTCAGATTTAGCAAGTCTTGCTACCAAAGCAGAAGATATGGGCGATCATTTCTTGGTTAATGGGCAGAAAGTTTGGACATCATATGCAGATAAAGCTGATTGGATCTTTGCACTTGTTAGAACTGGACCAAAAGAGCCAAAACATAGCGGAATAAGCTTCTTGCTTATTGATATGGAAAATCCAGGAGTTTCTACTAAACCTATTACATTGATAAGTGGCAAGTCACCATTTTGTGAAACATTTTTTGATAACGTTGAAGTTCCAAAAGAGAATCTTGTGGGTGAGCTTAATGCAGGCTGGACAATTGCTAAAAAATTGCTACAGCATGAAAGAAAATTTATATCTAACTTTGGACTTGCTGCTGGAATGGGTAGCAAGAAAGATGTTGTTTCATTAGCTAAAAAACATTTTGGTGAAGATGAAGGAAAAATATCAAATCCTATATTTAGGTCGAAGGTTATAGATCATAAAATGAAAGAACATGCTTTTGGGTTGACCCTTCAAAGAGCTGCAGATGAGGGAGGTAAAGCTTCTGCAGTAGCTTCAATGTTCAAATACTACGGAACTGAGCATAACAAAAGAAGGCATGAGCTTATGGTTGCAGCCTCTGGAGTTAATGGACTTGCATGGGATGGGAACGAGTTTGATGATAGTGAAAAGAATCTTACAAGAGCTTGGCTGAGAACAAAGGGTAACTCCATAGAAGGTGGTACCTCAGAAGTGCAACTAAATGTAATTTCTAAAAGAGTGCTTGAGCTCCCATCAGGATAATGAAGTTAATCTTAAACGAAGAACAAAACTATCTTAAAGAAACAGCGCTTAGTTTTGTATCTGAAAAAACTCCTGTTTCCCATCTAAGAGGGCTTAGAGATTCAGATGATCAGCTTTGCTGGGATAAGGAAATATGGAGTGAGATGGTTAAGCTTGGGTGGTCAGGAATTTTGATTCCCGAAGAATACGGAGGTTCAAACTTTGGGTTGACTGGAATGAGCGTTATTCTTCAAGAATGTGGAAAAACTCTCACGCCCTCTCCATTGTTCGCTTCTGGAGTTTTAGGCGCAACAGCATTGACAAAATTCGGATCGGAGGAACAAAAACAAAAGTACTTATCAAAAATTGCATCTGGTGAGTTAACTACTGCTTTGGCAATAGATGAAAATAGTCATCACAATCCAAATATTTGCGAATTAAAAGCAATTAAAGATGGCTCTAACTATGTTCTTAACGGGAAAAAAATATTTGTTGTAGATGGTGCAAGTGCAGATATTATTATTGTTGTGGCAAGAACTTCTGGTGAAGATGATGATGTTGGTGGATTGAGTATGTTTCTAGTTGAATCTGATAGTAACAACTTAAAGAAAGTGAAACTTGATATGGCTGATTCAAGAAACTATGCAAATATTACTTTTGACAATGTATCTGTTGATGAAACAATGATTTTGGGTGAAATCGATATGGGTCTTGAGCCGATTAATGAGATTTTGGATGTTGGAAGGATTGCTCTTTCTGCTGAAATGTTAGGCTCATGCGAAAAAGCATTTGAAATAACAATTGAATACCTCAAGGAGAGAAAACAATTTGGTGTTCCAATAGGGTCATTTCAAGCGCTCCAACACAGAGCAGCTGAAATGTTCTGCGAGATTGAATTAACAAAATCAGCTGTTATGGCTGCAATGCAAGGAGCAGAGGAAAATTCAAATGATCTCCAGAGGCTTTCAAGTCTTGCAAAATCAATTGTTGGTGAAACTTCTCATCTTGTAAGCAATGAAGCGGTTCAAATGCATGGTGGTATAGGTGTTACTGATGAGTACGACATAGGTTTTTATCTGAAAAGAGCAAGGGTTGCCGAGACAATTTTGGGGAATTCGACTTTCCATCAGGAAAGATATGCTAATCTAACAGGGTTTTAAAAGAAAACGGAGGTATCCGTGAGAACAATAAAATCTTTTTTAATTGGAATAATTACATTCATTAATATAGCTATAATCTTATTTATTGGCTTTGGAACATTAACTGTAATTAACTCTCCAAGGATAATTATAAAGTACCGCCCTTTCAAAAGATCTCTTCACAAGTTTTCAAATTTAATTGGGGATCTTACCGTTAAATCTTTAGCGATCTCTATTCAATTCCTTCATCAAAAAAGATGGAAGTTCATAATTGAGAATGAAGTTTCAATGGATGAATGGTATTTAGCTACTTCAAATCACACATCATGGGGTGATGTCTTCTGTGTTTTAGCAGCAACAAATTTTAAAGCCCCTTTGTTTAAAATATTTATGAAGAAAGATCTTTGGTGGCTACCGCCAGTATTTCTTGCAAATGTTACTCTTAATATGCCCTTCGTGAATAGACATTCGAAGCAACAATTAGAAAAAAATCCAAATTTAAGAAAACTTGATTACCAGAATACTATTGCATCATGCAAAAGATTTGAAAGACAGCCAACAACTATATTTAGCTTTGCTGAGGGCACCAGGAATAATCCAAAAAAACATGCTGAGCAAAATTCTCCATATAAAAATTTACTTGCGCCAAAGATAGGTGGTATTGCATTAGGTCTATCTGCTGTTCCAAAAATCGATTATCTCTTGGACTTCACAATTGTATACAAATCAAAGAAAAGATCATTTTGGGACTTTTGTATTGGTGATCTTTCAGATGTAAAGGTTTTTGTGAAAAAGTTAAGGATTCCGGAAAGTTTAAAAAGAAGAGATTATCTCAATGATCCTTCTTATCGAACTGAGTTTCGGGATTGGCTTGACAATGTTTGGGTTGAAAAAGACAAGCTTATAGATTCAGTTAACTTCTAGGGGTTCCTTCGAAACTAACCATCCATTCTTATCTGCATATAGCCAAGAATCTTCACTTAAAATAACACCACCAAAAATAACATCTTCTCCAAGAAAGCCTTTATTATTTTTGTTTGTCTTAGTTGTCGTTGATCCAAGGGCCAAGATGCCTAAATCCATCTGTTTAAGGAGCTCAACATCTCTCACGTACCCAGCAACAAAAATTCCATTCCATTCATTATCAATAGCTTTTTGAGCAATTTCATCTCCAATCATTGCCGCATGAGTTATCAAATTTGAGTTAATGACTAGCACTTTTCCCTTACCATTAGTGCCGAGTATTTCCTTCACTTTAGAATTATCATCGTGACAGGTAACAGTTTTAATTTGTCCAAAAAAGGAGTCTCTATTTCCAAAAGATTTCATTGATTCAAATCCTTGAAAAACTTTTTTTTGATACTTATCTTTGAGATCTGGAGTTGAAAACATTTTTAAATTATTACTGTTTTATATTTTCCATGCAAATAAAAAACTGGGTTAAAATAAAATCTATAAATAGGAAAAAAAATGAAATCACAAATTTGCGAATTATTAAATATAGAGTTTCCAATGGTTGCTTTTAGTCATTGTAGAGATGTTGTTGCTGCTGTTTCAAAAGCTGGAGGTATGGGAGTTTTGGGAGCTGTCGGACTTTCTCCAGAAAAGCTTGAGATTGAACTTAATTGGATAGATGAGCATGTTGATGGTAAACCATACGGTGTGGATGTACTTGTGCCTAATTCTTACGTTGGTAAAGGTGAAAACTTAACTACAGATGATCTTAGAGCCATGATTCCTCAAGAACATAGGGAATTTAGAGCTGATGTTCTAGAAAAACATGATATTGAAGCAAATGATTTGAGGTCTGATGCAGGCTCTCAAAGAACTGAGCAAAATTCTAACCAAGTCCTCGGAGCTGGCCTAGATGGAGCCAAAGAAGTGCTTGAAGTTGCTTTTTCACACCCTATAGGCCTTGTTGCAAATGCTCTAGGAGTCCCACCAAAATGGATGCTTGATATGGGCAAAGAACACAATGTTCCTGTTGCAGCGCTAATCGGTGCAAAACAGCATGCAGTTAAGCAAGTTGAAGCTGGTGTCGACATTATTGTGGTATCAGGCACAGAAGGAGGTGGTCATTGTGGAAGCGTTTCAACAATGGTTCTTGTTCCTGAAGTTAGAAGAGCACTAAAACCTTATGGAGATGTTCCCATTCTTGCCGCTGGAGGAATCTGCACTGGAGAACAAATGGCAGGAGTTATGGCGATGGGAGCTGATGGAGTGTGGTGTGCATCTGTATTTCTTCCAACAACAGAAGCTGAAACATCTGATAATGTTAAAGAAAAAATGATTGCTGCTTCATCAAGTCATACGGTTAGATCAAAAAGCAGAACTGGGAAACATTCTAGACAGTTAAAATCTCCGTGGGTTGATGCTTGGGAATCAAAAGATGCACCAGAGCCTCTACCTATGCCTCTTCAAACTATGGTGAGCGAGCCCGCTCTTAAAAAAGTAGCTGATCAAGCAGCAATTGGTCATGAAGGTGCAAAGCAACTTGAAACCTACTGGGTTGGTCAAGGAATTGGACTGGTAAATGAAACCTTAAGCGCTGGGCAAACTGTTCAAAAGTTTAAAGAGGAATTCGTTGAGTCTTATGAGAGAGTTAATGGTTTCTTTTCAGATTAGATTGAACCTTTCCTAGGAATAAATTCTAATACGGTTGCGTTTATACAATATCTTGGTAACCCATTTGGACCATCATCAAATACATGACCTAGATGAATGTCAGAGGACACGGATCGGATTTCAGTTCTTTGCATACCATAACTATTATCAGGTTTTTCATAGACTGAGCCCTCTACAGGTCTTGTAAATGAAAGCCATCCTGATCTTGATACAAAACGATCTCTTGTATCAAATAGAGGCTCTCCACTTAACTTATCTATAAATATGCCATCTGGTGTATTTTTAAAAATCTCATATTCCTTACAAAATCGAGCATCAGTCCCATTATTAAATGCGACATCATATGCTTCTGAGTCTCCTAATTTAAATTTCCCAAGCATTAAATAGAAGTCTTTTTGATCAATATAGCCTTGATGTGAAAAAACCTCTTTACCATCTTCTAAGAAGATTACAGATGGAGTTGCCCAAGTGGGAGCATTAATTTCTAAGTCATGCAATTGATCCGATGTTCTATAAGACATGGGAATGCTTCCTTTGTATTCATTTGTTACATCAAGCTTTAATTTCTCACAATATGGACAATAACTTTGCGAATCTAGGATCAATATTTGCTTACCGATGAGCAGATCTTGATTATCTAAAATATCTTTTTCTTTTTCATTGAATACAACACCAGTTGATAAGTCTGGGCAATAACCATTAGGATTTTTCTTTAAATAATCCTGATGATAGTTTTCAGCTAAATAAAAGTTGTCTAATGGCTCAATAAGAGTAACTACTTTCCCATAACCCGCTTCAAAAAGGAGAGATTGATACTCATTCAAAATATCTTTAGCAAGTTTTTTTTGAGTTTCATTCGAGAAAAGGATCACAGATCTGTACTGAGTTCCAACATCATTTCCTTGTCTATTAAGTTGTGTTGGATCATGGGATTCAAAGAAATGTTTTAGGATTTCATCAAGTGAAATTGCATTATTGTTAAAAGTTACTTTTACCACCTCTGCAAAATTATTTTCGTTATATTTGTTCTTAAGCTGAATGATAGATCTATAATTTGGACTTACTCCATAGCCATTTGCATAACCTGAAACTGCATCAATAACTCCATCAAGAGATTCATAGCCCTTTTCAGCACCCCAAAAACAACCTGAACCGAGATGAATGGTTTGAATATGGTTGGTTTTATTTGCATATACAAAAGAGTTTGCAAATAGGATAAATGAAAAAAATATAACTAATCTAAGTTTCAGGTTCATATTTAAAGCCTTTGCTTTTTATAAAAGCAGGTCTAGAAAACAGATTATCTGTCCATCTCATAATATTTGGCTTAAATGCTTGCTCTATTCCTAGGGCTTCAGCAAGGTTAATTGCATAACTGACACATATATCAGCCAAGGTAAAACGGTTTGAACACAAATATTCCCTGTTATCTAGGGTTTTTTCTAGAAGTTTCAACCTTGAAACAAACCATCTGCTATATCCCTCTACTGCAGCATCAGCAACACCCGGCTCTTGAAGTTTATATCTTAGAACTACAGTTTGTGGAAATGTCAGAGTCGCATCAGAATGAAATAGCCAATTTAAGTAATTTGGGTAATCATCCTCATCAGGCTTAACTTGAAGATCGCTTGGACCATATTTTTCTACTAAGTACTGAGAAATGGCAACAGACTCGGTCATTTTTACTGATCCATCAACCATGAATGGAACAGTACCTAGCATGTTGGTTTCTAGATATTCTTTCATAAAAACTCTTGGTGGAAATGGCATCATTATCAACTCATAATCTAAGCCCATTTCTTCTGCTGTCCAAATTGGTCTAACTCCTCTTGAATTCTCACAACTATAGATTTTTATTGCCATCTTAATTTCCTTATTTTTACTATTGTTAATATAATATCATCTCTCAAATTGCATTATGAAAAATAAGAATTTAGCCCCTATTTTGAAATCAAATATTGATCAAAACTCCTCACAATTTCTAGAAAATAAAGAGGTAATGCTTAATAAATTGGAATTTCTAGATGGCCTTCTCGATCAAGTAGAGCTTGGTGGAGGTAAACATCATCACGAAAGATTGGCAAAAAGAGGAAAAATGCCTGTCAGGGAAAGAGTAATGAAAGTCCTAGATCCCGATACGCCATTTCTTGAGATTAGTCCTTTTGCAGCATATGGCACTGACTATACAGTTGGTGGTGGTTGCGTTAGCGGAGTTGGAGTTATTGCAGGTGTTGAGTGTGTAGTATTTGCTAATGATCCATCTGTTAAAGCTGGAGCAATGACAGTTTATGTTGGTGAAAAATGGGCGAGAGCAATTGAGATAGCAAGAGTTAATCAAATTCCATTCATAAGTTTTGTTGAGTCTGCTGGTGGAGATCTGAGTATGGGAACCGGAAGTAAAAGTGGGCAGGCTCCTATAGCGCCTACACTTCATACAACTCATTTTGCTGCCACGGGAAGATTCTTTTATGAGATGACCGAGCTGTCAAAATTACGTATTCCCGTCATTTCTGTTGTTTTTGGGTCATCTACTGCTGGCGGTGCATATCAACCAGGAATGTCAGATTACAATATTTTTATAAAAGACCAATCAAAAGTATTCCTCGCTGGACCTCCTCTAGTAAAAATGGCTACTGGAGAAGAGTCTGATGATGAAACTCTTGGAGGTGCAAAAATGCATTCAGAAACCTCCGGCTTATCAGACTACCTTGCTGAGGATGAGATGGATGCACTTAGGATTTGTAGAGAGGTTGTTTCACACCTTAATTGGGAGAAGAAAGGCATTGGTCCAATAAAAGAATCTAAAAGTCCTAAATATGATCAAGATGATCTTCTAGGATTGATAAGCGAGGATTTGAAGTCTCCCGTTGATATAAGAGAGATTATTTCTAGAGTAACCGACGGTTCACAATTTGAGGAATTCAAGCCTCTTTATGGTCAAACTATGATTTGTGGATGGGCTTGTATTCACGGCTATCAAGTTGGTGTGCTAGGTAATAATGGCCCAATTTATCCAGAATGTGCTGAAAAGGCAGCTAGCTTCATTCAGTTATGCAATAAAAGAGATATACCGTTGATCTTCTTACAAAATGTAACAGGTTTCTTGGTAGGTAAAGATTTTGAAAGGCAGGCAATCATTAAAAAAGGTTCGCAAATGATAAATGCTGTATCAAATTCAACAGTTCCTCATATAACTATAATTGTTGGTGCCTCCTATGGTGCAGGAACTTATGCAATGTCTGGAAGAGCATACAACAATCGTTTTACCTTTTTGTGGCCGACTGCAAAAATTGCTGTGATGGGTCCAGAGCAAATCGCAGGAGTAATGTCTATAGTCAGGAAAGCGAAAGCAATGAGGACTGGCGAGAAGTTTGATGAAAAAGCAGATTCA
This sequence comes from uncultured SAR86 cluster bacterium, assembly GCA_902557575.1. Classification (GTDB taxonomy): domain Bacteria; phylum Pseudomonadota; class Gammaproteobacteria; order Magnimaribacterales; family D2472; genus CACNXK01. The sequence continues at coordinate 89,137 of CACEAR010000002.1, forward strand.
GAAATTGTAAAGATGGTTGAAGACGCTGCAGAGAGAATGTCTCATGCTTTAGTAGCAAGCAGTATGCTAACAGATGATGGAATAATTGATCCAAGAGATACAAGAAAGATAATTGCTTTTTGTTTATCAATTTGTAATAACACTCCAATAAAGGGTGCCAAAGAGTATGGAGTGTTTAGGTTGTAATGTTTAATTCAATTTTAGTTGCAAATAGAGGAGAAATTGCATTAAGGATAATGAGAACTGCTCAAGCAATGGGCATCCAAACTATTGCAATTTATGTTGACGCAGATAAGGATGCACCTCATGTTAGGTTTGCTGATAAAGCAGTACTTCTTCCAGATGGGGGATATCTTGATATAGATGCAGTTTTAGATGCAGCACAAAAAAGTAATGCTGGCGCTATTCATCCAGGATATGGTTTCTTATCAGAAAATTCTGAATTCGCTAAAAGAGTAATTAAAGAAAAAATTATTTGGGTTGGCCCCTCTCCTAAAGTCATTTCTGTAATGGGTGATAAATTAAAAGCTAAAGAGCTTGCTATAAAAGCAAGCGTTCCCACTCTTCCAATGACCTCAGATGAAAAAGAAGTCAAAAAAATTGGATACCCCCTTCTAATAAAAGCAGCTGCAGGTGGAGGCGGAAAAGGAATGAGAGTAGTTACTGATAAAAAAGATCTACAAGAGTCGCTTGAAGGTGCGAAAAGAGAGGCTTTATCAGGTTTTGGAGATGAGAGAGTTTTCATCGAAAGATATGTAGAAAAATCTCGACATATAGAAATCCAAATTCTTGGGGACTCTCATGGCAATGTTATTCATCTTGGTGAAAGAGAATGCTCAATCCAAAGAAGACATCAAAAAATAATTGAGGAGTCTCCATCTCCGAGAATAACTGAAGAGATAAGATTCGCAATGGGTAATGCAGCAGTTGATCTTGCAAAAAAAATAAAATACGAGTCTGCAGGAACTGTTGAATTTCTTTTTGATGATAAAAGTGGTGAATTTTGGTTCCTAGAGGTCAATACAAGACTGCAAGTTGAGCACCCAGTTACGGAAGAAGTTACTGGAATAGATTTAGTAGCTGAACAAATAAAAATTGCTAGAGGTGAAGAGCTACAGTACTCGCAAGAGGACATTGAGTGGACAGGGTCTTCAATAGAGGCTCGTCTGTATGCTGAAAATCCAAATAATGATTTTTTACCTGAAACAGGAAAAATGTTTGCTTACGAACAAGCTGAAAATGATTTTATGACTAGGTGGGATTCTGGCGTTCATAAAGATTCAGTTATTGGTACTAACTTTGATCCGATGCTTGCAAAAGTTATTTCCTATGGTGAAACAAGGGAGGATGCTGCAAGAGTTTTAGCTAAATCTTTGGAAGATTCTCATATTGGCGGCGTTATAACTAATAAAGATTTTTTAATTGCAACACTAAGGTCTGATGATTTTTTAAAAGGAAATACAACAACAGACTTCATAGAGAGAGTCAAACCACCAAGAGTAAAAAACCTTACTAATGATGAGCTTAATCTTGCACTAACAGCTGCAGCCATGTGGAAACAAATGAGAAATAGAATCTCTTCAGATATCGCACCTTATATTCCATCCGGATGGACAAATGGGAGACTTCCAAATCCTAACATTACATTTTTGCTCGATGGTGAAGAAATATTCGTTGAATATAAGTTGATAAATAAAAATAAATTCCTTGTTTTCAATTCAGAAGTTGAAGTAGTTAATATTGATGATAAATACATAAATCTAGTTTTTGATGGTGTAAGAGTCAAATCTAGAATTTCTGAGGATGCTGAATTTATATTAGTTCATATCCCTAGCGGTGATGTATCTTTTGAAGTTAAACCTAGATTTTCAATGCCAGGTCTTGAGGTACAAGCTGGTGGATTGGTAGCTCCAATGCCGGGTAAAGTAGTTGATTTAAAAGTAAAAAAAGGATCAAAGGTAAAATCTGGAGAGACTCTAGTAATTCTAGAGGCTATGAAAATGGAACATTCTATAAAGGCAAGTGAAGATGGAGTTATTGCTGATATTTTTATCAAGGAAAATGATCAGGTCGAGAATGGTGCCGTTTTGATGGTGGTTGATTCTTAAAAGTGGGTTCTGAAGTAATAAAAATAGCAAATTGCAGTGGTTACTATGGTGACAGATTATCTGCTGCAAAAGAGATGGTTGAAGGAGGTCCGATTGACGTCCTAACTGGTGATTACTTGGCAGAACTTACTATGACTATTCTTTTTAACCAAAAGATGAAAAGAGGAGATGATAAAGGATATGTTGGCACATTCCTTAAACAGCTAAAAGATGTTGCAAAAACTTGTAAGGAAAAAGAAATAAAGATTGTTACTAATGCTGGAGGCTTAAATCCGAAGTCTATGGCAAATGAAATTCAAATTATTCTAAGTGAATTGGGTTTAGAGATGCAGGTTGCCTATATCGATGGTGATGATTTAATGCCAAGAATGAGCGATCTTCAAAACAGTGGTGAAGAGTTTATAAATATCGATAAAGAAATCTCTCTTAAAGATTCTGGCTACACTACATTGACAGCTAATGCTTATCTTGGTGCATGGGGGATAAAAGAGGCTTTAGATAGAGGGGCTGAAATTGTAGTTTGCCCTCGTGTCACAGATGCAGCAGTCGTAATTGGTCCAGCTGCGTGGAAATTTAATTGGAAAAGAGATGATTTTGATCAACTTGCAGGCGCTCTTGCTGCTGGCCACATTATTGAATGTGGCTGTCAGGCAACAGGAGGCAATTACGCTTTCTTTGAAGAGGTTCCAAGTTTCGAAAATGTTGGTTTCCCAATTGCTGAAATTCAATCTGATGGTAGTTTCTTTATAACAAAACATCCAGGTACTGGTGGCTTGGTCTCTACGGGAACTGTGACTGCTCAGCTTTTATATGAGATTAGTTCACCTGCTTATATTAATCCTGATGTTGTAGCTCATTTTGATACATTAAAAATAGAGGATGTTGATAAAGATAGGGTCTTTGTTTCGGGCTGCAGAGGTAGCTCCCCTCCTAATAAGCATAAAGCATGTATTAATCTTGCTGGAGGTTATAGAAATGGTATGGATCTAATCTTAACTGGGCTTGATATTGAAAAAAAAGCTCAAGCATTTACAGATACTCTCTTTAATCTTGTTGGTGGTAGAGAGCAGTTTGATGAAGTACGAACAGATCTTCACAGAACGGATAAAGAAAATCCAAACTCAAATGAAGAGGCAATGGCAACACTTTCTCTTTCAGTAAAATCAAAGGATCCTGATTTGGTAGGAAGACTTTTTAGCGCAAAAATTGTTGAACTTTCTCTTGCTAACTATCCAGGCTTTTTTGCTCAAGGCGGTGTAAAGGCTAGCGGTCCTGTAATTGTTTATTGGCCTGCATTAGTAGAAAGTAAGCATATTAAAGAAGTGGTTCACTTAAATGATGAGGTGTTCGAGATTACTCCAACAAGCGAGTTAGGACTCGATGATATTTACTATCAAAAAGAACCCGTAGATATTCTCCCCTGCCCTGAGGATGAATTAGAAAGAATAGCTTTTGGAAGGATTTTTGGGACTAGGTCTGGAGACAAAGGCGGATGTGCCAATTTAGGAGTATGGGCAAAGACTGATATGGCTTTTTCTTTTCTTAGTTCTTATTTATCCGTTGAAAAGCTAAAAGAACTCCTCCCAGACTTATCTGAATTCAAAATTGAAAGATATGATCTTCCAAATATAAAGTCATTAAATTTTTATATTCATGGCATTCTGGAAGATGGAATTTCTTCTAATAATAGAAAAGATGGACAAGCAAAATCACTTGGTGAATACTTAAGAGCTAAACATATTGAAGTTCCTAAGATACTAAAAAAAGAAATTAAAAATGGATAATAAGAATTTATCTTTAGAAGGACTAATCTTTGAGGCAATTGAATTGTCGGTTGTAAATAATATTATGAGTATTACTCTGAATAGGCCTGAAAAAAAGAACGCCATTAATCCAGTAATGGCTAATGAAATTATTTATTCGTTGGCATTTGCTGCCCAGGAAAGAGACATTAGAGTTGTAGTAATAAAAGCAAATGGTGATGTGTTTTGTGCTGGTGGTGATCTTGGTACTATGTCGGGTAAATCATCTGAGAGCACCTCGAATGTGCCATCACTCGGGGGCGGAACTGAAGAAATAAGCCTTAGAATAAGAAGTTTGAATAAGCCAGTGATTTGTGAAATACAGGGCCCTGTTCTTGCTGGCGCTCTTCTTATGGTTACAAATTCAACTCATGCAATTGCTGTTGAAGAAGCTACTTTTTCTGCGCCTGAGATTAAAAGAGGAATTTGGCCTTTCATGGTTATGGCTGGTCTATTTAGAGTTATGCCTAAAAGACAAGGTCTAGATTTCATTATGAGAGGAAATAAAATTAGTTCTCATGATGCAGAAAGATTTGGTCTTGTTAATAAGGTTGTTCATAAAGAGAAGCTAAGTGAAGAAGTTAATAAGATTGCAGCCGAGCTTTCAAAACTAGCTCCAGGAACAATGAAATTGGGACTTGAAGCATATAACCATCAAGATAAAATGGATTTTGATGAAGCTGTTCCTTTCCTTAAAGAGCAGCTAGAAAAATGTCTAAAAAGTGATGATGCAAAAGAGGGTATTACAGCATTTTTAGAAAAAAGAGATCCGGACTGGAAATAAAAAAATGAAAGTATTTAATAAATTATCTCCCAATGATGAACAACTTAATGGTTTTGCGGAAGGAGACGTAGAGACTCCAATTGCTATGGTAAATCTCCTTAAATTTAAAGAAAAGGCAGAGTATGAAGATGGTAGAGATTCTAATCTATCTGGTGCTGAGGCATATGCTATTTATGGAGAAAAAGTTCAAGAATGTCTTAAGAAGGTTGGTGCTGAACTTATTTTCTCTGGTGTGGTTAGCAGACTAATGCTGGGAGAAGTTGAGGATCTATGGGACTCTGTTGCAATAGCAAGATATCCGAGTAGAAAAGCAATGCTCGAAATGATTATGGATCCCTATTACCAAGAGATTGAAAAACACAGATCAGCAGGTCTTGAAGGCCAACTAAATATTGAAACAAAGGACTTCTAATGGATTTAAATTATGGTCCACAATATGAAGATTTTAAAAAAGAGGTTCAATCTTTTTGCAATGAATATAAGGATCTAAGATTTGTCGATAGCTCCCAATCACCTCTTGCATCAGATGGAAAAGGGAAACATGGTCCAGAGCTTACAAGAGCTAACTGGCAAAAGTTACTGATTGAAAGAGGATATTTTGCAAGGTCAGTACCAAAAGAATATGGAGGATATGGTGGCGATCCGGACATTATAAAATCAAGAATAATAGCAACAGAGTTCTCTAAAGCTAAAGTTCCCTCAGGAATGGGTGGACAAGGAATTGATATGCTTGTCCCTACTCTCTTGGAGCTAGGAACAGAAGAGCAAAAACAAAAATATATCATGCCAACCCTTCATGGGGAGATGATTTGGTGCCAAGGCTACTCTGAGCCCAATGCAGGAAGTGATCTTGCAAGTCTTCAGACAAAAGGAGAGCTCATTGATGATGAGTGGGTCATAAATGGTCAGAAAATCTGGACTAGTACTGCCCAATATGCACAAATGATGTTTTGTCTTGTGAGAACCGAGCCTGATGCTCCTAAACATGGCGGTATTAGTTATTTGCTTATTCCAATGGATACACCAGGAATAGAAATAAGACCTTTAGTTGATATGACTTTAAAAGCTGGATTCAATGAGGTTTTTTTTACAGATGTAAAAGTTCCAGCAACGAATATTGTTGGAAATAGAGGTGAAGGTTGGGCTGTTGCAAATGCAACCTTAAGCCATGAGAGAGGTTCTCTTGCTGACCCAAATGCCACAATGAATAGAATCAATATGCTTATTGATCTAATGAAAGAAGAGTCAATTGATGGGAAGAAACTTATTGATATTCCAGTCTACAGAGATAAACTAATGGCGCTTCAAGGAAAAGTAGTTGCTTTTCAATCTCACAGTCTTAGAACTCTATCTTCAAAAATTAATCCTGGGCAAGATGTGAAACTGGGAAAAATGATCCAAAAATTAGTTGGGACAGAATTAAGGCATGAACTAGAGGGATTTGCTATCGATATCATGGGAGAAATAGGAACATTATATGAACAAAGTCCCCTTTTAAGGGATGGCGGGAGTTGGCAATTCATATACATGTATTTCTTAGGTCTAATAATTGGCGGCGGAACAAGTCAAATTCAAAAAAATATTATCTCTGAAAGAGGTCTTGGAATGCCCCGTGAACCGAAGGTTAAGGATAATTAAAATGTATTTTGGACTCTCAGAAGATCAAGAATTTTTTCAAGAAAACATAAAGAAATTCTTAGATGACAACGCATCAGTAGATGTTATAAGGAAGATTACAACGGATCATCCTGAGCATCAGAAAGATATTCAAGAAGGTCTTGTTTCTCTTGGTATCAATAGCTTGTTAGTACCTGAAGAATACGGTGGGTTAGGTCTTAATATTCTTTTTGCAACAGCTGTAAGTCAGGCATTAGGGTCAGGAATTGCACCTACTGCATTTATAGGATCATATGTTATGGCTCCAATTGCTATTTTGAATGGTGGCTCTGAGGACCAAAAGAAACTTTATCTTCCTGATATAGCCTCTGGAAAAATTAGTTTTGCTGTGGGTTTTTCTGAATTCATTGGTGCCAGAGAAGATTGTGAGATTATTTTTAAAGATGGCAAACTAAATGGAAGATCAATTTTTGTATTAGATTCTAGTGATGCTTCTCATATTATGGTCGCTGACAAAGATGGAAAGATTTATATTGCATCTATGAACTCTGAGGGTTTAACTAAAAACCATCTCACTACTGTAGATAAAACTAGATCTTTTTCTGAGGTTATATTTAAAGAAGTTGAGGTTGAATTACTAGAAAAATCTAAAGACACTCTCAATCCTATTCAAAAGTCTATAGATGCTGGAAGAGTAGCTTTAGCAGCAGATACTGTAGGTGCAGCTCAAGAAATGATAAATAAAGCTGTTGAGTACTCAAAAGAAAGAAAACAATTTGGTAGAGTTATAGGTTCATTTCAAGCGGTTAAGCATATGTGTGCTGAAATGACTGCGGACCTTGAGCCTTGCTATGCGATGGTTTGGCACGCGGCTCATTGCATAGATGAAGATGAAGAGGATTCAAGATTTATGTCATGTCATTCTAAAGCTCATACTTCTGAAGTTGGAAAGGCAATCGCAAAAAAGGCTACGGAAGTCCATGGTGGAATGGGGTTTACGGATTTACTCGGGCTTCATTATTGGTTCAAGAGAATTGGTGTTAATAGGCAACTTCTTGGTGCTCCAGAGATTATTAGAGAAGAAGCAGCTAAAATCCAGAAACTTATTTAAAATTGAAAAAAATAACTAAAAATTTATTTTTATTAGCCTTTTTTGGGATATCTTTATTCGCATCTTCTGAAAAAGTTGATTTTTCAATTTCCGAAAAATATCAAGATCTAAGCTCTGAGATTTTCAAGAACATATCCTCACATCACTACACAAGAGAAATTGATAAAGAAAGTTTTAATGATTTGTATATTGACGCCCTTCTAGAAGAATTAGATGGAAATAAGAATCTATTTTTAAGCTATGAAATAAAATCTTTCAAAAGAAAATCTTCTAATTACAAAAAAAATAGAGAGAATTTTGATATTAATTTAGCTTATGAAATCCTCAATACCTATTTTAATAGGGTCATTGAAATTTCTGAATATCAAATCAAGTTAGCTAAAAAAGATAGCTTTAATTTATCTATAGATGAGGGTATTGATATTTTTTATGATGATAATGAATATGCTTCTACCATGCTTGAGTTAAAAGAGAGATGGAGAAAAATAACAAAAAATGATTTTATCGTTTCTGTTTTAGCAAAAGATGATGAAGATGAGATTATTTCTAATCTTACGAATAGGTATGAAAGAAGAATTAAAAGGGTCTTGCAAAGAAAAGATGAAGACATCTTTTTGTTAGCTATAAATATAATGACTAGACAGTTTGATCCTCATTCAACATATTTATCTCCTTATAATGCAGAAGATTTTGAAATTGATATGAGTTTAAAGCTTGGCGGCATAGGCGCATTGCTTTCAAACTCTGCAACAGAGGACTACGCAATAATTGTAAGCCTTGTTCCAGGTGGTCCTGCAGAAAAAAATGGTGAACTGGAGCCTAATGACAAAATCGTAAAGATCAAACAACAAAATGAGGATATTTTTGAAGATGTAACTGGATGGAGAATTGATGAAGTTGTACAAAAAGTTAGAGGGGAGCCTCAGACTTTCGTAACATTGGAGATCATACCAGGAGATGCTGAAGATAACAGTGTTCGTAAAATAGTTGAAATTGAGAGAGAGATAGTCGAATTAGAGGAGAGAGCAGCAAAATCAAAAATTTATTCTCTTAATAAGAATGGTAGTGAATATAAAATTGGAATTATTGATCTGCCCTCTTTTTATTTAGATTTTGAAGCTTGGCAAGCCAGGGATCCAAATTATAAAAGTAGTAGCAAGGATGTTAAAAATATTTTGGATGAATTTAAGAAACAATCAGTTGATGCAGTTTTGGTTGATCTTAGAAATAATTCTGGTGGAGCTCTTACGGAAGCAAATAAACTTACAGGGTTATTTACATCAGCTGGGGCTACGCTTCAAATCAAAGAATCTAATGGCAATATTATCCCCTGGGGTGATGCAAGAGTGAGGCAAGCTTGGTCAAAACCTATGGCGGTATTAGTTAATAGGTATTCTGCATCAGCTTCTGAAATATTTGCAGGTGCAATTCAAGATTATCAAAGAGGGCTAGTAATTGGACAGAGAACATTTGGAAAAGGAACAGTCCAAAGATTAGATAATTTGTCTGAGGGGCAGTTAAAAATTACTGAGTCAAAGTTTTATAGAGTCAGTGGAGATAGTACTCAAAGCAGAGGCATAGATCCTGATATTGTTCTTCCTTCAACCTGGGACATAGAAACAGTTGGTGAAAGTTCTCTTCCCACTCATTTGCCATGGGATAAAATAAAACCAACAAGATATAGAACCTTTACCGAGGACTCAATTGCAATTGAAAAAACTATTGTTGCTTTTGAAGAACGTTTATCTACTGATCCAAATCTAATTTATTTAAAAGATGTTAGGTCACGCTATGATCAAAATAAAAATAAAATGGAGCTATCTCTTAATATAGACGAAAGAAGATCTGAGCAAGAAGAGAGAAAGCAATGGCTTCTTGAGGTAGAAAATAAAAGAAGGTCATCTCTCGGCATGGAAATTTTTAAAGATTACGAAAGCATGGATGAGTTTAATGATAATTTTGATGCTGAGGATATTGATACAATTAGAGACTATTCTTTACTTCAAGGTATTGAAATTATTGGCGACTATATTGATTCAGAATCTAATTTTCTAAGTTGGAGAAACACATAATGAAATGTATATCATTTAATATTAATAGCGTTCGTGCTCGGCCTCATCAACTCATTCACCTTAGAGATAACCTTGATCCAGATGTTATAGGCCTTCAAGAAACAAAAGTTGATGATCCTGAATTTCCTATGGAGGAAATTAATGAAATTGGTTATCACGCAGAGCATTGGGGTGGTAAAGGTCATTATGGTGTTGCGCTACTTAGCAAAGAAAAACCAATCTTTGTTCAAAAAGGTTTTCCAGATGATGATGAGGATGAGCAAAAAAGGTTCATACACTGTACTTATAAAATAGGAAAAAAAGAATTTGATATCTTGAATGGTTATTTCCCGCAAGGAGAAAATAGAGAGCATCCCACAAAGTTTCCTAAAAAAGTTAAGTATTACAAAGATTTAGAGAAGTACATACAAAATCTTGATAAAGAAAATATTATTCTAATGGGTGACTTCAATGTAGCTCCTGAAGATGAGGATATAGGCATTGGTGATGTAAATGCAAAAAGATGGTTGAGAGAGGGGAAATGTGCTTTTCTTCCTGAAGAGAGAGAAATGTGGTTTAAGATCCTAAACATGGGATTTACTGATAGCTGGAGATCTCAAAATCCTAGAATAAATGATAAATATACTTGGTTTGACTATAGATCAAGGATGTTTGATCAAGATCCAAAAAGAGGTTTAAGGATTGATCAAATACTCGTATCAGAGTCTCTAAAAAGCTCTATTAAGACCACTGGCATGGATTATGATGCGCGCGCCATGGAAAAACCATCTGATCACTGCCCTATTTGGCTAGAGTTGGCTTAATTAACGCTTTGCTTTGAAAAATCTTTGAATGATCTCTTTGCATTCACTCTCTAAAATTCCAATTTCATAATGAGTCTTATGGTTATGAAATGGCTTATCAAGAAAGTTGTCTTGCGAAACTATTGATCCTTCTTTTGGTTCCTTAGCTCCGATATAAAGATTATCTATTCTTGAAGCAACAATTGCCTTAGCGCATAAGTGGCATGGCTCGATAGTTGAATAAATATCACACCCAATTAATCTATAATTCTGTTCTTTCTTTGATGCCATGTTAATAGCTTCAATTTCAGCATGGGCAAAGACCGAATTTTTTTCTATTGTTCTATTTTGCCCATATCCAATAATTTCATTATTTTTCACCACAACTGCGCCTATTGGAACTTCATCTTTTTCGAAAGCTATCTTAGCCCTTATTAGAGCTTCTTTCATAAATAGTTCTCTCATTTAATTATTTGAGCTAGCAAAAAAGTTTTGAAGCTTTTCTAGTATCTTTTTTTGGGAACCCTCAGCAGTTTCCATCTTAGAAATAAGTTCCTCATAAGCTTTTGCGGCATCTGGCCATGGACCCTCTTCGTTAAACCTTTTATGTATTAATTCTGAAACATTTTTTTCAATCTTGCTATCAATCCTGTCAGGGAAATGAAGGTATAAGATTCTTTTAGCAAATTCTCTATATCTATCATCTTTTATTCTGATAGCAATATTATGTTTCGTTTCAAAATCTTCAGATTTATGAAATTCTCGAAACAGTCTTGAATCGTCAGGTGATGGAAATCCTTCATAAACCTGTTGTTCAATAAAGTCCTTTGCAGGATAAAATGGCTTATCTATATCTGAACAAGCAGCAACTATTCTCTCTTTGAATTCAAAATTCTCTTTTATCTTTTTAGCCCTTAATACAAGCTCATCCTGAGTTAAGTCAAATTTGAAATCAAATTTTTCACCATCGGCCACTGCTTGAGACTTATTTATTGCTAATACTTTAAAAGGTGACTCAGCATTCGGTTTTTCAATATAAGAAATGAGTTCATGGTATTCAAGCTCAAGGATATCCTCGATTGGATAAGACAGGTCTAAGAAAATTGCTTTATTTGGAGACTCTGGATTCTGACAAATAAATGTTAGTGGATATATAAACCTGTATCTCGGGCCCCTTTGCACATAACCAAAATAGTTTCTGGTTGAAAGCATTTCTATGAAACTTGTTTTTGTTGCTTGAAGAAAAAAATCTTCAACTAAATCAGAGTGCTCTGAATAAATGTACTTAATAAGATGCACCATGAATTCACAATCTGTAAGAGCATCGTGAGCATCTGATACATCAATACCAATTTTTGGAAGAATCTGATCAAGTTTTAGTATTGGTAAATCATAATTATTCATATTGAACTTAATAAAGTCAGGATAGAGATAGGAAACTAACAAAATTAAGAAATATAAATCGCTTCTACCATTACCATTTGTATTTGTAATATATGGTGGCAATAGATTCCAATAGAACTGTCTTCTATACAGCTCTTCGTCAAACTGATGACCGTTATAGGTTATAAAAATTGACTGTTTATCATCACTCCATTTCTCCCAAGTATCATATATATCTTTCATCATTTGATAATGAGATATATTTGAATCTAGACTTGAAACCTTTTTGTGAACTAAATAAGCGCCTGGTTGAGGAACGACCCACGGTAGTGGCCTAGATTCAATATTCTGTGCATCAATCCTTTCAAAACTCTCATCTGTTAAGATTGAGGCAGATTGAATTATTTGTATAAAATCTTTTTCCCTTAAGCCTGTGGTTTCAGTATCACTAAAAATGAAGTTTTTTTGCATCTATGCGTCTATTTCTGAATCTATTAAAACAGCTATAAATAGAGCAGGTTCATTTCCATTATTCCGCCATGCGTGATTTGTTCCTCTTTGAACAACAGTATCAAAAGGTTTAAGATCTATTTCATCCTCATCGAGTATGAGGGTAACATCACCTTTTAATAGAATAATATAATCAATACTGTCTGTCTTATGCATTGCTGGATGCTTTGATACATCAACTCTGCAATGAGATGCTTTGATCTTATCGAATGCATCTGCAGCCATTTCATTTAAAATTTCAACTGGAACACCTTCTGGAGTGGGGTTGATTTGAAAGTATCTAAATTTCGTTCCTCCCTTTGAAGGTTCAAGCTCTATATCGATATCAGCTTTATCCTCAAAACCCTTTGTTGTAAAGGGAGTTGATTCAGTATTCCAAATCTCATATAGGCCTCCAACATCTTCACCAATGGATCTAGCTGGCGGCCCTTCATGCATTACAACTGATTTTCCTTCTGCATTATGTCCTGTAATAATTCTTCTCATTTATTTATCCTCCTATCTTTCTTCTATCTAAATAAATATATGGCGAGTAAACTAAATATATAAAAAATATAGCTACTGGATATAGTATAAACATATGAACCGGTGGTTCGGGCATTAATGAAAGAATATTATCGCCGTATGGTCTTTCATTAAGATACCAATAATTTGCTCCCAAAATATAATTAATGCCATACATAATCGCCAACAGGATTGACGAATAGAATATTAGCTTTGGTATATCTTTTAAATACGGTCGTTGATCTAAGTTAACAATTGAAAAAACTACTGCAAGCAAAATTAATGAGTGGCCATACATAGTTGCAAAATATTCATAGTGAGGGAAAGCAAACTCAGAGTCGGGAGTTAATATAGACATACCAGCGCCAGCAATTCCCCAAAAATATGCAAAAATGAATAAAGGTCTAAATCCTGTTAAAAGAAAGGCCGCGATTACAATTGCTGAAAAGTCGCACAGATGCAAAGGCAGATTTTCTAATAGGTTGCCGCCTTTAATTAAAGTTTCAACGTACGTAGATCTAATTTGATTCTCGACTAATAGAAAAATTAAGAGATATTTTGAAAAATTTTCTAATCCAGGCTTTGCTTGAATTAGTTTTGGGATAAAAACTATTGCCGCTAGGCAAATACAAAATCCCAAAAAATGAGATAAAGATAATAATTCAAATTCTTGCATATAGGTTTGATTTAATTTTGCAGATTTATGAGAATCTTAAACTGTTGTCCTCTATTTTCCCATAATTTATTTCAAAAATATCTTTCAAATAGTTTTGATTATTAATCCATGGTTTTTTGTTCCCTTGCTTAACAGTAATGGAGGCTGCTCTTCTTACGTAACCTGATGAGAAATCATCTAGGAATCCTTTTGTTTCCTCTAAGTCATCAGGAGCTATCGGTAGACATTTAGCATAATTATTATCATTCATAAAATTGATTAGTCTGCAGGCATACTTGCTTGTAAGATCTGCTTTGAGTGTCCATGAGGCATTTATATAACCAAAGGTATTAATAAAATTTGGTATGTGGGTATACATCATACTTTTGTAGATAAAGCTTTTTGAAATATCAATCTCATTTTCATCAACAAAAATTCTGATTCCACCAAAATTTTGAAGCTTTATACCTGTAGCGGTAACAATAATATCTGCTTCTATCAGTTTTCCTGAATCAAGCTGGACTCCCTTTTCTGAAAATGAATCTATTGTTTCTGTCTCTACAGATACTCTTTTTTGATTAATGCTCTCAAAAAAGTCACTATCTGGTGCCAGGCATAATCTTTGCTCCCAAGGGTTATAAGAAGGAGTGAAGTGTTTTTCAATATCAAAACCAGGAAGTTCATCTCTTACGAGATCTAGTAGGTAATTTTTTACTAGCTCTGGGCTTCTCATTGCCCTTCTATAAATTCTTCTTTGTCTAAGAATATTTATAGATCTAATTATCTTATAGCCAAGCTTTGGAGAAATATAATTAAGTAAATGAAGAATCTTGTATTTACTCGGAGCGGAAGCAATATATGTTGGTGATCTTTGAATCATGGTCACATGACTAGCCTTTTTTGCAATCTCTGGTATCAAGGTAACTGCTGTAGCTCCGCTTCCAATAACTGCTACTTTTTTATTTTCATAATCAATAGAGCTATTCCACTCTTGAGGATGGATTATTTGTCCTACAAAATCTTCAGATCCTTTGAAAATTGGTTTATGCCCACTTTTATAACTGTAGTATCCAGCACACATCTGAATAAACTTAGTTTTAATTGTTTCTAGTTTATTTAGTTTTTTATTGTTGATTCTCAGCTCCCATACCGAATCTTCAGAATTCCATGAAGCTGACTCAATATGCATATTAAACTTAATTAAATCTTTCAGATTATTCTCTTCAATAGTTTCATCTAAGTAGCCCATTATTGCAGGGCCATCTGCAATAAACTTTCTACTATTCCAAGGCTTAAATGAGAATCCAAGAGTATGCATATCTGAATCCGATCGTATGCCAGGATATTTGAAGAAGTCCCAAGTTCCTCCAAAGTTATCCCTACCCTCAAGAATTAAAAAATTGGCTTTGGGGCTATACTTTTTAAGATGGCAGGCTGCACTTATACCAGAAATACCAGCACCTATAACAATAGTATCGTAAATCTTATTTTGGAATTGAGTATTCATTAAGTTTTATTTTTATCAAATATATTCTTAACTTTTTTATCTTTATTTTCTAGGAGTTCTTCATTTATTTTCACTATTTCATCAGTTTCTGGTTCAACCTCTAAACGCGATACAGGAATTGAATTACGAATCTTTTCTGCGCTATCTATAAGACATATTTCTGATTCAGCAAATGGACCAGAACTATATGCAGATGTTTCCATTCCCTCCTGGACAAAATTAATAAGTTCCGTATCTTCTGCATTCACTTCGCGATTAATTCTCCAATTTAAATATCTTGCTGCTTTCATCTCCCTTCTTTCATCTGGCAACGCATATGGTATTTCTCTTATTAAAGTCTTACGAGAGTTGATTGGTATAAATTGCATAAAATCCATCTGATCTGGATAAATGTCAAATGCAAGATTGGGCCACAATCTATAATAAGACCAATGCATTTGCTTATTTTTAGGTAAATGTTTAGATTCTGGTAATAATTTTTTATAAAGGTCATTGGATAAATTTTTCTTTCTTGTTTTATTAAGATCGCCCCACATTTTATGAATAAATCCTCCGTCCTCAGATAATTCAATTCCATAACTATTGCCTACTAAACCGGATAGACCAGGATGAGCAATGGGTATATGCAAGGCATCAACATAATTATCAGCAACCTGCTTCCAATTAACATCTCTTGGCCTCATTGTTACCCTTCCTAAGGGTTTTATATCCTCTAATTTATATAGAGATAATTCTTCTAAATAAGGGTTGAACTGATCGGCTACGCTTGGTGCTGAACTTGGATTTATCTTCGCAAAAATAAATCCTAAAAAGATTTCCATTTGCACCGGCTTTAAGTTGTGATCTTCTTTATCAAAGTTCTTAAATTGCTCTTCATGAGGAACAGATTTAAGGTTTCCAGATAGGTCATAACTCCATGCATGATAAGGACATCTAATTCTTCTACCACAATTCCCATCATCCTCTAAAAGCTTTGTTGCCCTGTGAGAGCAAACATTATGAAAAACATTTATCTCATCGCTGTCATTTCTTATAGCAACTAATCTTTCATTAAAGAAATTGAAAGTAAAATAATCTCCTGCATTAGGAATATTTGAAGAGTGACATATCAACTGCCAGTTATTTAGAAATAAGTGTTTTTTTTCAAGCTCTAGAAACGCATCGCTTGTATATGTCCAAGCTGGCAAAGTTTGATGGCTTTTAGAAATCATAGTTCCGTATTTTATACCACAAGTAAAAAAGTATACTTAATCAATTCTCCAGTGATTTGAATACTTTAAAAGCAAATATTGCGCCTATAATTTGAAAAACTATAAAGCAGGCTGCATCAAGATAAAAAATGCCAGTAAATGTATCAGTAAAAATCCTAGCAAACGTAACAGCAGGATTTGCAAAAGAAGTTGATGATGTAAACCAATATCCTGCAGAGATATATAATCCAACCGAAGGAGCAACTAAATCGCTATTTAATCTCAAAGTTCCAAGAATTATCATTAACAGACCAAAGGTAGCTATTGATTCTGATAGAAAGATATTAATGCCAGTCCTACTATTTTGTGAAAGTTGAAATGCATTTAAATCAAACATTAGGTTAGCCAACATCACTCCGATAAACCCTCCGATAAATTGAGCAGGGATAAAGTTACATAGTTCAAATAATGAGATATCTTTTCTAAGAAACATGACTAAGCTAACGCATGGATTAAAATGAGCTCCAGATATCTTAATAAACGTCCAAATTAGTGCAGTTAGCCCCGCTCCAGTTGCTATTGTATTTGCCAGAAGTATGATTGATGTCTCATTAGACAAGTTACTTGCCATGATTCCCGATCCAACAACAGTCATTACAAGAAAAGCAGTACCAATAAGCTCAGAAAGAAATTTGGAGTTCATAATACTCATCTAGATTTATATTCAATTTTAAAAAATAGCAAAATTCCTGAGATAGAGCTTATTAGGGCAAGGATAGAAAAGATTTTAAGGAAAATATTATTTATCTTATCTCTTGTTTGCCAATCCATAATATGAAATCCCCACATTAAGTCCCAGATTCTCCACTGAAGTGATCTAACTGCAGTTATTTCGCCAGAGAAAACATTTAAATATAGATTAATCTTCTTATCTTTATCATTTAGAGAGGTTACTTTGTATAAAGGAAGATCTCTGCCTCTAAACTCTGAGCCTTTTGAAGATTCTGTAATTTCCTCTAAATCTATTGGCTCAAGTGTTGAAGATGATCTGACAATTTCAAAAACTTCATTTTTATTTAGCTTGTTAACAGGAGTACCAAAAGCATCGAGATACTCAATGCCCTTACTTGCACTCAAAACAAAAATAATTTCATCCAATCTTTTTATTGCTTTAATCTTCTGGACATCAGATCTTGAGAACTTAACTTCATCAAAATTAATTAGAAAGCTTTCTGTTAATCTGTATTGCTCTCCTCTCACAAGCTCAATCTTATTGAACGCAAAATATATACCGGAAGCAGTCCATAAGAATAATTGAACTGAAATAAAAAAACTCAAGTATTTGTGAGTATTTCTTACTATGTTTCTCATCACTTAAATTTAAATTGTTTTTATAACAAAAGTTTATATTATAATATACCCCCTATGGGTATATTTAAGATCTTTTTGGTGCTATTTATCTCGTTTAGTCTAGAGGCTAGGCCAATATCATATTCAGGTGGCTCTACTTTAATGGCATTTTCAGACAATATTAAAGACTCGCTCTATTATCATTATTCGCCAACTTACAAATATTCAATTGGCATCGAGGCTATCAATAATAAATATTTTGAAAAAGATTTTTCTTATTTAAGGTTTACTTATCTATTAAATAGAAAAAATACAGATATTTCCCAAAGGAATCTTTATTTTCAGTCAGGCATCAATCCCGATCAATTTTCAGAAAATTTTATTGGTATGCATGGAGATTGGGAAACAAGAAGATGGTTTGCAGGATTTGGATATAAGAGTGTTCAAAACAATATCAAGGACTACTCTGATCAATATATTCAAGTTGGATTTGCACCATATCTTGGAGAGTATGGTGATTTGCACACATGGGTAATGCTTAAAAGCAAAAAAAATTCTCTTCTAGGAGGCAATTCAACTTATCCAGTTTTAAAATTTTTTAAAGGGAACTTTCTCATTGAGTTTGGTTATAATGACAAAACTGAATGGGATACTCATATTATGTATAGATTTTAGGAGATACTATGAAGCGTGAATTATTATTATTTTGTTTAGCGCCAGCATTCTTTTTAGCCGCATCGGCTGATGATGGAATGCATAATCATGACGGTCATTTACATCAAAAGCTTGTTGATGGTGAAAATCTTGAGGTGGATCCAGAAAGATACAAGAAATTTCTCAGTGGATTATCTGATTCTCAGGTAGCTGTTGTGAGTGTTAAGGGTATGGTCTGTGACTTTTGTGCAAGAGGGATTGAAAAGACATTTGTCAAAGATAAAACCGTAAAAAAGATTGATGTTGATTTAAGCCAAGGAAAAGTTTTAATTGCTTATGAAATGGACAGAAAAATTGATTTTGAGGAAATAAAAGCAAAAATAGTCATGAATGGTCAAAATGCTACTGCAATGAAGGTTTTGAAAATCTAAAATATTAAATGGATGACAAGTCAGCAAATTTTTTATCGCTTTTTGCATCATCGTCTACATTAATATGCTGTGCTCTTCCATCAATGTTTGTTCTGCTTGGGGCTGGCGCAACATTTGCTAGCATTATAACTATCTTTCCATTCTTAATAGTTTTATCGCAATACAAAACATGGATAACCTCATTTGCACTAATAATGTTGGCATTGGCAGGATATGTAAATTATAAAACCTATCATATGCCCTGTCCGGCTGATCCTGAGCTAGGAAGATTGTGTACGGAATCTAGAAAGAGATCACGCTATATCTATTATTTTTCAGCTGCCTTATTTTTATTCGCAACTATCTTCACTTATATTATTCCTAGGTTTATTTAATGAGTCATCCTGATCATAAGAGACATATCGCAAGTCTCAAAAGAATAGAGGGGCAAATCAGCGGCATCATTAAAATGGTAAAAAATGAAAAGTATTGCATTGATATATTGAATCAAGTGAAAGCAGTAAAAAATTCAATTTCATCTGTTGAAAGAAAAATCCTTGAGACCCATTTAAGCGCATGCGTAAAAAGCTCTCTTGAAGGATCAAAAGACTATGAGAAAAAAGTTAACGAGCTTTTGAAGGTTTTAAAAAGATAATTTAGTAGGAGACTAAAGTCTCAATATTATATCCTTGTTCTTTAATTAAATTACTGCCGCCAAGCTCTGGAAGATCAATAATACATAAAATTAATATATCCGACTTTTCAACATTGAAATTTTCAGTAAGAAGTTCTGCACATGCTATTGCGGTTCCACCAGTTGCAACTAAATCATCAATAATTGCGATACGCTGTCCTCTTTCGATATTTGTATTTTTCTGAATTTCTATTGAAGTACTTCCATATTCAAGATCAAAACTCTTTACATATGTCTCATTTGGTAGCTTGCCTGGTTTTCTTGCTAAAACAAATGGAAGTAAAAGGTCGGTTGAAACTGAACCAGCAAAGATAAATCCTCTGCTTTCAATACTCACAATTAAGTCTGCACCGAAGCTTTCTGTCATCTTTGTTAACTCTTTGCAGGTTTTTCTAAATGGTTCAGGTGTTTCAATTAAGCTTGTTATGTCCCTAAACTTTATCCCTGGAATTGGGAAATCTTCTACGTCTCGAATATGTCTTTTTAAATCTAATTTATCACTCATTTTTTTCCTCTTTTAACATATTTTATCAAACATCTTAAAAATTAGCGCTTATATCAATTACGATTAAAACAGCAATTGAAAGCTGAAATAACAAGCTAAGCCAAAGAATTAATTTTATGAGTAGACTTGGCTGTAATTCTTTTTGAAGTTTATTTGATAGGTAAATTGCCCCTATATTCACAATGGGTAATCCCATTGCAGCCCAAATACCTGCAATTAACAAAAGAGTTATTGGGTTTGGTAATAAAAAGTAGAAAACTCCTGAAAAAAATGGCACTAAAAACGCAATGAGTTTTATTAATGTCTTTCTAGTGTTCTCTTTTTCATAAACAAATCCCATAGAAATTAAATAATCAGAAATTGTTCTCGTAAATGCAGCTGTACCCGATAAAAGTGTTGAGTAAAGGATGAAAAATGCAAGAACTATAAAAAGCCACTTTGCCCAGTCCCCCAATACAAGAGAAAACATATTTTGAAGCGCGCTAATGATATCAACATCCCAAAATGATTGTGTGGCCAAAGATTCCTTAAGTTGGGGCAAAGTATTTAGAACTCCAGCACCAAGGAAGAAAAATGGAAGTGTTCCAATAGTAATGAAAAAGATAGTTACCCAAACATCCGTTTGCATGGTACGAATCCAATTTTTTGTCTCTTGAATATCTTTAGCATCGCCTTGAGCATAACCTTTCTCAAGGCACCAGTAGGTATAAGCCATTATTTCTCCATAACTTATTCCCGTAAAACCAAAAACTGCAAGAGCTAGCGGGAGATATTCAAATGGAAGAGTGAAATTTAAACCTGAAAAAACTTGAGAGGCACTAAGCTCATAAGTAGTTGATTGCATAGAAATGGCAATAACAAGAGTTATTAAAGAAAATATCAAAACCATTCCAAGTAGAATATTCTCAAGAATTGAGTAAGAACCTCTTACCAATATCAACCAGGTAATAAGACAAGATAAGACCACCCATATCTCAATATTGATGGAAGGAAACATATTTGTTCCAGCTTCTGCAACTGCGCCAACCAGTCCGCCCATGCCAATAATTGCTGGCAAAACTCCCAAAAACATAAACCAAACGAGCCAAGAGGTTGTTTTTCCATTTATCTTTGTTTTTGGGCCTGGAATTTCTGCAAATGCTTCAAGAAAAGTTTTTTTTGTAACTACGATGTATCTGCTTATTTCAGCTTGAATAATTGGCTTAGTCCATATGCTCAAGAGTAGCCACCATAAAAGGGTAAATCCAGCTGCTGCCCCTAAAAGTGGTGTCATAACAATTGAACCACTTCCAACAACGCTTCCTGTAACAATAGCACTCGGGCCAATAAATTTTAATCTATCAACTAGTGTTCGAGGAGCTGTATTAGGAGAATTATTTTCTTTCAACTTTATATATTATCCCTCAGTTATGCACTGATAATTCTTTAACACTATCTTAGATTTTCAGGTGTTTCTGGTAAATCATCTAAAAAATTTAAATGTAATGATGATTTAGGAAAGATTACTACCCATGCAGTAATTATTATGCACTTGAGATATAAGGTAAAAGATTGATTTTTTATATACCAAATCTCTAACTTGCTCTTGTATGGAATAATATGATTATCATAAAAATCTCTTGCGTCACTAGTGTTTTCTAATAGCCTTTCCTCATCACGAAAAATTATTGATCCAATACCTGTTAAGCCCGGCCTTACTGTATTCAGAAAAGACTTGGCAGTATGATCATATTTAGCAAATGTATCTGGCACCATTGGCCTTGGGCCCACAATACTCATTTCTCCTATAAGAATATTCCATAATTGAGGGAACTCATTAATTTTTGATTTCCTTAAGAATTTTCCAAATGGAAGAACTCTGGAATCATTTTTTAGAGTTATTTCACCAGCTCCTATGTTAGGACTGTTCTTAAGCATTGTTGCAAATTTTAATACATAAAATAGTTTTCCATTCTTTCCAATTCTTGCCTGTCTATAAAACATCTCATGTTCGCCGGTAAGTTTAAGGATTAATGAAATAATAATAAGTAGCGGGGAAAGAATTACCAGAGCTACAAAGGATAATAAAATATCAAATAGTCTTTGCATCAGATATTTTTTTCATAACTTTCTCAGGAGCCTCAAAACCGCCGTGATCAGGTGTTTTTCCAGACTCAAAATAATCTTTGTACCAAATTACTGTTTTCTCAACGGCTTCTTGCCAATCAATTTGGGGATTATATCCAAAATCATTTCTTGCTTTATTAATTTCTGGACATCTTCTGTTAACTGAACCTGGATATGTTATTGCATCTTCATAATCTCCCTTATAACCTAAAATTTCTCCAATGAATAAATAAAGTTCTTTAATTGATATTTCTTCATCTTTTCCAATATGATAGATCTGTCCATTAGTCATTTTTGATTCCATTGCAAGAACAGTTCCCGATACTGCATCATCAACAAAACAAAAAGCTCTAGTCTGGTCATGTCCATAAATTTTTATTGGTCCGTCTGGGTCTTTTACAAACCTCTCAACTATATGAGGTATGGCATGGCCAAATCCCATATTAGGACCAATAATATTTTGATATCTTACCACTGTAGCCTCATAGTTGAGAGCGTTAGCGCAATGCAAAAAAGCTGCTTCCCCATGCATTTTTGTCATTGCATATGTCCATCGCGGATGTTTTATATCTTCAATACATAATGGAACCTTTTCATCAGTAGGAATCTTATAATTAAATAGATCAGATGTTCCTGCATAATTCTCGCTTGAGGAGGAAAATAAGATTTTCTTTACTGGATTAGTTTTTACGTAATCTAATGTGTTCATAGTGAGACTCGTATTTATTCTTATAACTTCACTTGGATTTTTAAGAGTCCTGTTTACTCCCACTAAAGCTGCAAGCATATAAATTTCATCATATGAATAACTAAGAGATTTAAAGGATGAAGATTCTGAGAAATCAGCATTAATTACCTCAAGCATTTTTCCTTTTGATGAGTTTTTAATATCAAGCAAGTCTTGGGAATCTTTACAATCTGCAGAAGTTACAGAACAATCACTATTTAAAAGATGCTTTACAATACTTCTTCCGATAAAACCAGAGCCACCCAATACTAATACTTTTTTTGTCATACATCACCCCTGCCTAAAATAGATAAACTATGCTTTTTATTTAAATCTCTTATTTGATTTTCAGAAAATAATCCCAAGGTGTCATAAATATCAGTCTTATCTAATTTTAATAAACTCGCGATCGTTTCATCTTTTTTATAAATTGAGTGTCCAGTGGAAATAATAATCATATCTGGTTTTTCTTGTAATGCTTTATTAA
Organism: uncultured SAR86 cluster bacterium; assembly: GCA_902557575.1. Taxonomy (GTDB): domain Bacteria; phylum Pseudomonadota; class Gammaproteobacteria; order Magnimaribacterales; family D2472; genus CACNXK01. The sequence goes on from CACEAR010000002.1 coordinate 112,095, forward strand.
GGTTTGTCTCAACATTAACATCTTGTTCAGGCCAAAATGAAATAAATGGATCATGTAAATTAATTAAAGCGCCTGAATCCTTCATCATCTTATAAAGGCCCTCAACAGGTGAGAATCTAGTATCTCCAACATCACCTCTGTATGAGATTCCAAGCAGAAGTATGTTTTTTTGTTTAATATCTCCAAACACATCCTTCATTCTCTCAAAAGCATATCTTGGCATTTGATCATTGGTTGAAACACTTTCAACACTCATTGTTAAATCATTTTTTGCTGCAAATAAATTTTTCCTAGACCAGCTTGCTAAGAGAGGATCTTTTGTAAGGCAATAGCCTCCAACACCAATTCCAGGGTACATTAGATTTGAATGCGTATTCCTAACCCTTATAGCATTTACAATAGAATATAGGTCTACACCAGCTTCTTCTGCATATCTAGACCATTCAACAGCGAATGCTATATTGGTGGCTCGATATGAGTTTTCCAATACCTTTGCCATTTCGGTTGCATTTGTATGTTCCAATCTTGTTAAATCACAAATACTTGTATTTATTATTGATTTTAGAAACTCCTCGACAGCATCAGCACTCTCCTTATTTATTCCCGAATATACTCTAGGATATTCTCTTATTGAATTAATATAATCTGGCCCCGGCATAACTCTTTCATACGAATGGCCTAGCATAAAATTATTCTGGATGCCCCTTTTTTCGAATTCTTCTTCAATTATTGGTTTCACAATCTTTTCACATGTTCCTGGAGGTACTGTTGTTTCAACTAATATTAAAGAGTCATTCCTACAATTTTTTCCAACTGAACGAATAGCAGCTTTAAAATTAGTCAAGTCAACTTCAAAATCACCTAAGGAAAAATTACTTGAGGATTGTTTTTGAACATCGAGGTTGATATCAATTATTACAACATCTGCATATTTATAAACAGAAGGATCAAATGTTGCATAGAAGTTCTTTTTTTCTAATGTATTTTTATAAAACTCATCGATTAAAGGATCTTCTGCAATGATGGGAAAAACTCCATCATTTATTGATTTAATTTTCCAATAAGAATCTTCATTAGCTAAATCAATGCCAATAACAGCATAGTCCTCTTTAATTGAATTGGCGCAAACCAATGACATAACCGCACCTACAAAACCAAGACCTTGAACAATGATAACTTTTTTATCTCTATTCTGATTTAGAAAATTCTTAATATTTGAAGAATCATCTAAATTATCAGGGATTTCATATACCTCATTTGTTAGAATGTTTTTTGAGTACTTCATTTAAATACATAAGTCATTGAATACAATAAATTATAAAACAAATTAAATTAGAACACCTCTGCAATCTTATTATGGGCTTAAACTACTCCCACTCAATAGTTGCAGGTGGTTTACCTGAAATGTCATAAACTACCCTACTCACATCTTGTATTTCATTTACAATCCTTCTAGAAACTTCATCAAGAAATTCGTGAGGTAGAAATGCCCAGTTAGCAGTCATAAAATCCACTGTTTCAACTGCACGAAGCGCTATTACCTCTGAATATCTTCTTTCATCACCTACAACTCCAACAGACTTCACAGGGAGGAATACTGCAAAAGCTTGGCTTACTGAATCATACAGATTTGCTTTTCTTAACTCTTCAATAAAGATTGAGTCAGCTTCTTGAAGAATCTTTATCTTTCTTTCATTAACTTCGCCAAGAATCCTTACGCCTAAACCAGGTCCTGGAAATGGATGTCTGTTTAGAATAATTTCAGACAAGTTAAGTTGTGAACCTAATCTTCTAACTTCATCTTTAAATAGATCTCTCAATGGCTCTACAAGTTTTAACTTCATCTCCTCTGGCAATCCACCAACATTGTGATGAGATTTTATTACTCTTGCTTCTTTTGATTCAGATTCTGATGACTCTATTACATCTGGATAAATAGTCCCCTGTGCCAAGAAATCAATGTCTTCAAGTTTTGCTGCCTCAGCATCAAATACATCAATAAATGTTCTTCCAATTATCTTTCTTTTTTGTTCTGGATCTTCAACACCTTTTAAGTGTCTTAAAAATATTTTCTGTGCATCAACCTTGATTAGATTTAAATCCATTTCATTCTTAAATGTTTGTATCACTTCCTCCGCTTCATTTTTTCTTAGCAGTCCATTATCAACAAATACGCATATCAGATTATCTCCAATTGCCTTAGATAATAGTGCAGCTGTAACTGATGAATCCACTCCCCCCGAAAGACCTAAAAGAACTTTTTCTCCATTTGTAACTTTTATTATTTCTTCAACTCGACTAGTAATTAAATCATCAAGCTTCCATTGAGGTTTGCATGAACAAATATCAAAAATAAAATTATCTAAGATTAACTTACCACCTTCAGTATGAGTTACCTCAGGATGGAACTGAAGAGCAAATATAGAATCAGAGGAATGTTCCATTGCTGCAATTGGTGCTGATTTAGTTGAAGCAGTTAATTTGAATTCTGTTGGAAGAGTTTCAACTTTATCTCCATGACTCATCCAAACATTATGAAAATCTTCTGACAATCCTTCGAAAAGCTTTGATTCGTCCTCGATTGTTAATTTAGAGAATCCAAACTCTTTTTTTTCAGAAGTTGTGACCTGACCTCCCATCTGCTCTGCTAAAGTCTGCATTCCATAGCAAATACCAAGAATTGGAACTTTTAAATCGAAGACTATCTTTGGAGCTCTTGGAGTATGTAAATTGGTAACAGATTCAGGCCCACCTGAGAGGATAATTCCTTTAGGATTAATATCTTCAATCTTTTTTATATCAACATCCCAAGGCAGGATTTCTGAATAAATATCTGATTCTCTGATCCTTCTAGCTATCAATTGAGTATATTGAGAACCAAAATCTAATACTAAGATCGTATCGATATTTTTATTTTTTATGTCGAGCTTAGGCTGAACTGACATTTTTACTTCTAACTTCTTTGGTAGTTTGGTGCTTCTTTAGTAATTTGAACATCGTGCACATGACTTTCTGTCATTCCAGCATTTGTAATCTCAACAAATTTACTATTCTCTTTCATTTCATGAATATTTTTGCAACCCACATAGCCCATACTTTGTCTAAGGCCGCCCACTAGTTGATTAATCACATTTATAGCCCAGCCTTTATAAGGCACTCTTCCTTCAACTCCCTCTGGAACGAGTTTCTCAGCATCAACATCCTCTTGAAAATATCTATTAGTGTCATCACGTTTTGACATTGCTCCAAGTGATCCCATGCCTCTGTAAGTCTTAAAGCTTCTTCCTTGATAGAGTTCAAATTCTCCTGGCGCTTCCTCGGTACCAGCAAAGATGCTTCCAAGCATTACACAGTCAGCACCAGCTGCAATTGCCTTAGCAATATCACCAGAATATCTCATACCGCCATCTGCAATTAGCGGCACTTTACCCTTAACTTTTTCATAAATAGAAAGGATAGCCGAAATTTGCGGCACACCAATTCCTGCAATAATTCTCGTAGTACAAATAGATCCAGGACCCATGCCAATTTTTACTGAGTCAGCTCCAGCATCAATTAGCGCTTCTGCTCCTTCAGGAGTAGCAACATTTCCTGCAATTACGTCTTTACCTGAAAACTCTTTTTTTATCGCTTTAATTGTTTTAACAACATTCTTTGAATGACCATGAGCGCTATCAATAACGAATAAATCAACGCCTGCTTCATATAAAGCTTTTGCTCTTTCCATTGTTTCAGCTCCAGTTCCTATTGCAGCTCCTACTCTTAGCTGACCTGCTTCATCTTTTGTTGCATTTGGATGTTTTTCAGATTTCTCAATATCTTTCATCGTTACAAGACCGGTAAGCTCCTCTCCATTCAGAACAAGCACCTTCTCAATCCTATTTTCATACATTAATTTTTTTACAACATCTTGAGATGTATCTTCAGATACTGTTATTAACTTTTCTCTAGGAGTCATAATTGATGAAACTAAATCATCCATATTGTCTGCATATCTAAAGTCTCTACTGGTTACTATGCCTTTTACAACTCCATCATCGACAACAGGCATTCCAGATACATTAAGTTCATCAGTTAGTTGTTTTAGTTGACCTATAGTCTTATTTGAACTTATGGTTGTTGGATCACGAACGACACCACTTTCATATTTTTTTACATTTCTTACTGCATTCATTTGCTCTTTGATGGAGCAATTTTTATGAAGAATGCCTATGCCTCCAGCTTCAGCAAGCGCTATAGCCATCCTATATTCTGTAACAGTATCCATTGCAGCTGAAACAAGCGGCAGGTTAATTTCAATGTTTTTTGTTAGGGAAGTCTTCAGAGATGCTTCGCTTGGAAGAAAGTCACTGTAGGCAGGAACAAGCAGAACATCATCGAAAGTTAGTGCTTTATCTTTTACTTTGTCCATGCAGAAGTATAACAAAACATTTTTAAGAAAAAAATAATTTCAAATTTTTGGAATTGTTTATTTTGCTAACAAATCAGTTTTAGCTGCACAAATAAAGTCATTTTTATGAAGGCCATTAATTTTATGAGACCACCATTTAACCGTAACCTTTCCCCACTCCAAAATAATTAGTGGATGATGATCTTCGATTTCAGCAAGCGCTGCAACATCATTAGAGAATGCAATAGCTTTTTCATAATTATCAAATGTAAAAATCTTTTCTAGATAATCAAAGCCTTCATTCAAGATTACCCAGTTATCTAATGTTTTTATTAGCTCTAAAGATTCTTCCTCAGTGACTTTTGGTGCATCAATAGTGCATGCTTCACATTTTTGGCTTGTGAGATCTGATGACATTATGACTTGATACCACCCTTCGTTAATTTCGAAGGATCTAAAAGTTTCTTAAGACGTGAAACAGGAATTCCAGTTTCTTCGTGAGCAACATCGATAACAGGTCTAGATTCTTTATAAGCTCTCTTAGCTATAGCTGCAGCTTTTTGATAACCAATAACCGGATTCAAAGCAGTGACCAAGATAGGATTCCTTGAAAGCGATTCTTCAATCTTTTTATGATTTACCTTAAAAGTCCTTATAGCTTTTTTAGCTAGAACATTCATGCTTCCAGCTAAGATATTGACACTTTTCAAATTACAATAAGCTATTACAGGCAGCATTACATTGAGTTGGAAATTACCAGATTGTGCTGCCACAGTTATAGAAACGTCATTACCAATAACATCTGCTGCGGCCATTGCTACTGCCTCAGGTATCACTGGATTTACTTTTCCGGGCATTATGCTGCTACCAGGTTGAAGAGCCTGAAGCTCAATCTCAGCAATCCCAGATAAGGGTCCGCTATTCATCCACCTTAAATCATTTGATATCTTCAAAAGAACCGTAGCTAAGTTTTTTAGCTCCCCTGATAGTTGAACAGAGAGATCCTGAGCACTTAAGTTTCTATAAAAGTCTTTGCTAGGCTTCGTTTTAAAGCCAGTTAGCTTTGAAAGCTCTTTTGAAAATTCTTTTGAAAACCTTTTATGCGCATTTATACCTGATCCAACCGCAGTACCACCTTGTGGAAGGAATAAAAGTTTTTCTAAAACAACTGATATAGATTCTCTGGAGCATTTAAGTTGTGTGTTCCAAGCATTTAATTCATCCGACATATCTACCGGCATTGCATCCATAAGATGCGTTCTGCCTGTTTTTGTTACTCCCATTACTGAGTCAGCTTTCTTTTCCAACGTTTCAATAAGTAAATCTAGTGCGGGCATTAATTTTTTTGTTGAATCAAAGTAATAGGCCAAATTCATAACAGTTGGAATTACATCATTAGAACTTTGACTCATATTCACGTCATCATTGGGATGAATCTTTGCTTTGGAAGTTTTATAGCAAAGGTTTGCTATAACTTCATTTGCATTCATATTTGTACTTGTGCCAGAGCCAGTTTGAAAAACGTCAATTGGGAACTCTTTACCATGCTTATTAGTCCATATCTCTTTGGCAGCTCTCGAGATGACTCTCTGTTTTTTTGCTTCTAATAGCTTTAGGTTTTTATTTGCTCTTGCTGCAGCATCTTTTACATAACCAAGCATTGAAATAAAGGTATTTGTGAAAGGAAAATTCATTGAGATGCCGCTTATTGGGAAATTATCTATTGCTCTTTGAGTTTGTGCCCCCCATAGCGCATTTCTTGGTACTCTTACTTTTCCAAGGCTATCCTCTTCTATTCTAAATTTCATAATTACCTCGTTTTTATGTAAACTATTTTACACCTATAAAGTTAAAGGAGATAGAACATATGGGAAAAGTAACTCCATTAAAAATTGATGTTAATGACGGCAGGCTGCCTTTGAAAGATAAAGGCCTAGATATGAAAGATTTTTCATCTGTTGCCGAATTAAGAAGAGATCAGCTTGAAAAACTTGCTGCAGGATTCAGAATGTTTGCGCATTTTGGCTTTAATGAAGGAGTGGCAGGTCACATTACTTATAGAGATCCTGAGTTCCCTGACCACTTCTGGGTAAACCCATTGGGTGTTCATTTCTCACAAATATCGGTTTCTGACCTCATACTTGTTAATCATGAGGGTGAAGTTGTTCAAGGTGATAAAGCTGTAAATGTTGCTGCTTTTGCAATTCATTCCAGGCTTCATGCAGCAAGACCTGATGTAAATGCTGCAGCTCATTCTCACTCTATTTATGGAAGAACGTTTTCAACCCTGGGGAAATTACTTGATCCTATTTCTCAAGATGCCTGTGCTTTTTATGAAACTCAAGCAATATATAAAGACTTTTCCGGTGTGGTCGAGGAAGTTGACGAAGGAGATCTAATTGCAGAAGCTCTTGGAGATAAAAAAGTTATTATTCTTCAAAATCATGGAATCCTAACAACAGGTCCATCTGTTGATATTGCTCTATGGTTTTACACTTCAATGGAGCGTTGCTGTCAGGCACAATTAATGGCTGATGCAGCAGGTGAGACACAATTGATTCCTCATGATACAGCAATCAAAACAAGATCATTTATTGCGAATGATGTAGCAGCATGGGCTAGCTTTCAGCCTGCTTTTGATATGATCTGTAAAAAAGAGCCTGATTTATTCGACTAAAGCTCCAATTACAGCTTTCGTCTCTAAACATTCTTCAAGGCCATGTGTTCCATGCTCTCTTCCGTTACCAGAAGAACCATAACCACCAAATGGTGCTGATCTGACTCTAGCTCCTTTGTTGATAGTAATTTGGCCAGCTCTTATTTTTGAGGCAACCTCAACTGCATGCGCATGCTCACCTTGGACATATCCTGCAAGGCCATAAGGAGTATCATTTGCTATCTCAATGGCTTCTTCTTCGGTTTCATATTTTATTAAACATAAAACTGGGCCAAAAATTTCCTCTCTTGCAATAGTCATATCATTAGTTACATCAGAAAATATAGTTGGTTTTACGTAATAACCGCTCTCACAGCCATCTGGAAGACCAACGCCACCAGCAGATAATGTTGCTCCTTCATCAATACCAATCTGAATCATCCTTTGAACCTTCTCATATTGGGTCTTATTAGAAATTGGACCCATTTTTGTATCTGCATCAAAAGGATCTCCAACTTTCATAGCATTTGCAGTATTGGCAGCAACTTCAACTGCTTTGTCATAGTTCTTAGATGACACAAGCATTCTTGTTGGGGCATTACATGATTGTCCTGTATTTAAGAAACATGAAGAGACGCCAGCAGATACAGCTTTTTCAATGTCTGCATCATCAAGGACTATATTGGCAGATTTACCACCAAGCTCTTGAGCAACTCTCTTCACTGTTGGGGCTGATGCTTGAGCAACAGCAACTCCTGCCCGTGTTGAACCAGTAAAGTGCATCATATCTATATCTTTGTGTTCAGACATTGAGGCACCAACAACTGGACCCATGCCATTAACTAAATTAAAGATTCCAGCGGGTACACCAGCGTCGTGAATAATTTCTGCAAGAATAATTCCGCAGAAAGGAGTTATTTCACTTGGCTTAAGCACCATGGTGCATCCAGCAGCTATGCCTGATGCTACTTTTGTGCACATCTGATTCATTGGCCAGTTCCAGGGAGTGATCATTCCAACAACACCCACAGGCTCTTTTCGAACTAAATAACCATCTTTCTCATACTCAAAATCATAGCCTTTAAGGACATTTAGAGTATCCTTAAAATGAGTAAGGCCAGAAGCAACCTGAGCAACTTGGGATAACCATATTGGAGCTCCCATTTCCTTAGATATTGTTTCAGCTAACTCCTCAGATCTTTTTTCATATTCAGTAATAATATTTTCTAAAATCTGGACTCTTTCCTCTTTAGTTGAAAAACTAAAATCAACAAAAGCTGCTTTAGCTGCAGCAACGGCTTTATCCACATCATCAGAATTACCTGCAGTTATCACTCCAAGAACAGAATCATCCGATGGGTTCATGACTTCAATCGTCTCAGTTGAATGAGAATCAACCCATTCTCCATTTATATACATTTGTAATTTTTCTAACATAACTACCTCTTTAAATCGTCACAAGATTATAACCTATAACTATTTCTTATTTTATTCATAAACAGTTGTTATTAGCCACTACATCTAACTTGAATTGATCTTCAGGATATGACTTAAATGTGTAATTTCCTCCAGCTGCCTTAATAATTGACAGTCCTGCAGCTATATCCCACAAAAATATACCTTTTTCTTGATATTGATCAAATTGTCCAGAAGCAACATATGCACACGACATAGCTGCTGAACCAATCATTCTTACTTTTTTCCAACTCACTAATTCATTAGATAATTCACTCATGGATTCTTTATTAAAGTTTCCTTTTGCTGGAAGACCGGTAGCAAGTGTGGCTTTAGATTTATCATCTATTGATGAAACAAAGATATCTGCTCCATTCAATTTTGCTTTTGAGTCAATGCTTCCTTCATAGAGCGAGCCTCTATTAAAATCATTAATTACACCTAGAGTAATTTCATTTTCATGAATCAAAGCAATTGAAATACAGCATATTGGAAAATCTCTTGAATAGTTTGAGGTCCCATCAAGAGGATCAACTACCCAAAAGCTGTTTCCAAGATCTTGATTAGCACCAGATTCCTCAGCAAGAATTGGGAAGTTAGAGTTTGCTAATAGATACTCTTTTATAACTTTTTCAGACTCGATATCAGCTTTTAGTTTTACATCTCGACCTTCATTAGAAAGAATCTTATTAATATTATCTTTATTATCAATTAATAATGCAGCAGCAATTTTAGATGCTCTTTTTGCAACTTCAAGCTCTTGTCTGATGTTAATCATTGTTAATATGATCTTTAATTAAGACTGCTGATAAGAAACTCTATAGATAACATTTGCTCCATCATCAGATATTAAAATGGAGCCATCGCTTTTTTGGAAAACGGATGCTGGTCTTCCTAAAACTTTTTCCTGACCATTGTTTTTTTGAAGCCACCCAGTAATGAAATCTTTGTGGTAAAGCAACTCTCCGTTCTCATCAAAATGAACGGCTATAACCTTATACCCGACTTTCCTTGATCGATTCCATGATCCATGAAGAGTCATAAATAAAGTATTCTTATACTTTGCTGGAAAATGATCACCGTCATAAAAAGATAATCCTGTTGGGGCTACATGCGCACCAAGCTCAAGAATGGGATCAATAAATTCTTCAGCATTATCTGGTATTTTTTTTGAATAATCTGGATCTAGAACATCCATTGAATGTTTATATGGATATCCATAAAAAGAATCATCATTTTTAACTACGTTAAGCTCGCACGACGGCATATCATCACCCATCCAATCTCTACCATTATCACCAAAATAAAGATTATTTGTTTTAGGATGCCAATCAAATCCAACTGTATTCCTTACACCTCTGGCTACATATTCCCACTCACCATCATTAAGTCTCATTATTGATGCATATCTTTTATCAAAGTTATATTTTTCTTCAAGTGAAGGATTGCAAATATTACATGGGGCACCGACGGGAACGTAAAGTTTGTTATCTGGACCAAAGTCAATCCATTTCCAACCATGCCATGTATCTGAAGGTAAATTGTTGGTAACTAAAACTTTGTCTGGCATCTGCTCTGAACTTGAAAGAGCTTCATCAATATTAGGAATTTTCCAAATAGAGTTTACTTCGGAAAAATAGAGATCGCCATCGTGGTAGGTAACACCGGTTGAATTAGATAATCCTTTGGCTATAACTCTAATATCTTTATTTTTATTAATTACAGTAATAGTGCCTGCACTTCTTGATCCTACAAATATATTCCCAGAGTCACTCTCAGCAATTTGTCGCGGAGTGTCTATGTTGTCTACAAATATTTCTATTGAAAAGCCTTTTTCGATTTCTAAATTCTCAATAAGTTTTGAAGAATCAGAAGAAACATTTGAAGAAAAAGATATAATAATCAATAGGTGTAAAAAAAACTTATAATTTAACTTTTCCATGATAAAGATTATACCAGTAGCCCTTTTCTTTTTGAGCTTTTTTGCATCGTTGGTATCAAATGCATGGCTAAGATTATTAGCAAAAAATAATAACTTTCTTATAGATAGACCCGATAAGCATAGAAAATTTCATAAAAATCCTACGCCACTAACGGGTGGTATTGGTATTACGTTTGGAATAATCTTCAGCGGAATATTTCTTTTCTTTTTAGCAGATGCAAGATATACCTCTGAGGTTTCTGCAAATAACTTTTTAGGACAAGAACAAAAGGAATCTCATGAAATTAAAATAAATAATGAAAAAGGAATAACAGTCGAAAGAATCGATGATCAAAGTTTTTCAATTACTCTCCCAGATGGCAGTAAAAGTGTCTATGAGATATCTGATAGTGGTGAATCTGTTTTGATATCAACAAGCAATAACTCTAAAGATTTAATAATATCTAATTTTAGTTTTGGGCTTGTACTATTCACAATTCTGCTTCAGTTTTTAATGACGTTTGATGATCTTCGAGGCCTTAAAGCAGTTACAAGACTTTTCATACAAGCTGGCTCTACAGGCGGTTTAATATTTTTTAGTGGTGTGTATATTCAAAGCTTAGGTAATTTATTAGGTTTAGGAGAAATATATCTTGGATTTTGGGGAATACCATTCACAATTTTCTGTGTTGTAGGCATGATAAATGCCTTTAATATGATTGATGGACTAAATGGACTGTGTGCAAGTTTGTGTTTGGTTTGTTTTACAGCAATTATCTATATGATTAATGCCGACACTGTTCCAAGCTTATTTCCATTGATCTTACCTGTGGGAGCTATCATGGGTTTCCTGATGTATAACCTAGGAGTTTTAGGAAACCAAAGAACAGTTTTTCTTGGTGATAATGGCTCCAATGCTCTTGGATTTATGTGCGCGTGGATTCTTGTTTACTTTAGTTCTGTTGAAAATTCTAATTTTGCGCCTGTCACTGCATTGTGGTTTGTTGCTATTCCTTTCTTCGATGCAGTCAGTGTTATGGCTTCTAGAGCTATTAAAGGAATAATGCCGCTAATACCCGGAAGAGATCATCTTCATCATAAATTATTAGATATTGGATTATCCTCAAATGCTATTTATGTGGCTTTAATTTTTGCATCTGCTTTATTTGCTGTAATTGGATATATCTTCAATCATAGCTTTCCCGACAACCACTATATTTCTTTCTATGCCTTCTTAATCCTCTGGTTATGTTATTATTTTTTAACAAGGTATATTTCAAAAGATGTTTAGTTTTTTTAAAAAGAAGGAAGAAAAAAAAGAAAAGCCAAAGAATCTTAAATTGATTGCATTATGTTTAGTGTATGAAGTTGCAAATGCAGATAATGATATCGATATCAGAGAAAAGGATCTAATTTTGGAAAAGATCAAAGAATCTGTAGACGTGTCTGTCTTAACTGAAAAAGAAATCTTTGATGTTATTCAAAAAGAAAGTCAAAAAAGGGTCTCATTTTACGACATCATTCACGATATCAATAAAAACTTGGATAAAAAAGAGAAAGTTGATGTTTTAAAGATGCTTTGGGAAATAGCTTATGCTGATAAGGTTCTGGATGTTGATGAAGAGAGAATAATAAGAAGATCTGCAGAAATGTTAGGTATTAAACCATCGATAGTACTTCAAACAAAAGAAGAATTTAAAAATCAATAGTTTCTGAATTTTTCTTTGAAATTCTTAGTGCCTCATCTCTTGAGCAATTAAAATTTACATCTTTTACAAAAGTATTAAAAGAATTATCTCCAATATAGTTTGTTGTTTCATATAAAAGTATGCATTTCTCTTCATTATCAATTATTTGGGAAGACAGTATTTCATTTACTAATTCTTCCATCCGCAAATCAAGGTCATCTATTCTGAGATTTTTCTTTTCATCAATATGAAGAATACTTTTATCTATTTCGGGATCATATTTACTCCAAATAATATCGTTTGAGGACTTCCCAGGCACTCCATTTTTAGCAAAATCAGTCCAAAAACTCATCATATTCTTAGAAACAAAACGCCTTGAAGGTGATCGAGGATATATAATCCAAGCAAATTCTTCTGCAAGTCCAAAATCTCCGCTTATCATTGGTATTTCTAATGCATGAGCAGATCCAATGATCTTTCCAAAATCGCCAATAAAGAAATTTCTTAAATTATCCCAATCATATCTATAGGCATATAGGTCTTCATTTCCTGCAACAAACATATTTTCAAGAGGCTCTTGAACTCCTCTAAGTTGCCACCCTTTTGATCTAATTTCATTATAGAATTGATATTTTTCTTCATCCTTAATTTCAACTCTAGGAATACCGATGCCCTTAGAAAGAAAGGATTGATTAGTTTCTATGAAATATTTTGAAAATCCAAGCCAAAGCTTTATTTCATCTTTATTCGATCCAGCAATTGTTGGAACCTTATTTAAATATTGTTCGGAGCGAAGGGATTCTTTAAGACCAATTTTAGGAATTACTAATCCATCATTAGTAAGCAAAGGAGTCTCAAAAGTATCACCATATAGATTTACCAACTCTTGAGCATTTGTTTCGTAAAGAATTTTTCTAAGCACTTCTTTACTTGAGTTTAATTGAAATGTATTTGCTTCATTTAGATCGCTTGCTAACTGATTATCCACAATTATTTTATTTAGCACTGTCCAGCTATCAGATATACCCTCCTCATTAAAATTTTCTGACTTATAAGCATTTTGCAGTGATGAAGATTTTGTATAGCCTGATTGTGAGATTGCCTTATGGAATAAACCCTTAGCTTGCTTAGCAACTAAAAGTGATAAAACATTATGCCCACCAGCAGACTCACCAAAAATAGTAATATTATTAGGATCACCTCCAAAAGAAGCTATATTCTCACTAACCCATTTTAGTGCAAGCACTAGATCTAAGATCCCAAAATTAGAGGTCTTATCTATGCCTGAATGGTAATCTTGAATTGCTGGATGAGTAAAAAAGCCAAGTGGTCCTAAACGATAATTTGGGGAAACAACGATAACATCTTTCCTTTTTACCAATTCTGAGAAATTGTAAAAATCTTTATGCCCTGAAGTATTACCTCCTCCATGTATCCAAAACATTACTGGCAAATTATCTCTACTTCCATGAGGCGCTCTAATATCAAGATATAGGCAGTCCTCCGAGCCAACTTGATTTATTTCTTGAATTTGTCCGCCAATTTCTTGGTGACAAAAATTATTTTCTTTTGGATTAATGTGAAAATCTTCAGCAACGAAAGCTACTGGCGCCTTCCATCTTAAGTTTCCTAAAGGAGGTAATGCAAATGGAATATCCTCCCAATATAAAATACCTTCTGATCTCTGAGAAAGAACCTTCCCAGATGTAGTTTGAATAAAATCTCCCTTGAAGGTTTTAGCTCCAATATAGTTAAAACTATCACCTTTATCTTGGTAATAATCATAAGTTGGCGGATTAGTAATTTCTTCAGGGACACCTACAACAGTTCCACAAAATATAACTATAATAAGTTTAAAAGATTTTATATTTCTCAATAAGTTCATATCGTTCTAAAAAAGGATTTCTTAAAGCCCTTACTTTGTTACCAATAAGTGCTAATTCGAACGAATCATTATAATTGCTCCATGAGAAATCTCCAAAACTTGGATCATCTGTTTTAGAAAAGTTTGTCCATGGTATTTGAAAATTATCAGAGATTTCTTGAGATTCCTTTGGGCCCCAGCTTGAATAAGGTTTTTTTGAATGAACACCAAATACATATGGTAGTTCTGAGGCATGAAAACATCCTAGTTTCCCCCTTAATATTTCACTTTGGGTTGAGAATAAATATCCAAAAGAGTTTCCTTCTTTTTTCTGAAGAGTATTATGTGTTGGGATACCAAAACAAATATCTGTGAGAATCGCTGAATAGATATCTCCTAATTCATTAATTTTTAGATATTCTTTGTAAGCAGAAATAATTTCTGATAATTTACTAGATTCAAACATTTTTGATAGCCTTCTAGTGATATATCCCTCATCATTTTTACCTATTCTTGGATGGAAAGCACTCCACAGCTTATATTCATCCAGAGTTGTCCCAGCAATTAAATGAATAGCTGAAGATGAGTATGTTTCCAAGTAATCATCCTTAATAAGCTTATTATCTATAACTGGAAGAAAGCCTACTTCAGGAAAAATCCATCTCTTTCCATCGCTTAGTCTTGAGTGTTTTAATTTTTTAGCTGTATTAATTATCGACTCCCATTTACATGACCTTAAGTCAGAAACTTTATTCCCGTCCTTTTCAAACTGGTCAATAAATAATTCAGCCCACTGATTTGCTTTTTCTTTAGTGGCTATTGCATCTAAACCACCACTTTGACAAATCGCTTTTTGAAATAAGCCATAATCACCTGCTGCAATTTGAAGATTACAACTCCAAGAACCAGCAGACTCACCAAAAATAGTAATATTATTTGGATCACCACCAAATGAAGAAATATTTTCTTTCACCCACTTTATTGCATTTCTTTGATCTATCAAACCTTCGTTGCCTGATGAATTAATTTGGCCATTAGTAACTTCATCAAGCCTAAGAAATCCCAGAGGACCTAGTCTATAGTTTATTGAAACTACCACTACTCCTTTTTTTGCTAGATGTTCCAGGTCGTACATGATGCTGCTAGAGCCGCCAGTTACCAAAGCACCCCCATGTATCCAAATCATTACCGGATTTTTGGCTTTAATATTATTCGAACAAATATTTAAGGTTAAACAATCTTCAGATTGCTTTGATAATGAATTATCCTGAAAAAAACTTGTCCCTAATTGACTTTGATCAATTGATCTAGTTTGAGGGGCTGTATATCCTTTTTCTTTGACTTTGAGATTTAATTCACCATCGATAAGAGTCGATTCATCCCATCTTTGCTCATACTTTGCATATGGAATACCAAAAAATTGGTAGCATCTATCTTGAAGAATCCCTTCAAATTTGCCAGCTTTACATTCTACTAAACTCATTATTTTGCTCAAGAAGTCATATTATATAACAATAGATTTAATCTAAAATTGTGAAATATAATATATAAACGGGATGTAGCGCAGCCTGGTAGCGCACCACACTGGGGGTGTGGTGGTCGTCGGTTCAAATCCGGCCATCCCGACCAATAAAAATGATTTAATTAATATTCCCTTTGATTTCTTCTGAAGCTTTAAAACTAAGTTTAGTCCGAGCTTTAATTTCAAATTCCTCAAGTGTTTTAGGATTTCTGCCCATTCTTTTTGGACTTGTTTTAAAAGAAAAAGTGCCAAATTTATGTATATTTATATTATCTTTATAATTCTTTTTTATAAATTCAAAAAAATTATTTACTACATCACTACTTAAGTTAATAGGAAGTTCAAGCTTATTTGAGATATTGACTGCTAATTTTTTCTTTGAAACTGACAAATAAATATTATCTGCTAGTGCTAGTCCCAGTGCTTGTACCAGTGCTAGTGCCAGTGCCAGTTCCCGTTCCAGTTCCTGTTCCTGGATCATCATCAATACCGCCGACATCATTTACATTAACAGTAATATCTTGAGAAACGGAGTTAGAACTTTCATCAGTCGCTGTAACAGTAGCTGTATAAACGGACTTCGTTTCATAATCTGGAGCAGTTACAAATGATAAAACGCCTGAAGACGTAATCTGAAGTTCAGTCCCAGAAATAGAAAATATTATAGTTCCACCAGATTTATCAGTTGCGGTAACAGTT
>CACEAR010000003.1 GCA_902557575.1 uncultured SAR86 cluster bacterium
GGATTTTTCTAACAGCATCATCCAATCTATCCTCTGAAATATCTCCAGATTTAACTGCCCTTACGGTGTTTGTGTAAAGCTCTTTCCATTCATCGGGAGCCATATAAATATCCACGCCGGCATTAAAACTTTCAGGACAATTCGCATTTGTACAGCCTGGGACTTCTCCATGACCATTCCAATCTCCAACAACCAACCCATTGAAGCCCATTTGATTCCTTAAAACGTCAGTTAAGAGATATTCGTGGCCATGCATTTTTACACCATTCCAGGAGTTAAAGCTTGCCATAACAGATTGAACACAAGCTTCAAAAGCTGAATAGTATGGCGTTCCATGTATATTCTTTAAACCACCTTCAGAAATCCTCGTATCACCCTTATCAATACCCTTAAAGGTGCCACCATCACCAATGAAGTGCTTCGCAGTTGCCATAATATGATTTGAATCAAGAAATTCATCACCGGTTCCTTGAACACCCTCGATAAAAGCTTTCCCTATTCCAGATACAAGATCTTGATTCTCTGAAAAACCTTCATAAGTTCTACCCCAAGTATCATTCTGTGGAACTGTGATTGTAGGAGCAAAAGTCCAAACAATCCCTGTTGAGAGAACTTCTTTTGCAACAACCTCTGCAATTCTTTTAATCAGATCAGTATCTTGAGTCGCACCAATACCTATGTTGTGAGGGAATACAGTTGCTCCAATAACATTACTATGACCATGCACTGCATCTGTTCCCCATATAATTGGAACGATTTGGTCTCCAATAACTGGTGAAGCATCATAATAAGCTTTGCTTAGATTTTGCCAGTCTTGGACTGTGCTAGTTTTTTTATTGTTTGGCCAACTTCCGCCACCGTTGAGAATTGAACCTAACTGATACTTTTTTGCTTCTTCAGGTGTGACATATTGGATATCAGGCATAATTATTTGCCCTATCTTCTGCCTTAATGTCATTTGATTAATGATCTCATCAAGGTTCTTTGAATCCTCAATATTACAAGTTGATGGACTTGACCAATCTATAGATCCAGTCACATTTGAGGAAATACCTAACAGTAAGGCAATTAAGAAATATCTTTTTACCACAGGCTGATATAAATTATTGATAGTATTACTACAACTACAGCAGTATTTATATTAAAAGCTTTAGATGTTGCAAAACTCATATCATTTAGATTAATAGCCTTAGGACTGTCTGTGTAGCCTTGAATCAAAGATGTTAGATAACAAACAAAGAATGATGAAAAGAACACCACAGCCATTCTGTGAATAAATGGATATTCAGGGAAAAAGTAAAATATAAATATTGATAGAGCTAGAGAAGTTAATGCTGCATTAAGTACCGACAATGTCGTAGCTTTTGGCCAAAATAGAGCTACTAAAAATATAACTAAGATCCCTGGAGTAAAAAATCCGGTAAAGTTTTGAATATATTGAAATGCTGACTCTAGACTTCCCAAGAGCGGTGTTGCAGAAAATACTGCTATTACTAAAGCCACTACCGAGGTTGATCTTCCAATATTAACTAATCTTGCATTAGACGGATTATTGGTTGCATAAGCTCTATATACATCCATAGTAAATATTGTGCTTATACTGTTGGTCATAGATGCTAAAGACGAAACGATAGCTGCAATTAGTGCAGCAAAGGTTAATCCTAACAATCCATTGGGTAGTAAAGACATCATCATAGGATATGCTTTGTCACTTGTTTCAAGTAATGGGAATAGAACAGCTGCGCAGATACCTGGGAGAACGATAACAAGAGGCATAATAATCTTTAAATAGGCTGCAAACATTACTCCCTTCTGTGCCTCTGGCAGAGACTTAGCACCAAGCGCTCTTTGTGTTATGTATTGATTAAAGCCCCAATATGCAAAGTGCGCTATCCAAAGACCACCAATTAAAACCCATACACCCGGAAGGTCTTTATAGGATGGATTATCTGGAGATAAGATAATGTCCCATTTCTCAGGTAGCGATCTATACACTTCCACAAAACCATCAGTTACATCACCATTTCCAATCTTTGATAAAGCAATAAAAGAGACAGCTAAGCCACCAAATATTAAGAGGACAACTTGGATGATATCTGTAAGAGCAACAGCCTTTAATCCTCCATATAATGAGTATGCTAAAGATAGTATTGCAAGTAATACTAAGCCATAGAAAGTCTCAAGTCCTGTTAGTGTATTTATAGCAAGAGAGCCAAGCCATAAGACTGAAGTTAGATTGATAAATACATACACTGCCAGCCAGAAAAAGGACAACACCAAACTAACTCTTTTATCGAATCGTTGCTCTAAGAATTGTGGCATTGTATAGATTTGTTTTTTTAGAAAGAGAGGCAAGAAATACTTTGCCATTACAATTAGAGCAATTGCAGCTGTAAGCTCATATGTCGCAATAGCTATACCCACTACAAAACCCTGACCTGACATACCGATAATTTGTTCTGCAGAAATATTTGCAGCAATCAAGGAAGCTCCTATAGCCCACCAAGGAAGCGATCTGCCAGCTAAAAAATAATCCTCAGGACTTCTCTCAGATCCTGATTGTTGCCTGGAAACATATGTAGCTATGGCGATTATACCGACGCAATAAATTGCAATGATTGAAAAATCTAATGAATTAAAAAACATGCTATCCCCTTTTAAAAGTTTATAACTCTTATTGCATCAGAATGTTTCTCAGAAAACATTCCAGAAATAAGAACAAACTTTAATTTTTTCTTTTTACTAAATACTTTTTTGAGTGTACTTGCAATTTTAGACATATTATTTTTATTATCAACAATACTTTTTTGATAAATACTTAAAACAGAGCCAACTAATGAAAGCTGTCTATGAACTCTTTTATCATTGGTGAAAGCATATATTGGAACGTTGAATGGCTTTGCATTAGAAACTAGGTTTGCTGTATATCCACTTCTTGTAATAACGATAATACCATCGGCATTAATTGACTCAGCGAGATCTCTCGCAGTCTTAGCTAAATATTCCCAATCGCTACTTAATTCAAGTTTTGCCTCATAGCCTAATGTTCTAAATTTTTCTGATCTATCAGCTATAGATTTAAGAAACTTTATGCATTCAATTGGATATTTCCCTATGCTGGTCTCACCAGAGAGCATGATTGCATCTGCACCCTCATAAATAGTGTTAGCAACATCAGTTACTTCAGCTCTGGTAGGTGTTGGTTTTTCTATCATTGATTCTAACAAGTGAGTAGCTACGATAGATCTTCTGCCCCATTTTGAACATGCATACATTATGCGTCTTTGCACATTTGGAAGATCAGCTAAGCTTGTTTCAATTCCAAGATCACCTCGGGCAACCATGACAGCATCTGATTCTTGAGTAATAGCATGAATATTTGAAAGGCCTTCATTATCTTCAATCTTTGAAACAATTTTTATTTGTGATTTCTTTCTCTTAAGAATTTTTCTTAAACTATGAATATCTTCTATCTTTCTAACAAAGGAAAGAGCTATGTAATCTACATCATGTTTGATAGCAAAATTTATGTCAGCTTTATCTTTTTTAGTTATTGAAGGAAGGTCAATCCTAACTCCTGGTAGATTAACACTTCTTTTACTACCAATTTTTCCTCCATCAATAACCCTACATAAAAGCTTATCATCATGTTTCTCTAAAACTTTGAAATTTACTAGGCCATTATCTACAGAAATCTTAGAACCTTTTTTTACACTGTTAATTAATCCTCTATAATTAATTTTGATAGATGATGTCTCAACATCGACTTCATCTCTTACAGTAAGATTTACTTTATCACCGAGTTTTAAATCAAGAGATGTGTCCCTGTCTCCTGTTCTTATTTCTGGGCCTTGAGTATCTATTAAAATGGAAATTGGCCCCTTTTTAATATCTGGATTCTTATTAATTAATTTAACATTTTTAATTACATTCAATGCTTCATCATGAGATGCATGTGACATATTAATTCGAACGACATTCATTCCAGCTGAATACATCTTTTGCATTGTGCTTAATTCAGATGTAGCTGGACCAATAGTGCAAATAATTTTTGTTCTAGTGAACATGAGGTGGATATTACATTAAAAAAGAACCATAAGGAATTTTTTTCAGCACAAAAAAAAACAGAGCTTGCGCTCTGTCTTTCAATTCGAGTTCCCCAGGTGTCTAAAGCGAGATTCTCTTTAGCTCCTTGGATGATATCTCTTCATCCTTGGTGGGTTTTAAAGCTATTTTTTATCGTATACTCTTTAAAACGCTTTCACCCTGAGGGCTCTTCCTTCGGTTTCTCTTAAGTTTCCGTCTGCAGTTGGTCTCTTATCGGTCCCCGTTAGGTAAAGTTAATATTACGCTCTTTTTAAAAAGTGTCAACACCTAAATGTAAAAAAGTTAAAGTTTTTTTTAAGAGGTATTTTTCTTAAATTCTAATCGCCATTTGTGAAGCAATGGCTCGGTATATCCACTTGGTTGAGAAGCTCCTTTTATTGCTAAATCCAAGGAAGCTTGAAATGCAAATCCAGAAAAATTTGATCCCATTTTTTGATATTCTGAATCGTCTTTATTTTGTTCGTCAACAACTAGAGCCATCTCTTTAAAAATATCAATTACCTCTTCCTCCGAACAGATACCATGATGAATCCAATTTGAAATATGTTGACTTGATATCCTGCACGTTGCTCTATCCTCCATAAGACCAATATTATTAATATCTGGAACTTTTGAACATCCAATACCTTGATCAATCCATCTTACGACATAACCAAGAATACCTTGAGCACTGTTTGCTATCTCATTCCTAATTGTTTGTTTATCTAAATCTTCTTTTAAAAGAGGGATTGTTAAAATGCTATCTAAATCAGCATGCTGTCTTGAAGATAGTTCATCTTGTTTTGATAGCACATCGACCTCATGATAATGCATTGCATGAAGTGTTGCCGCTGTAGGTGATGGAACCCATGCGCATGTTGCACCAGATAATGGATGAGCTATTTTAGTCTCTACCATATCTTTCATCTGGTCAGGCATTGCCCACATTCCTTTTCCAATCTGCGCTTTACCACTTAATCCACAACTTAATCCTATATCCACATTCCAATCTTCATAAGCATTTATCCATGATTGAGCTTTCATATCAGATTTAGGAACCATAGGACCTGCTTCCATACTCGTATGTATTTCATCTCCTGTCCTATCTAAAAAACCAGTATTTATAAAAATTATTCTTTCTTTAGCTTTTTCGATGCAAGCCTTTAGATTGATAGTGGTTCTTCTCTCCTCATCCATAATTCCAACTTTTACAGTATTTTTTTCTAGGTTAAATAATCGTTCAACTGCATCGAATAAATCACATGTGAAAGCTACCTCCTCGGAACCATGCATTTTTGGTTTAACGATATACATACTTTTGTTCCTTGAATTCGACAATATATTTAACTTATTTAAATCATATAAGCCGATACATATGGTAAACATAGCATCTAAAATTCCTTCAAAAACCTCTTCGCCATTGCCCAATATTACTGAAGGATTCTGCATAAGATGGCCAACATTCCTAACAAGTAAAAGACTTCTTCCAGGAAGAGAAAAAGAGTTTCCATTAGTATCTAAATATTCTCTATCTTCTTTTAAGACTCTTGTTAGTTGTTTTCCATTTTTTTCAAATGTTTCAGAAAGATCTCCTTTCATCAAACCTAGCCAGTTTCTATAGGCAATTACTTTATCTTCAGCATCAACTGCGGCAACTGAATCTTCACAATCTTGAATTGTTGAAACTGCAGACTCCAGAACAATATCTTTGATATTTGCTTTATCAGTCTTACCAACAGGATGATTGGGATCTATTTGAATTTCTAAATGGAGATTATTATTAATTAATAAAACTCCTGAAGGATTTTCAGGAGATCCATTAAATCCTTTGAATTGATTTTCATTTTTTAGATAAGTAATTTGATCTTGCTCACCATGAAAAAGTAATCTTTGATCCTTTATTGAAATATTTGTAATGTCTTTATAACTAAGATCAGTAATTGGGAAACAATCATCTAAAAATTGTTTTGAGAAATCTATAACCTTTTCTCCTCTTATTTCATTATATGCACCCTCTTTTGATGCACCTCCGTCTTCTGAAATAACATCTGTTCCATATAGTGCGTCATAAAGGCTTCCCCACCTTGCATTTGTTGCATTCAAAGCAAATCTTGCATTCATAATAGGGACAACTAGTTGAGGTCCTGGAATACTCGAGATCTCAGGATCTGTATTCATGGTTGTGATTGTAAAATCTGTTGGTACTTCTTCTAAGTAACCTATTTCTTCTAAAAACTTTTTATATTCATTTAAATTAAAATCATTATTTTTATGCCAGGTAGAGATTTGGTCCTGCAAAGAATATCTATTGACCAATAAATCTTTATTTCTTTGATGGAATTCCTCTAAAAGTCCTTCAAACTTTCTCCAAAACTCATCTGAGGTTATATCAAGTCCCGGGAGCACCTCATCATTAAGAAATCCATCGAGAGTATTATGGATATTAAGATTGCCGCGTTTTATATAGTTTTCCATATTAATATTTTATCAGAGCTATTAAACGCTTTCTTTAACTGCCAATCTCAAATCAAATGGAATACTCCCAAGATTGTCATGACTGTGCTTTAAAGATGATATTGATTGAAAGAAAGAATCATCCATTTCGATTATTTTACGTAAATTCATATCAATATGGCCCAACACAGTCTCATAGACAGTACATATATTATTTTCTGAGTCTAAAAGGCATCCTAATATATGGATACATTTCCTGTTCAAGCCAACAATTCTAAAAGAGGGATATATTGAATCGCCTTCAAGAAACTCTTTAAAGTATTTTAAATTTTCCTCTAACGTAAATGAAGAATAACCATTATTGAAATACTCATCATCAAAACCCATATCTGTGTACATTTGGCCCCAACATCCATCAAAACATCTGGTATATGATCCAGTATTCATATGACCATTGTGGTCACACATCTCTTGAGTAACTAGTATTTTTTCACCATGATAAGGAAATAATTCTTTCATAAGTAATGATTGTTAATTGGAGCGGGAAACGAGGTTCGAACTCGCGACCTCAACCTTGGCAAGGTTGCGCTCTACCAGCTGAGCTATTCCCGCATCACAAGTGGGTAGTAAATATAACTGCAAAGGAATGGGCTTTCAAGCAGAATTGTAAAAAGTTTAGTTATGAAAGAGATTCATAAAACTCATCATTGCTCATCATTTTGGTATGATTAGAATTGTGGAACTTTTATTAGATTTTTAAGAAATGAGTAGGCTTCTTTATTTATCATGATAGAAACAAAAACATTTTCACCAAATGTCTTTAATAGCTTTGCTATACAAGCATATCGTTTAGTATTTGGTCGTATTTTACCACAGTCATTGTTTCGCGATAATATTCCTGCTGAAGCAGATCGCAAGGCAGTAAAAGGAAAGTTTGATTTAGAAATTGTTAGTCACTGCTGGGGTTATGCCAACATGTTAACCTATCAATTAAGTTCGTTTGTAAACTATCCACCAACAAAACTAAATTTAACTGTGACCGTTTTTTATGCTGAAGAAGATGCTAAAACAAAGGCTACATTGGACTTCTTTAGTCAAATAACCATGCCAAATATCACTTGGAATTTTCACTCACTTTCCAAAGGAAAGCTCTTTAGACGTGCCATAGGCCGAAATATGGCTGCGCGGTCAACAGAAGCTGACTGGATATGGTTTACAGATTGCGACATTATCTTTTATGAGAACTGCTTAGACTCACTTGCTGATGGTTTACAAGGCGAGAAAGGTTCATTGTTTTTTCCTAAAGAAGAAAAAATCACTGAGATGTTAAAAGATGATGACCCATTATTGTCAAACGGTGCCCAACCACAAGTTATCGATATAGATACAGAAAATTTCAGTTTATACGAGCGTGATAAATCCCGTGATAAAGCACGCGGCCCATTTCAAATTGTTCATGGTGACGTTGCTCGTGCTATCGGTTATTGTGAAAAACTGTCAATATTTCAAACTGAATCTGACCGTTGGTGTAAAACCTATGAAGATACCGCCTTTCGCTGGCTACTTGGCACTGATGGTGAGCCTAAACATATTGATGGTGTTTTTCATATTCATCATGTTACAAAAGGACGTTATGCTGAAAATTCTCATTTTTCTAAAGTGCGAAGTAATATCCGTTTGAGCCAAAAATAGTTTCATGGCATACATACAACAAAAAACAGTTAAGTCCCACATCATGTTGTTTGATGCAGACCATTTCCCTGCACCCGTCCCAAAAATGTTTACGGGTCAATATTGGAAGGCACAAAATGCCATAACAGGACAGGCGACCGGCCGAGGCACCACCTACTTTTTTCAATATAACGAAAATGAATATGTCTTACGGCACTATCGTCGCGGCGGCTTGATTGCAAAAGTACTAAGTGATCAATATATGTATACAGGTATTGATAAATCACGAGCATGGCAAGAATTTAAGCTACTACAGCACATGAAAAATATGGATTTAAATTGTCCAACTCCGATCGCAGCGATGTTGAAGAAGAAAGGTTTATATTACCAAGCCGATATCATTTTAAAAAAAATTTCTAGCGCTAAAGACTTACATCATATTTTACTAGCAAACAGCTTAACGGCTGATGTATGGAAAAAAATTGGGCAAACCATTGCCAAATTTCATCATCATCAAATTTATCTCCCCGATTTAAATATCCACAACATTATGCTCGATATAGAAAACGAGGTTTGGTTAATCGATTTTGATAAATGCCGAATTAGACAAGGCAGTAATTGGAAAAACTCAAACATTGCCCGTTTAAAGCGATCGTTTGAAAAAGAAAAACAGTTACATAATATTTATTGGCAACTGGTCGATTGGCAAATACTAATATCTGCCTATAACGAAGCGGCAATGGCTAATTAACTTGATATTTAATCTCAGTAAATACTAATACATCTGTTTTAGAATCAGTATTTTCTACTTTTCCATATACAATGCTTGCAGCTAATTTAACTAACCAATCACCATAGGCTGCTTTATAAAATAGAGGATTCAACTAAATTTGCTCAAGAGCTTCAACCATTTTTGCTCTAACGATTTCAACTGCTTTAAAGGGTCTAATCATGACTTTAAAATGAAGTATCTTGCCATCATCATCCCACTCAATCATATCCACCCCATTTACGCTTATGTCATCAATTGTTGTCTCAAACTCAAGAACAGAGTGATTGCCATCATTCAATTCTCGTGTGTATTTAAAGCTGTCCATATTGAATGAAAGACCAGCCGCACTTAGATACATTTTAGTAATTTCTTTGCCTTCAAGTGGCTTAAAAACTACGGGTGAATAGAAAGTAGCATTATCGTTGAGAAGGTTATCAAGAAGCTCCATTTTCCCTTCAAGAATAACCTCATGCCATTTCTTTATATAATCTGCTGCATCTGTCATATAAGTATTATAAATTTAATTCAAAAAAAAGGAGAGCTATGCTCCCCTCTTTTTTAAGATTGCTTAAAAATTAGAAATCTTTTTGGAATCTAACTCCATACGCCATTGGAGGAGCATACATTGCTTTAACAAATCCAGCATTAGCAGGATATGAATCAGTTTTGATTAGCTCATCAGTAGCGTTATGAATATAAAATTCTAGGCCCCATGCATTAGCTTCGTTGATGAATACCATACTAGTATTAACAGTATATAAGTCATCTCTTCCGCTATGGAAAGGCTCTACATCATAGTTGCTTTCGTTATAGAACATTTCACCTGTGTAATTAACATTGATTACATTCATGATTCTAAAACCATTCCCCGTATATGTATTATGTTCAAACTGGAGATTCCATGATAATTCTGGAGACCATGTAAGATGCTTACCACTTAAATCGATAGTTCCATCAGCGCTACATGGATCAACACCAACTAAGGCTCTCTCCATGCAGAGATATCCGTCCTGAGTAGCTTCAGCTGAACTTGAGCCACCATTTTCTGTATCAAGCATTGAGACCCAACCAAATAGTCGGCCAGCCTCATAAGGTTTCCAATCAAATTCTAGCTCAACACCTTGGATTGTAGAATCTGGAACATTTTTTGTCATAAGAGTGTAAATAGGCAGGCCATCTAGTTCTCTATATCCAACAAAACCAAATAAGGTTCTTTGCATGTCTTCATAATCACTGTAGAAAACATTACCAAGCAGTTTAAGATCTCCGTCAAGGTGAACGGACTTAAAGCCTAACTCATATGTTGTATTAAATTCAGGATCATATTCAAAGTTGATGAACTGACCATCACCTCTGTCAACATTATCTCCAAACCCACCAGCTTTGTAACCAGTTGCAACTGATGCATAAAGGAATAGATCTTCATTAGCAACATAGTCTGCACCAAGTCTCCAAGTTCCTTGATCCCACTTTGCATCATAATCATTTCTTGCCTGAACTAATCTACCAGTTAGATCATCGCTTCCAGCAATACCCATATTGTTGGTTAGGTCGTCAGATTGATAAAATTGATTCCATGGACCAAAAGAGAATATTCCACCAGCATCACTAAATAAGGTAGCATCACCGACGAAATCATAACTCTCAAACCAAAAACACTCAGGAGTACCTTGAATGCTAGCGTTACAATATGCATTTGGTTCATCAAAATAACCATATGTTTTATAAGTTCTTCCGCCAACATCCCTTTTCTCATCCCATGTATGCCTATAACCAACAGTTAAGTTAAGGCCGTCTACAGCAGTTTTATAGTCAAGCTGACCGAAAACAGCAGAAGTTTCAGTAGTTCTTTCAGGCTGAAGATATGTTTCATGAAGGGGTCTCATAATCGGCCCAAGAAACGGCATTTCAACATCAAATCTCGTATAAGTTTCTTCATCCATGTGGAAAAGACCTGCCACCCATTGAACATCACCTTCACCATCTGATTTAAGTTGAAACTCTAATACATTTGATTTGTTGTTTTGTATTGTTCTATAAAGCTCATCAAACCACATTGGTTTTACAGCATTGTTTAAAGCTGCTGCTGCATTTCCTGGTGTAAGTCCAAGAAGTGCTGCTACTGCATCTAAATCCTGCATCCAGTAAGAGTACTGACAACCATATGCAAAAGACGATTCAACAGAACCACCCCATCCCATTTGACAATTGTCGTAACCCATATCCCATGCGGTATTTTGAAAATATGCATCTCCGTTGAATCCTGTTCCATTTGAACCTTCAACTCTTGGTCCCCAACCATATTGAGTACCATATATGCCGCCAAAGTGACCTCTCAAAGCAGACCAGTTAAGCATCATTGAATCAGGATGATTTCTAACAAAACCATAAGCTGGATGAGTCGGCGATGTATGGAAACCTCCATCACCATCATAAATCTGATATCTATCATGTTCGCCAACAGCTACTCTTAACTCACCTACTATATTTTCATTAACTTGAAACTTGAGCTCAGATCGAATAGTTTCAATACTTAGATCTAACTCTCCAGGGTTATTAATTGCCGCATGAAATGGATCGCTTGCGCCTGTATCACAGGAAAAATCATATGATTGCCCTCTTGAAAGCTCTGCCTGCTCACAATCTTTTAAATAAATTGATCCAGCGCCATTATCTTGAAATGAATCAAATGAAAGGTACCATTCAAAATCTTTATCAACTGGGGCATATAACATACCCAGTCTCATTGCTTCATTGTCTATGTTGTAATATGCATCACTTGCACCAACATCTCTTGCTCGTCTTTGGTCAACATTGGGAATACCATCAGCAACGATATCCCTTGCATCAGCCCAGTCAACTTGTCCACTTTGTGGAGTTCCTGTTGGAGCTGCAGAAGTGTTTACTCCGATTTTACCATCTCTGTTGTAGTCAAGAGACCAATCGTATCTATCAACTGTTTGGTTAATAAAGGAATCGGCAAGTGAAGATTTAAAGGATGCTCTAAATGCAACTTCATCACTAACAGGAATATTTAAAAAACCATCTACTTCTGTCATATTTCTTCCATCTGCAGACAGTCTTAAGCCCATTCTTCCTGAAATTTCGTCACCAAACTTTGGTCTTGCTGAAATCACATTAACTGCACCAGACGTTGAATTTCTTCCAAAAAGTGTCCCCTGTGGCCCTCTAAGTACCTCAATTCTTTCTATGTCATGCGCCAAAGCTAATGCTGCCTGAGCTCTTGGTGTGTACATTCCATCGACATGGATTGCTACAGAAGGATCCCCTAGCTCAGTATAGTTATTTGAACTTATACCCCTTATTGCTATTGATACCCCAGAATCTTCTCCAGAGTTTCCAACTACTAAGTTTGGTACTAACGATGATAGATCAGATATTCTAGAAAGACCTTGAAGAGCCATCTGTTCTTGTGTAACAACAGATACAGCAAGTGGTGTTTCCATAAGATTAGTTTCTCTTTTTGTAGCAGTAACAATAACTTCTTCTACATCAGCAGTTTCATCATTATCCTGTGCAAAAACAAAATTCGGTGCCATAAATAACACCATTGAAATCATTAAAAAGTTTTTAATATTCATGAATTCCCCTAAATTGAATAAAATGTATGTCAATTGAATAAAAATAAGACTTGTATGTCAAGTTTTCGCCTATTTTTAAGGGTGAACGACTATCTATCTTCTTTAGGTTTTGATTCGTTTACTACAAGCTTTCTTCCTTCAACTTCAGAATCATTTAAAGCTTGAATTGCATCCTCAGCTCCGCTTTCCATTTCAACAAAACCAAAGCCTCTTGATCTTTTAGTAAAACGGTCAGTAATAACTCTTGCTGAGGTTACCTCACCATGCTCTTTGAAAAGATCTTCTAACTGCTGATCATTAATAGACCAAGGAAGGTTTCCGACGTAAATATTCATAGATGTCCTTATAAAAAATAAATGAAACGTGAGTGTACAACAGATTTATGCAATGTAATACATATAGTTTAAGAATTTATAAAATTTATAGATTTTTTTCCAAATTGAAGCCACCAATCGTCTGCAAGCTCCTTAATTCTCTGCAAATTTCTCTCAGACATGTCATCCATTCGTCGATTCACATTGCCAATTGGAGAATTTACTCGAAGGTAATCATCTCCAATTAAATCCTTTAAGATTTCATTTTGTAAACTTGATTCCAGCATTATTCCGAGAATATCGTGCCTAAACCATCCAAGAGCTCCCCAATTCCTAGAATTTCTCCCACTTATCTTTCTCTTATTTAACCCTGCACCAATACCAAGCACCTTGATATTATTGGTAGAAAATAATTTTTTAGCTTCAACATATCCAAGCAAAGAGGGATTATTGGAAGCAATCCCTCCATCTATGAGCCATCTCCCATCTTCCATACTTGCTGTTGGGAAATAGATTGGGGCTGCGCTTGAAGCATTTGCTGCTTGAACTGCTGTCACATCAGGATCACCGTAACTTGATAAAAGAATCGGTTTTCTAGCCTCCAGATCATATGCAGTTACAACAACAGGCTTTAATGACTGTCCTATTTTTTTATTTTCAAAAAAATTATAAAGAATCTCTTTCTTTCCTTCATTAGAGTATTTAGGTCTTGTTTGAAATATTGAAGTTTTATTAATCAAGGACTGATTCATAATTCTTTTTAAGTTATCTTTAGTCCAAAATTTCTCAAGATCTTTAATCTTATAGCCATTCATTCCAAGCATCAGTGCATTCGTTGCTCCTGCACTAGTGCCTATAAATAAATCAAAAGATTCAAAGATACTTTTTGATAACTCTTCTTCTAATTTTCTTAAAAAATAAAGGCCGATAATGGCCCTCACACCTCCCCCATCAAAGGCTAAGACTTTTTTATATTTTCTAGAGAAAAGGTTAAAATAATTCAAATTTTTTACAAAAATAATGTTTAAGCTATATTTTATATCTTTTTGTACGCTTTGTTCTCTTTACATATATTCTGATGATGGGATTTTTGGATACTGGCTTACTTCAGAATCTATAGTAAAGATTGAGAATTGTAACGATCAGGTTTGCGGTAAGATTGTTACCATTTTTGTTGAAGATGACATTGACCCAAAAACTGTACTTGATAAAAATAATAAAAATAAATCTCTCAGAGAGAGGACGCTGGTTGGAATTGATTTACTGAGTGACTTTCAAATTAAAAATGAAGATCAGAAAAATTTTACAGGTGGAAAAATATATGACCCAAGAAGTGGAAGAATATACAACTCAAATTTATATTTTAAACCTAGTGGGAATTTAAAAGTGGAAGGATGCTTACGTTCTTTTTGTAGAGGTCAGGAGTGGCAACCTCTCATAATTGAGATTAAGGACGATGGTACTACGGAAGCAAAAATTAAAAATTCTCCTCAAAGTAGCTGATATCTGAAAGAATTTCACAAAATCTTGTTGTAAATTTAACACCCTCTACTCCATTTATAATCCTATGATCATAGGAAAGAGATATTGGGAGATTGGTTGTACTTACTGGTTTTTTATCTTTTAGCAAAACTGAATCATAACTCTTTGAAATACCTAATATAGCTACTTCTGGAGGATTGATAATTGGTGTAAAAAATTTACCACCAAAACTTCCAAGTGAGCTAATTGTAAAAGTTGATCCCTTCAAATTATCTACTCTGATCTTCCTTGATTTAGATAAATCTGCAAGCCTAGCTATTTCATCAGATATTTCTCTTATAGACATCTTATTTGCTGATTTTATGTTCGGAACAATTAAGCCTTCGGGTGTATCAACAGCAATACCTAGATTAATAAAGTCTTTTTTTATAATTTTCATGGTATTCATGTCTATAGATGCATTGAATAATGGAAACTCCTCAAGAAGCTTACAAACACCTTTAGCAAAAAAAGCTAGAGGTGAAACCTTGACCTTGTGTTTCTTTGTTAGAGATTTTCTGACAGTTAAGAGTTCGTCGATTGAAGTTTCATCATGCTGAGTGACATGAGGTATTGTTATCCATGATTGTTGAAGATTGAGAGCTGAAGTTTTTTGGAATTTAGTTAAATCAATTTCTTCGACATCCCCAAACTCAGAGAAGTCGATGTTTGGCATTTTAGGTATTCCAATTGAGGAGCCTTCAAGTTTTGATTTAACAAATTTATGAAGATCTTCTTTGATAATTCTATTTCTTGGACCTGTTGCAACTACCTTATTTAGATCAATGCCAAATTCACGTGCTAGTTTTCTAACTGCAGGGCCAGCATAAATTCCAGATGCAGCAGACTCATATTTTGGTTCTTCAATAATTTCTTCAACTGTTTTCTCTTCGATGATTTCCTCTACTTCAGCATGATCATCCTCTTGAGTATCATTTTTAACTTCTTTATTGGAATCATCCTTTTTAATTTCTTCTTCAGTAATTTCAATCTCTAAGAAGTCATCTCCCTCCTTTACTTCATCTCCAATTTTTACAAGGACTTTTTTAACAATTCCATTTTTAGAAGCAGGAACATCCATTGCAGCTTTTTCGGATTCAAGAACAACAATCGAATCTTCTGAATCAACACTGTCACCAGGATTAACGCAGATTTCTATTACTTCAGTATTTTCTGCATCACCTAGGCTTGGAATTTTAATTACTTGCTTCATTTATATATTCCAAGGTGAAATCTTATTTTTATTTACTTTGATTTCTTTATAGATTTTTTGAAGTTCTTTTTTGTTAAGCTGTCCCTCTTTGTTAAGTGCGTAAGCTGCAGTCATAACAATACTCTTTGCATCTACCTCAAAAAATTCTCGTAATTTTGCTCTACTGTCACTTCTACCAAAACCATCGGTTCCGAGCGTGTAATAAGAAGAATTTATGTAAGGTCTTATTTGCTCAGAATAGGCCCTCATATAGTCTGTTGATGCCACTGTTGGAATATCGTGTTCTGAAAAGGATGTAGCTACGAAAGACTCTTTTGGTTTGTTCGATGCATTTTTAATATTCTCATTTTCAACTTCCATGCCATCTTTTCGAAGCATATTAAAGCTGCTTACACTCCAAACCTCACTTTCAATCCCAAAGCCACTTAACATTTCAGCTGCTTTAATACTCTCATTTAAGATAGCTCCAGACCCAAGCAGCCTTATCTGAGGCTTTTTAGTTTTAGAAATTCTATGCATTCCTTTAATGATATTACTGTCAACATCTTTACCTTTTGGTTTTGGCGGTTGAACATATCTCTCATTAGTAACTGTTAAATAATAAAAATAATTCTTTTTATCTTTATACATCTCTTTAAGACCATGTTCGATAATCACAGCTAACTCATAACCATATGCGGGATCATAAGATTTACAGTTTGGAATAGTTGATGAAAGAATATGGCTATGACCATCTTGATGTTGAAGACCTTCACCATTTAATGTTGTTCTCCCTGATGTTGCTCCTATTAAAAAACCTTTAGCCTGAGCATCTCCTGCAGCCCATGCTAAGTCATGTATTCTTTGAAAACCAAACATTGAATAAAAGACATAAAAGGGAATCATCGTCAAATTATGATTAGAATAAGAGGTTGCTAATGCTGTCCAAGCAGCAAATGAACCCGCTTCAGTGATTCCTTCTTCGAGCATTACCCCAGTTTCAGACTCTTTGTACCACATAACTTGATCAGCATCTTCAGGCTCATATAGTTGGCCCTCTGAAGAATAAATTCCTATTTGCTTAAACATGCCTTCCATACCAAATGTTCTTGCTTCATCCGGCACTATCGGTACTACTCTTTCTCCAAGATTTTCGTCCTTGATAAGGTTATTCATGATTCGAACACAGTTTGTTGTAGTTGATACTTTTCTTTCACCACTACCTTCATGAAGAATTTTGAAGGCATCCTTATTTTTTAATTTTAGAGTTTCAGAGTGCTCTCTTCTTTTTGGAACTGGTCCTCCAAGTTTTTCTCTTGTCTCCTTGAGATATTTTATTTCAGGAGAATTTTCTTTTGGCCTCACATATGGAAGATCCTCTATCTCGTCATCAGAGACAGGTATATCAAATCGATCTCTAAAAATCTTAATATTATCAAGCGAAAGTTTCTTTACTTGATGAGTGGTATTGTCTGCTTCTCTTGATCCAACACCATAACCCTTTGTTGTAAGTGCAAGAATAACTGTAGGAGCTCCTTTATGATTAACTGCTTCATGATAGGCAGCATAAACCTTATAAGGATCATGACCACCTCTATTTAATTTATAGATCTCTTCATCAGAAAGACCTTTAACTAATTTAAGTGCTTCAGGATGTTTGCCAAAGAAATTTTCACGAGTATATGCTCCTCCTTTAGCCTTAAAATTTTGCATTTCACCATCTACGACTTCATCCATTATCTTTTGAAGATGTCCGCCTTTATCTTTAGCTATAATAGGATCCCAAAGTCGGCCCCAAACAACTTTAATAACATTCCAGCCTGAACCTCTGAATTGTCTTTCTAATTCCTGTATTACTTTTCCATTTCCTCTTACTGGACCATCAAGTCTTTGGAGGTTGCAATTTATAACAAAGATCAAATTGTCTAATTTTTCTCTTGCAGCTAAACCAATCGCCCCCAATGACTCAGGTTCATCCATTTCACCATCGCCCCAGAATCCCCAAATTTTTCTATCGCCTAAATCTTTTAATCCCCTCGCATGCAGATACTTCATTACATGAGCTTGATAGATTGCAGAAATTGGTCCAAGCCCCATTGAAACGACTGGGAATTGCCAGTAGTCAGGCATTAGCCATGGATGCGGATAAGAAGAAAGTCCTGGTTTATCAACTTCTCTTCTAAAATTATCTAAATCCTCTTCACTTAAGCGCCCTTCAAGAAAACTTCTTGCATAAATACCTGGCGAAGAGTGACCCTGGAAATATACTAAATCATCATTTTCGCTTTCTTGCCCTCTAAAGAAATAATTAAAGCCAATGTCATAGAGCATTGCTGCTGATGAAAAAGTAGCAATATGTCCACCAAGCTCGTCATCATTTTTATTTGCTCTAAGAACGGTTGCTAGAGCATTCCACCTTATTAGTGATCTAATTCTTCTCTCCATAAACAGATCACCAGGCATCATTGCCTCATTTTCAGGAGAAATGGTGTTTTTAAATGGTGTTGTCAAATTATAGGAGGGTACCGCCCCCTTATCCATAAGGTGTTTAGCTAACTCATTTAATAGAAATGATGCTCTATCAGTTCCCTGATCATCAATTACATCATCAAGTGACTCAATCCACTCCCTTGTTTCGATAGGATCAAAATCTTTACCAGATTTCATGGGATGATTTTAACACTTATTGATATTAATTATTCTGAATATTTAACTATTTTCTTATCTAGTTTTTCTGCAGCTTCTATCATACCGCCAACATTTTTTGCATTTGTGAATCCCATTTTTTCAAGAATTGCTGTTGCTTTACCAGACCTGTTACCACTCCTGCAATAAAGATATATTTTCTGATCTTTAGGAATATTTAGATCAGTTATTTTTTCTTCTATCTTCGTCCATTCAATATGAATTGCATCTTGAATGACCCCAGTTTTGACTTCCTCGAGTGTCCTTACATCTATTACTAGAGGCTCATCAGCAAAAACGAATGGTGAAAGCAGAACAATGAAAAGTATTTTTACTCTAAGATTTTTAAAGATATTAAAAGTCATTCGCCCATGGCCTCTAAAATTTCCAATAATAAATTTATGATATCTAGATATATCGAATATGACATGTAGAATGCTGTATTCCAATCATTAACATTAAGGTCTTCTAAATAAATTAGTCTATTAAAGTCTAAAATTATAAAAAAGCTAAACAAGATAGCTCCACCAACCGCTACATATCTGGTTGTATCTCGTGAAAAAGATCTAAATATATTTATCAAATTAAAGCCTACAAGACCGCATAAAAGTATAAACATTATCATGATGAAATTTTTATCTTGAGCAAAGCTATAAATATCTGAATACCCTATGAATCCAGCAATAAAAGAAATTATTAAAGTTAACTTTAAAGCTCTGATACCATCATTTTCATCCATCATAAGCATAATCCAACCCAATAAAGGGCCAAGACAGATATTAGAAATTGTAAAAAGTATCATTCCAACAAATACGTAATAACTGTAAACAGGAACAACTGCTGATATGAGCAAAGCTGATGAGAAGAAAATCCAAGCAAATAGCAATCCTGTTAACTGAGGAGGCATGTATAAAGGGTCTGTATACCCATCTTTTAAGTGGGTAATAGCCTCATCTCTATTTAATGCAAAAACTTCAAAAGTTTTATATTCTTTTTTGCTGGGATTTTTACGTTCTCCAATAGGAACCTCAACAAATTTAGTCATTTTCCTAGGATATTGAATATTTCTGCTCGAATCTGGTATTAAATCAACTTCATTATTCATATTTACAGCTAAAGTAAAATCTATACCAAAGAAAGGTTTACCAGCAAGAGCAGCCCTCTTTGCTGCTCTTAAGCAATAAATACATAAACCAAAAGCAATACTAAGCTCAAAAATTAGGATTATCATTGTTTTAAAAAGTAATGTTGTTTCCATAATCAATCCCCAATGAGGTATGTAAACTTATGCTCGACCTCTTTGATAATACCCCCGAAATTATTTTCATATCTTAGTCTCTTGGCTGCTGCCAAGGAGCTGTTATTGAAATAATTACAATCTATTGGCATATAAACTGTTTCGTCGGATGACTCGTACCAATAGTAATTTCCGCTAGCTTTTATATTAAAGCACTTCTCCTCAATAATTATATGATTTGATGTTTTACCATTTTCTTCGATATCAAACTGTACTTTAGAATATCCCATAATATTTTTACTTAATGGGCTTCTGGGATAGACAGGTGCTCTCTTGAAGATCGGTTTATAGGATGCTTTATCAGTGCAATCAGAGAGACGAAAGTAAACACCCGTTAACGAATTTTCCCTGAACACCTTGCAACCCCCATTAGATGATATTAAATAATTAAAATTTATTTTCTTTTGTCTTTCTAAAAAAGCACCGATTTCTAAAACCTTTTTATCAGACCAAAGAGTTCCAATTATAGAAAGTCCAACAGGAAAGTTATCAATTTTAAAAAATGGAATTGTTAAATGAGGTAACCCCGAGATTGCCGCAAAACCACCATTTCCAAAACTCCTTGATCTATCAATAGTTGCTGAATCGCCACCCTCATAATTTATTTTCCAAGCAGGTCCTCTTGTTAAACCGATCATTGCATCTAGTTCATATTTTTCGAACAGAGTAAGTGTCTGATTTTTAACTTCTTTAGTTTTTTTAATTGCATCAATATAACGCTGTTCATTCTTGGAAGCTTCAAGAGATGCAATCAGAATATCTTGACCAAAATATGGCATAACCCGATTTTTATTTTTATTATTGAAATCTATTATTTCTTGAAGAGACTTCTTCTCCTCACTTGCTCTACTAAGATATTTTTCAAGTCCCTCTTTAAATTCATATTTTAAGAGAAAATATTCATCCTCTCCTGGATATTCTCTTATATCATCAATTTCAACTAAAACTGCGCCATTATTTTGAAGTATTGTTTTAATTTCATCTATGAGAGGTTTCATTAATTCGTCTTTGGTATCTGACTGTAATATGGCAAACCTTTTTCCTACGATTGATGAAGATTTGAGATCTTTGGAAAAGTTAAAATTTAATTTTTCAGGAATAGCTGCAGTTGAAGAATCTAATGGATCATATCCCGCAATAGCTTCTAAAGTTTTGGCAACTAATTCAACTGATTTGCCCATTGGGCCTGCGGTATCTTGAGTGCTTGAAATAGGAACTATTCCAGATCTGCTCACAAGGCCGACTGTAGGCTTAAATCCAACAATTCCATTGATGGATGATGGACAAGATATCGATCCATTGGTTTCTGTTCCAATAGCAATATCTACAATTCCAGCCGCAACAGCGACTGCAGAACCAGAACTTGAGCCACATGGATTAAATGAATTATTTAAAAAATGTGTTGTTTGTCCTCCATAGCTAGACCAACCACTCACGGAATCCTCACTTCTAAAATTTGCCCATTCAGATAAGTTTGCCTTGCCAGCAATATGAAAATTAGCATCTATAAGTTTTTGAACAATAAATGCATTTTTTGGCGCTATATTTTTTTCTAAAGCTAAAGAGCCTGCCGAAGTAACTTCACCTTCAATATCAATATTATCTTTGATAACGATATTTATCTGATTTTTTGATTTGCCATAATACTTAATAAGTGAGTTGTTCTCATCAAAGCCTGAGCTTACAAAGGCAGCATAAAATACAAAGAAAAATAAAAACTTTTTCATTTTTTATAAAAATAATTTACGTAAATATAATACACAATTTCAAGGAATCTATTATGTTCTTTAAAAAAAGCCCTAATTAAAGGGCTTTTAAGAAATTGGCATCCCGTAGGGGAGTCGAACCCCTGTTGCCGGGATGAAAACCCGGTGTCCTAGGCCTCTAGACGAACGGGACAGGAGCCGTAATTATAATCATTTAAAATCTTCTTTCAAATATTGATTACTTTATTTTTTTATTAATTCTTGTTAGAAATCCACGAAGGAAATTACCTTCCATCTTGTCAGGTTTTAATCGAGTAAACATTCTTTTAATTCTGACAAGAATTTTTTTTGCATTTTCCTCATCAAACAAATTAAGTTTATAACTTGTATCAACAAAGTGATCTATCAGCATTGTTAATTCCTCTGAATTAA
Organism: uncultured SAR86 cluster bacterium; assembly: GCA_902557575.1. Classification (GTDB taxonomy): domain Bacteria; phylum Pseudomonadota; class Gammaproteobacteria; order Magnimaribacterales; family D2472; genus CACNXK01. Next base: position 21,733 of record CACEAR010000003.1, read on the forward strand.
GTTCTGGATAATCTTGCCACTCAGTATCAATTTCAATATCAGAATTTTTAAAAATCTCATATGAAATAACCTGAACTGACATTGCTATATTTAGGACTGGATACTCTTTACTTGATGGAATCAAGATATGCTTGTTAGCCTTTTGCAATTCTTCATTAGTAAGCCCCCTATCCTCTCTGCCAAAAATTATTGATGTTTTTGAATCTTTATTTACATTCTTATTTATCTCTATGCCAGCTTCATCTGCTGTAATTATTGGCCAAGAGATGGTTCGAGTTCTTGCAGAAGTTGCATAAATATTAGTACTCTCATTAATAGCTTCCTCAAGAGTATCTACTACAGTAGCCTTTTCAATTACATCTTGCGCATTGCCAGATAGCATAAATGCTTCTTTGCTTGGAAACTCTTTTGGGTTAACCAATATGAGATTGCTAAGTCCCATTGTTTTCATCGCTCTGGCAACAGAGCCTATATTCCCTGGATGAGAAGTCTCTACTAAAACAATATCAATCTGGTTTTTTATGTCATTCATATCGTTATTATGAATATTTCCATTACAATATGCGAGATGAATCAACCAGCATTATTAAATATTGGACTTATGGCTGCTCGAAAGGGAGCGGTAGAACTAGAATTTGCTGTTAAAAAACTTCATAAGCTTAAAGTAGAAAAAAAAGGATCTACTGATTATGTGACGGAGGTTGATAGAAGAGTTGAGCAAATAATATTTGAGGATATTAAATCTTACTATCCTGAGCATAATTTCTTGGGAGAAGAGTCAGGTGAAGAAATTAATAATTCAAATGTGACCTGGATACTTGATCCGATTGATGGAACTACAAATTTTATAAATGGTTTTCCTCATTATTGTATTTCTTTATGTGCCTCTGTGGATGGGGTCCCTTCTCATGGAGTCATAATAGATCCAACAAGAAGAGAAGAATTTTCTGCATCTAAGGGCAAAGGTGCTCAGTTAAATGGAGAAAGAATTAGAGTAAGTGATCAAAAAAATCTTACAGATGCTTTATTAAGTTGTAGTTCGCGAAGTACACCAGAACAAAATTACAAATATAACTTGCTTGGAACTTTTATGGAGCTTTACAAAAATGAAATTACTATTCGGAGAACAGGTTGTTCTGCTCTAGATTTAGCTTATATTGCTGCTGGACGATTAGATGGATTCTGGGGTAATGGTCTTAAGCCCTGGGATGTTGCAGCAGGAATAGTTATTGCTGAAGAAGCTGGAGCCCTCCTTTCAGACTTTAATGGGAATCCAAAGTACCACGATAGCGAGAATATTGTTTGTTGTTCGCCAAAGTGTTTTAAGCCAATACTTCAGGCTGTTAAGTCTAATCTAGAAAGTAAAACTTAGGGCATATCATCAAATTCTGCACCCTCAACATCAGGAACAGCCATATCTTCTTGAGATAAATTTAATGAAATAAGTATTGTTGTAACAATATAAAGTGATGAGTATGTTCCAATTAGGACTCCAATAATAAGACCTAAACTAAATCCCCTAACTGCTTCGCCACCAAAGAAAAATAGTGCAAATAAAACGAGCAATGTGGTTAAAGATGTAATTACTGTTCTACTAAGGGTTTGATTAAGGGATAGATTTATTAAATCCTCAGAGCCTAAAGCTCTTTCTGATCTAAAGTTTTCTCTAATCCTATCGGACACAACTATTGAGTCGTTAAGTGAGTAACCTATTACTGCTAAAAGAGCAGCTAGGACGGAAAGATCAAAATCCCAGGCAAAAATTGAGAATAAGCCTAAGATAATTACTACATCATGTCCTAGTGCAGCCACAGCTCCTAAAGCAAATTTATACTGAAATCTAAAAGCAACATAAAGCAAGATCATTCCAAGAGCAACGAGCATTCCTAAGCCGCCTTGGTCTCTCAATTCTGAACCAATCTGAGGGCCAACAAATTCAATTCGTTTAAGCTCGCCTTCGAAATTATTTGTGGATAGTAAAGTAAATATTTGATCACCAAGAGAGCTATTTCCAGGCTGATCAGCAATTTTAATAAGAACATCCAAGCTTGATCCAAAATTAACAACTTGAAAATCCTCATAGCCATTTTCACTTAGCACGCCTCTAATTTCTTGAAGATCTACGGAGTCCTCATATTGAATCTCAACAAGTGTTCCTCCACTAAAATCTAAGCCAAGACTAAGACCTTTTGTGAAAATAGATCCAATTGAACCTACAAACAAAATTAATGAAATAGTAATTGCAATCTTTCTAAAGCGCATGAAATTAATATTCATTAGATTTTAAGCTCCTGTATATTTCTTGAACCATACATTAATTGAACGATTGCTCTAGTACCCATTATTGCTGTAAACATTGATGTAATAATCCCTATAGAAAGTGTTACAGCAAACCCCTTAATTGGCCCCGTTCCAATTGCATACAAAATTAAAGCTGCAATCAGAGTTGTGATGTTTGCATCAAAAATTGTAATAAATGCTCTCGAGAACCCATCTTGGATTGCTTGATGTGGGTTTTTGCCTCCTTTTAGCTCTTCTCTGATTCTAGAAAATATTAAAACATTAGCATCAACGGCCATACCAACTGTTAAAACAATACCTGCAATACCAGGTAAAGTTAATGTAGCTCCAAGCAATGACATGATCCCAGTAATAAGGACAAGATTTGATGTTAGAGCGACATTTGCTGCCAGACCAAATAATCGATAATAAAAACCCATAAAAAGAATTACCATTAAAAACCCAATCATTACTGATCTCATTCCTAATTCAATATTTTCTTTTCCAAGACTTGGTCCAACAGTCCTTTCCTCAACAAACTTCATTGGTGCAGCCAAAGCACCAGCTCTTAATAGCAGTGCAAGCTCGCTTGCTTCTTGTGGTGAGCCAACGCCAGTAATTCTGAAGTTAGTTCCCAATACAGCTTGAACTGTTGCAAGATTAATTATATTTTTTTGAATGTATGAAGTTTGCTCAATAACTTCATTGCCAAACTCATCTTCAACAAGTGTAGATTTACTTTTCTGCTCAACAAATAAGACACCAAGCCTTCTCCCAACATTCCCATTGGTTGCTCGCTGCATAGCTCTTCCACCTTGCATATCTAAGGTAATATTTACTTGCGCAAAACCACTCTCATCAAAACCTGTATTTGCATTTGTAACTCGATCTCCGGTAACAATCACATCATTCTCTAAAAATGCCGTACCATACCTCTCATCTTTGTACTCAAACTCAGTTTTCCTTAGACGTGATGCATTAGATTTTGCTTCAAGTCTAAACTCTAGATTTGCTGTCTTACCAATAATCTTTTTTGCGGCTGCAGTATCCTGTACACCAGGTAATTCAACTACAATCCGATTTGCCCCTTGTCGTTGAACAACAGGCTCTGATACCCCTAATTCGTTAACTCTATTTCTAAGAGTCATTAAGTTTTGCTTAACCGCATAATCCCTTAGCTCTTTAATCGCAATATCAGAATAACTTACCTTTAAAGTTGAGATATTGCTTTGCTCTACTAAATCAAATTGAAATCCGGTAGGAGTAAGAGTATCTGTTAGAAATATATCTAATGCTTTTTCATAATCCTCACTTGATTTAAATTTGAATGTGACCTGGTCACCTGAAATTGATGAAGAAATATAGTTTATGTTTTCAGCTCTAAATTTCTTTCTATAAGAATTTAAAAGGCCATCAACTTTATCACCCAAAGCCGTTTCTACATCTACCTCTAATAAGAAATGAACACCACCTGATAAATCAAGGCCAAGTTTAAGAGGTCGTCCGCCAATTGATGCTAGCCAATCCGGAGTTGTAGGTTCAAGCTTTAGTGCAACAATAACTCTATCAAGTAAAGCTTTTTGAAGAGCTGTTTTAGCTACAAGTTGATCTTCTACAGAAGAAAACTGAGCAACAATGTTGTTATTCTTAAGATTAATTTCTGATATTTCTATTTCTTGCTTAGCGATCTCCTCGCGGATTGTGTTGAGCAAAGATTGATCTGCAGATTTAGATGAATCTGTATAAGCTACCTGGATTGCTGGTTGAGCAGGATAAAGATTAGGCAGAGCATAAAGTATCCCAAGCATAAGCACTGCAATAATTACAAAGTAGCGCCATGTCGGGAATTTATTCATAAACTAACTATTTATGGAATCTATAGTTCCTTTTGGTAAAGTATTCGCAATTGCAGTCTTTTGAATCTTGAAAGTAACATTTTCGCTAACTTCAATTGCTACATAAGGGCCTTTAATATTTCTTACCTTTCCAAGAATTCCTCCTGCAGTTGATATTTCATCACCCTTTTCAAGCGCATCAAGCATTGCATTGATTTCTTTTTGGCGTTTTTGTTGAGGCCTAATTGTTGTGAAGTACAACAAAGCAAATAAAAAAAGTAAAAATAATAGTGGGAAAAATTCCATTTATAAGCCCTCCAAATAATCTGGAATTGGTAAATTTCGACTATTATAAAAGTCTTTTGCAAAGTTTACGAATATATCGTCATCAATCGATTGCCTAATTTGCTTCATAAGCTCATGGTAATAATAGATATTGTGATAGCTGGCAAGCATTGATCCTAACATTTCATTAGTTTTATCTAAATGATGTAAATAGGCTTTTGAATAATTTTTACAAACCTTAGAATCTGAATTTTCATCTATCGGTGAATCATCATTTTTATATTTCGCATTCCTAATGTTTATCACACCTGTGCTTGTTATAAGCTGTCCATTCCTTGCATTCCTTGTAGGCAAGACACAGTCAAACATTTCCACACCAAAGAAAACTGCTTCAACAATATCTTCAGGCTTTCCTACTCCCATAAGGTACCTAGGCTTATCATCTGGAAGAATATTTGATAAATGTTTCAAAACTTTTGTTTTTTCTTCTTTAGGCTCGCCAACACTTAAACCTCCAATTGCAATGCCATCAAATTCACATGCTAAGGTAAGATTTAGTGACTCTTCTCTTAAATCTTCATACATTCCTCCTTGCACAATCCCAAATAATGCTGATTGTGATTTATGAGCGTCTTTTGATCTAGCTGCCCATCTTGATGACAGCTCCATAGATTTTTGCGCTTCTTTCTTTGGAGATGGATAGTTTGTGCACTCATCAAATACCATAACAATATCCGAGCCAAGATTTTCTTGAATTTGAATGGAATCTTCTGGACTCATAAATATATTCTTTCCATCATAAGGTGATTTAAAACTTACCCCTTTCTCTGAGACTTTTGCTAAATCGCCTAAACTCCAAACCTGAAAGCCACCGGAATCTGTAAGAATAGGTTTTTGCCAATTGCAAAAATTATGAAGGCCGCCAAGCTCCTTTATGATCTCATCACCCGGACGGAGCATTAAATGATAAGTATTTGAAAGAATTATTTGCGAGCCTGTTTCCTCTAAATCCTCAACGGTTAAGCCCTTAACTGTTGCATTTGTACCAACAGGCATAAATACAGGTGTATGAATATCGCCATGCTGAAGTTCTAGAAGCCCTCGTCTAGCATATCCATCTTTTTTTAAAAGTTTGTATCTCATTTTCTATTAAGAAACATTGCATCTCCATAAGAGAGAAATCTATATCTCTCTTTTATTGCAATTTCATATAAGTACTTCATTCTATCAAAACCTATAAAAGCAGCCACGAGCATCAATAAGGTTGATTTTGGCAAGTGAAAATTTGTAATTAACTTATCTACAGCCTTAAATTTATATCCTGGATAAATAAATATATCTGTTAAACCATCGAATTGATCTAATTTCTTTGAAAAAACAGTTTCTATAGCTCTTAAAGAAGTTGTCCCAACTGCGATTATATTTCCACCGATCTTTTTGGTATTGATTATTTCAGTAACTAGCTCCTTTGAAACACTTATATATTCGCTATGAATTTTATGATCCTCTATATTTTCTGCTTTTACTGGCTGAAAAGTTCCTGCACCAACTGTTAGATTTATATACCTAATTTTTGCTCCAATCTTTTCTATATTTGTTAATAATAAGTTATCAAAATGAAGTCCAGCTGTTGGAGCGGCTACTGATTCTTGATAATCTTTGTTTTCGTATACCGTTTGATATCTGTGTCTATCTTCGATCTCAATCTTTCTTTTTATATACGGCGGTAAAGGTGTATTTCCTAGGGAATTAAAAATCTTTTTTGGATCCTCTTGAAAATCGACAACAAAGAATCCCTCTTTACGCTCCTTACATAACAATTTATGACGACGCTCATTGTTTTCGATGATTATAAGTGTTCCTGGCTTGGGAGATCTTGAAGAGCGAATTTGAACAAGCGCTGTCGTCTCGCCTATAATTCTCTCGAGAAAAACTTCAACTTCTCCACCGGTTTCTTTTTTTCCAAACAGTCTTGCAGGCAAAACTGAGGTGTTATTAAGAATTAATAAATCATCTTTGTTTATAAACTTATCTATTTCTGAAAAGATTCTGTGCTCTTCAGGATTTGCATCAATTAGGAGCCTGCTTTTAGTTCTATCCTTACTTGGATAAGATGCAATTAATTCCTCCGGCAAGTTGTAGTCAAATTCTATTGTTTTCATTACTCACTAATTTTAAAAGAATGAATAGTTAGCTACAATTAGCCACTTGCCCCATTGGCGGAATTGGTAGACGCGCGCGACTCAAAATCGCGTTCCCTCGGGAGTATCTGTTCGACTCAGATATGGGGCACCATAATTAGGTTTTAATATAAATATCATATCTAATTGCTTTTCCTTTTACTTGATAATTTATTTTTTCATGAAGTGGATTACTTTTAATTGGTTTTTTAACAATAATCTTTTTATATTTCTTATTTAACATTTGATTAAAAATTTGTTCGCTTGTATCTTCCAGTCTCTCAAGACTAAGAACGTTACCTATTTTTTGCAGCGTTCCAGATCTTTTTATATTTTGTTTTATGTCTTTAAACATTGGGTCAAAATAGAAAATATCTGAATCTAAATGAGAGTCTACAATTTTTGCTGAGTCTGAATTAATAAATGAGAGATTTTCAAAAAAATTATACTCATTCTTTGCTCGCAAAATAGCATCATCTAAAAGCCTATAAAGAATTTTGCTTTGCTCGCATGCAACAACTCTGTGACCAAGCTTTAAAAAAATTATTGAATCTATAAGTGATCCTGCTGTGGCGTCAAAAATTTTTAATTTAACTTTATTTTTACCTATAGCTTTCTTAATTAATGATTCATGTTCAATCCTCTTCAGTCGATTAAATAACCTACCTTTAAGAAAATCAAAGCTTAAACTTTCTTTATCACTAATCCTATAGTGAAGAATATTGTTTACATAAAAGAAATCTTCCTCTTTCACAAAAATATCAATAGCAGGCCTAAAAAGATTCTATATATAAAAAAAGGCGTCATCCCAATCCGCTCAACAAATTGGAGAAAATACTTAATAGTAAAAAAAGCAACCAATGCAGAGGTTATAAATCCAATCAAAAGTTGAGCATTGAAAATATCCAAATTAGCAGCAATTGAGTCACCAACCAAAAAGATTAATGCTCCCAAAATGGTTGGAATAGCTAAAAGAAATGCAAATCTGGAGGAGTCTTTTAAATTTAATCCTAAAAATAAACAAGCCATTATTACCACTCCTGATCTTGAGGCACCTGGAATTAATGCAAAGACTTGAGCGCAGCCTATAAAAAGGCTCATTAGTAAGGATAAATGAAATATATCCTTATTTTTTTTAGATAAATAAAAACTTAATAGAAGCAGAGAAGCAAAGAAAATATTTGACCATGCAATAAGTTCTTTAGTTACTAATCTTTGTGAAATTAAGTCATTAAATAATACTCCTGCAAAAACAATCGGTATTGTTGCAATCAATAAATTAATAGCAACCCTTCTTTCATCTTGATACCTGTTGGAAGAATCAAATATCGATAATGCATAAATTTTTAGATCATTTTTAAAGAAATAGATAACAGCACACAGAGTTCCTGCATGAACCGCAATATCAAAACCTAATCCTAAATCATTTGCACCAAATACAAGAGAAGGGATAAGAAGATGAGCTGAGCTTGATATGGGAAGAAATTCTGTAAGGCCTTGAATAAGACCAAGAATGAGGCTTAAAAAAATATCAGACATTCATCTCTCTAAAACTATGCTCCTCATCATGAATTGGATTCACAGAAGAAGGAGCTGAGTCTAAATAATCATCAACGCTTAGCTTAACGAGATTTATCATCTCAATTGAGTTAGCTTTGTCAGTGCCCTTATTTTTTTGTCTAAAATCTCTTAGTTCTTCGCAGCTAATGCCAGCTAATGGCTTATTTAACCCAGTACATAAAGCTTTAAAAAAACTAACTGATGATCGAACGGCGGTATAGGAAGATCCTGGACCTGTGCAAACAAGAAAAAGATCAATGTTTGATAAATCTTCATGACGAAGATGCAATTTTTTAAAAAATGTTTCCCATGAAGGTCTAGTTTTTTTCCCGTGCTCTATTATTTCTGTCTTAATATCATTTTCTAGGAGGACTGACATTGACGATTTTTCTTGCATAGAGCCGTCATAAGAAATTATTTTCATTTTTATAAATAAGACTTAATTTCACTAAAAACTTCATCAACTGACTGATTACCGTTAATAGAAATAAAACTAATAATGCCTTCAGAAGCCTTTGATTTATAAAAATCTGTTAATGGTTTGGTTTGAGAATGATAAACCTCAAGCCTTTTTTTAACGGTCTCAGGGAAATCATCCTCTCTTTGAATTAATGGTTCTCCTGTCTCGTCATCTAAGCCTTCAGCTTTGGGCGGATTGAATTCAATATGATAGCTTCTACCAGATGCTATATGAAATCTTCTGCCAGACATCCTTTTAATAATTAGTTCATCATCAAGTGATATATCTATAACCTTGTTTACCTCTATATCATTCTGTAAAAAAAGATTGGCTTGCCCTAGAGTTCTTGGCACTCCATCGAATAAGTAACCAGACTTACAATCTGGCTGATTGATGCGATCATTTATTAATTCAATAATAATATCATCTGAGACAAGCTTGCCGGAGTTAAGAATATCTTCAACTCTATTACCTAAATCACTTTTAGAGGCCACAGCAGATCGCAACATATCGCCAGTACTTATTTTTGGGATACCTAGATTAGCTGAAATAAGATCTGCTTGAGTGCCCTTTCCTGCACCAGGTGGTCCTAATAGTATGAAGGTATTCATGTTTCTAATACTACAAATGCAACAACATAGTTTTCTGTATCTGAAAGACTAACATGCGCTTTTGTTATCCCCAAATTCTTAAATTCTTTTTTTGCTTCTTCATGCGTAACAACAGAGGGTTTACCTAATTTATCCTTAATAATCTCAATTCTATCTAAGTAATAAGGCTCTCTAAAGCCAGTTCCAAGCGCTTTGACAAAAGCCTCTTTAAACGCAAATTTTTTTGCAAGAAATATAGTTTGATCTTTAGCTTTTTTATTAAATTCTTCAAGTTCATTAGTATGAAGGATTTTTTTTGCTATTCCTTTAAGATCTTTAATTTTCTTAAAGCGATTAATTTCAACAATATCTATGCCTGTTCCTATTATCATTTTTTTAAAGTCTTAAAAATTTCTCTGCTTTTTAAATCACCGCCGTCAAGGCTATAGCCTATAGCCATTGTTGTTAATGATTTAAATTTCTTTTTGTTTATATCCTTAAAATTTAATTTTGATATTGAGATAATTTCATTGCCTTCAAAAAGTCCATTAGGAGACTCTTTGAAGCCAAGCTCAGGAACAAAATCATAAGATTTATTCAATTCAATGCTTTGTCCAGAATCAACCTCATTTATAAAGTTAATTCCATAACCTAGCATTTCTAATAAATCTAATTCAAATTTCCTCAGAACTATATCGATTTCTTCGCTAGATTTTACTTCAATTAAGAACTTATCATAGAGTTTGAATAGTTCACTTTGCGGAGCGCCTTGAGGAAGGATCTTTATTAACAGCTCATTTATATATAGAAGTGTATAAGAAAGCTTTGAAAAACTATCAGAAAAAATGTCTTCTTTGTCCACATTAGTTAAAGTTTTTAGCTCTGACCTACCTCGATAAGTAATCCTTAATTTTGAAAAAGGAGATAAAACACCAAAAAACTTAGATTTTGGTTTTTTTGCGCCACGCGCAATTACAGATATACGACCATTTTCCAAAGTAAACATCTCTGCTATAACGCTCGTATTGCCATATGGCCTTTGATGTAAAAGAAAAGCATCATGCCATAATTCAGTCATATAAACTGCCTATGCCAAGGCTGGAGATAAAGTCTGAATCATTGTTCCAATTTTTTTTAGTTTTTACCCATGTTTTTAGGAAAACTTTCTTATTAAAGAATTTTTCAAGATCTATCCTAGCTTTCTCGCCAATTTTTTTTAGCTTAGCTCCATTTTTGCCGACTACAATTCCTTTCTGTGACTCTCTGGCTACAATTATTTCAGCATCAATATTAATAATATTTTCTTTGTCCTCAAGCTTTTGCAATTGAACATAAGTTTCATGTGGAAGCTCTTCTCCTAAGAATCTTATTATTTTTTCTCTAATAATTTCTGAGATCATAAATGACTCTTTAGCAAGGAACTTAGTGTCGCTGTCATAAAGATGATTATTTTCAGGTAGATTTTGACAGATCATATTCTCAAGTTCATTTATGTTTTTACCTGTTTTAGCTGAAACAGGAATTATTTCGGCAAAATCATGTTCACTTCGTAGTTTTTCAATAACAGGTAATAAGCTATTTATAGATGCAACTTGATCTAACTTATTTATTACACAAATCTTTTTTATTTTAACTTCTTTGAGTCTTTCAAGAATAAGCTCATCGAGAGTATTTATTTTATTTCTTTGAAGCATGAAGATTATTAGATCAGCATCCTCAATTGCACCAAGAGCACTCTGATTTAAGACTTTATTCATAACTTTGGAAGCGTTTATATGAACTCCAGGGGTATCAATAAATACCATTTGATGATTTTCTTTTGTTTTAATGCCTAAAATATTATTCCTTGTAGTTTGAGACTTTCTCGAAGTTATTGATATCTTTTGCTCAATTAATCTATTTAATAAAGTTGATTTACCTACGTTTGGTCTTCCGACAATGGAAACTAAGCCACAAAAATCTTTCATTTCATTGATCTAAGAATTTTATCTGCAACTTTCATTTGCGCCTTTTTTTTTGATTTTCCTGAATCCGTGAATTTATTTCCGTTAAAAACTACATAACATACAAAAATGTCTTGTGAATCATTACGAGATTTTTCGCAAATATACTCAAGAGGCTCCTCACCAAGTGATTGAAGATATTCTTGTAATTCAGACTTAGGGTCCTTAAATGAATTTTGAATATCAATTGATTCAAGATCATTTCGATATAAAGATAAAATTACTGCTTTAGTTTCACTCCATGATGAGTCTAAATAAATTCCACCAACTAGTGCCTCAAAAATAGTTCCCAAAATTGATGAATCTTCTAAATCTGATAAATTCTTTGCAGCTTTTGAAAGCTTTGCCAGAGCTAAAAGATCAAGCTCTTTTCCTTTTTTTATTAGTGTTGAACCCTTAACAAGAGCTGCTCTTATTCTTGTTAAGTCTCCTTCATTGATGTTTGTGAATCGATTATATAATTCCTCGGATATTACAGCTCCAAGAATCGCATCTCCAAGGAACTCCAATCTCTCATTATTTTTTTCTCCAGAACTTTTATGAGTAAATACTAGATCTAAAATATTCTCATTCTTAAAAGAATAATTAATTTTCTCATATAGCTGCTTGTACATTAATTAATTTTACCTACTCGCTTAAATGATGGTGCGCATGTCCAACACTCCCAAGACATCCAAATATAATCTGCTGTTCCCATAAAGTTTTCTCTTGGCACAAAGCCCCAATATCTACTGTCATTTGAATTATCTCTATTGTCGCCAACAACAAAATACATTCCCTTTGGAACTTCCCATTCCTCTGGATAATTAATACGGGAAGTGATTTGTTGAATCTGAATAGTTCTATCTTTTAGCAATTCTTCATAAATCCTTAGATTATCTTTTTCACTTAAAAGCTTTTGATTAATAGGTTTGCCGTTTACATATAATTTCTTGTTTATATAGGTAATTCTGTCTCCAGGTTTGCCAATCAATCTTTTTACGAATGGCCTATGGTCATGAGGAGGAATAAAAACAACTACATCGCCAAGCTCTGGATCTTTTCCAAAAGCTATTGGTGGACCTGTTCTATTAACCTTGATGCCATAAGTAAATTTCTTTACAAGTATGAAATCTCCTACTTTAAGTCCAGGTAACATTGAGCCGGATGGGATTTGATAAGGCTCAAAAAGAAAAGTTCTCAAAATAAATATTAAGAAGAATGGCAAAAACCAACCTCTTCCAGTTTTTGCGATTTCGGTATTTTTTGCAATTAAGCCTACCATCATTAATAAAAAACTTACTATTGATCCAACCAGTAATAAGATACCAAGGTCACCTGCGGTAACAAAAATCATCAAGAGAATTAGAAACGCCAAGGAGACTCCAATCCAACTTAGATAATTTTCAACCTTTTTAATGTCATGGTTCTTTAAAATAATATTTAAACTTCTTAACAACCATAAACAAAGGCAAGTAAGGATGCCTAAAACTGAAATTATAATTATTAAGTTTCCAGTATCTTTATCTAATCCAAACATTAATCACCTGAGTTAAAATAATTTAAGAACGCCTCTTGTGGTATGGAGACACTTCCAAGTTGTTTCATTTTTTTCTTACCTTCTTTTTGTTTCTCTAATAGCTTCTTTTTTCTTGTTACATCGCCGCCATACAACTTTGCAGTAACGTTCTTCCTATATGCTTTAACAGTCTCTCTAGAGATAATTTTCGATCCAAGTGTAACTTGTATTGGAACATCAAACATCTGCCTTGGAATAAGCTTTTGAAGATTTTTTGCAATTTCACGAGCCTTTCTATTGGAAAATGATTTATGAACGATCATAGAAAGTGCATCAACTTTATTATTATTTATTAATACATCAATTTTGGTAAGATCAGATTTTACAAATCCAATCAGTGAATGTTCTACAGATGCAAAACCCTTGGTAATAGATTTAATTTGATCAAAAAAATCAATAATTACTCCCCCAAGGGGTAGCTCAAAGACAATGGATACCTGATTACCAAAATATTCCATATTTTTTTGCACACCTCTGTTGTTATTGCACAAGGTGATAACTGAACCCACATACTCATTTGGAGTAAGAATATTTGTTCTTACAATTGGCTCTCTAATTTCTTCAATATAATTTGGTTCAGGGAGTTGCGATGGATTGTCACAAATAATAGTCTCTCCATCAGTTTTAAGAACCTCATACTGAACTGATGGAGCAGTTGAAATGAGATCTAAATCATATTCTCTCTCTAATCTTTCACGGACAACCTCCATATGCAATGTACCCAAAAATCCACATCTAAAACCAAATCCAAGAGCATCTGAAACCTCTGGTTCATAAACTAACGAGGAATCATTAAGTGCAAGCTTAGATAATGCATCTCTAAACCTTTCATAATCATCAGAGTCTATAGTGAAAAGTGAAGAGAAAACATTAGGTGTGACTGTTTTAAAACCGGGAAGTGGTTTTATTTCATCTTTTAAATTAGAGGTAAGAGTATCACCGACTGGAGCACCTTTTATATCTTTAATTCCAGACACTAAATAACCAACTTCTCCTGCGGAAAGTTTTTCTTTCTTAATTTTTTTTGGTGAAAATATTCCTACATCTTCAACTTTATATGTTTGATTAGTTGAAAAGACTTTAATCTTTTCACCTACTTTAATTTCCCCATTAACAATCCTAATAAGTGACACAACCCCAAGGTATGGATCAAACCATGAATCAATAATAAGTGCTTTTAATTCATCTGCTATATTTCCAACTGGTGGAGGTACCTTTTCAATAAGGTTTTCTAAAAGCTCCTCTACTCCAAGTCCTGATTTGGCACTTACTAAAGGCGCTGTTGTTGAGTCAAGGCCTATCATATCCTCAATTTCTTGCTTCACTCTGTCAGGATCAGCTTGATCAAGATCAATTTTATTTATAACAGGAATTACCTCTAAACCTTGATCAACTGCTGTATAACAATTTGCAAGTGTTTGTGCCTCAACTCCTTGAGAGCCGTCAACCAATAAGAGAGCTCCTTCACAAGCTGATAGTGATCTAGAAACTTCATATGAAAAGTCTACATGTCCTGGTGTATCAATAAAGTTTAATAAGTATGTTTTATCTTTATGGGTATACTCTAATGAAACCGCCTGTGCCTTGATCGTAATACCTCTTTCTTGCTCTATCTCCATGGAATCAAGGATCTGACTAGACATTTCTCTAGCAGATAGCCCCCCGCAGAACTCTATTAATCTATCAGAAAGTGTAGACTTGCCATGATCAATATGCGCAATTATAGAAAAGTTACGTATGTGTTTCATAAGTAAAGGTATTTTAAATGAAAAAGCTTACTTATTTTGAGATAAATCTAATCAACTGTAATTGGCACAATAAACCTTGAATCTCCTCTGAGACCAAAGATGGCTATTTTATCCCCGCTCTGGAACTTAGAAACAATATCGTTAAAGCTATCAGAATCTTTTACAGAGTATCTTTGAAAACCTGATTGTATATCTGTAATAACATCTCCCTCTAATATCTTTGTTGCGGAATTTGAAGAGTTATCTACTTTTGAAACCATTACTCCTTCATCAACTGCTTCATAATCATCTGGTAGGTCCTCAACCTTCATACCAAGTGGATATTCATTCTCTGTTGAAGAAGCAGGAACAAAGGTACTATTAGAGCTTTCTAATTTACCGAGAATAAAATCTAGTTTAATTGTCTTACCATTTCTTACAACTTTTGCAGTTGACTTAGTTCCTGGTAATTTTCTTCCAACAATATGAGGCAAATCTCCAGCAAATTTAACTTCTTCACCGGCAAACTCAATAATTACGTCTCCGGTTTTTAAACCTCCGTTATCAGCGGCTCCATCTTTTTCAATACTATTAATCAATGCTCCATAAGGTTTTTTCATTCCAAGTGCTTGAGCAAGATCAGAATCAACATCACCCATTCTGACACCAAGGTAACCTCTAGCAACTTCACCAGATGAAATTATTTGATCTGCAACTTCTATTGCTACATCAATAGGAATGGAGAAAGAAACCCCTTGATAGCCTCCACTTCTTGAATATATTTGAGAATTGATTCCAACCACCTCACCATCAAGGTTAAATAAAGGTCCGCCGGAGTTACCTGGATTTATTGCTACATCAGTTTGAATGAAGGGAACATATCCACCAATGTTTTGATTTTGAATGCTTCTACCCTTAGCGCTTACGATTCCTGCAGTTACTGAAAAATCGAAACTGAATGGTGAGCCAATTGCCACAACCCAATCACCAACTTTAAGCTCTTCGCTGCTACCCATCTGCAAGCTGGGAAGATCTTCTCCGTCGATTTTAAGAACAGCTAAATCAGATAGCATGTCTACACCAATAACTTCAGCTTTAAATTCTCTTCTGTCAGTAAGTGAAACAATAACTTCAGTCGCATCATTTACTACATGATAATTAGTTAGCAAATAGTTTTCTCTAAAAAAGAAGCCTGATCCATAAGCAACAGACTCTCTTGTTTGAGGCTGCTGTCCAAAGTCTCTCGGTATACCAAAAAACCTTTCAAACTCTTCTGGCATGCCCCTAAAATAATCCTGATTTGAATAAGTTACTTCTCTTTTAGATGTGATGTTTACAACGGCCGGTGATGTATCATCAACAAGTTCAGGAATATTCTGATCAAATGCTTCAATAATTAAAAAGAAAAATAAAGGTAATACTAAAAGTTTTTTCATCTGTTATTTAATTAGGACTGGTATTATTTTTTCAACCTCTTGAATTGATAAATCTCCATATATAGAAATAATTTTGCCATCAACCGTTGGGTATAAATAGATAAGCTTGTTACCGGACTTCCAATACTTGTTTTCATTTAATCCAATCCTATTAGGCTCAACTCTTACCTGAATCTTTTTCTTACCTTTAATAAAATGCCCCGGATTGTTATCTATACGATTGAAGCCAACTGGTGATAGATCAATTGCAAGATCATCTCCATATGATTTTCCATTGTTGTCAATTAAGGACATTACATGAGGTATAAGATCTTTCTCAATCATACTGAAAGTTTTTGCAGCCTCATCACTTTCGATAGCATCCCTAATTTGAGAGTTAATAACGTCTGACTCAGAAAATCTAGATTCAAAAGGATTATTTATGAACATAACTGTGAGAAGAACTGCTGCTGCTGCAGTAAGACCATTGCCAACCCATCTTTTTTGAACAAAATCTGAAATGTTTTCAAAAATCGAGACCACCTTGTCATCTTTTTCAGAAATAGCACTAATTAGTGCATAATTATTCAGCTTAGCTAAAAGGCCAGGATCTCTTTTTGTTTCCTCTAATAAAAGATCTAACTCACTTTCAGTCAGCTCATTATCATAATAAGCCGATATCAATTGGTTTATATCAATCTCTTTCATGCAATTCTTCTTTAAAGTAATTAATTATTTCTTCTCGGGCCCTAAATATTCTAGACCTAACAGTTCCAACTGGACAATTTGTAACTACAGCTATTTCCTCATAGGACTTTCCTTCGTACTCCCTAAGAATAAATGCAGTTTTTAATTTTTCAGGCATTGTGCTAATGAAAGAATCAAGGCCACTTTTCAGTTGTTCATTAGAAATAAATGATAATGGGTCCAAGTCTTCTGGCAAGTCATATTCATGCTCATCAATTGATAAAGATGTTTTTTCGATTTGTGTTGATGGTTTTTTAACAAAATTCTTCGCTAGATTAATTGCTATTCTGTATATCCAAGTATAGAAGCTGCTCTCACCTCTAAATTTATCTAGATTAGTCCATGCCTTAATGAATGTTTGCTGAGTAAGATCTTCAGCATCTGAGTGAGTTTTTAAAAAGCCATATAAAACACTCATAATGCGTGGCTGATATTTGATAACCATAAGGTTAAAAGCATCTTTATCTCCGTTTTTTGCCTTTTTTAAAAGTGAGGCTTCATTATTCTGAGGAATATTCATTACTCATACCTCAAACTTTAAGACATTCAAAAGTATAAAAAGTTCTTTTATTTTTCATATTTTTTTAAATATTTTTTAATGAAAACTTCATGATCAGAATTTCCAAGCTTTATATCCTTAAATATAAAATCAAATAATGACTGATCATCATAAACTAAAAGTTCTCGGAGTGTCTGGAGTTCGCTTTCTGATATCTTATCTGCATGAAATTTAAAAAAATTTTCAAACAAAAGATCAAGCTCACGCATGCCCCTTCTCGATTTCCATTTAATTCTATTTATTTCAGCTTTCATCGGATAAAATAATTTAAAACAATATACTCTTAATTATCAAAAAACTAGAATCATATTTCAAACCTGGATCTTTTGCTATCAATAAAAAGGTTATTTCCTTTGAAGGCAGCAAAGATAATGTTTTTGAACTTCTTCAAGGCCAAGTTACTGCAGATTTAAAAGATCTTGAATCAAATAAATTTATTCAATCATGCCTTTGTGATGAAAAAGGCTTTATAAAGGCTGAATTCCTGTTATCAAATCAAAATGGTTTAGAGATTCTGGTTGATGAATCATGTCTAAGTATTTTATTTGAAGAATTAAGTAAATTTATCAAGTTCTATAATCTTGAAATGGAGATAAACTCAAGAGAAGTCTTATATAAATTTTTTAAAAAACGTAATTCTGTCGGACACATATTTTCTAACGACATGCTCTTTTGCGATATTGAGTTCAAAGAAAATGGACATGAAAGATTGCTTACAGAAGCAGAGTTTGATTTGAATATTTTACTTATGGGGCAATTTTTATTCAGTTATGAAGATGTCGGTAAGCATAGGCCGCATGATGTTGGCATGAATGAGAGTCATGTCTCTTTTTCAAAAGGCTGTTTCAGAGGACAAGAGGTTATTGCAAGGACAGAGCATCTCAGCAAAAAGAAAAAAGAAATTATTTTTATTAAAGCTGAAGATGAAGCAAACATAAAATCAAAAAAAATTAAAACTTTAAAAGAAGTATGCTTTGAAGGTAGTACTTTTAAGCTTGTAAGCTTTATTCCAGACTAGTCCAATCAATTTTTTTAATTTTATGTTCATTAAGAAACTGATTAGTTTTTGAAAAATGTTTACACCCAAAGAAACCTCTATGAGCTGATAAGGGTGAAGGATGAGGAGCCTCTAGAATTAAATTTTTATTGTTGCAAAGAAGTTCTTTCTTTTTTCTAGCATAGGAACCCCAGAGTATAAATACTATTCTGTCTTTGGTGTCGACTGCTCTGATGACTGAGTCGGTAAATTCTTGCCATCCTAAATTAGAATGAGACCCCGGTCTCCCAGGAAAAACGGTCAAACATGTATTTAAAAGAAGTACTCCTTGATTTGCCCAATTTGTAAGATCACCTGAGAGTCTTTTTTCAATTTTCAGATCTTCGGATATTTCCTTAAAAATGTTTTTTAATGAGGGTGGGATGGTGACATTTTCCTGAACAGAAAAAGCTAAACCATGTGCTTGATTTGGTCCATGGTAAGGATCTTGACCTAAAACTACCACTTTTACATTTTCATAAGATGTTAATTCTAAGGATTTAAAAATGTTTTTTGGATGCGGGTAGATTGTTTGATTGTTTTTAGAGCAATCAACAAGAAATCTTTTAATTTTTTTCATGTAATCTTTTTGGAACTCGCCCTCTAAAAATGGCTTCCAGCTAATATCTACTCCTTTGAAAAGATCGCTCATAAAACTATAAAACTTTATCCACAGATTCTGTGGATAACTTTATGGATAACTTTAATATTATATTAAAAAACATTATTAAATAAGGGTCTTGACAAGATTGATCAAAAATTGATCAGTTTTATAATAAAGTACCTTATATCAGTATCTTACGTATATTTACTATCTAAATTTATTCTTCTTAATTGGAATTAAATAAATGACATATTCTTAATGCATACCTTGTGGGCAAATATAAACAAATGTTACGGATTAAAAATATTTTTTATTTGATGTTTTAGATTAAAAGAATGCAGTTTTTAGCACACTCTCACTGATAGTACATGCTCAATTTTTTTAAGAGATTCAATTAATTCTTTTGGTGGTTCGCTATCGAGATCTATTAAATTTATTGCAATATCATCCCTACTCTTATTAACCATGTCGCTAATGTTTAATTTTTTATTTGCAATAAATTCTGCAATCTTTCCTATCATTCCTGGTTCGTTCTTATTAATAACAATTAACCTATGATCCGTTGACCTGCTAAGTTTAATTCTTGGAAAATTAACAGAATTAAGGATGTTGCCATTTTTTAGGAAGTCAACAACCTGCTCAGCAGCCATAACAGCACAATTCACTTCAGCTTCTGAAGTGCTTGCACCAATATGAGGCAATAAAATGACATCGCCAGAATCATTTGCTCTTTGTACTAACTCTATTGATGGGAAATCTGTAACAAAGGCACTTAATGTCTCATTTTGGAGGGCCTCAATAACATCATGATTATTTACGATGCCGCCCCTTGAAAGGTTAATGAGTTTTGATCCTCGCTTAAAATGCTTTAATAGGTCCTTAGAAATGAGGTTTTTTGTGCTATCAACAAGAGGAACATGAATAGAAATAAAGTCTGAGCTCCCAACAAGCTCTTCAATTGAATTTGCCTTTTGCACCTCTTTTGGTAAGCGCCATGCAGCATCTATAGAAATGTATGGATCATAACCTATCAGTCTCATTCCCAGCGCATCAGCAGATTGAGCTACCATTGATCCAATAGCCCCTAGCCCCACAACACCAAGTGTCTTTCCATAGAGCTCGCTTCCTTTAAAATTCTTTTTTTCATTCTCAATTCTTGAATTGAATTCACTGACTTCATCAATTGCCAGACTCTTAGCGAAAGAGTTTCCTTGAATTATCCCTCTTGAGGATAGAAGTAACCCACACAAAACTAATTCCTTTACAGCATTTGCATTTGCTCCTGGCGTATTGAATACAACAACTCCTCTTTGTGAGGCAATATCAATTGGAATATTATTTACTCCAGCTCCAGCTCTGCCGATGCAAA
This sequence comes from uncultured SAR86 cluster bacterium, assembly GCA_902557575.1. Lineage (GTDB taxonomy): Bacteria > Pseudomonadota > Gammaproteobacteria > Magnimaribacterales > D2472 > CACNXK01. The sequence goes on from CACEAR010000003.1 coordinate 41,941, forward strand.
GCAACTGATCATTAAAGTTATTTTCACTCAAAACTTTACTTCTCAACAAAAGAGCATCAGGCTCATCTTCATTTAATATGAGATTCTCTTTAACTAAATAATCTATCCCTTCAGGAGCTATGCTATTGAATATCTTATATTTATACATAAAAACTTTTTGTGGAAAGTAAGCTAGTTTAATATATACACTTATTAAGGCATATAAAAAAATGAATTTAATTATTAAATCACTAAATTTTTCTTATCAGAGTGAAGAAGTTTTTAAAGATTTAAATCTCAATTTTAATTCTGGGATTTTAAATCTTGTCTCAGGTCCAAGCGGTTCTGGAAAAACTACATTGCTAAATTTGATTGCTGGATTAGAAAAGCCCTCCTCTGGCTTGATTATGCTTGATGATGATGTTCAATCTAGTAATGATAAATTTATCGAGCCTGAAAATAGGAATATCGGCTTCATTTTTCAGGATTTTGCTTTATTTCCTCACTTAAATATTAAGCAAAATATTGAATTTTCAGATAATCGGAATGATGAATTATTAAATAAATTAATTAATAAGCTTTCTATTGCAAACCATCTTTCTAAATACCCGCACGAACTCTCAGGAGGACAGCAGCAAAGGGTTTCAATAGCAAGAGCCTTATTCTCAGAACCAAAAATTCTTTTAATTGACGAGCCTATTTCAAATCAAGATAAAAATAATAAAACTGAAATAATAAGAATTATTTCTGAATTCATTAAAGAAAAAGAAATTGTATGTATTTTAGTTTCTCACGAAGAAATAAATAATGTTCCAGTTGAGACCAAATCTTTCAACCTTTCTTAGATTAAAGATTTCGCGTTAAGTATCCCTTCCAAATTTGATAATCATAATTTAATTGTGGAGATTTATTTGATTTAACCTCATCATATGAACCAATTTCTTGGATTTCATCTATATTTTTAATACCAGATCCTAACAAGGCTATTTTAAAAGCGCCCACTGCTGTTGATTCAATTTGATTTGGTTTTTTTATGTTCGTCGATAAAGTATTGCTTAATAGCTGAAGAAACTTCCTATTTTTTACCATCCCGCCATCAACTTTTAGTGAAGAGACTGAGACACCATCAAGTTCAAGGGCCTCGACGATTTCAAGGGTTTGGAAGCAAATAGCCTTAAATACAGCTGTAGTTAAGTCCTTTTTACTGCTATCTCTTTGGATTCCATGAATGCTACCTCTTATTTCTGAGTTCCAATGCGGCGCCCCAAGACCAGTAAATGCAGGAATAAAATTAACACCCTTTGAATCAAATTCATCGTCAATAAGGTCTTCACTTTTAGAAGAATCATCAAAAAATCTCATTTCATCTCTTAACCATTGAATAGATGTACCTGCCGAAAAGATACTCCCCTCAAGAGCGTAAGAGACTTTGTTGCCAAGCATGCACCCAACTGTTGATAGCAATTTTGCCTCTGATTTATAGATCTTTTCTTTTGTGTTGACCATTAAAAAACAGCCAGTCCCATAGGTGCTTTTCATTTCGCCAAATTCAAAGCAATTTTGCCCAAAAAGCGCTGATTGTTGATCGCCTATCACTCCAGTTATTGGAAACCTTTGATTGGATACATCGATTGAACCGAAATTATCATCACATGAACATATTTCAGGAAGAATGCTTTTTGGGATATTAAATATCTCAAGAAGAGAATTATCCCACTCCAGAGTCTCAAGATTCATTAACATTGTCCTAGAAGCATTAGTTGCATCAGTTTTATGTTTTTTTTCTTTTGTGAGATTCCAAACTAGATAAGTTTCTATTGTTCCAAAGCAAAGCTCACCATTTTCTGCCATTTTCCTGGCATTCTCCACATTATCAAGAATCCACTTAATTTTTGTAGCTGAAAAATATGGATCTAATAGAAGACCTGTTTTTTTTCTAATTTCACTTTCTAAATTTTCCTTCTTTTTTAACTCATTGCATAAATCGGAAGTCCTTCTGTCCTGCCATATGATTGCTGGATATATCGGTTTACCTGATAACCTGTCCCAAACAACCACTGTTTCCCTTTGATTTGTAATTCCACATGCAGCAATATCAACCTCAGAAGTTTCTAATGCTGTTTTTATTGTTTCTTTAACAGTGCCAAGTATTTCATCGGGATTTGCCTCAACCCAGCCATCTTTTGGATAGTGAAGCTGGTATTCTTTCTGACTTTCTGAAATTATATTTTGATTTTCATCAAAAACTATTGCGCGTGAGCTTGTTGTTCCTTGATCTATTGATAGTATATATTTCATTTTGATATTTTTACATTTATCCACATCTTATCAACTACTTTTTTACATAACTTTTACACCATATACACACTATATAGTGAATAAAAGTAAAAAATTCACAATATATTGTGTTTTTGGGGTTGATTTCTTATCCACAATTTGATTATATGGACGAAGGCTAAGAAAAATCTAAAAAAGCGCATACAAAAACAAAATAATTCTTGCCTCACCCGAATAAATATAAATAGGATTTGTAGGGGATTTTTTGGGAAAAAGAAATGCAAAAGAATGAAATAACAGAAAAAGAAATAAAGGCAACGCCGCCAAAAATACAAGAAGATATAAATCTTGCTGCACCAGGCAAGCTAAGAGTTATCAAAAGAAATGGGAAAGTTGTCGCTTTTGAAAATGAAAAAATACAAGTAGCCGTAACTAAAGCTTTTCTTGCAAACGAGGGAGGAAATGCTGCAGCAAGCGAAAGAATTCATGAAAAAGTTGAGGTAATAACATCTGAGATTATGGATATCTTCACAAGAAGAATGCCTTCTGGTGGAACTCTGCACATAGAAGAGATACAAGACCAAGTCGAACTCCAACTAATGCGAAAGGAAGAGTATCAAGTTGCAAGAAGCTACATTTTATATAGAGAAGAAAGAGCAAAGAAAAGAGGGAAACCAGAGAAAAAGACTATAGAGCTCGACAAAGAAGTAAACATAAGCGTAACAAAGAAAAATGGCGAAACGGTGCCACTGGATGTTGCAAGACTTTCATCAATCATTACCGATGCATGTGAAGGGCTAGATGATGTAGATCCAAAGGCAGTTCTAGAAGAATCAATTGGTAATCTTTACGATGGTGTATCTGTTGCAGATATGAGAGCCAGCCTAATCATGACAGCAAGAACAAAAGTTGAAAAAGAACCAAACTACTCCTTTGTGACTGCTAGAATTTTAATGGATCAAATAAGAAATGAAGCTCTTGAATTTTTGGGCATTGCAGAAGATGCAACATACGGAGATATGCAAGAATATTATCCAAAAGCCCTTTTAAACTATATCGATAAGGGCATTGAGCTAGATATTCTTAATCCAGAACTGAAAACATTTGATTTAGAAAAAATAGGTCAAGCAATAGATCACACAAGAGACAACCAATTTACATATCTTGGGTTACAAACGCTCTATGACAGATATTTTATCCATTCAGATGATACAAGATATGAGTTACCGCAAGTTTTCTTTATGAGAGTTGCTATGGGTCTTGCAATGGAAGAAGAAAATAGAGAAGAAAGAGCAATAGAGTTTTACAACTTGATATCAAGCTTCGATTATATGAGTTCAACACCCACCCTTTTTAACTCAGGAACCGTGAGACCACAGCTTTCATCATGTTATCTATCAACGGTACCAGATGATTTGAAAGGCATTTTCACTGCATATCAGGATATGGCCCTACTATCAAAATGGGCTGGCGGGCTTGGATATGACTGGACACCAGTAAGATCGCTTGGATCTTATATAAAAGGCACAAATGGAAAAAGCCAAGGCGTTGTTCCTTTCCTAAAGGTTGCCAATGATACAGCCGTTGCAGTTAATCAAGGCGGTAAAAGAAAAGGTGCAATGTGTTCTTACCTAGAAACATGGCATATGGATATCGAAGAATTCTTGGAGCTAAGAAAAAACACTGGAGATGATAGAAGAAGAACGCATGATATGAATACAGCCAACTGGGTACCAGATCTTTTTATGAAAAGAGTTCAAAATGATGAAGAGTGGTCGCTTTTCTCCCCAGGCGAAACGCCAGATTTACACGACTTAATCGGTAAAGAATTTGAGGAAAGATATGCTGAATATGAGGAAATGGGTGAAAAAGGAAAACTCAGACAATTCAAAAAAATAAAAGCAAAAGAGTTATGGAGAAAAATGCTTACAATGCTCTTTGAAACCGGTCATCCGTGGATTACTTTTAAGGATTCATGCAATCTAAGGTCGCCCCAACAACACGAGGGAGTTGTTCACTCATCTAACCTCTGTACAGAAATAACACTCAATACAAAAGCGAGTGAAGAAATTGCGGTTTGTAATTTAGGCTCTGTTAACTTAAAGCAGCACATGAAAGATGGAAAGTTAGATGAAGATAAAGTCAAACAAACGGTTACAACTGCTATCAGGATGCTCGATAACGTTATCAACATTAATTATTATTCAGTGGAGACCTCAGAGAACTCAAATATGAAGCATAGACCAATAGGTCTTGGCCTGATGGGATTCCAGGATACTCTTTATATGCAAAATATTTCATATAACTCACAGGAAGCTGTTGATTTTGCTGATAGAAGTATGGAGCTTATAAGCTACTATGCAATAAATGCATCATCCGATCTTGCAAAAGAAAGAGGCACATATAAGACATATGAAGGCTCACTATGGAGTCAAGGAATCTTCCCAAAAGACTCAATAAAGATCCTAAAAGAAAATAGAGGTGAAGATTATATTAATGTTGATGAAACAGAGACCTTAGACTGGGAAGAGCTTAGAAAAAAAGTAAAAAAACAAGGGATGAGAAACTCTAACGTTATGGCTATTGCTCCTACGGCAACGATTTCTAACATAACAGGCGTAACGCAGTCGATCGAACCCACCTATCAAAATCTATATGTTAAATCTAATCTCTCAGGAGAATTTACAATAATTAATCCCCACCTTGTGGAAAAACTCAAAGAGCTTGAACTTTGGGATGATGTGATGATTAATGACCTCAAGTATTATGAGGGAAGCCTTGCTCAAATAGGAAGAATTCCTGATGAAATAAAGGATTTATTCATGACAGCCTTCGAAGTTGAGCCTCGTTTTATAGTGGAATCAGCAAGCAGAAGACAGAAGTGGATTGATCAAGCCCAATCCTTAAATCTCTACATAGCAAATGCAAGTGGCAAAAAACTTGATGTGACATATAGAATGGCTTGGTTGCTGGGACTAAAGACTACCTATTATTTGAGATCTTTAGCTGCTACAACAACAGAGAAATCAACAGTTAAACAAGGAGCGCTAAATGCTGTTAGTGCTTCAACAGAAACAACAAATTCGCAAGAATTAGGTGAACCGGCACCTGTACCGGATGCATGCTCTATAGACGATCCTGACTGTGAAGCTTGCCAATAAATTAGGAGAATAAAATGTTAAATTGGGATGAATTCAACGAAGTAGAAAATACAGAAAAAACAAAACAAGTTCCCCAGGAAGTTGTTAAAGAAGCAGTAAAGCAAACTGCTCAAGAAACAGAAGAACCAGTTTCAAGAGAAGCAGTAAGCTCAGTTCAGGCTGGAGATAGAGCTCAGCTTGCCAAGGAAGCAATTGAAAATCTTGATACGACTGAAGGTGAAGAAGAGCTTGAAGGTCAATCAGGTCGTGTGCAGGTTGATGATAAAGCAATGATTAACTGCAGAGCAGATCTTAATCAGCTTGTACCATTTAAGTATGATTGGGCGTGGCAAAAATATCTCGATGGAAGTGCAAACCATTGGATGCCACAAGAAATCAATATGACAGCTGATATAGCTCTATGGAAATCAGAAGATGGCTTAACTGAAGATGAAAGAAAGATTGTAAAAAGGAACCTTGGGTTTTTCTCAACCGCCGATTCATTGGTTGCCAATAACCTAGTTTTAGCCATATATAGATTAATTACAAACCCAGAATGCAGACAGTACATTTTAAGACAAAGTCTTGAAGAAGCTATTCATACTCATGCTTATCAATACTGTATTGAATCTCTTGCTATGGATGAAGGAGAAATATTCAATATGTATAGAGAAATACCAAGTGTTGCAAAAAAGGCATCTTGGGGCCTTAAGTACACAAAAGAAATGTCTGACCCCTCTTTCCAGACTGGAACAGAAGAGGCAGATAAAGCTCTCCTGAAGAATTTGATTGCATTCTATTGTGTCTTAGAAGGAATCTTCTTTTATTGTGGATTTACACAAATATTATCTATGGGAAGAAGAAATAAGATGACAGGGACAGCAGAACAGTTCCAATACATATTAAGAGATGAGTCGATGCATGTAAATTTTGGAATTGACATGATAAATCAGATCAAGATAGAAAACCCACATCTTTGGGATGATGAGATGAGACATGAAGCAGCTCAAATGATATTAGAAGGTACTGAGTTAGAAGTTCAGTATGCACGAGCAACTATGCCACGTGGAATACTTGGAATGAATGCAAGCATGATGGAAGAATATTTACAATTTATTGCAAATAGACGTCTTGTTCAAATTGGATTAGAGGAAGAATTTGTTGGCGCAACAAATCCTTTTCCTTGGATGTCCGAAATTATGGATTTAAGAAAAGAAAAGAATTTCTTTGAGACCAGAGTAATCGAATATCAAACTGGTGGTGCGCTTAATTTTGATGAATAAACTAATCTTTTTGGTTTAATTTTTCAAAAATCTTTATCGATTGCTCTGGTCCACTTTGGAGGGCCTTAGCGCCCTTCATATCGGATATTGAATCCCAGCTTGCTGCGATGTTTTCAGGAGTCATTTCTTCACCCATTCCAAGCGATACTCCGTCTGTCTCATGAATAAATATTCGCGAGTAAACTCCAGCACCAGCCGAAACAATAGCTCCATTGGGAGCGTCATTACCAGAAAGGTAAATAACAGCCGGCGTTACATATTCTGGCTGAAGACTCTCCCCAACCTCCTCTGGCAGTAGTCCATCTGTCATTCTTGTATAAGCAACAGGAGTTATTGAATTTGTGTGAATATTGTATTTTTGTCCTTCTATCTTAAGCGTATTCATTAAGCCAACCATAGCCATTTTTGCCGATCCATAGTTAGATTGACCAAAGTTTCCAAATACACCACTTGAGGAACTGGTAAAGATTATTCTCCCATAATTTTGCTCTCTCATTATTGGAAAAACTGTATGTGTGCAATTTAAGGTGCCCTGAAAATGAACAGACATAACTAAATTGAAATCTTCAATAGATATTTTATGGAAACTTTTATCTCTTAAGATTCCTGCATTATTAACTAGGACGTCCACTCTTCCCCATTTCTTCATGGTTTCGTCAACCATTCCTTTTACTGCGTCTAGATCAGTAACACTAGCTCCGTTTGCTAAAGCATCACCGCCCTCTGATTTGATTTGCTCTACTACCTCATTCGCCGAATCACTAGCGCCATTTCCATCAACAGAGCCACCAAGATCATTTACAACAACCTTTGCTCCTCTTCTAGCGAACTCTAAAGCATGCTCCCTTCCAAGACCACCGCCTGCTCCAGTAACAATTACAACTTTTTCATCAAACCTTATAGACATAATATTCCTTATTTTTTAATTGAACTTTTAGTCTCATCTCTATGCTTTCTTAAATATCTCATAAATGGCGTTCCGCCTGTTCCTCTGATCGTTGACCCGCCAGAAGTAAAGTCAGATGGATTCCTTGATTGACTATGAATATAATCATTTGCATATCTTATATGTTGGGATCTAAATTGTGTCATTTGATCTAGGCACTTATTGACCAGCCTTCTTATCTTAATAGAATCGTTAGCATAAATTTTTACTTTTGAATTTTTCTTTGTTTGAAAAATTAACTCCCTATGGGCAGGAGGCATATACAAGAGCATTTCCTCTAGGTAATCTCTTAAAGAGTCTTTTTTGTGCTTAACATCAAAGAGAGCATCTAAGAGAGGAATTATTGAGCTTTGGGCACCTGTCTCACCCCTAAACTGCTGGGGTTTATTTTTATAGAAGCCTTCATAAATTAAACCCTTTGGAAGATCAGGATTATTTTTCCATCCAAATATATAGGGCCGCACCCTGTGATAATAAATATAGGGATCACATTTTTCAGGCATTCTTTTAAAAATACTATTAACTTTTTCAAGCGAGCCAAGAATATTCTTTAGGTGCATTTCTATTTTTGATTCTGAAGTCTCTTCGACTAGAGCAATTGTTGAGCGAACTGCCTCGGATGCAGCATCTTCAATACAAACATGAATTGTAACAAACCAGTCCTCATCAACGCCTCCAAGAAAGTTATTGATAAGCGCTACGTTATCTAAGGAAATGTCTTTATTTTTATCAATTAAATACCAATTATCTAAGCAGTAGCTTGCGTAACTGAGTACTGCAGGTCTTCCTAAGTATTTAGATACTTTAATCCAAGGGGAAGCTATAGATTTTGGTAACTTTTTTTTGGGTTTGTTATCAGAATAAACATAAGCATGAGCTAAAAAAGATAACTGTGAATTAATACACCTTAACTTCTTTTCTTCGCCATTTCTAATCATTTCACTAAAATTAAAGAAAGTACCAGGTAATGATTCAATGACTTGAGGCAAAGAACTGGTTAAAAGCAATTTAGGTACTTCTGCTGAAAGATCAGTTAAATATCTAGACTGTGAGTCTGATCTCACGCTCTTTAATGGAGCATGATCAGGCAAGAATCCTCTTTTTGGCTTTTTATCTAAAATAAGATCGCTTTTCATATTTGAATTATAGATTAATTAGTGCTTCTTCTATTCTTTTTGATGCTTTTTTTATGTTTTGATGATTGGTAGCAAAATTTATTCTAATATTATTTTTTTTACCGAACTCTATTCCATCATTTATCCCTACTCCATATTTCTCAAAATGAGATTGAAGATTTTTGCGTTTTGGGTTTTTCAAACTAACCCATAAAAGATATGTTGCTTCAGGAACAACAGGAGATGCGTTTTTATGATTTTCTATGGCATTCAATAAAGTTTCCAAATTCTTATTTAGATACCTTATAAGGTCATCTCTCCATTTCCATCCTTTTTTAAAAGCAGCAGAAAGAGCAATAAGACCAGTTATATTGGCATCATCAGTTATGCCTTCCGCATTCTTTTTAAAAGCTTTTCTTAACTTATCACAAGGTATTACTGCAAAAGCACAGTTCAAACCAGGAACGTTAAATGTTTTAGATGCTGAATAAAAGGAAACAACATTTTTTTCAATAGTCTTTATAGAACCTAATGGAGTGTGTTCAAGATTCTTTTGCAAAATAAGATCACAGTGAAGTTCATCTGAAAAAACTGTAATATTTTTCTCTTTGACAATTTTTGAAAGGTTTTTTAATTCTTTCTTAGAATAAACGGTGCCTCCAGGATTCTGCGGATTAACGAACATTAACCACGAATTCTTTTTTGCTATTAATGAAAGCTTTTTAAAATCAATTACAAGTCTTCCTCTTTCGTTCACCATAGGAATTTTTTGAATCCTTCTTCCAAGATGCTTAGGTGCTTTAAGAAAATTTAAATATATAGGAGTAGGAATAATAACTTGTGTATTTTTAGCAATGAGATTGTAAATACTGTAAATAGGAGCTCCAACCGAAGGAGTTAAAACAATCCATTCTTTTTTAATATTCCATCCCTTATTACTAAGATATTTTTTCAGTATTTCTCTTAATCCTTTTGGTTCTGAGTGATAACCAAAAATACCATTGTCTACATATTTCCTTAGCGCGCTTTTTATGCAAGCAGGAGATTCAAAATCCATATCTGCAACCCACATTGGTAAAATATCCCTTGATTGATATCTATCCCACTTCTTGCTATTTGAATTCTTTCTATTTTTTTTCTTATCGAATTGCTTCAATATGAACCCCCCCTATAGGATTATTTTATCAATAATGAGTAGTTTTTGTTGGTATTAAATTTTAAAGATTTATAATAAGGTAATTTAAATCTCTATTAAAAAAATGAAAAATGAAATTAAAGTGGTGGTTACTGGTGCAGCTGGTCAGATTGGCTATTCGTTGATTCCTAGATTAATTGATGGAAATACTTTTGGAGATTCGACCGTTAATCTTTCGTTAGTAGAAATTCCTCAAGTTGTATCAAAACTTGAAGGGTTAGCTATGGAGCTTGATGATTCATACTTTCCAAATCTTGGAACTATTGACTACACGGATAACTTCTCAGAAGCTGCAGATGGCGCTGATTGGTTTTTGCTTGTAGGAAGTATTCCTAGAGGTATTGTTTACAATGGAAAAAAGATTGAAGAGCGTTCAGACTTACTCCAAATTAATGGGGGGATCTTTGTTGATCAAGGAAAAGCGATCGGAGAATTTGGTAATGAAAATGCAAAAATTCTTGTTGTTGGAAATCCAGCAAATACAAATGCTTTGATAGGTAGAAAGGCTGCAAATAATTCATCTCAAACCTGGATGGCCATGACTATGCTTGATTCAAATAGAGCTAAATCGATGTTAGCAAAAAAACTTTCATGCAACGTTTCGGAAATTAAGAAGATGATTATTTGGGGCAATCATAGCCCTACTATGTATCCAGATCTTGAAAATGCATTAAAGGACAATCAGTCTGTAGCAAACTTAATTGAAGATACAAATTGGATAGATTCTCACTTTATACCAAATGTTCAGCAAAGAGGAAAAGCAGTGATTGATGCAAGGGGAGCTTCTTCAGCAACTTCTGCTGCAAAGGCTGCACTTGATACAGTGATTGCTTGTGAAAATGCAACTTCATCAGATGATTGCTTTAGTGCAGCAGTTTATAGCGATGGAGCATATGATGTTCCTGAAGGAATTATGTGCGGCTTTCCCTTAATGACAACACCTAGTGGAGAGATTGAAATCATTAGGGATTTAACACTTTCTGATAATGCAAGATCTAGATTGAATTTGTCAGTTGATGAGTTGCTTTCTGAAAGAGAGGCCGTAAAAGATCTTTTGTGAAAAGCTTTTTAACCTCAAAGTTTATTAAGTATATTCAAAGTATAGTAATCGATGAGAAACTCAGCGAAATAGCGATCATAACAGGCGCTAATATTTCTAAATTAGTCGACAATATTTCAGGAAATTTTGATTCTTTAAATGTTTATAACAAAATTAATGATTTTTGTGGAAGTGCAGAGATTTATTTTATTTTTCCAGATGTAAATTTTACCTTTGAAGAGATTGGTCTTGTTAAGAATGCTTATTCTCAAAAGCTAATTATTTTTAGCTTTAAAAATATAAATGAAGATCTTTTAAAGCTTGGGTTGGTTAAAGAATTTTCTGAGAAAGATTTACACTGTCATAGCTATAATTTAAAAACCTATAATATTAAAAGAGATTGGAATAATCCAAAAGGATGGGCTAATCCTGAAAACTTTAATAAATATAGATGGTGATTTGTAAATAAACTATTGACCTAGAGATATCTCTAACTTTTATAATTAATTTTTAGAGTGGGCATCAAGGAACTTTTTATATTTTCCTCTGTCTACAATAATATGAAAAAGTTAATTCTCAGTCTTTTATTCTTGCCTTCATTGGTAATGGGTGACCACTGTGATGGTGGAGCATGTCCCGCTCTAGAACACTTTAAAGATACTGGTGATGAAGTAGCTAAAGATCTTCTTCCGTATCTTGGGATAGGTCTAATTCTTGCCGTAACCATGAATTCAGGATTAGATCAGAGCTCTCTATCATATATAAATTTTGATAGTCAGAATCGCCCCAATGGGATAAAAATCTATGATAATGAAAGATATATCTCAGTTAATGCTTTCACAAAAAATTATGAAAATTTCGAGTACCCTTCAATTTATAACGATGATCTATTCGAAGCAAATCATGGCTTCAACATTTTAGAATTTAAGATTAATCTAAATTAGTTTTTTAATTGCGGAAATAGCAAAACGTCTCTTATAGATGATTGATTTGTTAGAAGCATTACTAATCTATCTATTCCAAGCCCTACTCCAACTGCTGGCGGCATTCCATGCTCCAGTGCTGTAATATAATCCTTATCAAAATCCATTGCTTCCTTGTCTCCTGAATCCTTAGCAGCGACCTGTGCTTCAAATCTTGAAGCCTGATCATCAGGATCATTGAGCTCACAAAAACCATTTGCAAACTCTTTTCCACCAATAAATAATTCAAATCTATCTGCAAAATCTGGGTTATCAGGGTTTCTTCTTGAAAGAGGAGAAACTTCAACTGGGTATTCTGTAACAAATGTAGGATTAACAAGTCTTTCCTCAACGGTTTCTTCAAATATTTCCAGTAATAATCTACCTGTTCCCCAACTTTTATCTGTTTCCTTTCCTAGTCCTTTAAAATATTTCTCGAGTGCTGACCTGTCATTTAAATCTTTTTTACTTAGATCTTTGTTATAACTTAAAACAAGGTCTGATAACTTCTCCTGAGAGAACTTTCCAAGATCAATCTCTAACTCATCCCACTGAATCCTCTCACCACAATCTATAGCTTTAGCGGCACTCACAATGATATCTTTGGTTAAATCCATCTGATTTTGCATTGTTGCATATGCTTCATACCACTCCATCATAGTAAATTCAGGATTATGTTTAGTAGAAAGTCCTTCATTTCTAAAGCTTCTATTTATTTCATAAACTTTATCAAAACCACCAACCAAAAGTCTTTTGAGGTAAAGCTCTGGAGCTATTCGTAAGTATAAGTCTCTTCCTAAAGCATTGTGTTGAGTTACAAAAGGTCTTGCTACAGCTCCTCCTGCCAAAGGATGCATCATTGGAGTCTCTACTTCTAAATAACCTCTTTCATTCATCTTTTTTCTTGCTGAGTCAATAATTCTTGTCCTTTTTATAAAAATTTCTTTAGTTTGGGTATTTGTCATTAAATCTAGATATCTTTGCCTATATCTAGCCTCAACATCTGTTAAGCCTTTAAATTTTTCTGGCATCGGTCGTAAAGATTTAGTAATCATTTCTAAGTCCCAAACCTCAATCGTGAGTTCATCTGTTTTTGTCCTGAATAGCGATCCAGAAACTCCGACAATATCACCCAAATCCCATGTTTTAAAATCATCGTATACGCTTTCATCAATATTGTTTTTGGTTACATATATCTGAATATCTCCGCTGGCATCTCGTAAAGTGGCAAAGCTCGCATTCCCCATTACTCTCTTGAGAACAATTCTTCCTGCAATTGAAATGTTCTTAATATTTTTTTTGGCTAAATCATCTTTAGAGGTTTCGCCATATAATTTATGAATTTCATTTGCATTATTCTTTGGTCGAAAAGAATTAGCATAAGCAACGCCTTTGTCCCTTAAGTTTTCAAGTTTTTTTCTTCTTTCTTCAAGAATAGCTTTTTCGCCGCCTATTTTATCTTCACTCATTTATATTCCTGCTTTAAGTGATGCTCGCATAAATTCATCAATATTGCCATCAAGAACTGCAGATGTGTTACCTGTTTCATAGTTGGTTCTTAAATCTTTAATTCTTGATTGATCTAAAACATAAGATCTAATCTGACTTCCCCAACCAATATCGGCCTTACTATCCTCCAACTTTTGCTGTTCCTCTTTTTGTTTTTGTAATTCTAACTCGTATAGCTTAGATTTTAATTGTTTTAATGCATTTTCTTTATTTTTATGTTGTGATCTTCCATTTTGACACTGAGAAACTGTTCCTGTCGGTATGTGAGTTAACCTCACAGCAGAGTCTGTTTTATTAACGTGCTGGCCTCCTGCTCCAGAAGCCCTGTAAGTATCAACTCTTATATCAGCATTGTTTATCTCTATCTCAATATCATCATTTATTTCAGGAGAAATAAAAACTGATGCAAAAGAGGTATGTCTTCTATTACCTGAATCAAATGGTGATTTTCTTACTAGCCTATGAACGCCCGTCTCAGACCTAAGCCATCCATATGCATAGTCTCCCTCTATTAAAATTGAAGATGATTTAATACCAGCGACTTCGCCAGGTGAGGATTCAGTGATGGTTGCTGAAAATCCCTTACTTTCAGCCCACTTCAAATACATCCTTAATAACATGTCAGCCCAATCCTGAGCTTCTGTCCCGCCTGATCCTGATTGAATGTCAACGAATGCATTTGATGAATCCATTTTACCGCTGAACATCTTTGTGAATTCAAGATTCTCAATAGACGGCTTTATTTCCAATATTTCATCACTAATTTGTTTAATGGTTATCTGATCATCTTCTTCAAGTGCCATATCTAGGAGCAACTTGTTGTCGCTAAGCTTATTAAGTGAGTCTTTATAAGTTGCTAGGGATTTTTCAAGAAAGGTCTTTCTTTTATTAAGATCAGTAGATTTCTCAATATCTGACCAAATTTCTTTTTCAAGAAGTTGATTTTCGATTTCTAAGATTTCTTTTTCTTTACTATCAACGTCAAAGGTACCCCCTAATCTCATCAAGTTGAGACAGAAGATTAGAAATTTCAATTTTTAGTTCTGAAGCATCCATTTAGATTTCTTGATTAAAATGTTTTACTAATTTTACCCTACCATTAACATCAATACCTCTTAAATCTCTTTTGACCCTCATCAAACCGCCTCTCTCTGAGGACTGATAAACTAAAACATCTTCCTTTTTTAGTATCTTAGACCAATATGAAAATATCGGAGGCTGAGCACTTCCTGTAACAGGGTCCTCCCTTACTCCAAGATTTTTTGTTCCAAACATTCTGAGGGCATAGTCATAATTGCTGTTTTCATAAGTTGATGTGAGTATCAATTGATCTTTACCTAGATTGTCATGACTAAAGAAATCATTATCCCATTTCATTAAATTATCAAATGAATCTAACACTCCAATGAAATGTATTTTAGATTCATAATAATCAATACATGAAGTTCCTAAAATTTCTTTTATAACTTCATTTGGTTCTTTTTTTTTAATATTTTGATCAGGAAGTATTAATGAGACAAATTCATTATCGACATCACAATATAAAACATCATGATTTGCCTTAAAGGTTATTTTTTTTATTCCCATTTTATTAGACAGATGAGCGGCACTTGCAACAGTGGCATGCCCACATAAATCTATTTCAGATGTTGGCGTAAAAAAACTAATCTTGAAGCATGAATCTTCTTCAAGCAAAAAAGCTGTTTCAGAAAATCCATTTTTGTAGGCAATATTTTGCTTTTCTTTTTTACTCAAGCCTACATCCATGCAAACTCCCGCTGGATTCCCAAGGGAAGTGTCTGAACAAAAAGAATTGTACTCAAAAACTTCTATTTTCATTAATGATTGTTTCTTTTTATAAAATTAAAGACTTGGTCTTGGTCGGCTTCCAAAGAATAAGAGTATTCTTCTTTATTTAATACCTCACTTAAAGTGTGGTGTTTTTCAAAAGTTGGGATTTCTGCTAATTTTAATGAGTCTAAGAACTTTCCTGGATGAGCTGTAGAAAGCACAACAAGGTCTGAACTAATTGGTCCTCCAAATATTTTTGAAACACATAATCCAACAGCAGTATGTGGATCAACAACATAATTAAAGTCTTTATATATTTTTTTCATAATCTCAGTTGTTTCCACATCTCCAATACTTGAACTGCAGAATAAATCATAAGTTTTTTTCCATACATCTTCACTAAGCGAAATAGGACTATTTGGGAAGTTATCAAAAAAGTTTTTACATGTTTCTGCATCCCTTTCTAAATAAAAATCATAAATCAATCTTTCAAAGTTACTTGCAACAGTTATATCCATGCTGGGTGAAAGTGTCTCATTTACTAATTCTTTTTTATAAAGATTTTTTGAAAAAAAACGATGTAAAATATCATTTTCATTAACTGCAACAGCTATTTTTTTAACTGGTAATCCTAATTTCATTGCTGAGTAACATGCAAAAACGTTACCGAAATTGCCTGTAGGAACTGAGAAACAAAGTTGTTTAGAAAAGTTATTTATCTTCATGCACAGATAAAAGTAATAACATATCTGCCCTATGATTCTTGTCCAATTTATAGAATTTACAGCTAAAAGGACTTGATCATGCTTTAAAAAAGATTTGTCTTTAAAAGCTGATTTAACAATATCCTGACAATCATCAAAAGTACCACTGATATTTAAGACGAATACATTTTCTTGATTTACTGTTGTCATTTGCTTTCTTTGAATATCAGTCATATTTCCTTCTGGGAGCAACATAAATGTTTTAATGTTTTTATATTCTTTACATGCATCAATTGCAGCAGACCCTGTATCACCTGATGTAGCACCAAGTATTATTGCAGTCTGATTATTCTTTTCTAGAGCCTTATTAAAAAAAGCTGCGCATAACTGAAGACCAAAATCCTTAAAAGCTGCTGTAGGTCCATGGAATAACTCACCAATAAAGATATCCTCATTAACTTCTTTAATTCCAACAAGATCACTCTTTTCAAAATCATGCCAAGTGTTTTCAAGAAGAGTTATTACTTCTTCTTTTTTATAGGAAGATTCTGTAAAAAGTGGGACTATTAATTTGGCTATATCAATAAATGAGTTACATTCTTGAAGCTTTCTAATATCTGCTTTAGGCCATTCTGTTGGAATATATAAACCTCCATCATCTGCAAGTCCTTTTAAAAGAACTTCTTCAAATGTTTTAGCTTTATCTCCACCCCTTGTACTCTCAAATAACATTATTATTTTTCAATTCTTAACGTTTTAAAATTACTAGAAAGATTGTTGAGACCATTTAAAAATTCTTGCAAGTTAATAGATGTAATTTCCTCTGTCTCGAAGAAGCAAGTTATATCAGACTTATTTCCATCATTTATTAAGCCTGAGTTTCTAATAGATATATTGTGTTCTGCTAGCATGTCTAGAACATCACTATTTATATTTTCACTTGAAGAATTTACGATTATCAAAAATGAAAATAACTCATCTAAGATTTGTCTATATTTCAGATCTTCTTTTGATGAAGCATTATGATTACTTGACTCAGAGGCTAGACGCACAATATCTGATATTACTCCTGCTGCTGTAGCCTCTCCTCCTGCTCCAGATCCTGAAATATGAATCTTCCCTATTAAGTCAGTATCAATTACTAAACCATTTCTTACATTCTTAAGGCTTGAAAGGTAATCAGATTTTTTAACTAGTGCTGGATTAGATCTCAAAAGAAGTTTTCCATCCTTTATATCAGCTGATGAGACATGCTTTACTGTAAAATTTAATTTTTCAGCTATATAAATATCTTGTTTAGTAATATTTGAGATTCCTTCTATTAAGAATTCATTTGGTGGTAATGGCGATCCAAAAACTATATTTGATAAGATTGATATTTTATGAGCAGCATCAATTCCCTCTATATCAAATGTTGGATCTGCCTCAGCATAACCATTTTCTTGAGCGAAAGATAAACTATCTTCAAAACTCATTCCATCTTCCATTTGAGAAATAATAAAGTTAGATGTTCCATTAAGCATGCCTTTGATAGACAAAAATTTATTTCCAGCAAGGTCATTTTTAAGCAAATTAATTGTTGGAGTTCCAGCACAGACTGAAGCTTCAAAAAGAAAATCAACACCATTGTTAGATGCCTCTCTAAAAAGAATATCGCCATAATCATAAATAACTGCCTTATTGGCTGTAACAACTGGAATTTTTTTCTCAAAGGCAGAAGAAATCAGTGTTTTTGCGTCATCTGTTCCACCAATTAACTCAACTAAAACATCTATATCTTCGTCTAAAACATCAAAAATATTTCTTAAAATCTTTGTTTCACCAGCATTGTATTTAGGATTATCTCTTCGAGCTCCTATAGCAACAATCTCAAGATCAACTTGATGAGTTCTCTTTATTTGGTTTTTATTTTCGAGAATAGACCTATGCAATGCTGTAGCTACTGTACCCCACCCACAGATGCCTATTTTTATCTTCTTCATTATTTAATGATACCAATTAGCTCATTTGCTGGAATATATCCTGGTAGCAATAATCCAGTTTGAGTAATAATTGCAGGTGTTCCAGTAACACCAATGCGTCTTCCAATCTCAAAATGATTTTCTACAGGATTTTCACAATTATTCAATTCGATATCGATATCATTTTTAAGATTCGTTATTGATTCTTTTTTTTCATTAGAACACCATGCTGCAACCATCTTCTCGTAGGAGCTTGAGTCGATCCCTGTCCTAGGAAAAGCTAAATAATTAATTGAAACTCCATTTTTTAAATACTCATCAATTTCTGAATGAAATTTTCTGCAATAAGTGCATTCAACATCTGTAAAAACAGTTAAAACAGACTTTTCATTATTTGATTTAAATTTAATAAAACTATCTTGATCTAGGTCAGCAAGTATTTTTAGCCTAAGCCTTCCTTTATCTTTTTCAGTTTCACTCTCTGGTCTGTCGCCTTTGAGAGAGAATATATCTCCAAGAATAATATATTCAGTATTTGGAAGGACATAGATAGGTTGTATATCTCCAATATCAACTATGAAAATGTCTCTCTCTTGAGAGTAAGTTATTTCTTTTACTGAAACGCCCTCAGGTAAGATTTTATTAATCTTTTCTTTTACCAAAATAAGATCTTGAGATAATAATGATGAACAGAAAAATAAACAAATTAAAACCTTTTTCATAATTTATCCTCGTGGATGATGCTTTTTAACAAGCTCACTTAAGCGCTGTTTTGCAATATGAGTATATATTTGTGTTGTTGACAAGTCACTATGGCCCAATAAAACTTGAACTGAGCGCAGATCTGCTCCCCTATTTAAGAGGTGGGTTGCAAAAGCATGTCTCAATGTATGGGGAGAGATATCCCTTTTAAGACCTATTTCTAAACAGTACTCTTTTAATCTATGCCAAAAAGCATGTCTTGAAATTTTTGACCCTCTGTTATTCAGAAAAATATATTTAATTGAAGCTATATCTTTATTTTTCTTTCTCTCATCAATGTATGCGCTTATGCATTGAGCAGCATCCTCACCAAAGGGTACTAACCTCTCTTTAGAACCTTTTCCAAAAACTTTTATTATATTTCTTTCTAAATCAAGATCTGAAAACTTTATATTAACCAACTCAGATATTCTGACTCCAGAAGCGTAGAGTAACTCAAGCATAGCCTTATCCCTTAAACCAATTAAAGAATCTGGCTTTGGTGCATCCAGCAGTTTAACTACATCATCCTCCGAAATAGATTTAGGAAGACTTATTGGCTTTTTTGGCATAATTTGATCAGCAAAAGGATTTGCATTAATAAGCTTTTTTTTCAAAAGAAAATTAAAGAAAGTTTTAAGAGATGAAATCTTTCTGTTAACTGAAGTGCTCTTAAGGTTTTGGCTGAATAGATAAGATATATACTGACTCGTATCAATTTTTTTTATTTCTGTAATGCGTTTTTTATTTTTAGAGATATTCCATTGATATAGCTGATAGATATCGCTCTCATAAGATTGGATTGTATTTTTTGAAAGGCCTTTTTCAATAATTAAAGAGTTGAGAAAGGCAACAATATGTTGGTCCTTTCTGAAGACACTTTTCATTATTAATCTAGACGTTCTTTAATTCTTGCAGATTTGCCTGATCTTTCTCTAAGGTAGAAAAGTTTTGCTTTCCTAACATCACCTTTTCTTTTAACTGAAATTGAGTCTATAAGCGGACTATGAAGTTGGAATGTTCTTTCAACACCGATGCCACTAGATATTTTTCTTACAATAAATGATGAGTTCAGTCCTGAATTTCTTACTGACATTACAACACCTTCAAAAGCCTGCAATCTTGTTCGTTGACCATCTTTAACTTTTACTGACACTGAAACGGTGTCACCTGGTCTAAATGATGGCACGTTTTCTTTAAGTTGTGATTTTTCAAAATCACTTACAATTGAAGCAGGTGATTTCTCAACATCAGATATAACTGGTGCAGCTTCTTCTTCTGGTGCAGCTTCTTCAGCTGGTGCTTCTTCTACAGGAGCTTCTTCTTCTGGTGCAGCTTCTTCAGCTGGTGCTTCTTCTTCAGAAACTTCTTCAACAGACTCAGATGTATTTGCTGCAGATTCTGCCATTGCTTCAGCTGCATCATCCACTGCAGATGGAGAGTCATCATTTGAAAAATGATTTTCCCATGACTCAAGGAGTTGAGCCTTAGTATTTGTAATATCAAGCTCTAAACCATGCTCCTTTGCAGTAGAAACAATATCAGCTTTTTTCATAGCTTTTATTGCTGAAGGAGATGGCAATTCAACAGATGGTTTTTCTTTTACATCACTTTCAGAAGAACCTGTAAGTCCTCCAAATATTCTGGAAAAGAAACCTTTATTTTCTGTTTTTTTATCGTCACTCATAATTAGCTCTAAAAAGGCCTATAGGATACGCTTAGATAACAAATTATCCAAGAGTTTTTTTTGTTTTTTTGTTAATTTTACACTATCTAATAGATCGGGTCTTCTTTCAATAGTTCGTTGTAATGAAGATAAAATCTTCCAGTCATTAATTTTCTCATGATCACCTGATAATAAAACTCCAGGGACATCCTTTCCTTCAAATTTCTGTGGTCTAGTATATACAGGTCCTTTTAAAAGATTATTTTCAAATGAATCGTTTTTAAAAGATTCCTGGTTACCAAGAACGCCTGGAATCTTTCTGGATAATGCATCTATTAAAGCTAATGCTGGTATTTCTCCACCACTAAGGACAAAGTCGCCTATAGAAAACTCTTTATGAACATAATTTTCAATAAATCTTTCATCGATGCCCTCGTACCTTCCACAAATGATAGTAATTGATTTTTCGTCCAGCAGCCCATCAATATGAGTATTGGATAAACGCTCTCCCTGAGGACTCATCAAAAGCACCTTTCCCTTATTTTTTATTGATCTCATTGCTAGTGCTAACGGCTCTGCCATCATAACCATTCCCTCGCCTCCGCCATAAGGTGCATCATCCACATTTTTATTGGTATTTTTTGAGAAATCCCTCGGATTCAAACTATTCATAGAAATTAAATCTTTTTCAATAGCCTTTCCAATAACTCCAAAATCAAATAATTTCGTAATTTCAGGGAAAATTGTTACTAAATTAAAGTTCATCTTTATCCCAATCAACTATCAAAAAACCTTTAACTAAATCAACTTTCTTAATAAATATATCTTTTACGTAAGGTATTAGTAACTGAGAAGTTTTGTTCTTTATTACCAAAGTATCATTTGCACCATAATTCCTTATTTCACTAACAATACCAATAAACTCATTATTTTCATTATAGACTTCCAGCTGAATAAGGTCTTTCCAATAATATTCACCATCTTCAGGTTTAAGATATTCATTTAAAGTATAAATTTCAGAGTTCGTAAGTTTTTTAATTTCTTCAACGGTCTCAATTCCTGAAATATTTACAATATTTTTGCTCGACTTAATATGCTTTGATTTGATATTGAACTCTAAGATCTTTTTTTCCTGAATTAGAAAAAAACGCTTGTAATTAAAAAAGTTATCTTCAGGATCACAATAGGAGTTCAAAAAGAATGCGCCCTTAAGGCCATGACTTTTTCCAATAGAGCCGATTGCTATTAAATCAGAGCTAGAAATATCGTTAGGACTTTTCATCCTCATCTTCGGAATCAGATGATTCTTCAGGATTATCTGCAGGAGCTTCTTCCTCAGCAGGAGCTTCTTCTGGTGCAGCTTCCTCAGCGGGTGCTTCTTCTGCAGGTGCTTCTTCCTCAGCAGGAGCCTCTTCTGGTGCAGCTTCCTCAGCGGGAGCTTCTTCTGGTGCAGCTTCCTCAGCTGGTGCTTCTTCCTCAGCCTCTTCTGCTTGTTTTTTGATTTCTTCTTGCTTAGCAGCTAGTGCAGCTGCTTTCTTTGCATCAGCTTTATCTTTCTTTGCAGCTTTTCTTGCATCAAGCTCTTCAGGTGATAATTTAGAATCTTTAATTAATCTTTTGACTCTATCACTAATCTGAGCACCTTTTGATACCCATTCATCCACTTTTTCAATGTCTATACGTAATGTTTCTTCTTGGCCTTGAGCTGAAGGATTGTAAAATCCAAGTCTTTCAATAAAAGCACCATCTCTTGCATTTCTTGAATCTGCAACTGTAATAAAGTAGTAAGGGTTTTTTTTCGCCCCACTCCTAGAAAGTCTAATAACTACCATAATTCCTATAAGTTAAATTTTGTTGGAGTATTTTAGGTTAACCTTGATGATTTTGGTAGTAAAAAAGTATAATTTCTTTAAATGATAGAACCTTTCCCGCTTGCACTACTTTTGAGTGTTTTAGTCTTTGTAGGCTTAAGATTCATTATAAGATTTAAATCTTCGACATTAATTTCTGCAACATTATCAATATTAGCCTTCTCTTTTTTGTTACCCGATGTTGCGGGTTCAAATAATGTCTATTATTGGGGCCTAATTCCTAATGAAAATTTCAATCAACTTGATGCTCTTAGATTGCATATATTTTTCTCAAGCTTAGCGATCTTGGTTTTAACAATGTCATTTTTAGAAATAATTTTGTTAACTAGAAAAATAAAACTTACTAAATCTCTAAATACTTCTACAAGTGATCATATTCCCATTGAAACAAGATATAAAACAGTGTTTTGGCTCATTGGTCTTACCTTAGTCTTGCTTTCAATAGGTTTAGCATCTGGATTCATGCTAGATCTTAATAATGTTGATTATTTGATTGTAAAGATTGTTTTCACGGTCATGGCATGGATTACTTACATGACTACCTTCATAAGAATGCGTTACTTCAATCTACAAACAAAATTCATTGTTCGCTATAGTTTTTTATCAATAATCTTTATAATGATCGCCTTTTTTGTGAATATTTAGTTTTAGATGTCTGAAGAACCCTCCTTACTAGTCTTAATCTTATCCATAGTATTTTTACTATTATTGTCAGCATTCTTCTCGGGCTCAGAAACTGGAATGATGGCATCAAATAAGATTAAGCTAAGAAATAAAGCGAAATCTGGTCAAAAAAACTCTAAAAGAGCCCTAGAGCTTTTGGCGAAACCTGATAACTTGTTATCAGTAATTCTCGTAGGTAATAATTTTGCAAATATTCTTGCCTCTGCATTGGTTACAATCCTAATGATAAACTTTTTTGAGAGTAGAGTTCTTCTTGGATCAATTGTTCTCACCATAATTATCTTAATCTTTTCAGAAATAACACCTAAAACAACTGCTTCCGCATATCCAGAAAGCTTCGCCTCAAAATCATCCTGGGTGCTATCAAGACTTAGCGTTGTTTTTAGACCAATTGTTTTTTTTACAAATCAAGTAAGTTCAAGATTATTAAAACTATTAAATGTTGATATAAAAAAATCGACAGAATCTGATAACTTAAATACTGATGAACTGAAAACGCTTTTAGATGATTCAAATAGTTTAATTCCAAATGATTACAGAAAAATGCTTAGCGCAGTTCTCGGGATGGATAATCTCATTGTTGAGGATATTATGATACCCCTTGCAGAAATTGAGGGAATTAATATTAAAGATGATCTAAAAAAAATAAAAAGTAGCATAAAAAATTCACCTTATTCAACACTTCCTGTTTATGATCAAAACATTTCAGATTGCATTGGTATGCTTCATTTGAAAGACTCATCAGACTTTTTGACCGCTTTTGAGTCTAATAAGTCACTTGATTCTTCGTTATCTGAACCATATTTTGCATCTTTAACAACAAACCTTACCAAGCAACTTCATGCATTTCAGGACACTGATAATAATATCGCTTTAGTTGTAGATGAGTATGGGGAAATAGAAGGATTAATTAGTGTAGAAGATATCTTCATAGAAATAGTTGGAAAATTTGGAAGTGATATTATTGAGCAAGAGAAAGAATTTTCTCTTCAGCCTGATGGTTCAGTAGTTACTGATGGTAACTCTAAAATAAGAGATTTAAATGGTTTTATGAATTGGTCTATCAACGATGAAAACGCAAAAACTATCAATGGTTTAATTTTAAAAACAATAGACGAGATTCCTATTGCGAATTTATGTTTTACAAATGAATCTTATAGGTTTGAGATTCTTAAGATAAAAAATAATTCAATTACTTCTGTAAAAATCCAAAAAATTTAAACTTAGAGTAAATCTGTAATTAATTTCAATACAACTGCAAGTACAAATGATGATGTAATGACACCTCTCACCGAGGCAATCATAGGTAACATTTTTCCCCAAATTGCATTAGCTTCAATTGCAAGAATAATGCCTAAGCCTATGTAGAGACTGAGGCTGCTCCATTCAGGATGAACCAATATATTTGATGGTACTTGTCCATGAGCTGAATAAACCATATACATAAGCATTGGAACACTAAATAATGTATTGGTTCTTGATGCCAGGGCTGCTTTTGCACCAGCAACAGCTGCATCACCCTCTTTCATTCCTAAAACTATTTTCTGATTTCTCCAAATTATGCCCCAAACGTTTAACATCATAAGTGTTCCCATAACTAAACCTAATATGATCTCAGTTCCAATTCTTGCTGTTATCTGATGAATGAGAATTACTCCAGTTAGAAACGTAAATAATGCTGCCCATCTAAACCACCAGAGGGCATTTGGTGCTAACTTTTCGAAAACGTCAGCTTTTGCATCTGGAGTAGCTACTTTTACATATTCCCCTTGTACAAAATTAAAATAATAAAGAAGTCCTATCCAAGCTATTCCAAACAAAATATGAAAAGCTCTAAAAAAAGATTGATCTGCCAATATATCCATAATACTCCCTATATGAAATGTCTATTAAATATAATATTAAAATTATTTGAAGTAAAGAGGGCAAAAAAAAGCGGGGATTAACCCCGCTTATAAGATGTAGAAATTAATTTCTTATTACATCATTCCTGGCATGCCGCCCATTCCGCCCATATCTGGCATCGCAGGTGCAGCTCCTTCATCTTTAGGAATGTCAGTAACCATAGCCTCAGTAGTAATCATCATTCCAGCTACAGAACCAGCAGCTTGAAGCGCGGTTCTGGTAACTTTTGCAGGATCGAGAATACCCATTTCAATCATATCACCATATTCACCAGTAGCTGCATTAAAGCCATGAGAACCCTTACCGTCTCTGACTGCTGCAACTACAACTGATGACTCCTCACCAGCATTAGATGCAATTTGTCTTAATGGAGCTTCTAAAGCTCTCTTTGCTATGCTTATACCTACATTTTGGTCTTCATTATCGCCTGTAAGCTTTTCAAGAGATTCAAGTGCTCTGATTAGAGCAGTCCCACCACCTGGAACAACGCCCTCTTCAACGGCTGCCCTAGTAGAGTGTAATGCATCTTCTACACGAGCTTTTTTTTCTTTCATTTCTACTTCAGATCCAGCTCCAACCTTGATTACGGCAACGCCGCCTGCAAGTTTTGCTACTCTCTCTTGTAACTTCTCTCTATCATAGTCTGAAGAAGTATCTTCGATTTGAACTCTGATTTGGTTAACCCTTGCCTCTATAGCTGCCTGATCACCAGAACCATCAATAATTGTTGTATTATCTTTATTTAAAACAACTTTTTTTGCAGTTCCTAAATCTTCGATGGTAGCTCCTTCAAGAGATAAACCTACCTCTTCAGAAATAACAGTTCCTCCTGTTAGGATTGCTATATCTTCAAGCATAGCTTTTCTTCTATCTCCAAAACCTGGAGCTTTACATGCAGCAGCCTTAACAATACCTCTCAGATTGTTAACTACGAGCGTTGCAAGTGCCTCACCTTCAATATCTTCTGCAATTATTAGTAATGGTTTACCAGCTTTGGCAACAGATTCTAGTAGTGGAAGCATATCTCTTATATTTGAGACTTTCTTGTCATGAAGAAGGATCAGAGGATCATCAAGTTCAGTAGTCATGTTATCTTGATTAGTAACGAAATATGGAGATAGATAGCCTCTATCAAACTGCATACCCTCAACAACATCAAGTTCATTATCAATACCGCTTCCTTCTTCGACTGTAATAACACCTTCTTTGCCGACCTTACCCATTGCTTCTGCAATAATTTCTCCTACTGCAGTATCACCATTGGCAGATATTGTGCCAACCTGTGCAATTGCAGTGTCATCCGCGCAAGGAACGCTTAATGACTTCACAAACTCAACTGCTGTTGTGACTGCCTTATCAATACCTCTTTTAAGGTCCATTGGATTCATTCCTGCGGCAACCGATTTGTTACCTTCATTCACAATCGACTGAGCAAGAACAGTAGCAGTTGTAGTTCCATCACCCGCCTCATCAGAGGTTTGCGATGCAACTTCTTTAAGCATCTGTGCGCCCATATTCTCAAACTTGTTTTCA
The DNA here is from genome assembly GCA_902557575.1 of uncultured SAR86 cluster bacterium. Taxonomy (GTDB): domain Bacteria; phylum Pseudomonadota; class Gammaproteobacteria; order Magnimaribacterales; family D2472; genus CACNXK01. The sequence goes on from CACEAR010000003.1 coordinate 68,242, forward strand.
AGCTCAATCTCTTTCGCAACTGAAACACCATCTTTAGTAACAGTTGGAGCTCCGAATGACTTATCTAAAACAACATTTCTTCCTTTAGGCCCAAGTGTAACCTTCACTGCGTTTGCGAGTGTGTTTACCCCATCAAGCATTTGAGATCTTGCTGAATCACCAAATTTCACATCTTTTGCTGACATATTATTTCTCCCTCTAGATAAATTAACTTACGACGCCAAAAATATCTGACTCACTAAGAATTAGATACTCATCGCCATCTATTTTGATTTCATTTCCGCCATATTGACCAAAAATTACTGTATCACCAACAGCAACACCAACCGGTGAAACATCTCCATTTTCAGTCTTTTTGCCAGGCCCTACAGCAACAACCTCACCCTGAGATGGTTTTTCCGTAGCGCTACCAGGTAAAACTATACCTCCAGCAGATTTTTCTTCTTCTTCAGTTCTTTTAACAAGAACTTTATCGTGTAAAGGTGTAAATTTCATTATTAATTCCCTCTTAAAAAATGCAATTATATTCCTATTGAGCTAAATATGGTTAAAAAGTTTTAATTCAATAGGATTTTTTAAGTTTTTTGGAGTGTTTTATGAATTGCTCCTGCAAGAGTAATTCCAAGAAAATTTGCTAATAAGTCTGTCCATTCAAAATATCTGTAGGGGTGAAAATAGTGAACAATTTCAATGGTTAACCCAAAAGAAAATATTATTACCATTAGGATTTGATTTTTAATTTTAAAATTACAAAACATTCCAAGTATTGCAAGATAAAAGAAAATAACGCCATGCGAAATCTTATCTCCAATGAAAGATAGAACGCTAAAAAATTCAAGTTCTGAAGCAGGAATTAAGCTTAAATAAAATATTAAAATTATTGATGAAAAGAAAGTGCCTCTGATTACTAAAATCATCTCTGAATTAAACTTTTATTTAAAGATATTAGGATAATTGCGGGTATTGCCAACATTGAAGTGAAAATAAAAAATAGCATCCAGCCATAATCCGCTCCTGAGATAGATTGGAAATAATCAGCAAGTATTCCTGAAAAGCCACTAAATACCTTGCCTGGTAGCATCATGAAAGAAGTTAATAGTGCATATTGAGTTGCTGTAAACTGCTTTGAAACCAAGCTTGTTAAGAATGCTATATTGACAGTACCAACAATGCCTGCTGAAAAGCTATCAGTGAATACAATTATTGAAAGAAGATTTAAATTTGGTTCTGAAATAGCGACAATCGAGAAAAGGACATTTGATATCATCACTGCAAATGCTCCAAAAAGCAGCGATCTATAAAGACCAGCTTTCTTAATAAGTATTCCTCCTAAAAAGAGACCAAAAATTGATGCTATTAAAGCTACAATTTTTACAATAGATCCAATTTCAGTCAATGAGAAGCCCATATCTATGTAAAATGGGTTGGCCATTGGTCCCATGACGATATCGGTAAGCCTATATGTTGCAACAATTAGCAGCAAAATAGATGCAGCGAATAGATTAAATCTTTTTATGAAATCCTTAATTGGTTCATAAAAATTTTCTAAAAAAGTAAGCTCTCTTTTTTCATTATTTTTTCTCTCAGGAGTAATTAATAAGGCAATTAGCCCTATAAGCATTAAAGCAGCCATCAAGAAATATGCATTTCCCCAGGAATAATTTTCAGCATAGATTAATGCAAATGATGTTGCAGTTAAGATAGCTCCTCTATATCCAAATTGATAATAAGCTGCCAAGTTCCCTTGCTCTTCAATTCCTGCAAGCTCTATCCTAAATGCATCAATTGCAATATCTTGAAATGAGCCTGCTAAAGCTATCAAAATTGCGAATGTCGCTAAATATTTAATATCTATTACTGGGTCTGCATTTGAAAGACAAATAAGAAAAATAATAATGAAAATCTGCATTAAAATGATCCAACTCTTTCTACTTCCAAAATAATTGAGGAATGGTATCGAATATCTATCTACTAAAGGGGACCAAAGAAACTTCAAAGAGTAAGTCAAACTAATCCAAGCAAAAAAACCAATAATTGTAAGATCAATGCCTGCATCTCTAAGCCAAATTGAAAGAGTTGAAAAGATCAACATGTAAGGCAGACCTGAAGTAAATCCAAGACCTGTCATTGTTAAGTTTTTATTCATAATCTTTCAAGATAATAGCTCCATTCAAAATATTTCCCAGGATCTTCCTTCCTGTCTGGAGAAATATCACTATGCCCAACTATATTATCCTTGTTTAAATCTTTATAGTTATTTATTAGTGCCTTGGAGACTTCTACCAATGATTCATATTGGTTATTTGTATATTTTTCTGTGTGATAGCCCTCAAGCTCAATCCCTATAGAAAACTCGTTACAATTTTCTTCATTCCTGTAAGTTGATAATCCAGCGTGCCACGCTTTTTTATTAAAAGGGACAAACTGAATAATTTCGCCACTCCTTTTTATTAGGACATGGCTTGATACCTTGAGATCTTTTATTTCTCTAAAGTATTCGTGATCATTAAAATTTAATTTATTACAGAAGAAATCTTCAATGTAGCTATTTCCATAGATTTTTGGTGGAAGACTTATGCAATGTATGACTATTAAACGTATATCAGAGTCATTTGTTCTTTCAGAATAATTAGGAGATTTGACTAATTTTGTATTGTCTAAAATATGGTTTGAGATGAGCATTAACTTGCTCTTAATTCTGGAGGTAATTTAAAAGAAATATTCTCTTTTACTCCACCCTTCTCTTCTATCTCTGCATCCAAGAAAATACTAAGATTTGAGATTATTTCTTGAACTTTTGATTCTGGTGCAGATGCCCCAGCAGTTAGGCCAATATTCTTACAGTCTTTTAATTCATTTAAGTCAAGATCACTAAATTCATCTATCAGGACCGAGTTGACGCCACACTTATTTGCAAGCTCCTTTAGGCGATTTGAATTTGAACTTGCTTTTGAGCCAACAACAATAATGTAATCTGTTTCGAGTGCAAGTTGTTTCACTGCATCCTGCCTGTTTTGAGTGGCATAGCAAATATCATCTTTTTTTGGACCTACAATATTTGGAAACTTCTTAGTTAACTCAGCTATGATATCTTTTGTTTCATCTACACTTAAAGTAGTTTGTGAGACATAGGCAACATTTTCCGGTTGGTTTACAGAAACCTCCTTTGCCTCATCTAAATCCTGAACAAGATATATTTTTCCATTTTGACTAAAGTATCTTCCCATTGTTCCCTCTACTTCGGGATGACCCTCATGGCCTATTAATATTATGTCCCTATTTGCTCTGCCATGCCTGATGACTTCCATGTGAACTTTAGTAACAAGTGGGCAAGTAGCATCGAAAAACTGCAAATTTCTTTCTTTAACGGATTCTTCAATCTTGCGTGAAACTCCATGAGCGCTAAAAATAATAATTGAATCATCAGGAACATCTGAGATTTCTTCGATAAATATAGCGCCTCTTCTCTTTAGATCATTCACTACAGCTTTATTGTGAACAACCTCATGCTTTACATAGATGGGACTTCCAAACATATCAAGTGCTCTATTTACTATTTCAATAGCCCTATCTACACCAGCACAAAAACCCCTAGGGTTAGCAAGTGACAACTTAGTTTTTTGTTTCATGTTTGGATTTTAACAAAATAAGTTCGCTAAATATAAAAATTATTGCGCCAAGAGTAATGTAAGCATCAGCAAAATTAAAAATGAACAATGAAAAATCAAATGGTTTAAAATGAAGGAAATCTGTAACAACGCCATCTGGTAATCTATCAATAAAATTTCCTAAAGCACCGGCTATAATTAATAAAAAAGATTTCTTTTTCAAATTATCTTTTTCATCCAAAAAAATCTTTAAAAAATACATTGTTATAAAAAAGACAATTATTAATAAGATATATCTGGAAACAAAGTTATTTAAATCTAGAAAACTAAAGGCAATACCAGAATTAAAAACTATTAAGAAATCTATCAATGGAAGGAAGTCATTTTGTTGAAGAACTTCAATATAATTTAAAGCGATTATTTTTGATAAGTAATCAATGAATAAAAGAAAACATAGGGCGACTAAATATCCTTTAGACAAATTTTCTAACTTCACCATCGCCATAAACATTTGTATGACACCTTGAACAAATCTCAGGATCATCTTCATGCGATCCAATGGATTCACATTTGTTCCAGCACCTTATACATTTCTTTTGATCATAATTAGTTATATCAATACTTAATTTTGTATTTGAATCCTCAATTAGCTCTACCTCTGATGCAATAAAGACAAATTTAAGCTCGTTATCAATCTTTTTGAGCGCACCATAGATTTCAGAGCTGCAAGAAATTTTTATTTTTGCATCGAGCGATCCTTTGATAACAGAATCAGCTCTTGCTTTTTCGATGTTTTGATTTACTGAATCTTTTACAGCAAAAATTACTTTCCAATCATCATCAGATATTGAACTTTCAATCTTATTAAGTGATTTTTTTGGACACAGAAATACTGACTTAGATTGTTTTTTAAAAAGATCATGAGATTGCCAAATTTCTTCAGCTGTAAATACTAAGATTGGTGAAATGAGTCTAATTAAAATATCTGCTACTTCAAAAAGTGCGGATTGAGCAGAATTTCTTGCATGCGAGTCGCTTTTTGTTACATACATTCTATCCTTGATGATGTCCAAATAAATGCCACCAAGTTCATGAACACAAAAATTATGAATCTTTTGAACAACATGATGATACGCATAACTATCATTTAAATTTTTTACTTCCTCATCAAGCTTAATTGCAGCACTAATTATCCACTTGTCGATTTCAACTAAATCATTTTGATTAATATTTTTTGAATCGTCATTAAAATCATTTAAGTTACCCATCATAAATCTGAAAGTATTTCTGATTCTTCTGTATTGATCCGCAACTTGTTTCAAAATCTCATCAGTTGCGACCATCTCGCTCCTAAAATCCGTAGATGCTACCCATAGTCTTAGAATATCAGCGCCCAAGTTGTTACAAACTTTTTGAGGAGAAACTACATTTCCTAGCGATTTAGATTGCTTTCTACCATTTTCGTCTACAACAAATCCATGAGTTAAAACAGCTTTGTAAGGGGCTTTACCATTTATAGCTATTCCAGTTAATAAAGAAGATTGAAACCAACCCCTATGCTGGTCTGACCCCTCAAGATATAAGTCTGCTATTAAATCTTTTCCATATAGCTTATCCAGAACACAGAAATGTGTTGAGCCTGAATCAAACCATACATCAAGAGTATCAGTAGCCTTTATGTATTCATCATGATCATCAATTAAATCTTTTAAATCAGCTTTATCCCAAGCTTCTAAACCCTCCTCATCGATACGATCAGCAATTTCGTTGAATAAGAGGTTTTGTTTTGGGTGTATTTCTCCAGTTTTTTTGTTAATGATTAAAGGAATTGGAACTCCCCAGCTTCTTTGCCTAGAAATACACCAATCTGGCCTTCCCTCAAGCATAGATTTAATTCTTTCATATCCCCATGAAGGTTCCCACTCAACATCCTTAACCGCTTGGATGGATCCTTCTAACAAACCTGATTTTTCCATTGAGATAAACCATTGAGGGGTCGATGCAAAAATTAGCGGAGTTTTATGTCTCCAGCAATATGGATATGAATGATGAAAATCTTCAGCATTTATTAAAGCTCCTGAATCATTGAGAATATCTATTACAATGTTGTCAGCTTTAATTGCGGGAAGACCAGCTAAGCCTTCATATTCTGCATTGAAAAATCCATTACCGTCCAGAGCATGTATTGTCTCAATATTAAATTTTTTGCATATATTATGGTCATCTACACCATGAGCTGGTGCAGTGTGAACGCAACCTGTTCCAGTTTCAGTAGTGACATGATCTCCATGAACTAAAATAGAATCTCTTTTTAGATAAGGATGTTCTAGAACTACATCTTTAATATCACTGCCTTTAGCCTCACTGATCTTCTCTAAATCCTCACCCCAGCGTTCTGAACATTGATCAATGAGATCACTAGCTAATATTAAGTTTCCAAATTTAGAACTACATAAGGTATATTTTAATTCTGGACCAATTGAGACAGCAGCATTTGCTGGAATTGTCCATGGTGTAGTAGTCCAAATTACAAAGCTGCAACTATCTATTTCTTTTGAAAATGCTGCGCTTAACTTAGCAAGTGAATCTTTTTTTACTTTAAAACCTACATCAATAGATTTAGAAACTTTATCTTCATATTCAACCTCTGCTTCTGCTAGGGCTGATTTGCAGTCATAACAAAAATGGACAGGTTTCTCCCCTTTCTGAAGATGGCCGTTTGTAACTATTCTGCCTAAAGACCTGACGGTATCTGCTTCAAATGATGAATCAAGAGACTTGTATGAATTTTCCCAGTCACCCAAGACTCCAAGCCTTATAAAATCTTTCTTTTGATTTTCTATTTGAGAAAGAGCATATTCTCTGCAGGCACTAATAAATTTTGACTTATCTTTTACAGTATCGCTATCTCTTCCAAACTTTTTCTCAACGTTCAGTTCTATTGGTAATCCATGACAATCCCAGCCAGGAACATAAGGTGCATCAAAACCTTGTAAAGTCTTAGTCTTAATTACAATATCTTTAAGTATTTTATTTACTGAGTGGCCAAGATGAATATCGCCATTTGCATATGGCGGGCCATCGTGAAGGATAAATTTATCTTTTTTAGCATTTTCTTCCCTAATTAAATTATAAAGATTGATTGAATCCCAAAAAGAAAGAATCTCTGGTTCCTTATTTGGCAAACCAGCTTTCATAGGTAAATCTGTTTTTGGCAGATTTAAGGTATTTTTGTAATCTTTTTCCATTTCCTTAATCTAAGATTTTCTTTGCCTCTTCAATATCTTTTTTAATCTGGGATTTTAAAAGATCAATGCTATCAAATTTAACCTCTTCCCTTATTTTTTCAATGAATTGTACAGTAATACGTCTTCCATAAATATCTTTTTCAAAATCAAAGATATGTGTTTCGAGAACAGGTCTAGTGCCTCCAACTGTTGGTCGAATTCCCATATTCGCAATACCTAAATATTTTCCATGATCAACTAAGCATCTAACAGCATATACACCAGAAATCGGAAGTTTTTGTTTAGGTATCCATATATTTGCAGTAGGCACTCCAATCTCTCTTCCTAGCTGATTTCCATAAACTACTTTTCCAGAGTAGCTGTAATGCCAATCAAGCATGACGTTAGCATTTTTAAAATTGTTAGAAATCAAAGCTTCTCTAATTCTTGTGCTGCTTACCCTTTGATCATCAACTTTTATAGTATCTGTTTTATCAATCTCAATGCTCATTGATTCGCCCCAGTTCTTCAAAAATTGATAATCACCTTTTCTATCCTTTCCAAATTTAAAATCATCACCGATCGTAAGGGACTTAATTTGGAGTTCCTCTAATATTTTTTCTGTAAATTGCTCTGGCGTCATCGATTTAAGAGATTCATCAAATCTTAGTAGCATACAAAAATCTATGCCATTTTCAGATATAAGCCTTAGCTTGTCTCTCCAGGGTATTATTCTTGGTGGCGGAGAAGTATTATTAATTTTAGAAAAATACTCGGCGGCATGAGGCTCGGTAAATATAACCAAAGTAGAGAGATTTTTTTCTTTAGCATTTTTCTTAACTTTTTCTAGAATTGCTTTATGGCCAAGATGCATTCCATCAAAGTTTCCAATTGTTGCACTCAAAGAAATCTCGGGAAATCTTTTCTTAAAAAGCTTAATATTATTTTGGCCTCTTATCAGATACATGTTTATAAATAAAAATCTTTATTTGAGACTCTAAAAACCCACTTAGAGATAAAAAAATAAAATAGACAGCTAAGTATAACAATAACTGTGACAAGCGAAATTCTAACCAATCCTGAGTATTCATAAAATTTTGACATCCATTCAGAATCAATTCCCACAAAATAATCAAATGCAAAAAACATAATTAATGAAGAAAAAATTGCGGCAAAATTAGTTTTATGAAAAATAATACTTAAACTCAGAAGGTTTTTTTTCATTAAAACAAAAAATAATATGCATGAGCTTGCTAGAACAGCGAGAGAGCTTCCAATGGCAAGTCCAGAATGACCATACCCAAGTTTAAAGGCAAAAATATAGTTGAGGATTGCATTGAGAAAGAGGCTAAATAATGCAACATAAAATGGTGTCTTTGTGTCCTGTCTAGAAAAAAATGCGGGTGTTAAGACTTTCATTAACATAAAGAATGGTAAACCATAACAAAAGAATACAAGGCTATAAGATGATTTAATAACGTCAAATTCAGAAAATTCACCTCTATAAAACAATGAAGCAATAATGGGCTCAGCAAAATATATTAAGCCAATGAGAGAAGGTATAGCTATGAAAATTACCAATCTAAAGCTGTTATCTAGGGACGCCTTAAACTGACTATTATCTTTATTCGCTGCCGAACGTGATAATGAAGGTAAAAGAACAGTTCCAATAGCAATTGCAAATATTCCCAGAGGAAATTGTATCAATCTATCTGATATATATAGCCAAGTTGGGCTGCCTGTCTCAAGCAACGAAGCAAATATCGTATCTATCAATAAATTTATTTGTGTAACTCCTCCAGCTAAAACTGCTGGAACTATTAACTTAAAGAATCTTGGAATATATGAATTATTAAAATTAACTTTAGGAACTGGCAGTCTATCAATAGCTTTTAAAGGTGCAAATTGAATAATGAGCTGCAGGACACCTGCAAGGAAGACACCCCATGAGAGAGAAATTAAAGGCGTACTCATTCTTGGGGCAATTAGCAATGCAAAGATTATTAAAGTTAAGTTAAAAATTATTGGTGTAGCTGCTGGCAATGAAAATCTTGAATGAGTATTTTGAATTCCGGCTGCAAATGCAACCAAAGATATCAGTGCTAAATATGGAAACATAATCCTTAATACATTTACCGCAAGGTCCTGCTTCTCAGAATCGAAATAAAACCCAGGTGCAAAAATAAAAATCACAAATGGAGCAAATAATAAACAAATAATAGTAAAAACAAATAAAGTTGAAATTAAGATTCCCGCTAAGCTGTCTATGAAGTCTTTTACTTGTTTAGGATCTTTTGTTTTTTCTATGTCCGATAAGATTGGAACAAAAGCTTGATTAAAGGCCCCTTCTGCGAAGAATCTTCTGAAAAGATTTGGTATTCTTAGCACAACAACAAAAATGTCGTGATACAGAGATGCGCCAAAAAGATTTGTTGTAGATATATCTCTAAGCAAACCAAAAATCCTAGAAGAAAAGGTCCAGAAACTTACTTTTATCGAGCTTAAAAAGTTTTGTTCTGAAGGCTCTTTATTTGCGCTCATTAAAATCTAAAGAAAGAGAGTTTATACAATATCTTAAAAATGTCGGCGGCGGCCCATCATCAAAAACATGCCCCAAATGTGAGTCACAATCAGAACATCTTACTTCTGTTCTTATCATTCCATGGGATGAATCTTTATATTCTTTGATGCATGCTTCATCAATTGGCTGAAAAAAACTTGGCCATCCACAACCTGAATTATATTTTGTGGAAGAAGAAAAAAGCTCCTTTTTACAACAAATACAAATATAGGTCCCTTCTCTCTTGTTATCAAGAAATTTACCAGAGTAAGGCGCCTCTGTAGCAAAGCATCTTGTAACTTGGTAAGCATCTTCGTCAAGAATTGACTTCCAGTCTTTATTTTTTAAATCTTCCTTTGCCATTTTTAAATTATAACTAACAGAAACTAAATATTTTTATATAAATTACTAAATAAAGAGAGTTTATTAGTTTCAGAGGTTCTTTTAATTCCTAAAAAGTCATTCCTGAGTTCGTAGTTATTCCTTATATTGTTGAAAGGAATATCCTTCTTCAAAAATGATTCTTTGAAATCGATAGAGATTTGCTCAACATCAATTAGATTTTTAAAGAAACTCACCGGATATCCATTTGATATGTAGTCATCTTCTAAAGGTTGAAGATTTTTAATTTCCATGACTTTAGATAAATCCATCAAATCATTATCTAAATTTTTGGTTTCACAAAAATTTTTTAGAATCATTATAGTTCCGTTATGTTTTGCCTGTATGCTGTATCCTGCTATGTGAGGAGTTGCTATAAAGCATTTAGAAATAAGTTCTGTATTTGGTGATGGCTCACCCTTAAAGACATCTGATAAATAAAGAATATCACTATTTAGAATAGAGTCTTCATCAATAATTTCACCTCTTGCAGAATTGATTATCACTTTTGCGGATGCGCCATTTAAAAAATCAGAATTTATTAATTCATGCGAAGGGAATTTACCGATTTTGGAATAGGATGCATGAATCGATACAACCTCACAATCTTTAATATCATTAATATTTCCAAGATCTAAATAAGGATCATAAATCTTATGTTTAATATTTAGATTCCCTAAAATCTTTGATAAGAGTTTTCCAACATTTCCATAGCCAATTATTCCCAACATTCTATTTCTTGAAATCACTTTCTTAAAAACCAGAAGACCAATACATGAAAGTACCCAATTCACAACTGCTGACGCATTGCATCCTGAAGCTACGTATGTAGAGTATTTTGATTTATTTAAAATATTATTATCAAAATGATCATATCCAGAAGTAGCTGAACCTATAAATTTTATTGGTGAGTTTGAAAGTAGTTCTGAATTAACTCTTGTTGTAGACCTTATGAATAATGCATCTGCATTCAAACAATCATCATTCTCAAGATTATTATCATCAAAATATTTAATAATGAATTGATCATGATTTTTAATTTTTTTTAAATATTCCCTAAAGAAAGGTATTTTATTATCTACCAATAATTTCATTAATTATCTTTAGATGGGGCAAAAATACTCCTAAGCCATCCTATCAAAGTGTTATCTTTAAGATTAAATTTATCAAGATTATCAAAATCTTTTGCTAGTTGAATAGGATCTTTATAGAAGTCTTTTCTAGAAATAAAATCTCCTTGGTCAAGATTTTTTACTACTTTTGCTGGATTGCCAGCCGCAACTACATTTGCAGGAATATTTTTAGTGACTACAGCACCTGCCCCTATTATTGAATTTTCTCCAATTGTGACTCCCTTACATACAATTGCGCTGTCTCCAATCCAAACATTGTCTTTTAAGATAATTGGTTTAGTGTTACCAACTGGCTCACTTCTGTCATAAATGCCATGCCAATCAGCATCTGATATGTATGCTCCATGAGCAAACATGCAAGCATCGCCTATTTCAATTGATTCAGCTGCCATAATTCTGACTCCCGGAGTAATTAGACAATATTTCCCAATTTTTAATTCTCCTTTCCAATCTCCAATATTCCAGCTGGTAAGTTGAACATTCGCATCCCGTGCTCCAATAATTGTTGGGAAGTCATCAACACTTATATGAGAACCAAAAAGTTTTAGATATTGAGGTTTAAAGAACGCGCCTCCTTTGCCAAGCTGTTTAAATTGGGGACGAAGATAATGTTTCACATACATGCTTACAAGCTTTTTAGAAATTTTTTTAAGCCAGTATGGTCTGTTGTCTTTTCTAATTTCTATCTCCTTTTAAATATCAATCTATATGATAAAGTACATGAAAATTATTTGTGGTCTTTTGTGAATAAATATATCTCTGAAATTAAAAGTATTGTAATTATAGGATTGCCAATATTTGGTTCGCAAACCTCATACATGCTTATGGGAGTTACAGATACAATAGTTGCAGGAAGAGCCAATACAACAGATCTCGCTGCTTTAGCAATAGGAAACTCAATCTTCAATCCGCTTTGGTTTGCCCTAAGTGGTGTCCTATTTGCAGTTACACCTATTGTTGCGCAATTATTTGGAGCGAAAAAATTTAATCAGATTGAAGATAAGGTAAGGCAAATATTATGGATGGCTTTAATGGTTGGCTTAGCGTTATCTTTAATACTTATAAATATTGGTCCAATAATAAAACTACTTCCCATTGATTTAGAGGTATCAGTCATTACAAGCGAATATTTGAGGGCTATCGCGATAGGTGCTGTTTTTATGGGTTTATTTACGTGTCTTAGATGTTTTAGTGAAGGGATGACCTTAACACTTCCTGTTTTTTATGTTGCTTTTACTGGGATGCTAATCAATATCCCACTAGATATTATCTTGGTAAATGGTTTATTTGGTTTTCCTAAACTTGGTGGAGTGGGATGTGGTTATGCAACTTCTTTAATAGCTATTTTCCAAACTATAGCGATATCTGTTCTTATCATGAAATCAAAACTTTATAAGGACGTAAGAATCTTTAAATCAATTACTTTACCAAAATTAGAAACTTTTAAAGAAGTTTTTAAGCTTGGTATCCCTATAGGTTTTGGTATTTTTATAGAGCTAAGTATGTTTAGTGGTGCTGCTTTGATAATCAGTGCTCTGGGTGTAGGAGTAATAGCTAGTCATACAATAGCAATCAATATAACGAGTGTATTTTTCATGCTTCCATTAGCATTTGGTCTTGCAACAGCTACGCGAGTTGGTAATCTTATTGGAGAACAAAGATTGCTGGATGCTGAATTTTCAACCAGAAGTTCTCTTTTGCTCTGTTTTGTAATTGCAATAATCACAACAATTACCATCTATACCTTCAGAGAGTTCTTGGTTTCTCTTTATACAAATGATCCTCAGGTTATTGCTCTTGGAGTTAGTTTATTATTGTATGCAGCTATTTTTCAAATACCTGATGGGGTTCAGATGTCAGCAGTTGGAAGCTTGAGAGGTTTTAAAGATACTTTTGTGCCAATGATATTAATATTAATTTCATATTGGATTATTGCTCTTCCTGCTGGATTTGTAATGACTTACGGGATTATTGGCCCTAAATTGGGAGCTGCAGGAATGTGGATTGGTATGATTTTAGGCCTTTCTGTATTTTGTTTGCTTGGAATTTTACGACTGAAAAAGGTTGTAGGCGCAAACCTCAAGACATCAGTGACTTTATAGTAGAGCCTATTTCAAGAAGATTTTTTGCAACAACAACACCGCTCTCATTTAGTTTTTTTATTTTATCCTCTGCCGTACCCTTGCCTCCAGAAATTATGGCACCTGCATGGCCCATTCTTTTGCCCGGTGGCGCAGTCTGACCAGCAATATATGAAACAACTGGTTTAGTGACATTCTGTGAAATGAATTCAGCAGCTTCCTCTTCAGCGCTTCCTCCAATCTCTCCAACCATGACAATTGCGTCTGTTTGATCGTCAGATTCAAAAAGTTCCAAAATATCAATAAAAGAAGAGCCAGGAATCGGATCACCGCCTATTCCAACACAACTAGATTGCCCCAGACCCAAATCAGTGGTTTGCTTAACCGCTTCATAGGTAAGTGTTCCTGATCTAGATATAATTCCAACTCTTCCAGGAAGATGAATCTCGCCGGGCATAATTCCCATTTTCCCAACTCCAGGGGTGATAACACCAGGACAGTTAGGACCAATAAGAGTAATGTCTAAGCCATCAACAATCTTTTTTACTTCCAACATATCCAAAGTTGGAACACCTTCTGTTATACAAACAATAAACTTTATTCCAGCTTCTGCGGCTTCCAGAATTGCACCTTTGCAAAAGGGTGCTGGAACAAATATTAATGATGCGTTTGGTTGTACTTGTTCAACCGCCTCGTTAACTGAATTAAAAACAGGTAAATCTAAGTGTTCGGTTCCACCTTTTCCAGGAGTTACGCCACCAACAACATTAGTTCCATATTCTATAGATTGAGATGAATGAAGCGTTCCTTGAGACCCGGTAAAACCCTGAACAAGCACTCTTGTATCTTTATCAATTAGGATACTCATTTTGCAAGCTCCACTGCGGTTCTAGCTGCATCTTCCAAACTATTCTTGCTTTGTATTTTTGAAGACGAATTTGAAAGAATTGATAGTCCTTTTTCTGCACTGTTGCCTTCCAGCCTAACAACGACAGGTATTTCAACTCCTACATCATCAATTGCTGCAACTATACCTTGTGCAATTAAATCACATCTAACAATACCTCCAAAAATATTTACAAGTACTACTTTTACTTCTGGATCATCCAAAATTATTTTAAAAGCTTTTGCTACCCTTTCTTGAGTAGCTGTGCCTCCAACATCGAGAAAGTTAGCAGGATTCCCTTTGAAAAACTTTATTGTATCCATGGTGCCCATTGCTAATCCAGCTCCATTTACCATGCATCCAATATTTCCATCCAATGAAACATAACTTAGATCATATTTTGATGCCTCAGATTCTCTCGGATCTTCTTGAGTTGGATCATGCATTTCTTGTAACTCTTTTTGTCTGAAAAGTGCATTTGAATCGATATTTATCTTTGCATCTAAACAGTGCAAATTACCATCATCTTTTATTACAAGTGGATTAATTTCCAAAAGGCTAAGGTCGCAATCAAAGAACATTGAAACTGTTTTTCTTACAATATGCTCCATCTGTGAAGATTGAGTCTCATTTAGTTTGAGTGTACTACATATCTTTTCAATATCACCTTTTGATACATCTTTACCATTAAGAGATATAGAAGCGATCTTTTCAGGAGTTTCCTCGGCAACTTTTTCTATATTTACTCCTCCCTCCGAAGATGCAATTATTGCAACCTCGCGTGAAGATCTATCAACAACTGCACTATAGTAAAGCTCGTCTGCAATGTTGGTACATTCCTCAACAAGAATACAGCTTACTAGCTGCCCCTCTTTATCAGTTTGATATGTCACAAGTCTTTTACCTAACCATTTTTTTGTAAAATCCGCTACCTCCTCAATGGTGTCACATAGAGCAACACCTCCAGATTTGCCTCTACCGCCTGCATGAACCTGTGCTTTTGCTACCCATCGACTTCCTCCAATATCAGTACATGCTTGCTCAACCTCATCAAGGCTTGTGACAACTTTTCCTTTTGAAACGGGTAAATCATATTTTGCAAAAATTTCTTTGCCTTGATACTCGTGTAAGTTCATTTTCTTTTATTGCCTATATGAATTGCAGAATTATTTGCAGCTAATGCAGCTTCATGAAATGCCTCACTAACTGTTGGATGGCTAAACACAGTTAGACCTATATCTTCAGCACTAGATCCAAACTCCATTGCTATAACTGCTTGTTGGACAATATCTGCAGCAGAAGGACCAAATACATGAACTCCTAATATTGTGTCATCTTTCTTATCAGCTAAAACCTTAACAGAACCGACTGAATCAGCTGCAGCTAAAGCTCTTCCACTTGCAGCAAATGGAAAACTTCCAATCTTAAACTCCACACCATGATCTTCGAGCTCTTGCTGAGTCTTTCCAACCCAAGCAACTTCAGGATGAGTATAAATAACGTTAGGTACAAGATCATAATTCATTCTAGCCTTTTTGCCTGCAATTCTCTCAGCAACCATTACTCCTTCCTCTGAACCTTTGTGAGCAAGCATTGGTCCTCTAACAATATCACCAACAGCATAAATATTTTCATAATTTGTTTTACAAAAATCGTCAACTTGGACTCTTCCTAATTCATCCAACTCAATTGGAAATGACTCATCTGAGATATCAGCTGTATTAGGTTTTCTCCCCACAGCCACAATCAACTTATCAAAAGAGGCTTTAAGCTCCTCACCTTTTGATTCATAAGAAATTTCAACGTCTTTACCATTATCTTTAGCTGAGGTAAGTTTTGATCCTAAATGTATATCTAAACCTTGTTTTTTAAACTCTCGATGGCATTCTTTAGAAATTTGTTTGTCGACAATAGGTAAGAAATCATCCATCGCCTCTATGACTGTAACCTCAGCTCCAAGTCTTGACCATACGCTACCAAGCTCTAAACCAATTACTCCAGCTCCAATTATTCCAAGTCTTTCTGGAACCCTATCAAAATTAAGAGCTCCTGTGCTATCGACTATATTTTCAGACCATTTTGCAACTGGAATTTCAATTGGATTTGAGCCTGTTGCTAATATTATGAATTTTGTCTCCAAGCTTGTTTTATCTCCATTATTTGAAACCTCTACAAGGTTTTCATTAATAACTTTCCCTCTTCCTGGTATTGCTTCAACACCATTTGCTTTAAACAGTCCAGTTATTCCAGTTGTAAGTTTATTAACAACTTCATCTTTTCTTTTCATCATTGAAGGAATATTGACTGATAAATCTTTTAGATCTATTCCATGAGATGCAAAATCTTTTTGAGCTTCGAAGTATTTATGAGATGAATCCAAAAGAGATTTGGATGGAATACAGCCTACATTAAGGCAAGTGCCTCCATACTTTTGGTTTCCTTTTTCATCAGAAGCAAATTCTACGCAAGCTGTATTTAGACCTAATTGGGATGCTTTTATCGCTGCAACATAACCAGCAGGACCGCCTCCAATTACAACAACATCATACATATTTACACCTATAGGTTTAGTAAAAGTTTTTCAGGGTTCTCTAATTGCTCTTTTATTGAGACTAGAAATGACACTGCCTCTTTTCCATCGAGCATTCTATGATCATAGCTCATTGCTAAATACATCATTGGTCTAACAACAATTTCTCCATCTACCACAACTGGCCTATCTTCAATTTTATGCATGCCTAAAATAGCAGTCTGTGGCGCATTAAGAATTGGTGTTGATAACAATGATCCAAAGATCCCGCCATTAGAAACTGTAAAAGTTCCTCCTTGCATCTCCTCGATTGATAATTTCCCATCTCTGGCCTTCTCAGCATACTCTGAGATTGATTTTTCAATTTCTGAAATTGATTTTATGTCAGCATCTTTAATTACAGGAACTACAAGCCCTCTATCAGTAGAAACAGCTACACCAATATCCTTATATCCATGATAAACAATATCAGTTCCGTCAATGCTGGCATTAACTTGAGGAAACTTTTCAAGGGCATTAACAGAGGCAGCTACAAAGAATCCCATAAAGCCAAGCTTAACTCCATGCTCTTTTAGAAAATCATCTCCATACTTTGACCTAATATCTTTTATAGGCTTCATATCAACCTCATTGAAGGTTGTTAACATCGCTGTTTCTTGCTGAACCTCAACTAAACGTTTTGCAATTGTTGATCTAAGTCTTGTCATTGGGACTCTTTTTGTTTCTCTATCAAGGTCAACATTAGTTTTCTTAACTGATTCTTCAATAACTGGTTCTTTCTCAACGTGGCTAATTACATCAGCTTTTGTGATCCTTCCATCTTTTCCACTACCTTTGATTTCAGATGGATTTAGCTCTTTTTCTTCAATTATCCTTTTTGCAGCTGGTCCTGATTTTTTTTCTACTAAATGGTCTTGCGAGGATTCGAGATCTGGGGCTGTTTCTATGGGTTTTTCTTCCTTAACATTTTGAGTTTTTAGTTCTTCGCTATCACCTGAAATAAATTCACCAATTAATTCAGCACTTAAAACTGTATCTCCTTCATTTTTATGAATTTTTGAAATTTTTCCATCTGAAGGTGCTAGCACCTCTAGAACAACCTTGTCAGTTTCTATTTCAGCAATCACCTCATCTTGTGATACAGCTTCACCTTCTTTTTTAACCCAGTTAGCAATAGTTCCATCAGCGACAGACTCTGGGAAGGTTGGAGACTTTATTTCTTCACTCATTTGTTATCTCTTTTAAGTACATTATCAACTAATTCTTGTTGTTGTTGAAGATGTAATTTCATTAACCCAACTGCTGGAGCAGCAGCAGGAGGCCTTGAAATAGGTTTAAATGAATTCTCTATATTGAGCTTATTTAAAACCCTTTCTAATCTATGACGATGACTAAACCATGCTCCTTGATTTCTTGGTTCTTCTTGAGCCCAAATAAACTCCTCAACATGTGAATAACCCTTAAGCATTTCTTCAACTTCAAAATATGGGAAAGGATAAAGTTGTTCAAGTCTAAGTAATGCGACATCTGAAATACCTTTTTCATCTCTAGCCTTCTTAAGATCGTAATAAACCTTTCCGCTGCAAAGTACTACTCTTTTAATTTTTTCCGTTGGAAGATCATCTCCAATGATGCAATTAAAACTTCCATTTGTAAGTTCAGATAAATCACTTGCTGCCTCAGGTAATCTTAAAAGACTCTTAGGAGTAATAACGATAAGAGGTCTTCGCATTTTCCTTATTGCCTGCCTTCTGAGAAGGTGGAAAATTTGGGAGGGGGAGCTTGGCATACAAACTTGTATGTTATTTGCAGCACATAGCTGTAAAAATCTCTCTAATCTTGCACTACTGTGCTCAGGTCCCATTCCCTCAAATCCATGCGGAAGGAGCATAACTAGTCCAGAAAGTCTATCCCATTTATGTTCAGCGCTAACTATAAATTGGTCAATTACAACCTGAGCTCCATTCGCAAAATCGCCAAACTGAGCTTCCCATATAACAAGTCCACTTGGCCAAGTTGCCGAGTATCCGTACTCGAAACCAAGAACAGCTTCCTCAGATAATAATGAATCATAAATATCAACTAATGTTTTTCCTTCCTTTGCAATTGAATCTAATGATAGAAATCCTTCTCCATTTTCTTGATCAAAGATAACAGCATGACGATGATCAAATGTGCCTCTTCTTACATCCTGACCGGTGAATCTTATGGGATAACCTTCCTTAAGCAGGCTTGAGTATGCCATCATCTCGGCAAATCCCCAGTTTAGCTTTATATCTCCCTGCGACATTTTTACTCTTTCATCAAAAATCTTTTGTACTTTTTTCTGAAGTGAAAAATCTGTAGGAGTCTTAACGATTGATAAAGCATTTTCTTCAATTTCTTTCTGAGGAACAGAAGTAGTTACTTCCTCATACCATTTTCTATTCATGAATGGCTCCCAATCAAACCACTGATCATCATTTGATCTTGGAGCTAAATTAGGAGTTACAGATTCACCATTTTCAATTTGCTTTCTGTATGATTTTTTAAAATCTTTTATTTCTTCATCGGATATTATTGAATCAGCAGTTAAAAGTTTTTCATACATATCTAAAACGGTTTTATGACTTTTTATTGCTTTATACATCAAGGGTTGAGTTGATGAAGGATCATCAGCTTCATTGTGGCCACTCCTTCTGTAACAAACTAAGTCAATAACAATATCTTTCTTGAAGTTCTCTCTATATTCACATGCCAATTCTGAGACATAGACAACTGCTTCAGGATCATCAGCATTTACATGAATGATTGGAGCCTCGATAAATTTACTAATGTCCGTTGAGTATCTTGTTGACCTAGCATCCCTTATGTGACTTGTTGTAAATCCTATTTGATTATTAACAACTACATGGATAGTGCCTCCTACTCCATATGCTCTGGTTTGTGACATTTGCAGCGTCTCCATCACAACTCCTTGGCCAGAAAATGCTGCATCACCATGAATAAGGATTGGAACAACCCTATTTCTAAATGTGTCTCCTAACCTATCTTGACGAGCTCTAACAGAACCGACAACAACTGGATTTACAATTTCCAGATGTGAAGGATTATTTGTTAGAGATACGTGCACATCTCCGTGATCAGTTCTGATATTTGAAGAATATCCCAAATGATATTTTACATCTCCAGTACTTGACCCTTTAAGATCAAAATCTTCTTCAAAAGCTTCAAAAAGCTCTTTTGAAACTTTTCCTAAAACATTAACCAATAAATTTAGCCTGCCTCTATGAGCCATTCCAAAACAAATTTGCTCAGCACCATTTTTTGACGTTGTCTTAATGAGCGTATCTACAAGTGGAATAAGCGATTCACATCCATCAATCCCAAATCTTTTCATACCTGGGTATTTAGAAGAAAGAAATTGAGCTAAGCCTCTTGCAGAAATTAATCTTTTTAGAATCTCTTTTTTTCTTTCTACATCTGAAACTTTATGATCTGAGTTTTCAAACTTTTCAATAATCCAGCTTCTTTCTCTTTTGTTTGATATATGCTGAAATTCAATACCAATATTCTTACAATAAGTTTCTTTTAATCTATCTATTAAATTATTTACTTCGTATTCAGCATTACTTCCAATTGGGAAATTGCAATTAATCTTGCTTGAAAGTTCATCTCCATTAAATAAGCCTTCTGTTTTGTGTAAATCTGAATGAATAACTTTTTCAGCAATTCCAAGAGGATCTAAATCTGCAGCAGTATGTCCATAGTCTCTGTAAGCTTTTATTAAAGTTTGAACCTTTGCTTCGAGTGGATTTTTATTTTGTAAAGAAGCTTTGACTTTTGTTGCTGATCTTCTCGGAGTGTTTTGAAAGTGTTTGATTACATCAAGATGAGAACTATCTTTTTTAGATCCATTTTGAAAGGGTAAGTCATTGAAGTAAGTTTTCCACTCCTCTGAAATTGAATTTGGATCTTGTAAATAACTCTCATATAGATCCTCTAAATATGAGAGGTGTCCGCCAGATGTATGAGAATCACTCATATAATCTGACATTGTCTTTTTCATCAGCTCACTCCAAACCTACAACCTTTATTTTATCCTCTTTAGAACCAGTTAAAAGCATTGATTTAATTTCACCAATTGCTTTATTTGGATTTAAACCTTTTGGGCAAACATTTACACAATTCATAATGCCATGGCACCTATAAACACTAAAAGGGTCACCCAATTCTTCTAATCTCTCTTGTTTCTTGGTATCTCTAGTATCCGCAAGGAATCTATATGCCTGAAGAAGTGCAGCCGGTCCAACAAATTTATCGGGATTCCACCAAAAGGATGGACAACTTGTAGAACAGCAGGCGCAAAGAATACATTCATATAAGCCATCTAATTTATCTCTATCTTGAGGAGATTGAAGTCTTTCCTGCTCTGGCGGTTCTGAGTCAGACTGTAAAAATGGTTTAATCTTTTCATATTGCTCGTAAAATTGAGTCATATCTACTATAAGATCTCTTATAACAGGAAGACCAGGCAATGGTCTTAACTCAAGCTTATTTCCTTTTAAGACTTCAGACAAAGGAGTAATACATGCCAACCCATTTTTACCATTGATGTTCATGCCATCAGATCCGCACACACCTTCTCGGCATGATCGTCTATAAGAAATAGTTGCATCATCCTCCTTAAGCATATTAAGAAGATCTAGAACCATAATATCTTTTTCAGGCTTTTTAACCTTATAGTTCTTCATATAAGGAAACTTATCCTGCTCAGGATTATATCTGTATAGGCTGACGCTAAGCTCCATTTTAATAAGACCTCATTTTAGGTGGAAATGCTTCTACTTCTTTTGGAACAAAATTAACATCTCTTTTGCCCAATTTTTTTTCAACTGGATCATATAAAGAATGACATAACCAATTCTCATCATCTCTTTCAGGAAAATCATCTCTTGCATGAGCTCCTCTACTTTCGTCTCTCATCATTGCAGAAATAGCTGTTGCCTCTGCGACCTCTAATAGATTCTGTAACTCGAGTGCTTCAACTCTGTTAGTGTTGAAAGCAATACTTTTATCCTTTAAGTAAAGATTTTCAGATTTCTCTCTTATCTCCTCAAGTTCTTTGACTCCTTTCTCCATAAACTCACCACGCCTAAAGACACCAAAGTAGTTCTGCATACATGTTTGGAGTTGTTTTTTAACATCAGCAACCTCGTATCCAGATTCAGATTCATTTAATTTGTTTAGCCTGCTCATGGCCAATTCAATATCTTCATTGGAAGCATTTTCTACGCCACCACCAGATTTAAGCTCCTCATTTATATGTTTGCCTGCAGCTCTTCCGAAAACAACTAAATCTAATAAAGAGTTTCCGCCCAGTCTGTTGGCACCATGAACAGATACACATGCAGCCTCCCCAACAGAGAAAAGCCCTGAAACCATGAAATCATTTCCATCATTCCTGCTAAATGCTTGACCATGAATATTTGTTGGAGTTCCTCCCATCATGTAATGACATGTAGGAACAACAGGAATTGGTTCCTTAATAGGATCAACGTGAGCAAAAGTTTTTGAAAGCTCGCATATGCCCGGTAATTTTGAATTAAGGACATCTGCACCCAAATGATCGAGTTTCAAGTAAACATGATCTTTCTCTGGGCCACACCCTCTACCTTCAAGTATTTCCATAACCATTGATCTAGCAACAACATCTCTCCCTGCAAGATCCTTAGCATTTGGAGCATATCTTTCCATAAATCTCTCACCATCTGCATTAATTAAATATCCACCTTCACCTCTGCAACCCTCAGTTACAAGAGACCCTGCACCATGAATACCAGTTGGATGAAATTGCCACATTTCCATATCCTGAGCAGGAAAACCTGCTCTGAGAGTCATTCCAAGTCCATCTCCAGTATTAATCAAAGCATTTGTTGTAGATGCATATATTCTTCCAGCACCGCCTGTAGCTAGAACTGTTGCCTGAGCTTTAAGATAACAGACTTCACCCGACTCAATAGAAAAAGCTATAACTCCAGTGATCTCATTCTTTGAATTTTTAACAAGATCAACAGCAAACCATTCATTAAGAAAGTTTGTTCCCTCTTTAACATTATTTTGATAGAGAGTATGAAGAAGTGCATGACCTGTTCTATCTGCTGCTGCACAAGTTCTAGCTGCCTGTCCACCTTTTCCAAAATCTTTAGATTGTCCACCAAATGGTCTCTGATAAATCCTTCCATTTTCAAAACGAGAAAATGGTAGACCCATGTGCTCTAATTCATAAACTGCTTTTGGTCCCTCTGAGCACATATACTCAATAGCATCCTGATCACCAATATAGTCAGAGCCTTTTACGGTATCGTACATATGCCATCTCCAATCATCATTTGGATCTGCACTTTGGATTGCACATGTAATTCCTCCTTGAGCCGAGACGGTATGAGACCTGGTAGGAAAAACTTTAGAAATAACAGCTGTATTCAGACCTGATTTGGCTAGTTCAAGGGAGGTTCTCATCCCTGATCCGCCTCCACCAACAATAAGTGCATCAAATTCTTTGATGTTATTTTTTTTTGAGATATTAATTACTTTATTCATGAAAAATTATTAAAAATAATTGTTAAAGATACTATTAAATAACTAAGTCCAAATATTGAAAAAACAACAGTATAAATAGATCTAAAAGTATCAGCATATTTAGAAATTCTGTAGCTCAAGAATCCAATTGTTCTTCTTGTGAGGTAATCAGTTCCAACAGTCCACAGGCCGATAAATGAGTGAATAATAACTGATGCAAAAAAGCACAATGTAAGAAAAATCATAATGGAGGAATAAAAGAAATTACTCCAAGCCTCAAATGTTAATTCTGTGGAGCAAATAAAGTAAAAAACATAAACAATATAAATTAAATTAATTATTGCACTAGTCCTTTGAAGATACCAAATTGTTGATCCCTTCATAAAAAGATTCTCCAAAATACAAAAGAAGTAGTAATAATCCATAGGGAAATAGTAAATATTGCAGAATACTTTGAAGCAATAAGTGATTCTCCTATGTGAGCATCCATTATTAAGTGCCTTACTCCCGAAAGAATGTGATACCAGAGAATACAAAAACTTAAAACGATTAGACCTAAAATAAATTTATAATCCTTCAAAAATAATGACAAGTCATTAAATGAATCTTCGCTTTCAGTAGAAAAATATATTAATGCAAGCATCAGTGGCAAAGTTATAAAAAAAACATACATACCAGATAATCTGTGCGTAATAGAGATTAAAGCAGAGACAGGGAGATTTATCTTACGAAGATCTATATAAACCGGGCGATGGTCTGTATTCATAGAGTGGACAAATGTTTACTAATACTTTCCTTTTATGCATTAATTATACGTAAAAGACTATAAATTAATACTTTATTTCTTAGCTTTTTTAACAAAAGATAATAGTCTCTTACGTTTCTTAATTTGCCTTTCAGTAAGAGTATTTTTACCTTTATATGGATTATCAGATTTCCTAAATATTATCTTTAGTTGAATGCTCTTAAGATCAAGATATTTTTTAAAAGAATTATAAATATATTTCTTATAGTTTGCAGGTAACTTTTTATCCTGCGATGAATGAATCACCAATGTTGTTGGGTTAATTCCTGCAAAATGTATGTATCTAAATTTTAGCGATTTTCCAGAGACTGAGGGTGGCGATCTCTCCTCAATAACTCGTTTTAAGATCCTATTAAGTTTTGAGGTTGTAAATTTTGTTACTGATTTTTGAAGAGTATCATCAATTTCTTTAAAGAGCTTCTTAAAACCTTTGCCCTTCAATGCTGAAATCTTTACAAGCTTCAAATCTTCAAAAAACCTCTTCTCCATTTTCTTATTATCAAAAAACTCTTTCATTTTTTTTCTACTCAGTAAATCGATCTTATTTATGGCAAGTATGATTGGTTTACCAAATTTTTCTATCATGGATAAAATTTTTAGATCCTGATCAACAAGACCAGAATCAGCATCTATTAAAAGAATAGTTATATCTGATTCAGAAGCAGCATGCATGGCTCTTACATAAGAGAAATATTCAATATTAGTTTTTGTTTTATATCCTTTTCTTATTCCAGCTGTATCAAATAGTTCATATTTCCTTTCGCCAAATTCGATCGGCACATTGATTGCGTCAATTGTGGTCCCGGCTAAAGGAGAGACAATTACTCTATCTTTTAACGATAAAGAGTTAATTAAGGTAGATTTGCCAGCATTTGGTCTACCAATAATTGAAATCTTTGGTGAATTGCCCTCTTCAGTATCAGAAATATTTTCTGCAATGTTTGATTTTAAATACTTTTTTAATTCATCCAGTCCAATTGAATGCTCTGCGCTAATCGATATTGAATCCTTTATTCCTTTTTGAGATAAATCAAAGGACGCATTTGAAACATTTTTTTTGTCATTTTTATTTAAAATCGCAATAAATTTTTTATTTCTTTTTCTTAGATTCTCTAAAATTTTTGAGTCAAGATTAGTTAATTCTTCAGATCCATCGATAACAAATAAAACTAAGGAAGACTCATCAACTGCTATCCATGCTTGTTCAGATATTTCATTCTCAATACTTTCTTTTTTGCTAGAGTCAATTCCTCCTGTATCAATTAAGAAAGTTTTGCTTTCTCCTATAGACAACAAGCCATAATTTCTATCCTTTGTTAGTCCAGAGAAGTTAGAAACTATTGCGCTTCTAGATTTGGTAAGTTTATTAAAAAGAGTAGATTTGCCTACATTTGGCCTGCCAATAATTGCAACTGTATTTAACATGACTGAAACCCATTCTAAAAACTTAGACTAAAAAGTCTCATCTTTTCATCAATTGCATAAAAAGAATCTGAGCGGCTAATTAAAGTTGTAATTTTGTTTCGAGATACTTTCTTTCTAGCTACAGTAATACCAGTAAGTGGATCTATAGCATGAATATAACCCTCAAGATCTCCCACTAGAATATATCCTTTAAATGTTTCAGGATTTGAGAGCTCTCTCAGGACATATTCTTCAAGCTTCCAAGAGTCCTCGAAAGTTCTTGATGAATAGGTAGATATTTTTGAGTCAGCAGAAATTATTCCTAGAACTCCCCTAAGAATAAATGGCTCATAGAAAGATGACTCTTGAGATTCCCAAACCATTCTTCTTTGAGCAGCATCGAAAACTGATAAGTTTCCTTGGAAATTTACAGTATAAATTCTGCTACCCTCAATAACAGGGGATGAGTCAGCATCTATTAAGTTATCTAACTCAGAGACTCCTTCTGTGAAAGATATTGCTCCATCCCATATAGGTAAGCCAGTTTTAAGATTAAATGCTCCAATTCTTCCATTATCAAAGGTTGCATAAACTATATTGTCATTTATTACCGGGGAGCTGCTACCTCTAACCGTAAGATTAGGCGCTACAGATCTATATGACCACTCTTCAGAACCCGTCTCAATATTAAAGGCATTTAAAAAGCCGCTTGCTGTTTTTACAATAACCAGGCCAGCATCAACATCAACATTAGCCAGAACTTCGCCGCCTGCAAAAGATTTCCACAGAATAGAGCCATCTTCTTGATCAAGAGAGATCAAGTTACCTTGATCATCAGATAAAAATAATTTACCAAATCCAGCCACAATGCCAGCACTAATTGTTGTTTCTAGTTCGGTCTCCCAAAGGACTTCTCCAGATTCGATATCCATATTTGAAACATTGCCCTCTTGGTCAACAAAAAATAAACTGCCGCCTGAAAAAGCAGGTATGAAATTATTTAGATTATTCTCTCCTTTAAATTTTTTTTCCCAATTTTCAGTAAACTCAAATCTCTCATTAAAATCTTCGAGTTCTCTAGGCTCATCAGGATCAATTTCATCTGATTGCCAAAAGGCAATAGAAGAACATGAGCTTATTGATAATATTAAGATTAGTGAGAATATTTTATTCATTTGTATTTAGGTTATTTATTTTTAATTCTACGAGATTTCTTAATCCGTTATCTGTATATTTTTCGAATGCGCTCTGATACTGTTGAAGAGCTAAATCGTCATTACCAACTCCACTGAGAGCATCACCTTTAAGCTCATGAGTATAAGCATCTTCGTCATTTGAATATTTTTCAAGAACTGCAAGGGCATCTTCAAAGTTTCCTAGAGCAATTGAAATGCGCGCAATATTGGTTCTTGCTATACCATTCATAAGATTATTGCCAAAAAAACCATCACTATTCTCTTTAAGTTGATAAAAAATATCTAGACTTTCCTCCAAATTATTTTCTTTTGCTAGATCAGATCCTCTTTTTAAAAGAGCTAAATGTGAATAGCCTGTATCAGAATAGCTTTCAGTTAAATTTTGAAAAAGTTGTTCTCTATCTTCCTCAACTTGGGTTTCCTGCCAATCCTCATAAAGCACTTTTGCAGCCTGAATCTGATTTGATTTAACGCTTTTTGAAAAGAAATATCCGCCAACTAAAATTGCTGAAGCCAAAATAACTGCAAGAATATAGAACTTATAATCTTTAAAGAAATTAATTATTGACTGAACTCTCTCTTCGTCGCTTCTAACTGTAACCATTTTAAATTTATTTAAATATCTTTATAAAAATCAAGAATCTCATCAAAACTCATGTTTACTTGGTAGCCGTCTTCATCAAATGACTTAACAGTTATAGTGTCAGATTCAAATTCTTCTTCTCCCATTATAAAGACAAATTTAGCACCAAGCTTGCTTGCCTTTCTAAGTTTTGCTTTGAGACTTGCATCAGTGAAATTCGTTTCAAGTCGAATATCATAATTATGACTTCTCAAAAGTTGTGCTATTTTAAATGCTAAAGCATTCATTTTGCTAGAGGTTGTGACAAAAGAAATTACTTTATTGGATTTGATATTCTTATGCTTCTTTATTAGATTTAATCTTTCAAGCCCGATAGCAAAGCCAATAGCAGGCATTTCTTTGCCGCCAAGGTCTTTTGATAGATCATCATATCTACCCCCTCCCAAGAAAGAGTCTTGCGCACCTAGGTTTGAAGAGACTGCCTCAAATACAAGTCCAGTATAATAATCAAGTCCTCTTACCAGTGAGCTATCTAACTCAATTTCAACATATTTACCAAAAATACTTTGAATCTTATCAAGAAGATTTAGCTGTTCGGGCGAGAGAAAATCTATGATTTTTGGACCTTTATCAAGAAATTCCTTTAAATCTACATCCTTTGAATCAAGTAATCTCAGGGGATTTTTGTTAAGTTTTTCTTTGTCATTTTCATTAAGATCACCCTTATAACTTTTCAAATACCTAAGCAGTTCTGATAAAAATTTTTCTTTGGTATCTTTATCTCCTAGATGATTAATTCTTAAAACTGCGTCTTCAAGCTCTAATTCAATAAAAATATCGCAAACTATCGAAATAATCTCTAAATCTGAAGAGCCCTCTTCAAATCCAAGCAATTCAACTCCAGCCTGATTAAACTGCCTAAATCTTCCTTTTTGAGGTCTTTCATATCTAAACATAGGACCTTGATACCATAGTTTATGCTCGGCATTATCAAGTTTCTTTTGGATTATTGATCGAACTACGCCAGCTGTTCCCTCTGGTCTTAATGAGAGACTTTGTTCGTTTCGATCATTAAAGCTATAAATTTCTTTATTCACAATATCTGATGTTACCCCAGTGGATCTAACAAATAGTTCTGTTTGTTCTAAAATTGGAGTATTTACCTCATTAAGATTATGAGAAAGGAATATTTTACTTAGTACTTCGTTTAATTCTGCAAGATAATTTGTATCAGATTCGAAAACATCAGGCATCCCTCTGATTGAGCTTATTTTATCCATATTAGCCTCTTGCAATAATTGTATCAGATGATGGTGAATTAATTTTATCTCTTACCTGTGACTCTATTTCATCTACAAGCTCTTCATTTGTGAGTTTTTTAGAGGGTAGCCCGTTAATATACAAAAGATTATTTGGACTTGCTCCTGTGAGACCTATGTCAGCTGCTTTAGATTCTCCTGGACCGTTTACATAACATCCAATTATCGCTACCTCTAAGTCTTCTGAAATATCCTCAAACCTTGATTCAAGCTCATTAACTACCTCAATAACATTAAAATTCTGCCTAGAGCAGCTTGGGCAAGCAATTATTTTTACGCCTCTACTTCTGAGATTAAGACTTTTTAAAATATCCCACCCAACCTTTATCTCATCAACGGGATCTGATGCAAGTGATATTCTAATGGTATCTCCAATACCCTCAGACAACAACATTCCAACACCAATTGAAGATTTTACAGTTCCTCCCCTGAAGCTTCCGGCCTCGGTTATCCCTAAATGAAGAGGCTGATCTATTAGATTTGATATTTTCCTATATGCATCAACGGTCATTTCAATATTAGATGCCTTAAGACTCATTTTATAGTGATCAAAATCATGTTTTGCAAGAATATCAATATGCCTTTGTGCCGATTCAACTAAAGCATCTGAGTTTGGTTCTCCATACTTCTTTTGAAGGTCTTTCTCAAGAGAGCCTGCATTTACACCAACTCTTATTGGAACTCCATTATGCTTTGCAGCATTAATAACCTCTATCACCTTTTTCTCTTTACCAATATTCCCAGGGTTGATCCTTAAACAATCTGCTGAATCTGCAACCTCTATAGCAAGCATATAATCAAAATGAATATCAGCAACAAGAGGAATTGATACAGCTTTTTTAATTTTTTTAAATGCTAATGCCGAATCTTTATCTGGTACCGATACTCTGACAATATCTGCTCCAGCCGCAACAAGACTATTTATTTGATTGATTGTTCCATTCACATCACATGTATTTGTGTTTGTCATGGACTGCACGGAAATTGGATTTGAATCACCAACTTTTACATTACCAACCGTCACAAGTTTAGTAGGTTTTCTTTTTATCCAGTTAGTCACGATTTTTTATAGATTTAAAAAAGTAGTATATGTTAGTTACAAAAAAATCCGAAGCAATAAGATAAAAATTAATGGAGGTTTTGGGCTGCGATTTGCTTATTCTTCAGCTTTTTAGAACCAATTGGATTTATCAACTTTCCAACTAACTGCCCACAAGCTCCATCAATTTCATCACCTCTTGTGACTCTTACTGTAGCGATAAAATTATGCTCAATTAGATAATCTTTGAAAACCTTAACTTTTTCGTCAGTTGATCTTTCATAATCAGACTCAGGAAAGGGATTAAATGGTATTAAATTTATTTTACATTTTAAATCTGACAATAAATTTACTAAATTAGACGCATCCTCAATCGAATCATTTACATCATTTATAAGAATATATTCAATTGTTATGTGGGATTTACTATTCAGTGAGTTCAAATACCTTTTGGAGCTGTCTAATAAGTCCTTAATAGGATATTTTTTGTTGATTGGAACGATCTCATTCCTAAGATCATCATTTGATGCATGCAATGAAATAGCTAAAGAAACATCTGTTTTTCCAGTTATAGCTTCTATCTCTGGAACTATTCCAGATGTACTCAAAGTAATTCTTCTCTTGGATAGAGAGTAACATTTCTGATCTTGCATTATTTGGATAGTTTTAAGGACATTCTCAGTATTCATCAAAGGCTCTCCCATTCCCATGAAGACTACATTTGAAATTCTTTCTGAATTATCTTCATAATAATTTGCTAGCCACAGCTGACTAATAATTTCTGCAGAGGTTAAGTTTCTTTTAAACCCATGATACCCAGTGGCACAAAAAGTACATTGCAAGGCGCAACCTGCTTGTGAAGAGATGCAAAGGGTTTGTCTTTTTTTTTCAGGTATTTTTACCATTTCAATAAAAGAATCATTATCTAATTTTAAAAGAAACTTTTTTGTGCCCTCTGACGAAGTGCTTACATTAACCACCTCAGGAACTTTTATTATTGAATTGAGATTAAGCTTTCCTATTAAATCTTTACCTAAATTTGTCATGGAATCAAAATCTATAACACCTCTGTTATGTATCCATTCAAATATTTGTAGGCCGCGGTATGGTTTCTCATCAAGAGAAATCAAATAATCTTGGAGTTCTTCACGAGTAAGTCCTAAAAGATTATTTTTTTGAGACATTTTTTATAAATCACTAAAGAAGAAAGCTATTTCTCTCTCAGCACTTATTTCTGAATCTGATCCATGAACGGCATTTGCATCAATCGTCTGAGCAAAGTCTGCTCTTATTGTTCCAGGACCTGCTTTAGATGGATCAGTGTTTCCCATTAGCTCTCTATTTTTGCTAATTGCATCTTCACCCTCCAAAACTTGAATAAAAACAGGTCCTGATGTCATAAATTCAATTAAATCATCATAAAAAGGCTTACCCTTATGCTCAGCATAAAAACCACCAGCGTCAGAAGCTGACAAAGTAATTAATTTGGCAGCAATAATTTTTAGATTATTTTTTTCAAATCTAGATATAATTTCACCAATAACATTTTTAGCAACGGCATCTGGTTTAATTATTGATAGTGTTCGCTGAATGGCCATATTCTTCTCCAAAAAAACGGTATTATAGGGAATTTATTGAGTTTCATCTATCCATGCCATCTGAATTGCTTCTAAAATCTTTTCATTTGATCTACTAGGATCATCTTTGAAGCAATCTAAATCACATATTTTTTGATGAAGGTCTGGAAAACTAATCCATTGTGGATCTATTTCTTCATAGTTTTCACTCAACTCAATAGCTATATCAGTTATGTCTTGCCAAAATAAATCCTTCATATTTCTTCCGATACTTGATTAACGGTATATTTTGGAAGCTCAACAACAAGATCCTTTTTACCAGGATAAATCTGACAACTTAGACGTGACTGAGGTTCTAATCCCCAAGCTTTATCAAGCATGTCCTCCTCAGTTTCAGATGGCTCTTCCAATGACTCAAAACCTTCTCTTACAATACAGTGGCAGGTTGTGCATGCACAAGATAGTTCACAAGCGTGTTCAATTTTTAAACCGTTTCTTAGAGCTCCCTCACAAAGAGACTCTTCATCATTAAGTTCAAATTCTGCACCCTCAGGACAAATTTCTGGATGCGGTAAGATCTTTACCTTTGGCATATCAAATACTAAAGCTTTCGCCGCAACCACATGTAACTTTTGCGTTAGGATTGTTGAAAATAATACCTTGATTTAGTCCAGTTGATACAAAATCAACCTCACTTCCTTTCAAGAATTCAAAACTATTGCTATCAACATAGATCTTAAAGGATGATTCATCAAATAAAATATCTCCTTCTTGTTCTTCATTTGTGTATTCGAAGAAATATTCATATCCGGAGCATCCTGCTTCCCTGACACCAATTCTTATTCCAAAGCTTTCAGGCTTACCATTTAAAGAATTTTTAAAGTGGCTAACTGCAGCGTCAGTAAATGAAATACTTGAGGGATTGAAACTCTGCATTATTGTTTAGACTCATAATCCTCAATAGCTTGCTTAATCGAATCTTCAGCTAAGACCGAGCAATGTATCTTAATTGGAGGTAACTCTAGAACTTCAGCTAAATCTTTATTCTTAATTTCTTTTGCTTCATCAAGAGTCTTACCAATTAACATTTCAACAAGTTCCGCTGATGATGCTATTGCTGAACCACAACCATATGTTTTAAACTTTACATCCTCAATGATGTGTTGGTTTCCCTCTTGTTTACACTTTATCTGTAATTTCATTACATCTCCGCATGCAGGAGCTCCAACCATTCCTGTTCCAACGTCTCCATCTTTTGGATCAAATCTTCCAACATTAAATTTTTCAGGATTTTTTAAAGTATTTTCAAACTTGTCTACAACTTTTTTACTATAAGCCATTATTTTCCTCCAATTAGTGTGCTTGCCACTCTACCGTATCCAAATCAATTCCATCAAGATGCATCTCCCAAAGAGGAGAAAGCTCCCTTAATCTCTCAACTACATTTGAAAGAAGATTGAGGGTATTCCTTACGTCATCTTCTGTAGTAAATCTGCCAAATGAAAATCTAATTGAGCTGTGC
>CACEAR010000004.1 GCA_902557575.1 uncultured SAR86 cluster bacterium
TTATATTTAGATTTGTTTATTGAATTGCCATCAAAATAATCCTCTATATTGAGCTGCTTGTCCCTATAAATTGATCTTGTATCAAGCATCAATAATTGAAATAAGTTACCAACTTCAAACTTTCTCCATATCTTAAGTTTTGATTTATTCTCTCTAATTGGCATCCATTCTAAATAAGCTTTAATTGCATTAGCTTTTCTTGATTGAAAGAAACCCTCGTCATTTTGATGATTTTCTGCTCCATACTTCCATGAATCATTAGTGAATTCGTGATCATCCCAAACAGCTATCATTGGTTTTGATTTATGTAGTGCCTGTAAGTCTAAATCACTTTTATATTGGGCATGACGCCTTCTGTAATCATTTAAGCTTACTATTTCATGTTTTGGGTCTACTACCCTATTAAAGCGTTTTGAATCTTCTGTGGCATATCCATCCTTATCATATTCATATATATAATCACCAAGATGCAATACTAAGTCTATATCTTCATTTTTAGCCATCTCTCGATATGCATTAAAGTACCCTGCTGGATGATTTGAGCAACTACAGAATGCTATATTGTATTTATCAGGATCATTATCAGGAAGTGTATTTGTAATTCCTGTATCAGAGAAAGTATCGTTAAAAATAAATCTATAAAATACTTTATTTCCTCTAAATGGATTTGGAACATTAGCATCTACTTTAACAGTAAAATCATTTGAATATTTAGCTAAAACATACCCTGAGTTTAATATATTCTTAAAATTCTTATCTGCTGATAATTGCCATTTAATAGATACATTTTTATTAAATGTTGGTGAAACTTTTGTCCATAAGATTATGTTAGTATTTGTTGGATCACCACTTGCTACACCATAATTAAAAGAAACATTATTTTTTCTAGAAGCTTTTAGCTTTAAGGTAAAGATTGACGAAATGAACAACAATCCTTTTAAAAAAGATCTTCTATTCATTTTTACCTATTAGGAAAACCATCTATGAGTTCCAAATTGATTTGGTAAAACATTAGTGTCTGTTTTCATGAAATGATTAAAGCCCTTTGTTACATGATTAATATAAGATTGAAGCATTGGTTTTATATACAAAAACCAAAATAATCTTTGTATAAGTCTATTTTCAATCGGAATATAGTTTTTAATGTTTGGGTTAATTCTAACCCTTAAAGATGACCTACTTTCATCACCCTCTACAACCCAATTAACAATAGCCATATTTCGTTTACCACCAATTCTCAAGTCATATCCATTATCGGTCCAATTATAAAACTCTCTATTGAATTTCATGCCATTGTGATATTCAAGATGATCTACTGATCCATTACCAGGCCAGTCTATAATCTCATTTTTTTTACAAAATGGATGATATTTATTTAAATTTCCTGGCTCCCTTATAAGATTTAATATTTTTGATTTAGGTAAGTTTAGTTCTACCTTAGATTCAACATACATATATTTAATTTAATATGTATCTGCTTACTTCTGAATAAATATTTTGGTTATTTCGTCTAATTAAAGAAACATAACTTGGATTAATATCTATTGGGATTACGACATTAAAGTTAGATATAGGTGCCTCAAAGGCAAAGTGCTCTTTATCTTCCATATCAATATGTTGCAATCTAACCATAAACGGATCCCCTATTCCAATTTTATATACAAGCTCATTTTCACTGTTGTAAAATTCCAATCCGTAAATATCATTTTTTCTTATCATTGGATCTTGAATAAGCTTTGGGTCAGGTCTCTCAATAGTAGTTGAGTTTACTTTAATAGCATCTTTTGAAAGACTCAAATTAAATATTTTCTGATTTGTGTTTGAATCGGGTCTGTCAAAAAAGAATTTTTTAGCGTTATTTGATGATGACATTTGCCCTGATGTTTGCTGATAATTAGCCCAATTGATTTTAAAGGTTGAGCCCATTGAGCAACAAGATGCAGCAAATAAGAAGTTATCCATGTTTGATGAGTCTACAGATTCGTCTGTAAACCATCCATTATTTGGATCATACCATTCAAAAGATCCTATATATGGCATTAATGATGCAACAGGAGTTAATTCTGGATCTGGCTGATAATAATAACTTCTCTCAAAATTACCTTCATAAAAATCTACTGGACTTAATGGGTCATTTGGCGCAAAAAGATTACCTGATAAGTCTTCAACTTGATAAGAATATGAAACCCAATCGTTATCAGCAGGTCTTTCAAAGGTAACTGAAAGTTTGTTTTCATGTTCAGGCTTTTCAACACCATCAACAAACCATTTTAGTTTTAATTTACTTTGATCATAAACAGCATCAACTGCGAGCGTAATAGAGCTAGTTAGACCATTAGAGCTTGTAAGATCTCCATATCCAGACTCACCGTTTACTGAGTAGTTTCTAAAGCCTTGATTCATTATTGAGCCAATAGCAAAACCATCGATGTTTACAGGACCATAGTAAAGGTAACAACACCACATAATATTTATCCACTGTGATCTATAATCACCCTCTTCACCATAATATGTTCCTTCAAGAAGCCCTATCCTGTCCTCACATCCTGGTTCAAAATCAACACCAGGATAATCGCTATCAGGATATTCATTCATAAAACATTCACACTCTTCGTAAGATAATTCATCTCTATAATAAATAGTTCCATCTGAATAGTTGTAACAAATATCATAATCAACACCTGGAATTTCTTCAGAGAAATCAATATGATGCTTCCATTTAACAGCATTTGGATCAAAAACAGTTGTTGTATTTACACTCCAATCTCCATACCATTCAGCAAAAGTCCTTTCTCCTCCAGAATCATATTCATCGCCCATATATCCATGAGAATGGCCTAATTCATGCATAACTACGTTTCTAGATCTGTCTGATATTGGTTGAATATTTACTGAACCTTGAGCCACACCTCTCCCACTTACTGTTGTTAAGAAGGATGTAACAGTCCAGTTTGGTACAACATCCGTCATAAAATTTCTGTCAACTTCGCCTATGCAGTATATAGAGGCATCCCATGAAGCATAACAGCCGGTTCTAATATCAAATATTGAAACACCAGTTAATGCAACTTCCTCAAGAACAATGATATTGAAATATCCATCAACTAAATCAGATGCATCTGAATTCATAAGAAGATTTACAGAAGATAATAAAGCTTCGTGAAAAGAGTCTCTGCTTGACTCACCATTTAATTGGTCGCCAATAAATAAATAATTGGTTCTAGCATCAGTATTAGGACCTCCAACAAGATAGTAAAGATATTGATCACTTGTTGAGCAATTGTTACCAGTACTATCACAATAATCAACAGATTTAATTTCTCTATTGCCAGGAAAATAAGCTTCCATTTGACCGCCACAAGCTGAATCAGTTCCATCAGATACACATATATCCATTAAATGAAGTCCAGCATTTTGATTAGAAGATATATTAATATCTGCAATACCAGATCCAGGAATAGATAGATCCTCTGTAAACGTACCTGAAATGCTTTGCCCTTCAATTTGACCAAAAACTGAAAGTTCAGAGACTGTATTATCTATGTCACTTATTGTGACACTTATAGATAAGTTATCATCAAAAATTAATGTGCTTTCATTAAATGAAGATAAATCATCATTAACTATTATTGTTGGTGGATCATTTACCGATATTACATTAGCGTTAACATTTAACGTTCTGCTTTCATATGATCCAGTTTGTCCTTCTGGAGTTGCTATTACGGTAATTGAAAATGCGTCACTACCAAAATAATTTGGTTTTGGTGAATAAAATAAAGCACCTGAATCGGATATTGTTACATTAGCATTAGCTGAGGGTTTAGATATGGTATATGTAATAGTAGCTGGCTTATTTGTAGAGGATGAAATAATAGTTTCATAGATATCATCTTCATTAACTGAAAAAGAGCTGAATTGTTGAACAGTAAGTTCCAGACTTGAGCCACCGCCACCGCCGCCACAAGATGCAAGAAATATTGATAGAAGTAAAAATTGTAGTGAATTATTTTTCATATCTAACCTCTTAATGTATTATAGCCCAGATGGCAAAAGAAGATAATATTGAATTAGAGGGTTTAGTTATTGAGACCCTTCCAAATACCACTTTCAAGGTAAAGTTAGAAAACGATCATATAATTACTGCTCATATCTCAGGAAAAATGAGAAAAAATTATATTAGGATCCTTACTGGAGATAAGGTTAAAGTAGAGATGTCTCCATATGATCTAACAAAGGGTAGAATTACGTTTAGAGGAAGATAATTATTTTTTAACCTTTGCAGTAACTTTCTTTTTACTAAAACTTATCTTTTCACTCTTAATAGAAATATTTATAACTCCACCCTCTTTTAAATCTTTATCTAGGATCTTATCAACAAGTGGTTTTTTGATATTATCAGTAATAAATCTCTCCATTGGTCTTGCACCCATTTCTTTATTAAAACTCTTTTCAGCAATCCACTTAAGTAGATCTTTCTTATAGACTATTTCTATATTTCTTTCATCAAGCTGTGCTTGAAGTTTTGTCATGAATTTATCAGCTACTGACAATATAACTTCTATATCAAGTGAATTAAATTCAATTATTTCATCAAGACGATTTCTAAACTCGGGTGAAAACAGTCGTTTTAATGATTCCATAGCATCTGATTGATTAGATTGTTCATTAAAGCCAATATTTCTTTTTGATAGCAATTGAGCTCCTACATTTGTAGTCATAATAAGAACACAATTTCTGAAATCAGCCTTTCTTCCATTATTATCAGTAAGAACCCCAGCATCCATTACTTGAAGTAATATGTTGAATATATCTGGATGTGCCTTTTCAATTTCATCTAAGAGGATTACGCTGTTTGGACTTTTTGTTACAGAGTCTGTAAGTAAACCGCCTTGATCTGATCCTACATATCCTGGAGGTGCACCTATCAATCTAGATACCGCGTGTCTCTCCATATATTCAGACATATCAAATCTCAATAATGGAACACCTAGTATTGTTGATAGCTGTTTTGAAATTTCTGTTTTACCTACACCAGTTGGACCAGTAAATAAAAATGAACCAATTGTTTTATTTTCATCTCTTAGGCCAACTCTTGAAAGCTTAATAGCATTTGATAATACTTTTATAGCTTTATCTTGACCAAAAATAACTGTTTTTAATTTAGTTTCTATATCTTTAAGATTTTCAATATCTGTTGTGCTGAGATTCTTTTTAGGAATTTGAGTAATGAATGAAATTGTATTTTCAATATCATGTGTGCTTATTTTAATTGGGTCATCTTTATCTCTATAAAGATTTTTTGATGCTCCAGTCTCATCAATAACATCAAAGGCCTTATCTGGTAGATATTTATCATTAATAAATTTATCTGAAAGCTTAACCGCAGCAACGATTGAATCATTTGAAAATTTTACATTATGGTATTTTTCAAATTCTTTTATTACGCCATTAATAATTGTTATACATTCATCTACCGAAGGCTCATTTACATCTATTTTTTGAAATCTTCTAGCTAAAGCTTGATTTTTTGAGAATACATTACGATATTCCTGGAAAGTTGTTGATCCTATACATCTAATATTTCCTTTAGCTAATTCAGGTTTTAGAAGATTTGATACGTCTAGAGACCCTCCTCCAGCTGAGCCAGCACCTATAATTGTATGGATCTCATCTATAAATAAGATTGGATTTTTTTGAGACTTTAAGTAATTAATAACTTCTTTTATTCTCTTCTCAAAATCACCTCTATATTTTGTTCCTGCTATTAATGAAGCAATATCAAGTGAAAATATGGAAAAGCTTTGAACAGATTTAGGTATTGAGCCGTCATATATTTTCTGAGCAAGACCTTCAACAAGAGCTGTCTTTCCAACACCTGATTCTCCAACAAGTATAGGATTGTTTTTATTTTTTCTTGAGAGAATTTGTACTAATCTATTAAGTTCTTCTTCTCTACCTATTAAAGTATCTAATTTATTATTTTCAGCGAGTGTTTTTAAATCTATCAGATGGTTTGAAGTTTCGTCTGATTTGTTATCTGTTAATTCTGTATCACTTATTACGCCTACATCCTCTTTCTTAGATTTTTTTCCATGAGAGATAAAAGTCACAACATCTAGTCTGCTAACTCCATGCTTAGTTAACAGGTAAACAGCATGTGATTCCTTTTCAGAAAAAATAGCTACGAGAATGTTTATATGTTTAACCAAACCTTTTCCAGATGATTGAACATGAAAAACAGATCTTTGCAGGACTCTTTGAAATCCCAAGGTTGGTTGTGATGATTTTGCATTTTCACCTTTTGTAATAGCAGTATCTTGGATAAACTCTTTTACATCATTATTTAAAGCTGAAATATTGCAGTTTGAGGCTTTTAAAGCATCTCTTACTTCAAAATCTTCCATAATCATTAAAAGTAGGTGTTCTACTGTAATATACTGAAGACCAGTTTTAGTAGCCTGATCAAATAATGATGAAATTGAATTTTCTAGCTCTTTACTAAACATACCTAATCATAAATTGGTTTTACTATACTAATCAATGGATGATCATTAATTTTAGCAAGGTTATTAACTTCATAAGATTTTGTTTCTGCTAAGTCCTTAGTGAATATTCCACATGATGCTTCACCTTCGTTATGAACCTTAAGCATAATTTCATTTGCTTGCTGATCTGTATGATTAAAAATTTCTTTTAAAACATAAACAACAAAATCCATAGGAGTAAAATCATCATTTAACAAAATGACATCAAACATAGGTGGTTTTTTTGTTTTAGGTTTTAGCTCTTGGACTTTATTTTCAAACGATGCGATCTCAGACATTAAATCCTTTTACATTCTTTTGATCATCTCTTCTGCAAAACCTGAGCAAGAAACAAGTGTGGCGTTATCCATTAATCTTTCAAAATCATAAGTAACGTATCTATCTTGAATAGTTTTTTCAATTGAGTTTATTAAAAGATCTGCGGCTTCATTCCAGTTTATATGTCTAAGCATCATTTCAGCGGAAAGAATTAAAGATAATGGATTAACTTTATCTAGGCCAGCATATTTTGGTGCAGTTCCATGAGTAGCTTCAAACATCGCAGCTTCATCACCAATATTTGCACCAGGAGCAATACCTATACCACCAACCATTGCCGCTAATGCATCTGAAAGGTAGTCACCATTTAAATTCATTGTTGCAATAACATCATATTCTCTTGGTCTTAATAGTATTTGCTGTAAAAAAGCATCGCAAATAACATCTTTTACTATTATTTTTCTTCCGTTATTGGGATTAATAAAGTAATGCCATGGGCCACCATCAAGATCATCACCATCAAATTCTTCTCTACAAAGCTCATATCCCCAATCTCTAAATGCGCCTTCAGTAAATTTCATAATATTACCTTTATGCACTAGAGTGACAGAGGATCTATCTTGTTCGATAGCATATTCGAATGCTCTTTTTACAAGCCTTTTTGTTCCCTCTTCTGATATTGGTTTTACACCCAATCCAACATTTTGTGGGAATCTTATCTGATCGACATTGAATTTATCTTGAAGTATTTTTACTAATTCTGCTGATTCATTTGAGTCAGAAGCAAACTCTACACCAGCGTAAATATCCTCTGA
This sequence comes from uncultured SAR86 cluster bacterium, assembly GCA_902557575.1. Lineage (GTDB taxonomy): Bacteria > Pseudomonadota > Gammaproteobacteria > Magnimaribacterales > D2472 > CACNXK01. The sequence continues at coordinate 7,619 of CACEAR010000004.1, forward strand.
GTTTTCTCTAAAGATTACCATATCAACATCACCTGGAACTTTTACTGGGCTAGGAACACCAGTAAACCATCTAACTGGACGTAAACATACATACAAATCGAGAATTTGTCTTAACGACACATTTAATGATCTTATGCCTCCACCAACTGGCGTTGTTAAAGGCCCTTTAATACTTACAACATATTCACGAAGAGCCTCTAAGGTCTCATCTGGTAACCATTCATCTTTACCATAAACTTTAGTAGATTTTTCACCGCAATATATTTCCATCCAAGATATAGATTTTTCCTCTCCATAAGCTTTTTCAACAGCAGCATTAACAACATCAATCATAGCCGGTGTTATATCTGAACCAATACCATCCCCCTCTATAAATGGAATTATTGGATTATTAGGAACTGTCAAGACTCCATCTTTTAATGTAATTTTTTCACCTGATTCAGGAATTTCTATATTTTTGTAACTCAATTTATATCCTTTAATATTTAACAAATTTTGTGTTGCAAATTATACTCCTTATAAAAATTATTTTAATAGATAATAAAAAAATAAATATGTCCAATAAAACAGTAGTTGTAGGAATGTCTGGTGGTGTGGATTCGTCTGTTTCAGCATATCTATTAAAAAAACAGGGATTTAAGGTAATTGGATTATTTATGAAAAATTGGCAATCTGAACCAGGAGAAGTTTGCACATCTGAAATTGATTTCAAAGATGCCTCTGAAGTTTGCGATATGCTTGATATTCCCCTTCACAAAGCTAACTTTTCGGATGATTACTGGGATAGAGTTTTTAAGCAATTTCTTTCAGAGCATGAAAAAGGACGTACTCCTAATCCAGATATTCTATGCAACAGAGAAATAAAGTTTAAATCTTTTTATGATTATGCTTTAAAGATAGGGGCTGACTTCATAGCTACCGGGCATTATGCAAAAGTTGAAAATGATGGTGGAGAAGCAAAGCTATATAGGTCTAAAGATATTGATAAAGATCAAACCTATTTTTTGCATGAAGTTAGTTCTAAGGAATTTAGTAAAACTATATTCCCTCTTTCTGATATCTATAAATCTGAAGTCAGGGATATAGCTAAAGAACTAAATTTGAATATACATTCAAAAAAAGATTCAGTAGGTATATGTTTCGTAGGCGAAAAGAATTTAAGAGATTTCTTAAATAGATTCATTAAATTTAAGAAAGGTAATATTTTAAATACTGATAATGAGATTGTCGGTGAGCACAACGGATCTATTTTATACACAATTGGACAGAGGCAAGGATTAGGAATCGGTGGGATAAAAGATAAAGATGAACTGCCTTGGTATGTTTATGGAAAGAATATAAGTAAAAATGAGATATATGTATGCCAAGGAGTAGATAATCAACTTCTCTACACTGAAAATATCACACTAGATAAGATTCATTGGATAAATGATTTAAAAGAGTTTAAACATTTAGATTGCTTAGTACAGATTAGGCATCGCCATAAGCCAGTAAAATGCATTATTGAATTTAATAAAGGATTTAGAGTTATGTTTGATGAAGAAATCCGAGGTGTAGCGCCTGGTCAATCAGCTGTCTTTTATAAAGATAACTTATGTTTGGGCGGCGGTGTTATTGAAGCAAGAAATAATGATTTATAATTCTAAACGTGAATAACTCTATTAATAATTTATCCCCTTTAGACGGTAGATATTCTAAAAAAGTTTTTGAAATTACTGAGCTTTTTAGTGAAAAAGCACTTATCCAGAAAAGATTTATTATTGAAATTGAATGGTTACTATTTGTTTTAAATGAAAGTTTTTATAAAACTATAAAAATATCAAAGGTTGATATAAAGAAGATAAACAAATTTAAAAATAATTTTGATCAGTCATATGCAAAGAAAATTAAATCTATTGAAAATAAAACCAATCATGATGTTAAAGCTGTTGAATATTTTATAAATGATTATTTTAAGAAAAATAAACTTAAAAAATTTATTCCTTATGTTCATTTAGGTTTAACTTCAGAGGATGTTAATTCTCTTGCTTATGCGCTAATGATAAGAGAAATAAAAGATGAAACTATCGTTTCAATTAATACGCTGAACAAAGAGTTAAAATCTTTAGCAACTAAATATAAGAAAATATCATTTTTAGCACGAACTCATGGTCAGCCTGCGTCCCCTTCTACACTTGGTAAAGAAATACTTGTATTTAATAAAAGACTTGAAAGACAGACTGATCAGCTAAAAAGTATTAATCCTATGGCGAAATGGGGAGGAGCTACAGGAAACTATCATACAATTCTTTTAGCTAATAAAAATAAAGATCCAGTTAAGATAGCAACAAAATTTATTAGAAAGTTCAAAGTTGAACATAATGTGGTCACCACACAAATTGAACCACATGATTGGATAGCTGAAACGTGTCATGCCCTTATCAGGGTTAACAACATTGTGAATGATCTTAATAATGATATGTGGATGTATATTGCTAATGATATTTTTATCTTAAAAACAATTAAAGATGAGGTTGGATCATCAACAATGCCTCATAAAGTCAATCCAATAGATTTTGAAAACTCTGAGGGAAATATAGGCCTAGCAAACTCTATGCTTAATTTTTTTGCTGAAAAACTTCCAATATCTAGGTTGCAAAGAGATTTAAGTGATTCAACTACATTGAGAAATATAGGTGTTGCTTTTGGTTATTCTGTAATTTCTTATAAGTCAACTTTAAAAGGATTACAGAAAATAACTCCAAATAAAAATAAAATAAATGAAGAGCTAGATAATAACTGGATTGTTTTAAGTGAAGCTGTGCAGACAATAATGCGCTTAGAAAATATAGAGAATGCATATGAAAAACTTAAAGATTTAACAAGAGGTAAAAATCTTAATAAGGAACAATATCTTGAATTTGTAGAAAATTTAGATGTTACACAAAAGAACAAAGACTATTTAAAAAGTCTAAATCCGAGAAACTATATTGGAGTTGCTCCAAAACTAAAATAAATGTTTATATTTCGAGCATAAAATATTATTATGGAAAACCTTTTGAGGTATCAATATGAAAAAATATAGCGATCTTGTTAAAGAGATTAAGAATTCTGAAAATTTTAAAAATTCTTCATGGGAATCTATTAATCCCGAATATGTTGCAAGGATGCAACTTCAAAACAGATTTAAGTCTGGGATTGAAATAGCTAAATATAATGCTGCGATCATGAGAAAAGATATGGATGATTATGATAGTGATTCTTCAAAATATACTCAGTCTCTTGGTTGTTGGCATGGCTTTATAGGGCAACAAAAATTAATATCAATAAAAAAACACTTTGATACTAACGATAAGAAATATCTTTACCTTTCAGGTTGGATGATAGCGGCTCTTAGATCACAATTTGGACCTCTGCCAGATCAATCGATGCATGAGAAAACTTCTGTTGCTAGTTTGATAAACGAACTCTATACATTCTTAAGACAGGCTGATGCAAGAGAGCTTGGTGGGCTCTTTAGAGAGTTAGATGAAGCAAGTAATGAAAATGATAGAAAAGAAATTATCAACAAAATAGATAATTTTCAAACTCATGTTGTTCCTATCATTGCAGATATAGATGCAGGATTTGGTAATGAAGAAGCTACATACTTAATGGCAAAGCAAATGATAGAAGCTGGCGCATGTGCGATTCAAATAGAAAATCAGGTATCAGATGAAAAACAATGCGGACATCAGGATGGGAAAGTAACTGTTCCTCATGCTGAATTTTTAGCAAAAATTAATGCTGTTAGATATGCATTTCTAGAGCTTGGTGTTGATGATGGAGTTATAGTAGCCAGAACAGACTCTCTTGGCGCTGGATTAACCGCAAAAATTGCAATCACAAAAGAAGTTGGTGACTTGGGTGACCAATATAACTCTTTCTTGGATACAGAAGAAGTTAATGAAACAGATATTAAACATGGAGATGTGATGATTAATCATCATGGAAAAATTGTTAGACCAAAAAGATTACCTTCGAATCTTTATAAATTTAAAGAAGGTACAGGTGAAGCTAGGTGTATTTTAGATTCGATAACAAGCCTACAAAGCGGCGCTGATTTAATTTGGATTGAAACAGAAAAACCACATATAGGACAAATTGCAGAGATGATGAATGAAATTAAGAAAGTTGTCCCTAATGCAAAGCTTGTTTATAACAACAGTCCGTCATTCAATTGGACTCTTAATTTTAGACAGCAAGTCTTTGATGCATGGGAACAAGAAGGTAAGGACGTAACACAATATGAAAAAGATGATTTGATGGCTGAAAAATATGATTCTACAGAACTAGCAATTGAGGCCGATGAAAAAATAAGAACATTTCAGGCTGATGCTGCAAAAGAAGCAGGTATCTTTCATCACCTAATAACACTTCCTACATATCATACTGCTGCCCTTTCTACAGATAATCTAGCTAAAGCATATTTTGGTGATGACGGTATGTTAGGTTATGTTAAAAACGTTCAAAGGCAAGAGATTAGACAAGGTATTGCCTGCGTCAAGCATCAAAACATGGCCGGTTCAGATATGGGCGATGATCATAAAGAATATTTTGCTGGTGAGGCTGCTCTAAAAGCTGCCGGTAAAGATAATACTATGAATCAGTTTTAATACAATCACCCTGTTCTTTTCCACAAAACTCGCAAGGTGCACCTTCCTCAAAGGTTGAGAGGCCACCGCATGAACCTTTCAAAGGTTTATTATTAAGAATAAAACCAGCAGCAAGGCCACAAATTGCAAGTGCAAAGACTAAAGATGCAATTAATATCTCACTCATAATTCATATTTTGCCATGATTTTGATTCAAAATACTTAATTAAGCCATCACTCATATAAATAATCTTAACTTTTATACCTAATGATTCTGATAACTCTACAGACTCATCAAGTGACATAATGTTAAATGCTGTTGCAAATGCATCAGCTCTACTAACTGACGATTCATCTAAAACAGTTACGGAAAGTACATTATTATCTTTAGATTTAGTAATTCTTGGATCTATAGAATGAGATACTAGCTCACCATCAAGATACTTAAAGTTTAAATAATCACCAGAAGTTGCAACACCGATGAATTTACTAGAGTTAGTCACTGTAAATGAAACATTTTGCTGCAAAGATTGAGGGTCTTGAATACCAATAGTCCAAACACCATTTTTAGATGATCCATTAGCTGCAATCTCACCACCAATATCAATTAAATAATTATTAAAATTATTTGCTAAGAGATAATCAGAAATTGCATCTACAGCATAACCCTTAGCTACTGATGATAGGTCAAAAACAACATCTTTGTATTTAGAAATACTTTTATTTTTATCATCAATCGAAAACTTTAAGGAATAGGATTCAAATACATACTGATTATCAAGAAATAAATTAGGACCAAAACCAAGGTTATTTACAAGAGAACCTACTGTTATGTCGTATACACCATTAGTTTTATCTGATACATCCAATGCAATCTTAATAATTTCATACAATTCATCTGAAAGAAAAAACTCTTTATCGATATCATAAAAATTTAACTTATTAACTTCGGAATTTTGCTTATAGTTTGATGCAATCAAATCAATCTCATTGAGAATATCTTCTATTTCATCAATATATTGCTGATTTATAAATTCTTTAGAGGATATTTTCCAATAAGTGCCATAGATCTCTCCTTGATAGATATAATTATTCTTTTGATTGTAGTCATAAGCGAAATAGGTGCAGACTAAACCAACAACAAGGGCTATGAACTTAGAAATATTTGGTCTTGTAATAATAACTAACCACCGAAATCATCTAGTGCGATGTTTTCCCTTTCAACTCCAAGATCTAAAAGCATATCTATAACAGCTTTATTCATCATTGGTGGGCCACACAAATAGTACTCACAATCTTCAGGTGCTGGGTGATTTTTTAAATAATTATCAAATAAAACCTGATGAATAAATCCTGTATCACCACTCCAATTATCCTCTGGTAGAGGATCTGAAAGAGCTACATGCCATGAAAAATTATCATTTTCATTATCTAATTTATCAAACTCATCAACATAGAACATCTCTTTTAAACTTCTTGCTCCATACCAAAATGTTATTTTTCTATCAGTGTTAATTCGAAGAAGTTGATCAAAAATATGTGCTCTCATTGGAGCCATACCTGCACCACCACCGACAAATACCATTTCGTTAGGAGTTTCTTTTGCAAAGAACTCTCCAAATGGACCAAATACCTTAACTTTATCTCCGGGTTTCAAGTTAAATACCCAAGAAGACATTAAACCCGGAGGAAAATCGCTACCAGGAGGTGGTGAAGCTATTCTAATATTAAATTTTAGTACTCCTTTCTCTTCAGGATAATTTGCCATCGAGTAGGCTCTTATAACTGGCTCGTTATTTACAGCTTTATTATCCCAAATTTTAAATCTATCCCAATCTTCATGATATTCATCTTCAATATCAAAATCCTTGTAATCTATTTTATATTCAGGAGCTTCTAGTTGGACATATCCACCAGCTCTGAAGTCCACATTTTCACCCTCAGGTAATTTTAAAATTAATTCCTTAATAAAGGTTGCAACATTGTCATTAGAAACCACCTCACATTCCCACTCTTTAACTCCAAAAACATCATCTGGCACTGTTATTTTTAAATCATTTTTAACTGCAACCTGACATGACAATCTCCAACCTTCATTCTTTTCTTTTGCATTAAAATGACTTTCTTCAGTTGGAAGAATTGAACCTCCACCTTCAAGAATTTGGCATTTACATTGACTACATGTTCCACCACCGCCACAAGCAGAAGAAAGAAAGATTTTGTTATCTGCTAATGTTTGTAGGAGTTTTGATCCTGTTTGTACTTCAAGTTTATTTTCTTCATCTCCGTTGATTGTTATTGAAACATTGCCTGAAGCAACTAATTGACTTCTTGCAAGAAGAATTACAACTACAAGTAGTAAAACTATGCCTGTAAATGAAACAACTCCTAATACTAAATCCATTTAAAATCTCCTATAAAGATATTCCACCAAATGACATGAAACCAAAGCTCATTAAACCAACAATAATAAAAGTCATACCAAGACCTTTTAGACCTTCAGGAATATCTGAGTACTTTAATTTTTCTCTGATCCCTGCGAGTATCACAATTGCCATAGCCCAACCAACACCTGCACCTAGACCATAAGCAATACTTTCAGTGAACATTAAGTCTTTTTCTACCATAAATAAAGAAGCACCTAATATTGCACAATTAACTGTGATTAAGGGTAAGAATACCCCAAGAGCATTATATAAAGCTGGTATATATTTATCTAAAAACATTTCTAAAATTTGAACTGCAGCAGCAATCACGCCAATGTAACTAATTAGTTCTACAAACTCTAAGTTTGTATTTGGAAGGCCAGCCCAAGTAAGAGCACCCTCTCTTAATACATAGTTATAAATTAAGTTATTTAAAGGTACTGTGATAGCACAAACTACTATAACGGCTATTCCTAAACCAAATGCCGCATCAATCTTTTTAGATATAGCTAAAAAAGTACACATGCCTAAAAACAAAGATAAGGCTATATTTTCAATAAAGACAGTATTGATGAATATATTTAGATAATGTTCAAACATTTAACTCTCTTTTATTTAAATTAGGTGCAACGGAATGTTTTGATAAATCAAACTCATCATCTTCAATTTGATCATTGTTATAGCCCCTAATTAACCAAATAAATAAACCAATAATAATAAATGAACTTGGTGGTAACAGCAGGAGATTATTAGTTGGGTACCAATCACCAAAAACTGGAATACCAAACAAAGTACCTGCACCGAAAAGTTCACGAATAAATGCAACACCAATAAGTATTAAACTATAGCCAATGCCATTACCAAGGCCATCTAAGAAACTTACAAAAGGTTTTTCTTTCATTGCAAAAGCTTCAGCTCTTCCCATCACAATACAATTGGTAATGATCAGACCAACAAATACTGATAGTTTTTTGCTTGTTTCATAGTCATAGGCCTTAAGAAGTTCGTCAACCAAAATAACCAGTGTAGCAATGATAGTCATTTGAACAATAATACGGACAGATGAAGGTATGTAGTTTCTAATGATTGAAATAAATAGATTTGAGAGTGAAACAACAGATGTTAGAGCAATACACATTATCAATGTGACATTTAAATTACTTGTTACAGCTAAAGCTGAGCAAATTCCTAAAATTTGGAGCGTTATTGGGTTCTCCTTGATTAGAGGATTTACTAGAACTTCTTTATATTGCTTAAGACTCATAATCAAAATTTTCTAAAAGTTTTAAATAACCTGAATCACTAAACCAGTATTCAATCATATTAGAAACACCCCTGCTCGTCAGAGTTGCTCCAGAAAGACCATCAACCATATATTTAGCATCATTCATGTTCTGATCAACAGCACCTTTTATTACTTGTAGCTTTACATCTCCAGATTGATAAATTTCTTTTCCAACCCAAATATTTTTCCAATTAGGATTATCAACCTCTCCACCAAGACCTGGTGTTTCCTTATGCTCATAAAATTCAATACCTACAACAGTATTAAAATCATTTTCTATAGCAATATAACCATAAAGAGTTCCCCATAAACCGTAGCCGCGTATTGGAAGAATTAATTTATCTATTTCATTATCTTTAGTTGAAAAATAAATTTTTCCAATATTTTCTCTATTTTTAATAATTGCAATATCTTTATCAGCTGGAACCGGCTTAGACTGATCTGAAAATCTCAATGATTGTAGTTGATCATATTTATCTATATCAAAATCTTTATACTCTCTATATGTTTCTCCGGTATCAAAATCTAAGAAACGAATCTCAAGGTTTTTAAATTGATCTTCAACTGACATTGATTCATCATAAATATTTGCAGCTTCAAGAATCTTAATTCTTTTATCATTAAGTTTATTTGTATTCTGTTGGTCTCTGAGAGATACAGCGGTAAAAGAAACAAATAGAGAACATAGCAAGCAAACCCCAAGGGTTACACCTAAAGTCTTCATAATTGTTTCATTCATAATGCTTCTCTGTATTTAAGTTTCTTTTGAATATTATTATTTACAACTAAGTGATCTATAACGGGTGCTAAAAGGTTAGCAAAAAGTATAGCAAGCATCATTCCTTCAGGAAATGCTGGATTAACAACGCGTATAAGGACTACTGTAACTCCTATGACTATTCCATATATCCATCTACCTTTATTGGTTCCTGAGCCTGAAACTGGTTCGGTAGCCATAAAAACCAAACCAAATGCAAAACTACCAATAACAAGATGCCAGTAAAATGGAACATTGAACATTGGGTTAGTTTCTGAACCAATAATATTGAATAGCGAACTTGTAACAAACATCCCTAAAAGTGTTCCGAGCATAATCCTGTAGGAGGCAATTCTTGTCATCAAAAGAATTACTGCAGCAATTGAAATCGCAATAATAGATGTCTCTCCTACTGAACCAGGAATATTTCCAGCAAAAGCATCAAACCAGCTAAATTTGTCTGTAAGTCCAGGCACACCAGATTCTGCAGCAACACCAAGAGGTGTAGCACCTGAATAACCCTGTGGAATAATCATTTGATCTCCAAGTCCAGAAATCCAAACTTTATCACCAGAAATATCAGATGGATATGCAAAATAAAGGAAAGCTCTACCAGTTAAAGCTGGATTGAGGAAGTTTTTACCAGTTCCTCCAAAAATCTCTTTTCCAATAACAATTCCAAATGTTATACCTAATGCAGCTTGCCATAGAGGAAGATCTGGTGGACAACTTAAAGCAAAAAGAACTGAAGATACAAAAAAACCTTCATTAACCTCATGTTTTCTAATAATTGCAAATAAAATTTCCCATGAAATACCAACTAAAAATGTCGTTGCATAAATGGGAATAAAATAGACTGCACCGAACCACATTTTATTTATAAAACTATTTGACTCATACCCAAAAATATTTACAAGATAATGATGCCAGTCACCAGTATTAGGTGTATCAATGAGCGCTAAATATTCAAGAGACTGGTTTCCGATGTTATACATACCAAAAAACATTGCTGGAAATGTGGATAGCCAGACTATGACCATCATTCGTTGAATATCTAGTGCATCTCTTACATGAATAGGATTTTTGGTTTTATTTCTTGAGAGAAAAAATAAGTTTTCGAAGATATCATAAATTGGAAAATATTTTTCAGCTGTCCCACCTTTTGAAAAAGAAGGTTTTGCGTCATCAAAAAGATTTCTAAGAAATTTCATTGTAATTCTTTATATATTAATTCTAAGTTTTCATCCAAAATTGAGCAGTAGTCATATTTACTGGGACATACATAACTACATAGGGATAAATCTTCAGGAGCCAACTCTAAAACACCAAGTTTTATAGCATTTTCAATGTCTTTTACAACAATAGATTTTAATAACTGGAGTGACATTATATTTAGGGGCATAACCTCCTCATAAGCAGCAACAGGAACTATTCCTCTATTACTGCCATTAAGAGCGGTATTGAACTCAAACTCATCGGGTTTTACCCAGCTTGATATGAAGGCGCCAAGCTTAGAATGCAGTTTTGATCCAGGCATAAGCCAGTTAAGAAAAGTATCAGGTACTTCATCTGAAATAGCGGAAATCTGATTATGATAAAAGCCTAAAAATGTTAATGAATCAGTAATTTCATATCCATTTAGAACGGATCCAGATATTAATCGAGAATTATCTTTTAAATTACCTGCAACAAGTTCTCTGCAATCAGATCCAATTCTAGCTTTAACAATTTTTGGTTCGATAATTGAAGGTCCGCCGATAGATACATACCTAGAGGTTCTTATCTTATTATTAAGAGCAAAGTCACCAAATGATAGAATGCCCTGCCCATCTATGTACCAACACTTAGAGTTTATATCTACAGGTTTTATAAAATGTATATGTGTTCCTGAGAGACCTGCAGGATGAGGACCCTTAAAATTATAGTAATTTATTCCATCTATAAAATTATTAAAGTCATTATTTTGATAGCAAACGTGTATATTACAGTTAAAAATTTCCTTCAATTTCATCAACGATCTATTGAATAAATCTATTTCATGTTGAAGATAAATATATGGATCAGCCGATAAAGGATTTGTATCACAAACATTTACAAATATATCATTAGGAATATCATTGGGTTTTGGTGTTTTGTTAAAGGGTCTTGTTCTAAAATTATTAATGACTCCATATTTTGATAGGTTTCTGAGAAGAATCTCATCACTATCATTTAAAATTTCAACTTGATTCTCCTGGTCAGCAACCTCAATCTCTATACTTATAAAACGTCTCTTTTCACCTCTGTTAATAGATTTTATTAACCCTCCGGCTGGAGAAGTGAAAAATACACCTGGATTTTTTTTGTCCTCGAATAAAACTGAACCAATTTTTACCTGGTCACCAACTTCAACCATCATTGTTGGTTTCATACCAATATAATCTGGCCCAAGAATGCCAACATGAGATATTTTTGTTGAGTCGGAGACAGTACCCTCAGGTGACCCTGAAATAGGTATATTTAAGCCTTTTTTTAAGTTATACAACTTTTAACTTCCTATCTTAAAAAAACGTTTGAATTATAGTATTTAAAGCCTTTATATACTACCAATATCAAACCTTTACGGGCAATCTAATGAGATTTATGCCAGCAATATTTTTAACTAAATTAACAACTTGGACTGAATAACCATACTCATTGTCATACCAACAATATATGGTAATTTTATTGTCAGAAACTATAGTTGCTTGTGAATCAATTACGGAAGCAAAAGGACTTGAGTAAAAGTCAGAAGAGACAATCTCAGTGGAGTTAACAAAACCAACAATTTCTCTATATTTAGAGTTAAAGGCTGTCTTCCTGAGAAATTCATTAACATCATCTTTGTTTAGATCATTCTTATCTACTGTTAGTGACATTACAGCCAAACTTACATTTGGAGTCGGAACTCTTATAGCATTACCAGTTAATTTCCCATCGAGTTCAGGTAATGCTTTAGAAACTGCTTTTACTGCTCCTGTAGATGTTATAACCATATTTAAGGCGGCACTTCTTCCTCTTCTATCTTTTTTATGATAATTATCGATTAGATTTTGATCATTCGTATATGCATGAACAGTTTCGATATGTCCTGATGTTATTGAATATTCTTTATTTAGAATATCTAAAACCGGAACAATTGCATTAGTCGTGCAAGAAGCAGCTGAGATTACGTTATCAGATTCATTCAATATATCGTTATTAATACCGTTAACAATATTCTTTATTTGACCTTTCCCAGGCGCAGTTAGAACAACTTTGCTAGCGCCAGATTCTAGATGAAGAGATAAATCCTTCTCCTCTCTCCAGACGCCTGTGTTATCAATAACAATTGGATTGTCTATATCGTAATCAGAATAATTAAAGTCTTTTGGTCCATTTGCATAGATGATCTTTACAGGATTTCCATTTATTACTAAAGTTTCCGTCTCATTATCGACTCTAATAGTTCCATGAAATGAACCGTGAACAGAATCACGTCTCAACAAACTAGCTCGTTTAAGAAGATCGTTTGTATCTGATCCTTTTCTCACAACAATTGCTCTGAGTCTATAATAATTACCTGGGCCTGTCATTTGAGCCATAATGCGTGAAACTAACCTACCGATTCGACCAAACCCATACAAAACTATGTCCTGGGGTTTTGAAGGTCTGTGCTGATCAACTTTATCTAGTGGATCTAAAATATATGATTTGATGTGAGAGTCAATTTCTGAATCATCTAAAGATTTATTCTCTTTCATGAAATCCACTACTATCTCTCCTAGATCAATCTCACAATCTTTAATATCTTGGAGTTCAATTCTTTGTAAAAAGGGATAGGTTTCAAGTTCAGAAATCTCAGTATCTTCAACTCTTCTTATAAATCTATGTGACTTCATTATTTCAATAGGAGATTGATTTATTAATGAATGTCCGTACATGAGAACGTTTACACCATTTCTATAAAGTCTTCCTATTATAGGGACCATTAATTCTGCTAAACCTTCACGCCATTTCCAGTCACCAAAAAAATCATCTGGTTTGTCTCTTAACCTGAGATCTGGATTTTTTGTGAGATCAGTCATTAGGAATTATTAAATTTTTTCAGATGAAAATGTGAATTACCAAACTGCGAATCAATTGAAATAAATCTTTTTAAATAATGGCCTATGGACATTTCTTCACTAACGCCCATACCTCCATGGAGTTGAACTGCATCCTCACCAACTTTCTTCCCCGATATGCCAACTTGAGATTTTAAGGCGGAAACTGATCTATATTTAGAATCATTATTTTCATGCATATCAATCATAGATTTGTATAAAAGAGATTTGCAGAGTTCAGCCTCTATAAACATATCAACCATTTTATGTTGTAAAACTTGAAAGTTACTTATTGGTTGACCAAATTGCTCTCTACTCTTTGTGTATTCAACAGTTTTAAGGTAACAAGATTCCATACATCCAACAGCCTCTGCTGATACACATAATGTTCCATAATTAATTGCATCTTTGATCAGTTGTTCTGCCTCATCACCGGTTGAAACTATTTGATCAGCATTAATTCCAACATTTTCAAAATTAAGTTGAGATATACGTCTGTCATCAACAGTTTTAAAGTTATTGATTGATAATCCATCAGTATCTTTGCTTACAAGAACTATTGTAGTCACATCATTATGATTAACCGTAACTAAGTAGTGATCTGCATTTGAACCATTTAAGACAAGATTTTTAGTACCATTTAAAGTTAGAGAATCAGTACCTTCTAGAAGACATGTAATATCTTTAAATTCATAATTACGATTTTGTTCCATGTACGCAAGAGATATTTGCTCTTCACCTGAAATAAGTTTTGAAATAAAGTCATTCTTTTTATCAAAGGTAGAATTATCAAGAATATATCCAGAAAGAACAACATTACTAAGATAAGGTTCTAATACTAGGAATTTACCAAATTCCTCAAAAAGTATTGATAACTCTATCGGTCCAAAATCAAAACCTCCAGATTCACTTGAAAATGGCATAGCAAGCCAACCTTGTTCTGCAAAAAGTTTCCATTTATCAGGATCAAAGCCAGATTCGGTATTAATGAAATTCTCTCTATCGTAAAAATCATAGTCAGAATTACAAAACTTCTGAATTTGCTCTCTTAAAAGGTTTTGTTCGTCAGAAAAATTTAGATTCATTAGACTCCCAGTACAAACTTAGAAATAATATTCTTTTGAATTTCATTACTACCACCATATATAGTTACTTTTCTCATATTTAAATATTTTGATAAAGCATCATTGGTGTACTCTGGTCCATTTGGCTTAACATTTGATCCATAGCCATCAGGCCCTCCATAAGGAATTGCAAATTCTCCTGCAGCTTCTACATATAATTCTGTAAGGCGTTGTTGAATCTCTGTTCCTTTAATTTTCAATATAGAAGATTCAGCGCCAGGATTTCCTCCACCTTCTAAAGCTGAAAGAAGTCTAAGTTCTGTAAACTCAAGAGCCATAATATCAATTTCTAATTGTGAAACTTTAGCAATGAGATCATCATCTCCTAAATCTTTAGAAATTTCTTTAAGTCTTTCAAGTTGTCTTTTAGAAGCACCAACACCCGCAATACCAAAACGCTCATGAGCTAAAAGGAATTTTGCATATGTCCAACCTTTGCCCTCTTCCCCAATAAGGTTTTCAGCAGGCACTTTAACGTCAGTAAAAAATACTGAATTAACTTCGTGATCACCATCAATTGTAATGATTGGTTTAACTTCAATACCAGGTGACTTCATGTCGATTAGTAAAAATGAAATACCTTCTTGTTTCTTTCCAGAAGAATCAGTTCTTACTAAGCAAAAGATCCAATCAGCATTTTGTGCAAGTGTAGTCCATGTTTTTGATCCATTGATAATGTAATAATCCTTTCCATCTTCATTAATTAGTTCTGCTTTTGTTTTTAAGGATGCTAAATCTGAACCAGATCCAGGCTCAGAATAACCCTGACACCACCATGTATCAAAATTAAGTATATCTGGTAAGAATCTATCTTTTTGCTCTTGATTCCCAAATGTGTAGATGACAGGTCCAACCATACTTACACCAAAAGGAATAAGTGGCGGGCATCCTGCGAGTCCAAGCTCATTTTGGAAAATATAAATTTGTGCTGGTGACCAACCAGTACCGCCATATTCGACAGGCCAATTGAAGCCCATCCAGCCTTTTGCAGAAAGTGACTTGTGCCAATCAACTATGTCTTCTCTAGTTAATGGTTCACCATTTTCTATTTTCTCTTTAACATGCTTTGGATATTCATTAGCTAAAAAGTCTCTAACCTCATCTCTGAATTCTAAGTCCTTTGAAGAAAAGCTTAATTCCATAATATATTTCCTATAAATAGTTACTTATAATGTGCACTTATTATACAAGACACTAGATTGAAAAAACAGAACAAAGAAACCTTTAAATCTCTTAAAAGCTCTTTAGAAAAAAATAGCAAAATATTGATAATTTGCTCATCAAATTCAGAAATTGAAGATGTCTACGAAGAATTATTTGTTTTTGTAAATAAAAAAAGGATAGTTCGACTTTATGATAGAGAAATTCTTCCTTATGATCACTTTTCAACACCAGATGATGTTATAAAAAAACGTTTTGATGAAATTCAAAATATTTATGATGCTCGTTTGATTATATCGTCTTTAAAAAATCTTTTTGAATTCTACCCAGACCAAAGTTTTTATAAGTCACTAAAGGAATTTAAAACTAATGACAAAATATCAATTAGTAAGATAAAAGAAATTCTAGAATCAATCAATTATAAAAGAGTAGATAGAGTTTCAAGCTTAAATGAATACTCGAACAGAGGTGGAATTGTAGATATAAATTCAAGTAGGTATAAAAATCCTATTAGACTTGATTTTTTTGGTGATTGTATTGAATCAATAAGAGAATTCGATATTAAAACACAAAGATCTATTAATGAAATTAAATCATTTAAATTAAATTCGGGTTACGAAATACCTTTAGATGAGGAAATTATTAATGAATTTAAAGATAAATGGAGAAATGAATTTCCACTATTAGATGAAAGGGATTCTAATTTTTTTAATGGCGTAGCAAAGAATAAACTTCCAGAAGGTTATGAAAACTACCTATCAATATTAATTAATAATCCTATTAATTTCTTCGAACTTGTTGAATGTGATTCAACTTACATTACCAGTGATTCAAATGTTGATGATTACAAGCAATTTATTATTGATCGATTTAATGATGAAAATAATGGAACAAGAGAGCTTATTTCACCAGAAAAACTTTTCTTTGATGTTATAAATAAGATTAAGGAAGAGAATCCTATAAAAATTATTTCTAATCCCAAAATTTATGAAAGTAAATCTAATTATAAAGACTTTAATGTTACAAAAAATAAAGGTTCTAACCATCTAATTTATGATAATTCCTTAAATATCAATGATTTAGTCATTCACGAGGACTATGGTTTAGGTATATTTGAAGGTTTGAAGACAATTAAAACCTCTACTAAAGAAAATGAATACCTATGCATAAGATATAAAGATGATGAATTGCTTTATGTTCCAACTTATAACTTTAATTTATTATCTAAGTTTCATAAAAAAACAGATGATACGAGTCTTGACTCACTGTCTAATACAAATTGGTCATCGAAAAAAGAGAAAGCAAAAGCAAGAATATATGATCATGCATCAGAAATATTAAAAATTGAATCTGATAGATTAAAAGCAACATCATCTGCCTTGAAGGTTTCTGATGATGAATACTCATCATTTATTAATGACTTCCCGTTTGATGACACCGAGGATCAAGAAATTGTTTCAAGAGATATTAGAAAAGATCTTTCGTTAATTAAGCCTATGAATAGATTGTTATGTGGTGATGTTGGTTTTGGTAAAACAGAGATTGCAATGAGAGCATCATTTATTTCAGCCCTATCAGATAAACAAACCATTATTTTAAGTCCAAGTACTGTTCTGACTGACCAACACTTTGAATCTTTTTCTAAAAGATTTAAAAATTTCCCTATTACAATCGAGAAACTATCGAGAAATACATCTCATAAATTAAAAGAAAAACTTTATAAAGATTTCAAAGATAAAAAAATTGATATATTGATTGGAACTCATGCTTTGTTTAATGAAGATTTATCTTTTAAGAATGTTGGACTTTTGGTAGTTGATGAAGAGCATAGGTTTGGAGCTAAACAAAAGAATTTAATAAAAAATAAACAACTTTCGACTCATATACTATTTATGTCTGCAACACCGATACCAAAAACTATGAACATGGCATTCTCAGGGTTAAAAGATTTTTCTTTTTTATCAACGCCTCCACCCAAAAGACTTTCAATAAAGACTTTTTTAGAAGTTTCAAATAATACGATTATAAAAGAATCTCTCACAAGAGAATTTAATAGGAATGGTTGCACCTTTGTTATAGAAAATGATATTCAAAAAATGGATAAGCTAAAAAGTAACCTTGAAGCTCTAGTACCAAACCAAAAGATTGATATTGTTCATGCAAGTTTAAATAAAAAACTTATTGATAAACGCTTAAATGATTTTAGAAAAAGAAAAATTAATGTCTTGATATGCACAACAATTGTTGAAATGGGATTAGATATCCCAGAAGCAAATACTATTATCATCAATAATGCACAAAATTTTGGTTTATCACAGCTTCATCAACTTAGAGGACGTATTGGAAGATCTTCTAAACAAGGTTATTGC
Organism: uncultured SAR86 cluster bacterium; assembly: GCA_902557575.1. Classification (GTDB taxonomy): domain Bacteria; phylum Pseudomonadota; class Gammaproteobacteria; order Magnimaribacterales; family D2472; genus CACNXK01. The sequence goes on from CACEAR010000004.1 coordinate 25,457, forward strand.
TTTGTTCTCATACCATCATCTGATATAAATAATAAATCTAAATCTAGGTTACAAAGTTTTGTTAACAACTCGCATCTTGGAGCTGGTTTTAATATAGCTAATGAAGACTTAGAGATTAGGGGGGCTGGTGAAATACTGGGTGTTAAGCAATCAGGTCACATTGACACTATAGGCATGTCACTATACATGTCTATGCTCAAAACAGCCCTAAACAATGATCATATAGAAATGAGCTCATCATGTGAGATAAAAGTTTCTGTAACTAGTCTCATACCTGAATATTACTTGCCCTCTCCGACAGAGAGACTAAAAATTTATAGAAAACTTTCAGGAGCTGATTCTAAAACTTTAACTGAAATTAAGATTGATTTATTAGATAGATGTGGAAAACACCCGGTTGAATTAGAAAATTTATTTAAAATTACTGAAATTAGTATTAAGGCTAAATCTTTAGAGATTTCAAAAATTGTTCAATCGTCTAAATATCTAAAATTTAAATTCAACAAGACCTTAAAAGATAAAACATTATCAAAAATATTGAGTATCACTAGCGAAAGTCCTGAAATATATGAAATCAAAAAAAATGGTGAGCTTTGGATAAATTTTAATGGCCAAGATGTGTTAAATTTAGTAGATAATGCTATTCAAAAATTTTCATAAAATATTAATTTTTCTCTCATTCTTCATTAATACAATCGAAGCAGAAGATATTTATAAAGTTGAAGTAATAATAATTAAGTTTAATGATGTAATAGTAGATGAGAAATTTAACAATAATTTAGATTTTTCACCAACTGCAATAACCAAGTTAAAAGAAAGCGAAATAATACTAATACCAGAAAAATTTATAGACAATGCACTCATATCATCAAATCTTTTAGATATAGAAATTGAGGCAATCGAAAATGATAATAGCTCTAGTGATGTAACCGAAATAAAGAAATATTTTGAATTATATGAATATTTAGATTTAGAAAATCTTAATTTCCTTATAGGCAGGTTGAGATGGAGAGAAAATATCGAAATTTTAGATTCACTCTCTTGGTATCAACCACTAAAAGCCCAAGATGAATACACCTACCACTATGATCAGGAAAACAATTTAAGCTTATATTTGAATATCTATGAATCTAGGTATCTTCATTTAAATCTGAAAGCATTTGTTGGTCAATTAGATTTTGATGAAACCATAACTGAGTTTATTGATGAAGACAGAAGAGTAAAGAATTCTGAAATAAATTATTTTGATCATCCAAATATGGGTCTTATTATCAAAATTGATAAATCTTAGGACTCTTGTTCTTGAGGATAATAAGCGTTCTCATCAATTGAATGATCGGTGATATCTTTTACTGATCTTATCTCTGGAATTTGTTCTATTAAAGTTGTTTCAATACCGTCTTTTAGTGTCACATCAATCATTCCACACCCTTGGCAGCCACCACCAAATTGAAGAATTACATCTGAATCTTCTGTAAATTCAACGAGAGAAACTTCACCACCATGTGATGCTAGCATCGGATTAATTTCGTTGTATAAAATAAAATTAATCTTGTCTTCGATCGTGCTATTTTCACCAATGTTAGGCATTTTGGCATTGGGGGCTTTGATAGTTAACTGACCATCAAAATTATCTTCATCAAAATTTACAATTGCATCTTTAAGAAAATCTATACTTTTTGAATCAATGTAAACATCTATTAGTTCAAGATGCATTACCTGATCATCTTTTGAAACCTCATCTGTATTGCAAAAAGCTAGGCATGTTTCAGCCTTTGGTGTTCCTGGTCTATCTATAAAAATTCTAATACCAAGGTTGTCTTCATCTTTACCATCGATAAGTTTTTTTAAGTAAACCTCTGCGGAATTAGTGATTTCAATATTATTTTTCATACTTTTACACAACAAAATGTTGATTTTAACTGGTTTTTAAAAAATAAGAAAAGATTGATAATAGGTATTTTCCTATTAAAAGTATTACATCTAATATTCAGAGATACTCTAACCATGATAGTATTCATTGTTGTTTCCTATATGAATAAATATTTAAATATTCTATTATCTACAATTATTTTATCAGGCTGCATTCCTATGACTTCTAATACACCACCAAATCCAAAAAAAATTCCATATGAGCTAGAGGCGCATGGCGATATAAGAATTGATAACTACTATTGGATGAGAGACGATTCCAGATCAGATCAAGAATTGATCAGTTACCTTGAATCAGAAAATGAATATTTTAAAAAATGGAGAGATGAGCGCACTGACTATCAAGATGAAATTTTTAATGAATTAAAGAGAATGATTCCGGCCGAAGAAGAAACTCTTAGGGTTAAGGATGGAACTTATCTTTATTACAGTAGGATTAAAGCTGATCAACAATATTCGACTTACTTTCGAAATAATACAAATGAGGAAGTTCTTCTTGATGCTAATAAAGAAGCTGAAGGACATGAGTTTTATAGTGTTGCAGGTTTAAATATTTCTCCCGATGAAAAGTTAATGATTTACGGAGAAGACTTTACTGGAAGACGAGAATATACGCTACGAATAAAAGATTTACTTACAAATAAATTACTCGATGATGAGATTGTTAAGGTATCTCCGAATGCTATATGGTCGAGTGATTCAAAATATATTGTATATGCAAAAAAAGATGAAGAAACGCTAATACAAAATCAAATATATGTTCATGAACTAGGTACTGATCAATCTGAGGATAAATTAATTTATAAAGAGGATGATAATGAATTTAATATTTGGTTATCAGAATCGAGAACAAAAAAATATATTTACATATATATAGAAAAAACAGATTCAAGTGAAGTATGGCTTCTAGATAAAGCTAATCCTCTTGGAAAACTTGAATTGGTTTTAAAAAGATCAGAAAACCACCTTTATTCGATTGAAGATGGTGGTGATTATTTCTATGCCCTTTCAAATTATGATGATGCAAAAAACTTCAAAGTTATGCGTCTTGAAAAAGATGATTTTCAAAACATCAATAATTGGGAAGAAGTTATTGAAGTTCGTGACACTCACTATATTGAGGATATGTTAACTTTTAAAGAATTTATAGTTATTCAATCACGATATGATGGCATACCAATAATTGAAGTATTTAACTTAGCTAATAATTCCCTTAGTCAAATCACTATGAAGGACGAGGTTTATGATCTAGGTCTGGTTTATAACAATGATTTTGATTCAGGCTTTTTTAGATATTCTTATTCGTCATTAAAAACCTCTCCACAAATATTAAAATATGATTTATTCGATAACACCAATAATGTCATATGGAAGAAACAAGTAAATAACTTTATAGATACTGATTATGAGATAAAGAGAATTAAAACACTTGCAAGAGATGACACTAATGTGCCCGTTTCAATTGTTTATAAAAAAGGTTTAGACCTTAAAAATGCACCTATGCTAATTTATGGTTATGGGTCATATGGAATTAATATGGATTCAGGGTTTAGGTCAACTATTTCACCACTTTTAAATAGAGGTTTTATATTCGCTATTGCTCAAATAAGAGGTGGTGCTGATATGGGAAGATATTGGTACGAAGATGGTCGAATGCTCAATAAAAATAATACATTTTATGATTTTATAGATGCCACTAAATTTCTTACTGAAAATAATATTGGTCATAAAGATAAAATCTTTGCTATGGGAGGAAGTGCTGGGGGCTTACTGATGGGTGCTGTTATCAATTATGAACCTGAGCTATATTCAGGAATTGTAAGTGCTGTTCCATTTGTTGACGTTCTTACAACAATGTCTGATGAATCTATTCCTTTAACAACATTTGAATATGATGAATGGGGAAATCCAGCAAATGAAGATGAGTATTTCTATATGAAAACATATTCACCCTACGACAATATTAAAAAACAAAATTATCCAGCTGTTTTGGTTACTACAAGCTTATATGATTCTCAAGTTCAATATTTTGAACCTGCTAAATATGTTCCAAAATTAAGAGAGTATTCAACTTCGAACAATCCTGTCTTCTTAAATATAAATCTTGTGGGTGGTCATGGAGGAAAAAGTGGAAGACTAGAATCTTTAAATGAAACGGCTTTAGATTATTCTTTTATATTGAATATTCTTAATCGGGAATAGTTAAATCTTTTACGGGCGGATTAATCTTATAGACTCTATACCTTTTCTTATTTGTATTATCTGAACTAATTCCAGCACCAGACTTATTTACTTCTAGAGAAACTGATATATCAACATCTTCGCCATCTAGAGTTATATAAGTTTCTGAGCTACCGGCTCCAGGATAAACTGCAACAAATTCACCTACATCAGTAATAAAGTTATCCACATAAGTGAAGAAGCTGTAATAGTACTGTCCATTTGGTATATCTGTTGCATTAAAAGTAATTTCACCATTTAACATTTCACCGTCGTTTCCAAAGTAAAGAGTTCTAACACCAGCAGTTTCATCTACTTGCCATAAATAGGTTGAAACATATTCAATGTATGGCCTATCTCTATCATCACCAATTTGTATTGTTGCTGTAGATGTTTGAACATTTTCATTTGAAAAAGTTACTTTAGTTCGTGTTGAATATAGGCCATCAGGAAGAGATGATCTATCTAATGTTACGGTGTAAATTCCGAATCCATTCTCATCAACATTTTGTTGTGTAATTGATATAGCGCTTGGTATATCGTTTTCTATGCTGGTAACAGATAATTCACCATCTCCAACTTTAGTTACATTAATATCATAAGAATTGAATTCTTTACCAAGATTTACAGATCCAGGTGAAATAGATCCATATGTAAAATCTAGTCCCTCCTCATCAATAATTCGTGTAACTGCCTTATTAATATTTAACAGTCCATAACCAAATTCATTATCTTTACCTGGTTCACCTATATCATCGACTAAATGTCCATCAATTATTAAAGCATCAACTTGAGATGACAGTAACTCAGGAACTAAGGCATATAAGATAGCAATTGCCCCAGCAACATGCGGTGAAGCCATTGATGTACCCTGATAGAAAGCAAGATCCTCATTAGATCCAAATGCTAAAACACCATCACCATATCCATCAGCATTAGCATCTGTTCCGACATCTCCACCAGGAGCAGCTATATCAACTCTATCGTTATACGTTGAATAGTAAGCTCTATTTCTTGTAGCTTCGGTAGCGGCAACAGAAATAACATTATTACAAGAAGCTGGTGAACCATATTCTTCCGCTCCGGAGTTACCAGATGAAGAAACTATAGATATATTTCTTTCATAAAGATCATTAATAGCTCCTTGATAGGCATTAGAGCAAGTACTTCCAGTACTGCCTAGACTCATGTTTACAACTTTTATAGGTGTATCACCGTTATAAACAGTACCAGAGCCATTAGCAAGTCCACCTGCATATAAGAGACCTTGAGCAATATCACTTACAAAACCAGTTCCATCAGCTCCTAGAACTCTTACAGGGACAACACCTATACCAAACCCATTGATATTATTTCCGTCATTTAATGCAGCAATTGTTGTTCCAACATGCGTTCCATGGGAATCAGTAGCAGCAGTTGAATCTGTTGGATCTGAATCATAACCATCCCCGTCGCCACTATTACTTATAGGAACGAAATCAAAGCCAGATGGAAGGAAAGCAGAAGTTGTATAAGCTGTTGAATCAGAGGATGGCGCACCAGAGTCTAATACAGCTACAGCAACATTTTTTGTTTCTTGACCAATAGCTGTAAGAGCAGTTTCAAGACCAATTTGCTGCAAATTCCATTGATAATTCCAACTTGGATCTTGTGTAAAGTTCATTGCTTTAGACTTAAGATCAAGTTCAAGGTTTAATCTTGGATAGAGATTTCTATAGTGTTGAAGTACCTTCATGTGCTTGAGGTACTCAACCTGTTTTGGATTATCTTGAATATCATTTAAATAGCTAGAACCAAAAATTCTTTCAAATTCTCTATCGATATCTAAGTTAAACCTTCGTAATCCTTTAAATCCTGTATCATTTAGCTCGCTAAATTTTGTATTTATATTAGGTTCTGGATACACATCTATGCTCACTGCATCTGCTTGATCGTATTCATAATCTGGACCAAATGGAATATATGAGATGAATCTGTTTTTACCATAATTCTCGTTAATTGAACTAAACGAAGATGCACCGGAAACATTAGATCCAAAGGTTAAAACATATTTTGAATGTCCTTCATTAGCCTTTACTACTGCATAGAATGTTCCAGAGTCAGGTAAAACAATTACTTTCCTCGTATTAGTGTTTACAGCGAGGGAGTAATCAGCAAGAGATCCGTCTTCGTTATAAAGTAGTAGGTCTACATCCATAGATTCATATTCACAGCAGTAGAATGAACCAGGGTTATCTGGCAGATCTTCATAAATTAAGCCCTCAATTTGAAGGGTTACTGCTAAATTTGGAGCAGCTGTAAGTTTGTACCAATCTTCTGTATCAAAATTTTCTAGTGTTTGAGTAAGACAATTTCCATTTTCATCAACACCAACGCAGAAACCATTCTCTACTAAAACAATATCTACTGTGTTATCACCAATATGACCAATTAAATCAGTTGGATTAATTATTGTTTGAGCGCTAGATGCAGAGTTATTTTCTGTGTAGGTATATTTGAGTGTATTTTGTACATCACCATCAATAGCAGTATATCTATTTGAATAAAGAGTACCATTAATTGTATATGTGTCTTTTATGTCAGTAACAGTAATTAATAAATCTATAATTGTTTCTAAGGCTTCAGCTGTATCTTCAACCGCTCTTAATTGAACTTCATAAATACCATCACTGTTTGCATCTGTAGGTTCTTCGTAATCAGCTCCATCAAAAGCAATAAATGCTAAGCTTCCATTTGCTTCATCAACATTAAAAGTCCTAAATAGTGATTCGTCTGCACCTCCATTAATAGCCCAACTAACACCACTTCCCTCTGGATCAACAACACTGATTGATGTAACTATCCTTACATTCTCCTCAACAAAGACATCTGAATCTAGACCTACAAATTCAGGTGACTCAGGAACATCCGATACAATAATCTCAACATCTTGAGTTGTTCTATTAAAACCATCATCAGCAAAAACAGTTACTGTATAAACATTGTTAGTATCTGAATCTGATGGACTTTCATAATTAAGACCTCCTTCAAAATACAATAAATTGCTAACAACACTAAATCCAGCTGAATCATCGCCACTAACTCCTATTGTTAGTTGATTGTTTTCAGGGTCTGTTACAGTGAAAGTAGCGATTTCAGCAATATTTTCATCAAGCGTGTAGGACGTTTGTAAATCGCTTATAACAGGTGGATTATTTACTTCGAGAACAGTAATGCTTATTTCATCACTTGTAGTCGTAAAAGATCCATCAGATGCAGATATATTTAATTTATAAACATTATCCCCATTACTATCACTAGGGTTTGCAAAGTCAGGAGCTGAATTAAATGATAAGTTTCCAGCATCAGAAATACTAAATAATGAACTATCTGTTCCATTTTTAGACAATGTTACATCATCGCCATCAGCATCTGTTGTTGATATATCTACAACATTGGTTTGACCATTTGTTACCTCAATATTAGTAGATAGATCAACAAATGTTGGCGCGTTATCGTTTAGGTTAGTAATTGTGAGAGTGAATTCTGGCGATGTTGCTGACAATGCACCATCGGTAGCAATGACATTTAAATTGTATATATTGTCACCATTTGAATCAGATGGATTCTCATAGTCAGGAGCTCCTAAGAAAGAAACTACATTTCCTGAAACTGTAAATAAAGATCCATCAGTTCCGGATAATGAGTATGACAAGGAATCTCCATCTTCATCAGATATATCTTCAGGTATATCAATTGTTTCTACTGAAGTACTGTTTTCAGGATAATTAAAAACAGTTTGAAGGGTGTTATTCCATACTGGGGGTTCGTTTACATCAGAAATATTTACAGATATTGATGAAGAAGAGCTATAAAGACCATCTGTTACAGAAGCCGTGAAAGAATAATTATTTTTAACTTCAAAATTAGCATTATTTTTTAGCGTTAAAATTCCTGAATCTGTAATTTCAAGATCGGAAGAATCACCTCCACTTATTGAGAAAGTAAGATCATCATTATCCGCATCTGAAGCAGTAAGTGTGGTAACTGCCTTTTGATTTTCTGAAACTGTAAATGAAACACCAGAAGTAATCACTGGGTCGTTATCATTGATATTACTTATAGATAATTCTACTTCTTGAGATGTTGTATTTAAGTCGTCGCTAAAATTAACACTTAACAGATAAACATTATTTGCATCCGAATCTTCTGGTAATTCATAATCTTTACTGGATGAGGTTAAAGAAGCATTTAATCCATCAAAGGTTAAAGTAAATAAATCCTTATCTACACCACTTAATGAATAGTTGATAGTATCGTTTTGTGGATCAGTTACAGTAAATGAAATGCTAATAGATTCATTTTCATCTAAAGATTGAGATGATAAGCCCTCAATAATTGGATTACCCTCATTTTCAACATCTAAAATTGTAATAACAAGATCATCAGTAACTGTGTCTGTACCATCTGATGCTTCAACAGTTATTTCATATGCGTTATCAGAATTTGTATCTGTTGGAGTTTCAAAATCTGGATTTGTTTTAAACGTAATTGCACCAGATGTCGAAATAGAAAGTTTTTCTGCGTCATTACCTGATAAAGAATATCCAATTACGTCATCTTCAACATCTTCAACATTAACAGATAAAACATTTAACGTATTTTCATCAATTGATGATGAAGAGACAAAATCCTTGAAAGTTGGTGGGTCATTAACGCTAACAACGTCAATGGAAATATTTGCTGATGCGGATGTACCATCTACATTAACTGTATATGTTAATGAGTCTGCACCAAAGTAATTTTCATTTGGTGCATATATTATGTTGTTACTCTCATCTAGGGATGCAGACCCATTTGACGGGGCAGAAATAGAAACGGACAATCCATAATAATCATTGCCAGCATCAATAACATCGTTTGCTAGAGGAGAAAACTCTAAGCTATTGTCTTCATTAGTTGTAACTGAGTCATCAGTTAACGTTATGACCTGATCGAGACTTGATTCATCAATATTTTGATCTGAGGCTATAAGCGAATTTAAATTTGATGAATAAGTAGCTATTCGAACTGCATCTGCTGAACCATTTGCTAAAGCGATTACATCATTTAAAAAAGTACCTGTTGCAAAATTTATGATTGCAGATGTAGCTGAAGAATTATTTCTTACAGATATCTTCTCCACTATTGATTTAATAATAGATTTGAGATCACTGGATACAGAGCTTGAAATGTCTTCAGATGCTGAAGAACTTAAAGAAATACTATTTGCGCTAAGAACACTATCAATATATGCATCGATAAAACTGCTCGTTTCAATAAACTCAGATAAATTTGTATTTCCTGAATCAAAACTTTGTTGAATGTTTGTATAAAGGCTTTCAAAGAAAGTTTTTGTATCAATTGATGATGAGTTTGTTTCATTAACAAAGGCTTGCAATGAATATGCTAATACAAATATTTGGGCATTTGTTTCGTAGTATTTATTTGCAGCTGAACTTGAATCTACTCCAGCAACTGGATTATTGGAGTAAATATCAATACTTGAACCTAAATTCAATAGAGTATTTATGTCTGAACTGCCAGAATTTGCATAGTCTAGCGATGTTAGGGCCGAAACAACCCTCGAAGTACTTGATGATGCTTTGTGGGAGAGTGACAAATTTGTTAAGTCAACTCCAGATGCATTATCTGAACCACCAAAAGAAATAATATCTTGCGGATCATTAGGAAGCTCGAATACACCGCTAGAATCTGCTGAAGTGGATGGCTCGCCATCATCCGATTGATAGTTTGAATTTATATCTAAAATAACCGTTGATGAAGAAATATAATTTGCGCCAACCACAACACCCTGCGAATTTCCAATTACATTTGTTGTGACTGATCTAGATGTTGATGTGCCAGCTGAATTAGAGCAAGTTAAAGTATAGGTTTTTTGACCCTCTGAATCTGGTGTAACAGTTTCAGAACCTGATAAAGCTCTTGAACCAGCCCAAGATCCAGATGCTGAGCACGAAGAAGCATTAGATGTTGTCCAAGTTAAAGTTACTGAATTACCCAGGTATATTTGATCATCGGAAATTGATAATGTGATACTTGCACCTGGAACAGGAGGTTCAGGAGTACTCCCACCTCCGCCACCACCACCGCCACAACTTGCTATAACGAATAATAGTGACAAATATATATAAAAATTGCGGAACATGATGTATTTCTATTTTAAGTGACTTTTAATATTTTAAGTGACTTTTAACTAAATTAAAACGTTCAATTTTAAAGCGTTTCATATTTCACCCAATCTATAAGAAATCTCTTATCATCAGGACAATTTGAAGCATTTGCTGCATAGCAAAGATCATTATTATTTACATAATTACCAACAAAATTTCCTCCAACGGCAACATTGATAATTAGATAAAAAATCTCATTAAATGGATAATTTTCTCCAAAACCTATTTGATTAGAGGTTAATTCAAATACGGTATATTCATTATCAAGGATAAATTTCATTGAATCTTCCTCCCATACGAAAGCAAGTTCATGAAATATTTCATTTAAATTATTAGATTGGCTTAAAAGATAAGTTCCCCCCTGGTATTTGTGGTTAGCTGGATCTGAACCATAATGAACTGTAGATAAAATTTCTTGCATATTATCACCACGTATTTCCACAAGATCTATTTCTCCACTTGCAGGCCACCCACCGTATATAGATTCTGATGGCATCATCCAAATTGCAGGCCACATACCAACACCTTCAGGAGATCTAAATCTTACAGTTATTTTTCCTGGATGAGTAAAATCTACCTTATTCTCAGTTATAAGTTTTGCAGATGTATAGTTAAAACCCTCTTTTGATTCATTTAAAGGAGTAATCCTTAAGCATCCATTAATTATATTGGCATTTTTTATATCATCTGTATAAAACTGCCTTTCGTTGTTACCCCAACCAGGAATACCATATTCAGCTCCATTACCAATCATAGGAGACCAGCTGTCTGAATATGAAAGTTCTAAGAAATCATCTATCCAAATTATTTTATCTATTGGACCATCATAATTTTGACAAGTGATTGCTTGGTAGGAGTTTGTTGGAGGTTCAATATCAGGAACCAATACAGCTGATGAGCCACCTCCACCACAAGAACTAACAATAAAAATCAAACAAAGATATTTGAATTTCATTAAATTTATACTCTATATTCATCAGAAAGCTCTTTCACCTCTTTCCTTAGGAAAAATAATGCTATCAAGTTAGGTATCGAAACTAATGCCACACTTACATATGCAATATTCCATACAATTGTTGTATCAATAACTGCAGCTAAAACAAAGCATAAAACATAAAAATTTCTATACCAAAAAACCGCTTTTTCACCAAAAATATATGCTGTTGATCTATCTCCATAGTAACACCAAGTTATTGCTGTTGAGAAAGCAAATAAAAGTAAGGAAATTGCTACTAATTTTCCTCCATATTCACCAAAAGTACCTTGAGAAAAAGCCTTTGCAGTTAACTCAGCTGAACTTACTAAGGATTTACCCTCAACTACAACGGTTTCAGTTATTTTTCCTTTGGAAATATTTAATTCTCCTGAATAAAGATTATTACCGTCTTTAATAACAATATCTTCGGCAATTGATCTTGAGTGCAAGACTGTAACTTCTGTTTCCATCAATCTACCATCTATGATTTCTATAGTTCCTGAAAATTCATTTACATCTGAATCCAATGATTGAACATAGTTTGTAAGTTGAGACATATGATCAGGATATTTATATGTTCCATCAATATTTTCTTCATCGCTATAAGTGCCATCAAGGATTATCATATCCGTTTTAGAAAATGTAGTATCAAATTTTTCTGTCCAGACACCACTTGATAGAATCACCAAAGCAGTAACACTACAAACAACAATAGTATCTATAAAAGGTTCTAGTATTGAGACAATACCTTGATCTATTGATGTATTTTTTGATGAAGCATGAGCAATTGGTGATGAGCCTTGACCAGCCTCATTTGAGTATAAACCTCTTGCTACTCCATATTTTAAACTCATCGCAAAACTTGCTCCCAAAAATCCACCTACCGCTGCTGAACCAGTAAATACTTGCGCGAATATAGCATTAAAGGAAGGAATGATATTTTGATAATTTTCTACAAGTATTACTAAAGCTCCACCAAAATATATTAAACCCATAATTGGAATTATTTTGCTTGCTACCGATGCAATTCTTTTAATACCACCAATAATAATTATCCAAAGTAAAGCACCCAAAAATAAGCCTGTGAATATTTTTGGAACTGAAAATTCTGTATTCATCACAAGTGCAATATTATTAATTTGGGGCATGTTCCCAGAACCTATTGCTGTAATCATCATAAGAAATGCAAAAAGTATTCCAGCCCATTTCATGTTTAGAGCATGCTCTATGTAATACATTGGACCACCAGATATAGATCCATCATCAAGTTTTGTTCTATATTTATGCCCCATAGTGACCTCAACAAACTTAGTAGTCATACCAAATATTGCTGTTATCCACATCCAAAATATTGCTGCAGGACCTCCAGTCCATATAGCTAAAGCAACTCCTCCAATATTTCCTGTTCCAACCGCACCTGACATAGCTGTTGTGAGGGCTTCAAAACCAGAAGTCTCTCCTTCTGCATCATCTTTTTGGTTCTTTCCAGAGACTAGGTTCCAAGCTTTTCCAAAAAACTTAAATTGAGGAAAGCCAAGATAAACAGTAAAAAATATTCCAGTTCCGACTAATAATATTGGGAACCACCATGAACCACTGAGATATCCATCAAGAGTTATTAAAAAATCATTAAATTGAACCATATCTATTCCTCAAAATATTTGACCAAATCTGTGTAACCGCCAATAAGCTTATCATTAATAAAAATTTGTGGCATTGTTCTAGCATATTTATTCTTTTCAAGCAGAATAGCTATGTTGTTATCCTCCTCTATGTTAATCGATTCATACTCATAACCCTTTTGCTCAATTAAAGCCTTAGCTCTATCGCAATACGAACACCTATATTTAGTAAAAATTAAAAATTTCATAATTTAACAGGGTATTTTTAAGAGTAAATGGTGAAGTGAATATCTTTGATTTAAAGAATTTATCTCAAATAAGTTCTCCCTGAAGGTTGATAGTTCCTGTATAAAATCAGATAGCCTTACAGGATGAATATTTGAGGTACCTTCTTTTGATATTGATAAAGTAAAATCTATTATGTAATTTAGTTTTTCATTAAAATCTATATTCAAATCAATAACATCGGTTATTACTTTTCCATCAATTCCTTTGTTAAATAAGGTATATAAATGATCATTTAATTTTTTTAAATCTTCAAACAAGTCATCCTCGATGAGTTGTGATACTTTTTTTGGAGTCATATAACTTGGTATTACAGATTTATCATTTTTATCTTGAAGAATATCCTCTGCCCAGCTATAAAGTTCATCTTGAGAAAGATTATTAAAATGTATTAATTGACATCTGCTATAGATTGTTTGATTTAGGCACTTAAATCTATTTGATTGAATAATTATGTAGGTATTTTGAGGTGGTTCTTCCAAAGTCTTTAAAAGAGCATTTTGAGAACTTATTGTTAAATTTTCTGCCCCATCAATAAAAAGAATTTTATTTTTACTTAAACCGGATTTTAACATTACAAAGTCAATTGCTTCTCTGATAAAACCTACTGGAATTTTTTTTGTTTTATTTTTTAGTTTATTTTTGTCCTCTCTTTGGAAATATGAAGTTAGTGTCTCATTGTTTATACAAAATAAATCTGGATGCGAATTATTTTTAATTAGGTTTTGGCTATTTTTCTCATTTAACAAGCCATTGATTAAAAACTGACATATTTGATTTTTACCAACTCCTTCTTGACCCTCAACAATTAATGCGTGTGAAAGGTTAGTTAAATCGATTGAAGAGATTTTTTTATCAACCCAAGGAAAATTTTTCATCTTATAAGCCTTCTACTAGATTTATAATTTCAAAACTAATTGTGTTTGCATCCTTTTCTGCATCTATGCACTTTATCCTTGGATATTGATTTGCTAATTCTAAATATCCATTCCTTACATCATTAAAGAACTTCAGGCCAGATGACTCAATTCTATCCATAGAATCTCCTGATTTTCTTTCAAAACCTTTTATTGGATCAATATCTAAGAGGATTGTTAAATCAGGATCGGGAGCATTAATAAAAGTTTTTAAAGAGTTAATAAAATCTTTATTAAGATTTCTTCCATATCCTTGGTAAGCCATTGAAGCATCGAAATATCTATCTAATAAAATAAAATCATGTTGATTTGATAGGATCTCATTAGCAACCAACTCCGATCTACTTGCATACATTAACAGTAGCTCAGTTTGGCTTGTTAAAGTCAGATTAGCATCAAGTAAAATATTTCTAATTTTCTCACTTGGAATAGTAGACCCTGGTTCACGGAACTTTTTGACACTTTTTCCTGCGTTTAATAGGTAATTATGAAGCAAATCTATTTGTGTAGACTTCCCTACTCCTTCAATACCTTCAAAGCTAATAATTTTCATTTTTTTTGATAAAGATTTACATATTCTAAATGCTCATTGTAAGTTTTGCTAAAAATATGTTTACCTTCTCCATCTGCCACAAAAAATAAGTATTCATTTGGAGAATTCATTATTGCCGCATCAAGTGAAGATTTTGTCGGCATTGAGATGGGTGTTGGTGGTAGGCCTTTAATTACATAGGTATTGTATAAATTACTCTTATCCCTTAAGTCCTTTTTTGTTATATCTCCATTAAAATCTGGCATTAACCCATAAATTATTGTTGGATCAGCTTGAAGTTTCATTTTGATTTTAAGTCTATTTAAAAACACTCCTCCAATTTTCATTTTTTCTTCAACGCTTGATGATTCTTTTTCAATGATAGAAGCAAGGATGATTCCTTCATATTTAGACTTTAGGGGATTATCTATTGGTTTATCTTTCCAAATAATGTCTACATAATTTTTAAGTTCAGTTGATGATTTATTTAGTAGTAAAGATAAATTTGTATTCTTTTTATAAAAATATGTATCAGGTAAAAGAAGGCCTTCAATTGAATCATTAATTAAATCGATGCATGAAAAATCTTTACAATCATTATAGAGTTTTAAGGTATTTATATATGAACTTAAATCAAACCTGTTGGTGCCATCTCTTATAACAAATTTATAATTGATAGTTTCGCCTAACTTCATCTTCGTAAGTACCTTAAATAGACTATCATCTATTAGATATTCTCCAGCCTGAATAGTCCTAAAATCAAATAAGTAAATACCAAGTAAAAATAATGATTTTTCAAAGAAATTATTAGATTCATACATTCCGTTATACAAATCTAATATTGAGGAGTTTTGTTTTACTTCATATGTGAATGATTCAATTGTTATTTTGTTGTTATAAAAACTTTTTAATGAGCCAAAGAGAGTAAATGATGTTAAGAGAAAAATAACGATTAATCTTGGGAGGTATTTTATCAATTAGACAGATTTAAAAATAAGAGTTGAGTTAGTTCCACCAAAACCAAATGAATTATTTAACGAAACATCTATTTTCATATCTCTAGCTTCTTTTGGAATGAAATCTAAATCACATCCTTCATCAGGATTATTTAAATTAATTGTTGGTGGAGAAATATTATTAACAATAGATAAAATTGAAAATATTGATTCTACCGCTCCAGCCGCACCCAAAGTATGACCTGTCATAGATTTAGTTGAGCTAATTGGTGGAGGTGAATCAAAAATAGATTTAACCGCATTACATTCTGCAAGATCACCCAGAGGTGTTGATGTTGCATGAGCATTTATATAATCAATATCATTTGTTGAAATACCTGCATCTGATATTGCTCTAGAAATTGATAATGAGGCACCAGTTCCGTCCTCTGATGGTGCTGTCATATGATAAGCATCCGAACTCATGCCAAAACCAATAACTTCTGCATAAATATTCGCTGATCTTTTTTTTGCATGTTCATATTCTTCTAATACTAGAATTGCGGCTCCATCTGACAATACAAAACCATCACGATCTTTGTCCCATGGTCTACTTGCTGTTTTTGGATCATCGGATTTACTTAAAGCTCTAGATGCAAGAAAACCTGAAACCCCTAACGGTGTAGTTGCCATTTCAGAACCTCCTGTAACCATAACATCTGCATCTCCATAGGCTATCAATCTTGCGCTAGTTCCAATCGCGTGATTGCTTGATGCGCACGCAGTCACGATAGATAAATTTGGACCTGTATATCCTTTGATAATACTTAAGTATCCAGGTGTCATATTAATTATCGATCCAGGAACAAAAAATGGAGATACTCTCTTGAATGATTTTTTGTTAAGAATATCTTTATTTTTCTCTATGCTATCCAAACCCCCGATGCCTGAACCTATATTTAAACCAACTCTATCTTTATCAACATTATTATCTAAACCAGCATCTTCTATAGCCTGAACACCAGCAGATACACCATATTGAACAAATGTATCTAAACGTCTTATATCTTTAGAATCTATGTACTGGGTTGGATCGAAATCATGAATTCTTCCACCAACCTTAATTGGCATATCTTCAAGATCAACAACATTCTCAGAAATGCCTGAGCATCCTTTAATGCAGTTAGACCATGATTCTTTAACAGAGTTACCTAGGGGAGAAATTAATCCCATTCCAGTAACTACAACTCTACGAGGAAGTTGCATTTAAAATATTATGAGTTTTCGACTATGTAATCTACAGCTTCTTGAACTGTTGAAATTTTTTCAGCATCTTCATCAGCAATTTCAAGATCGAATTCTTCTTCCAAAGCCATCACCAGCTCTACAGTATCAAGAGAATCAGCACCAAGATCATCGACAAATGACGAATCTGTGTTTACTTCTGATTCAGCAACGCCGAGTTGTTCGCAAACAATTCCAGTAACAGTTTTTTCAATTTCACTTCTTTCCATAATAGTACCTCAATTGAAAGTTTGGTTATTTTAACGTGCAAGTTAAAAAATACCAACTAATACATAAATAAGCCTCCATCAACAGAAATGGTTTGGCCAGTTATGTAATTTGCTTCATCAGATGCAAGAAACACAATACATTTGGCTACATCTTGAACAGTACCAAATCTTTTCATTGGTATATTCTTACTTACCTCAACTTTTTCATCATCATTCAAAAAGGTTGTCATATCTGTCTCAATAAAACCAGGCGCAACAACATTTGAAGTAATATTCCTAGAACCAAGCTCTTTGGCTAAAGATCTTGAGAAGCCAACCATTGCTGATTTTGATGAAGAGTAATTTACTTGGCCAGAGTTACCCATAAGACCAGCAACTGATGAAATATTGATAACCCTTCCAAATTTATTTTTTACCATGGGTTTTATAAAAGCCTTAGTAACTCTGAATAAGCCATTTAAATTTGTCTCTATAACATCATCCCAATCTTCATCTTTCATTCTCAAAAATAATTGATCTTTGGTAATACCTGCATTATTGACAAGCACTGATGGTAGAAGATCTTCAGATTTAAGATCCGCAAACAATTTTTTTATGCTTTCTTTTGACATTAGGTCTAACTGAACTGAGATTGCGTTTTCGTCTCCTATAAGTTCACCCAGATTAAAATCACCTCGTGATGAACCAATTACCTTATACCCCTCTTTGGAGAAACGTTTAGCAGCTTCTAGACCGATTCCTCTTGAAGCGCCTGTGACTAGAACAATCTTACTCATATATTTTGCACCTTATCTCTAAAATTTAAATCAGACGTATAAAGAATACTTTGTAAATCATAACCCTTTGATAAACCACATAAAATATTTTTTGGACCAATTTCTATTAAGCTTGATGCGGAATTAGAAATTTTTTCCATAGTTTTAGTCCAGAGAACTGGTTCAGTTAATTGATTTAAGAGATTTTGTTTAATTGAAGATAAATCACTCTCAATCTCACCAGTATGGTTTTGAATGATTGGATATCTTGGTGGAGAAAAAACAATTTTTTCAAGAGACTCATTAAATTCGTCTGCGGCATCAGCCATTAATCTGGTATGAGATGCAATACTTACGTTTAATTCTATGCATCTTTTTGCACCAATTCCTGGTAGCAAATTACTAGCTATTTCTATACCTTCAATATTTCCAGCAATTACAGTTTGCTTCATAGAATTATAATTTGCAGAAGCTACATAAGCTTTTTCATTAGATTCATTAATTTGTGAACAAACTTCATCTATAATTTTTGAATCAAGGCCAAGTATAGCCATCATTTTTCCTTCTTCAGAGCTTTGCATTAAGTTACCTCTGAGATGAGTTATTTTTATTGTATCTTCAAAAGTTATTGATTCTGCAAACATTAAAGCTGAGTATTCTCCAAGTGAATGACCAGCAATAACTTTGGGATCTGGTAAAGATAAATTTTTATATGCTTGTGAAAAAATGGCTGATGATAAGACCAGAAGAGGTTGAGTAAATGAGGTTAAATTTAATTTAGACTCATCCTCTAAAATACTATGAACATCAGAACTTAGTATTTCCGATGCAATTTGTATCTTTTCGTTTATGAAAGATTGATCAACCAGATCGGTTTTAAGCATTTCAGGATGTTGTGAGCCCTGACCAGGGAATACACAAGCTATGGAGCTCATTTCTTACTCTTGTTCTTGATCTTCTTTAACTGGCTTTCTTAAGTCCTTTACAAGTCTTCCCTTGTAAAAGCCATCCTTAGTCATTTGATGCCTCAAATGTTTCTCACCAGATACTTGATCAGTGGATAAAGTCAGGTTCTTTAGCTTGTCATGAGATCTTCTCATGCCAATTCTTGAACGTGTTTTTTTACTTTTTTGTACAGCCATAATTATAAAAAAGCGTATCCTAACAAATATATCCTTAAATGAATAGTAATTAAGTATTCAAATAACTTAACATTTTTTCAAACTGATCGTCATAATCTGCTACAAAAGTATTTATTTTATTCTCAAGATCTAAAAAGGATATTTCATACGAATGAAGGCCTAATCTTTTAATACCTGAATGTTTTAAGCGAGTGTTAAAGTCTTTACATCCATACTTTTTGTCATTGGCAATATTTTTGTTAATTTTTTCACATTGAGCTCTTATTTGATGCGTCCTTCCTGTGAGAATCTCTATTTCTATCAAAGAACTACAATCAAGCTTTTTTAGAGGTTTTAAGATTGATTTTGCCTCTTTACCATTTTTATTGATTGAAACTTTATTGAATGAGCCCTTGGTATTTGTATCAATGCTATCTTCTATAACCATTTCTTCAGAAATAAAGTCTTTTACTATGGCGTGATAAATCTTTTTAACTTTTCTTTTTTTTAGTTGATTATTAAAATAACCTAGGAACTTTTGGTTTTTAGCAATTACCAAGCAGCCAGATGTACCCTTATCAAGCCTATGACATAGATTTAATGAATTATCCTTTAAAACTGCACGCAATATGTCAATTAGGCCATGATCATTCTTTGTACCGCTATGAACAGCATAATTAGATGGTTTATTGAAGATGAGGAAATCTTCATCATCGTATATCACTCTATCTTTCAGAAAAGTATATTTGTTTATATTGATGTCTAGAGTCTTCTCTTGATTAATTAGATTAGGCGGTATCCTTATTAAGTCATTTTTTGAAAGTTTAGCATCTGGTTTAACTCTTTTTGAATTAACTCTAACTTCTCCTTTTCTAATAACTTTGTAGATTTTTGATTTAGGAATATTTTTAAAATTAGAAAAAAGGAAGTTATCTATCCTTCTTCCTTCATTGTCATGATCTACGGTTATATTTTTGACAGACATAAATTATATATATACGATAAGCACAATGATTATAGTTTATGTTGAATAGTTCAACATAATAGAGATAGAAAAATACTAATTTTACTTTCAGCTCTCCATCCCGAGCTGTTTAGAAAGCAATAAGAGTAAGACTTTCTAAAAATAACCTAAATGGTATTAACTATCTCCTTAACTAAAGGAGTTAGTATGAAAAGAATATTAATAAATAGTTCTTATAACGACGAATTGCGTGTTGCGCTGGTTGACGGTGCAAAATTATTTGATTTAGATACAGAAGTTACTGATAGAATTCTTTATAAAGGCAGTATCTTCAAGGCAACAGTTTCTAGGATTGAGCAAAGCTTAAATGCAGCTTTTGTAGATTTTGGATCAACTAGACATGGATTCTTACCACTTAAAGAGCTATCAAGAAATTTTTACAAAAAAAATTCGCAAGGTAAGTCAGAGTGCACACTAAAAGAGGGTCAGGAGATACTGGTTCAAATAAATAAAGAGGAAAGAGGCACTAAAGGTGCAACTTTATCAACTCAGATATCCATAGCTGGTCGTTTTATGGTTTTAATAGCTAATTCTGATAAATCAGGTGGTATTTCAAGAAGAATTACAGGAGATGATAGAGAAGATCTAAAAAATCAAATCTCAAAACTAGATATACCTGAGGGTATGAGTGTGATTATTCGGACTGCTGGTATAGATAGATCATTTGAAGAACTTCAAAATGACCTCAATTATCTTATTTCTTTATGGGATGATATCAATGCTACGCAAGCTTCAGCAGATTCGCCTCAATTAATTTACAAAGACGATAAGCTAATAGTTCGAGTTTTTAGGGATATTTTTCGAGATGATATAGAAGAAATTTTAGTGGATGATAAATCTGTATTTGAGGAAGCTAAAAACTTTGCTGAGTTAGTTATTCCTGACCAAAAAGATAAAGTAAAGCTATATGATGAAGAAATCCCTCTTTTTAATAGGTATCAAATAGAATCACAGATTGAATTAGCTTTCCAAAGAGAAATTTCTCTTCCATCAGGAGGATCAATAGTAATTGACCCCACTGAAGCAATGACAACTATTGATATTAATTCAGCTCGATCAACCAAAGGCAAAGATATTGAAGAAACAGCTCTTAAGACAAACTTAGAGGCAGCAAAAGAAATTGCAAGACAATTAAGGTTAAGAGATGTTGGTGGATTAATAGTTATAGATTTTATTGATATGCAAAATGAAGATTCACAAAATAAAGTTGAAAACGCTTTTAGAAAAGCTGTATCGTCTGATAGAGCTAGAATTCAAATAGCGAGCATTTCAAGATTTGGATTACTTGAAATTTCTAGGCAAAGACTTAAACCCTCATTAAACGAGACATATGACATAGAGCATGTTTTAGTTAGAGGACCCAGATCAATAGGGCAATCGATTTTAAGAATTATTGGCGAAGATGTAGCTAAAGATAATACTGCAGAAATACAGGTTTATGTTCCTGCAGATGTTGCAAGCTACTTATTAAATGAGAAAAGAAGAGATATTCTTAGTATTGAGGATTCCACAGGTGTAAAAATCTTAATTATTGCTGATCCTTATAAATCAAGACCATATTACAAGGTAGTAAGAATTAAAGATTCAGAAGTAAAGAAAAAATCTTCATATGACTTAACACCTGATAGCCCCAAACCAGATACTGATTGGAGAGATGAAAAATCTGGATCAAAGCCTAACCCTCTGGTAGACGCCACTGACCATAAAAAGAATCACAAATCTGGTGGTGGTATTTTAAGCTGGATCAAAAGTTTAACTGCTTCACCGCAACCAAAAAAAACAACAAAGAAAAAATCTCCTCAAAAAAGACGTCCTCGCAAGGGAAATTATAAGAAAAAGAATGCTAATACCTCTAAATCTAGACCAAACAGAAAACCTTCTTCATCTAAGAATACAAGAAGACCTTCAACATCTAAGAGTTCAGGAAGACCTTCAACATCTAAGAGTTCAGGAAGACCTTCAACATCTAAGAGTAGAGGAAGACCTTCAAAGTCTGTTGATAGGAAGCCAAAAAATGACTCTAGAACAAAAGATATGCGAACAAAAGCTCCATCAAGAAAACCCAGGGTAGAAAAAGATACTTCCAAAAAAATATCTGGCAGACAGGATATTGTTAAGGAAACAAAAAAGAAGCCTGAGCCCCCTACTAGAGCTTTGAACGATCCTCGAGATAACTAGATATAAGCTGTCCCGAGATTGATAATTTAGGTGGCACATTCGGAAGGTCATCTATTTTGAACCATTTGGCATCCTCAAGTTCTGCTTCTTCTATTTTTATTTCACCTGATTCGTATTCACAAAAATATCCAAGCATTAGCTGACTAGGAAATGGCCATGGCTGACTTCCAAAATATGTAATATTTTTAACAGAAACATTTACTTCTTCCATAACCTCTCTTCTGAGAGCCTCTTCTGCTGTTTCACCGGCTTCGATAAAGCCAGCTAAAGTGCTGTACCAGTTTTCAGGGAAAAATTTGTTTCTTGCTAGCAAAACTTCGTCTCCTCTTGTAACTAACGTTATTATGCAAGGCGAGATCTTTGGATAAATAAATTCTTGATTGCAAGGTCTAACAAAAGCACCCTCTTTTTCTTGAAATGATAATTTTCCCGAACATCGAGAACAGTATTTAGTTTCATCAATCCAATGCACCAACTGCTTAGCAGTGAAAACAACTCCATCATTTTCTGGATTAAAGTTCGCTAAAGTTCTTATTTCAATTAATTCTGCATCTTCAGGTTTATTTACTAAAGTTATGTCTTTTAAGTTAACCGCATAAATGTATTCATCATCATCGTGATAAATACCTATTCTTGCCATATCAATATCACCTTCTAAAATTAAATAATTTGCATCAAATTTATAAGATTTTTCTGATTTATCGTATAAAATCTTATTTTCTGAAATAAAAATATATTTGTTGTTATTTGATTCAGAGAAATTTTTAAAACGAGATCCAGACATAAGTAGTAATCATAATGAATATATCCTTAATGTATAGTATGTTTTTAGGTGATTCACCCAGATGGTATAAACAAGCAATCCTTAGCTTTCTTATAATCAATCCAATACTACTCATCGTCCTTAATTCGCTTGGTTTAAATGGTGGATTCATAATGGGCTGGATAATTCTGTTACAGTTCATTTTTACCTTAGCGCTAGCACTTAAATGTTACCCTCTTCAGCCAGGTGGTCTTCTTGCAATTGAAGCATTAGTAATGGATCTTTCAAATCCATATTCAATGATGCATGAAATAGAGGCAAATATAGAGGTAATTCTATTACTTGTTTTTATGGTGGCTGGAATTTTCTTTATGAAAAATCTAATGCTTACTATATTTACTAAACTACTTCTAAACGTTAAATCAAAAGTTTGGCTTTCTCTACTCTACTGTTTTACTGCAGCTTTTTTATCAGCTTTTCTAGATGCTCTTACAGTAACAGCAGTTTTAATTGGAGTTACAGTTGGATTTTATAGAATTTATCATTTAATAATTTCGAATAAATATTTTGATGATACCGCTCATGATATTCATAATGATGCATCTATTGATTCTCTTAAAGTTGAGGAACTAGATGACTTTAAAGGTTTCTTAAGACAGTTAATTATGCACGGTGCCGTTGGTACTGCTCTTGGAGGTGTATGCACAATTGTTGGTGAGCCTCAAAATTTATTAATTGCAAATATTGCTGGCTGGGATTTTATTGAATTTTTCTTATATATGGCACCAGTTACAATGCCGGTATTTGTTGCCGGATTATTGGTTTGTTTTTGCTTAGAGCGATTTAAGTTAGCAGGTTTTGGATCAGAGTTGTCAGGAAATATAAGAACTATTTTTGCTGAATATGCAGCATACGAAGATGAAATTAGCAAAAATGACGACAAGAAAAAAGCTGAACTTGCAGTTGAATTATTTGTTTTAGTCTTATTGATCTTTGCCCTTGCTTTCCATATTGCTGAAGTTGGGATTATTGGTCTTGGCGTTATAATTCTCTTAACTTCCTTTAAAGGTATTACTCATGAGCATTATTTAGGAGATGCTTTTAAAGAGGCTTTACCTTTCACTGCTTTACTTTGTGTCTTCTTCGCTATTGTTAGCGTTATACATGAGCAACACTTATTTACCCCTGTTATCAATTATGTTCTTACTTTTAGTATTGAAAGTCAGACCAGTATCTTCTTTATTGCGAACGGAGTTCTATCTGCAATTAGTGATAATGTTTTTGTAGCTACAATTTATATAAATGAAGTTAAGGCTCTTCTTGATGCAGGTAAGATTTCTTTAGAGCATTTTAATAATCTCACAATTGCTATTAATACAGGAACGAATATACCGAGTATTGCTACTCCAAATGGTCAGGCAGCATTTCTTTTCTTGCTTACCTCCTCTCTTGCTCCATTAATTAACTTATCTTATTTCAGAATGGTTTTAATGGCGCTCCCATATACAATTGTTCTCACGATAGTAGCCCTCATTTCAGTTTATTTATTCATCTAAATGTCACTAGATCGAAGGTTCTGCGTAGCTCCTATGATGAGATACACAGACATGCATGAAAGATTCTTTTTAAGACTCATATCTAAACAAGCAGTCCTTTATACAGAAATGATTTCTACAGGAGCCCTAATACATGGAAATTGCGATTATCAGTTAGATTTTAATAAAGAGGAACATCCTGTAGCTGTTCAATTTGGTGGTTCTTCACCTCAAGAGTTATCTCAATGCTCAATAAAGGCTGAAAAAAAGGGATACGATGAAATTAACCTGAATATAGGTTGCCCATCTGAAAGAGTGCAAAAAGGTAATTTTGGCGTATGTTTAATGCTTGAACCTGACTTGGTTGCAGATTGTACAAGAAAAATGAGGAAGTCCGTAGATATTCCTGTCACTGTTAAATGCAGAACTGGTGTTGATGATAATGATGATTACGAGTTTTTAAAATCATTTATAAGTACCGTAAAAGATTCTGGTGTTAAAACTTTTATAATCCATGCAAGGAAAGGAATTTTAAAAGGTTTAAGCCCAAGACAAAATAGAAACATCCCACCTTTAAACTATCAAAAGGTTTATTCAATCAAGGATGACTTCCCAGATTTAGAAATTATTATTAACGGCGGCATCAAAAATATTAGTGAAGCAAAAAATCATCTTAATTTTGTTGATGGAGTTATGTTGGGAAGAGCAGCTTATGATGATCCTTTTATGCTCAGTGATATAGATTCTGAAATTTACTCAAATACCAAGATAGAGATAAGCAGAAAAGATCTTCTCACAGAATATTTAGATTATGTTCATGTTATGACTAAAAGAGGTTATGACCCTAAAATTATGTTGAAACATGTATTTGGACTTAAAAAAGGTGAAAAGGATGCTAAAAGATTTAGGGTAAAAGTAGCTGAGATTATGAACTCATCGAGTCTGGTTGAAAACAAAGATGAGTTACTATCAATGGTTTAGTCATCTCCAAATATATCGTCCATATCATCTAGAAATTCATCATCCTCAGTCGAACCATTATTAATTTCATATTTTCTAGACTGTATATAAGCATCTTTAACAAAAATATACTTATCTCCAATAATAAGTGTTTCAGCATCCAGAAGGCGCTCTCTAGTCTCTAGAGCATCAATACCTACCAATGTTATCTTTACATCATTATCTTCCATTGCGAATGTACCGGAAAGGAAGCTTGAAATTGGTCTGCTCAATAAATCTCTTGGATTGCTTGGGCCTAAGAAGGGAATCATAATATAAGGACCTGAATCAAAACCCCAAACACCAAGTGTTTGTCCAAAATCTTCTTCGTGTCTTTCAAGACCCATTTTTGATGCAACATCAATTAAACCAAATAATCCAATAGAAGAGTTGACAACAAATCTTCCAGCATCATTGAACGCATACTTAATTTCTCCCTGGAGTATTTGATTTATAGTGGTATCAATTTCTTCAAGATTATTAAAAAAGTTTGTCACTCCTGTTCTGGCAAATTGAGGTGTAACTTTTCTATATGTTAAGGCAGCTGGCTTTAAAAGTTTTTCATCTAATTTCTCATTAAAGATAAAAATGTCCCTATTTAGATCCTCAAATGGATCATTTATTTCTTCACCAAAGATTGGAAAAGATAATAATAAAATAAGTAAAAATCTATTCATGCTCTTTGATTGTTCGTATTGTATTTAGAAATAAAGGATCTAATTTTAAATCATCAAATGGATATGTTGAATCTATGAATTTTTTATAATATTCAACCCTATCTAAAACTGTATTCTCAGTTTCTAAGTTAAAACTCTGGAAATCATCACTCTGATGAATGTTGTTTAGGATAATGCCTAAGACTTTAGTATTTAAGCTTGCAAAAACATGTTCAGATCTCCTTAAATCTGCAATTGATAATTTAGATATAGTTGATACTAAAATTACAAAATCAGGAACAATTTTTTGACATACCGTTAAATAAGCATCACCTGTCCCAGGAGGCATATCAATTAATAGAAAATCTAGTTCGTCCCAATTAGTTTTTTCATATATCTGGTTGATGGCAGAGCTCAACATGGGCCCTCTCCAGATAGCAGCATTTTTATCGAGTAAGAATCCTAAAGAGTTTAGTGAAATATTATCAACTTTTTTTGGTATATATGGTCTGTCAGTATTTTTTTTATCTACTTCGATATTTTTATCATTAATGTCGAATAATATATCTTGATTAGGGCCGTAAATATCTGCATCTAAAATACCAACTTTGCTATCCTTTGATAGAACTGTAGCTAAAAAAGAGCAAACAGTTGATTTACCAACTCCTCCTTTTGCTGAAGCAATTGCAATAGTTTTTTTTATAGTCATTATCTAATTAACTTATAATATATTAAAAATTATCACAAAATGAAATCACGCAAGATTCTGGTAACAAGCGCATTGCCATATGCCAATGGTTCAATACATATTGGACATGTTCTTGAATCTGTAATTACTGATATTTGGGTAAGATACCAAAATATTAATGGTAATGAATGTCTCTACTTTTGTGCAGATGATACGCACGGAACACCTATCATGCTCAAAGCCAAAGAGCTTGGAATAGATCCTGAAGAACTTATTAAAAGAACTAGAGAGGAGCACATAAAAAGTTATTCAAGATTTAATATTAATTTTGATAATTTTTATACTACTCATTCTGATGAGAACAAAAAATATGCTGAAGATATTTATCAAAAGTGTAAAGAAGGAAATCTAATCTTTAAAAAAGAAATTGAACAGTTTTATGACTCAGAAGAAGGCTTATTCTTATCTGATAGATTTATAAAAGGTACATGTCCAAAATGTGGCGCTGAAGATCAGTATGGTGATGGTTGTTCTGTCTGTGGCACGACTTATACACCTGATGATTTACTAAATCCCGTATCGTCATTATCGAATTCTGAGCTTACCAAGAAAAGAACTGAACATGTATTTTTTGATTTGCCTCAAATGAAAGATTTTCTTGAGAATTATCTCAAAGACTTAACTCTTCAAGATCCTATAAAAAATAAACTTAATGAATGGATTGAAGATGGGTTAAAGCCATGGGATATATCAAGAGACAAGCCATACTTTGGATTTGAAATACCCGGAGAGAATGATAAATATTTTTATGTTTGGCTTGATGCACCAATTGGATATTTAGCTTCTGCAAAAAATTGGGCAGAAAACAATAATATGGATATGAAAGATTTATGGGGTGAAAGCTCTGATTATGAAATTCATCATTTTATTGGAAAAGATATTGCTTATTTTCATGCCCTATTCTGGCCAGCACTTTTAAAGTCATCAAATATTCGCTTACCTGAGTCAATTAATGTTCATGGGTTTTTAACTATTGATGGTGAGAAGATGTCAAAATCCAATGGAACCTTTATAAATGCAGACGACTTTGCTGAAAACTATGATGGTGAGTTATTAAGATATTATTTTGCTGATAAGTTTAATAATTCAATTGATGATCTAGATTTTAATGAAGATGAATTTATTCAAAAAATTAATTCAGATATCGTCGGTAAATATTTAAATATTGCTAGCAGAGTTTCAAAATTTATTGAGAAGAATGGTAATAATCTCTCTGCAAACTTAGATGAGGACTTTATTGAGAAAAATCTATCAATGATCGATGAAGTGATTGAGCATTATGAAAACTTAAATCTTTCTAAATCTGTAAAAATTATTATGAAGATGGCAGATGAAGTTAATAAATATATTAATGAGAATGAGCCTTGGAAATCCAGTGAAGAAAAGGCTGTTGAGGTATCATCGACAGCAATTAACTGTTTTAGAGTTATCTCAATATTGCTTAATCCTGTTCTACCAACAATAACATCAAAGGCTTTAGAGGTATTTAATGATAGTGCTGCAAATGATTTTAATAACATTAAGGGTTATCTTGTAGATACAAAAATTAATCCATATAAGCCCCTATTAAAAAGATTAGAAAAAGCTAAAATAAATGAGGAAATTGAAATGGAAGATTCAAATTTAATTAATATCAAAGATTTTGCAAAGGTTGAGCTTCGCGTAGCTAAAATTGTTAAAGCTGAAGGCATAGAAGAAGCTGATAAGCTCATAAAATTACATCTTGATGTGGGTGATCTTGGTGAAAGAACTGTTTTTGCTGGCATAAAAAGTGCATATGATCCTGAGAGTCTTAATGGAAGACATGTTGTATTAGTTGCAAATCTTGAGCCAAGGAAAATGAAATTTGGAGTATCGGAAGGAATGGTCTTAGCGTCTAGCAATGATGAGGGATCAATTTATTTAATATCACCAGATGAAGGTGCAAAGCCAGGTCAGTTAGTTAAATAATGAAAGAAACGGATATTTTAATAGTTGGAGCAGGTCCCGTAGGACTTTTTACAGTTTTTGAAGCTGGCCTATTAGGATTAAATTGCACATTAATCGATAACTTAGACAAACCTGGTGGGCAATGCGCCGAGCTTTATCCTGAAAAACCTATCTATGATATCCCAGGAGTCCCATTTCAAACAGCACAAGAACATGTTGATGCCCTATTAAAGCAAATAGAACCTTTTGATTATGATTTAAATTTATCCCAAAGAGTTCAAACAATTTCAGAAGATGGTGACTTTTGGATTGTAGAAACTAATGAGGGTAATAAATTTAAAACAAAAAATATATTCATAGCAGCAGGTGCTGGATCTTTTGAACCAAGAAGACCGGCAAATATTGAAAATCCTGATTTATTTCTCAATAAGGGAGTAACGTATGCCGTAAGAAATATGGATCAGTACAAAGACAAAGAAGTATTCATTTTTGGTGGTGGAGACTCTGCTTTAGATTGGACAGTGGAATTAAGTAAAATCGCCTCTCACGTTAACTTGGTTCATAGAAGAGATCAGTTTAGAGGTGCATATAAAACTGAACAAGAAATGAGAGATTTAGTTAAAAATGAAAAAGTTAGTCTTTTTACACCTCACTTAATCAATGAAATAGTTGGAGACAAAAAAGTAACCGGAGTTAAACTTAAGAACTTCGAAACTTTAGAGATTTCTGAACATAAAGCCGATGAACTGCTATTCCTCTTTGGTTTAAATAAAAAACTAGGTCCAATACTTGATTGGGAGATTGATTTAGAAGATAAAAAAATATCTGTAAATACCACTACTTTTGAAACATCTAAAAAAGGTATATTTGCTGTAGGTGATATTAATCATTACGAAGGAAAGCTTGATCTTATTTTATGTGGATTCCATGAAACAACACTTGCAGTCCAAGAGGCTTTTAAGAGGATAAATCCTGGTGAGAGAGTTCCCTTTGGATATACAACCTCAAATAAAAAACTTCAAAAAAAACTTGGCGTAATTGATTGAAAGAAAAGTTTAGAAAGTTCCTTCCGGTAGTTGTAGATATGGAAACTGGTGGTTTTGATCCAGTTAACGATGCACTATTGGAAATTGCTATTACTCTTATAGATTATGACAAAGAATTTCGAGTTGGAACCACTCATAGGCATCACATAATACCTTTTGAAGGTTTAAATGTATCTGAGGAATCTCTTGAATTTACCGGCATTGATCTTAATCACCCTCTAAGAAATGCAGTTGATGAAAAAGAAGCTTTAAAAGACCTTTTTAGTATCGTCAATAAACATAAGAATAAATATGAGTGCAGTAGAGCTATTCTTGTTGGACATAATGCTCATTTTGATTTGGGTTTTTTAAATGAGTCTATTAAGAGAAATAATATTAAAAGATCCCCTTTTCACCCCTTCTCAGTTTTTGATACTGTATCTATAGGTGGAATTTTTACTGGTCAAACTGTCCTTGCAAGAGTTGCTAAAGAGCTAGGCTTTGATTATGAAAACGAATTGGCTCATTCAGCATCATATGATTCAGAAATAACAGCGAAAGTTTTCTGTAAAATCTTAAATAAAATAGATTAGCCTACTGCATCATCAACAAGTTTTTGAAGCTCGCCTGATTCATGCATTTGCGTAACAATGTCACAACCCCCAATTAACTCACCGGAAATAAAAACCTGAGGAAAGGTTGGCCAGTCAGTTACAGAAGGAAGTGTTGCTCTAACTTCTTGATTTTCTAGGATATCAACAAATGAGAATTGAGCCCCACAATCTATTAAGGCTTGTACAGTCTTTGATGAAAAACCGCATCTTGGCTCATATGGCGTGCCCTTCATATAAATAAGCACAGGATTTTCTTTGATTTGTTGTTTAAGTTTTTCTTCTAGGCTCATTTAATTATCTTAATATACTGTGAAAGAACATTATCCAATCCATGGATAAGTGATTCAGTTATTATAGCGTGACCTATTGAAACTTCATCAATAATATTGAGATCAATTAATTCAGGAAGATTTTCTAAGTTGAGGTCATGACCCGCATTGAGTTTTAAATTATTTGATTTTATATACTTGAAAATCTCATGCATTTCTTCAATGTATGAAACTCTTTCATCTTTGTTAAGTTTTGCATATGGTCCAGTATAAATTTCTACTGAATTTACACCCATTTCCAAAGCATAATCTACAGATTCGAGATTGGCATCAATAAACATACTTACGTATGAACAATCTTCATGGAGTCTTTCTATAATTAATTTTAATTCCTCATCATGATCTCCCCTTATCCAACCATGATCTGAGGTTATTTGATTATCTTCATCCGGAACAAGTGTTGCTTGATAAGGTTTTATATCTTTAACTAAGTTTTCGTATCCCCTAAATGAACCCTTTTCATTATTAAATGGGTTACCCTCAATGTTAAATTCAAGATTATTTTCTTTACATAAAGTAGCTAAATCTATGACATCTGATGACAAAGCATGTCTCTCATCTGATCTAGGATGAAGAGTAAGACCACAAATATCATGCTCCATACAGGATTTAGCAAAATTCACTAATGATGGATAATCTGATCCTCTTGCATTTCTAAGAAGTGCAACCTTATTCAAGTTAACGCTTAAATTTGTTTTATTCATAAAATCTATATTAATTATAACTAATATTTATGTTTTAACTAATATTTTCTTTTATAGTCGAATGAGCTTCTCGTGAAATATTGTGTTTTGATAAAAGATAGCTAGCAAGAAAAAAACACATTACTGGAATAAAGTGATACATATATAAAAGAGTATTCTTGGTAAATTGTGAATTATCAGATCCTAAAGTAATATCAAAACCAATTACACTCTCAAGAAATATATAAGGAAAAGCTACCGCAAGGGTATAACCTACTTTGGTAATTGTTGTGTAGTATGCAAACATAGCTCCAGATTTATTAACATCTGATTCTGCCTGCTCTGCATCCGAGACGTCAGCTACCATAGAAATAATTAATGGTGCAGCGCCTGAAAAGGATATTCCATACATTGCCAGAACAAAAAATAGTACTCCTGCTTTTACTGATTCACTTGCATCACTTATATAAAGAACAACAAAAAATTGGAGTAGAAATAGAATCCCTGCATATAGAAGACATAATGATGCAGCAAAATGTTTTGTAAATTTTAGGCCAATATATCTCCATAAAAATATTCCTATAACCGCAAATGTAAAGTTTACGAATATAGCCCTTGATGCGTAATCACCAAGCTCAAGAATAGATTCCATAAAGATTACAAATAAACCGCCAGTTAAGCTTTGAGCGAAAGCAAGAAGAACGCTTGCCAAAACAAGTCTATTTAAAGTCTTATTCTTAAAGAATCTCTTGAAGGATTTTAGTGGTTTATCGTAATTTGAGGCAGTCCTTTTATCATCTAAAAAAAATAGACCAAGAAATATTGTCAAAGGAATGCCAACCAAAGCGAATACACCAATTGCATTGATCTTTAGGAGAAATGATCCTTCATAGATCTCTATTACTGCAGGTATAGAAATTACAATTAAAGTTGCGATGATCGCAATAATTTCTCTCAATGTTAATAATTTAGTTCTTTCATCATATTCAGGAGCGATAAATGATGCCCACGAGAGCTGAGCTATATTGGCAAGGGTAAATCCGCTGTATAGAGTAAATAAAGCAATAAATAAGTACCAACCACTAATAAATTCATCTTGAGGAAAAAAAAGAAAATATGCACTTAGGCATAAAACAGGTAGCGATAAGAAAATCCAATGTTTATGCTTTCCAAATCTAGAAGGATACCTGTCAACCAATGCGCCCATAATAGGATCAGTGAATACGTCTATAATTCTGCCAGCAAAAAAGATTAATCCCACTAAAGAAAGTCCAAGATTATAGTTTGAAGCGTAAAAAGGAAGAATATATACAAGGATAGGTATCCCGGTTACTGGAAATGGAAAAACCAATAATGAATATATGATCTTTTTATTGTTTTCTGAAATAACCATTTGGATTAGAATACTATACTTGTAATTAATCTATTTTAAATGGCTAAATTAAATAAAAATCTTTTAAATATTCTGGTCTGTCCTGTTTCCAAAGGGAAGTTAGTTTATGATGAAGAAAATAATGAACTTATCTGCGAAGAATCTAAATTAGCTTATCCAATTATTGATGGCATTCCTGCTATGCTCAAAGAAAAAGCTCGTAAGATTTCGTAACATAAAATTTACAATACGTTTCAAAATATATACCTAATAGAAACACTGTTTAGTTATGATTTCACAGTCGATACAGAAACTTCCCCTGTTTTGATCACTTCGACAAAATATAAGGAGCCGTAAAGGCTCCTTTGTTTTATAATTCAAGTATGCGCCTGTAGCTCAGTTGGATTAGAGTGCTTGGCTACGAACCAAGAGGTCGGAGGTTCGAATCCTTCCAGGCGCGCCATTAATTAGCAGAATTAGCATACTGGTTTAATAGAATGCTTTTTACCTCATCTGGCTCGTCTTTTAGCCTTTCTGAGAAGTATTCATTGTCTTCAAGTTTAAGATCTTTATTCAAAATAGATAAAGCATCTTTATTTGTAGGATGATTATGAAACTGATTAGATATTTCATTAGTTATTTGCTCAGCAACTATCTCATAAGAGTCTGATTCGAAGTTCATTACATTTCCAATATTCAATACTACCGATCCTTTAAAGCCTGATATTCCCCTAGATATACTTTCAAGGTCTTCATTTTCTTTTTTTTCATAAAAGCCGTTTACCTCGGTCTCATAAACCTCTTTAGCTTTATTCAAATCATTTGGGTCAAACTCATATGAAATAGATACTGGAATAACCTTCATTTGATTAAAGAAATCAGAAATAGCTAAATCTTTTCTTTTGGTAAGATGGATCATTTTTAGAATTGCTGGATCTGTTATATCTTTACCATCTTTTGCCCTTCCCTCACGTTGAGCAATCCAGATAGATTCATTTTCAACTTTTACTTTATTGATTATGAATTCTGAAACTAGATTGAGTGATCGATAAATTTCTCTCTTTGATGATCCGGATCTAGGTATTATAAAACTCTTATTCAGGCGCATAAGATCTGCAGCCCACTTTTGGTCCATAAGATTACTACCAACAGCTATATTTACAGTAGAAAAGTCATTTTTGTGAAGAGCAAGGTTCAAAAACGCAGGGTCTAAAGTTATGTCTCTATGATTTGAAATAAAAAGATATGAAGTATTTTCTTTAAGATTTTCCAGTCCATTATATGTAAAGCCACTTGATGTATCTTTTATGATCTTTTCCATAATCTTTTCATACATATTTTGGTATTGATGGATTGACTTAATTTTTTTGAATCTTCTGTTGAGATAAAAAGATAAAAATAATCCCAAAAAAGAATTTAAGAAAGTATTGTGGTAACCCCTGGAATGTAAAAAGGCGTTTATTACCTTCTTATTAGAAGCAAGTTCACGAAGTTTAGATTCAACTTCGTGATCATAATAAGGCCTTATTTCTTCAAATTTATCCAAGTTGTATAATGATTTTTAAGAATATTTTACAAAATATATGAAAGATTACCTAAATTATGATGGTTTGGCTGTTATGGCTCATCGAGGCGGCTCTCTTGAAGCTCCTGAAAATACCCTTGAATCATTCAAATACGCTCTAGAAATCGGCTCAGATATCATTGAAACAGACATCCAACTAAGCTCTGATGGCATTCCATATATCTTTCATGATGATGACTTAAAAAGAATTCCTGGTATAGAAAAGAATTTTAATGAGCTTTTAGCTTCTGAAATAGATGAATTAAATATTTTTGATGATTACAAAATACCAACACTTGAAGAAACGCTAAAACAATTCCCTAATACTAAATTTCAAATTGATTTTAAAACAGATGAAGTAGTCGATCCTGCAATTGAAATAATTAATAAGTTGCCACATATTAAAAAGAATTTATGTGTTGCCAGTTTTTCAAGTCAAAGACTGCAAAAAATTAAATCTAAACTTAGTGACGTAACTTATTCAATGGGTCCTCATGAAGTACTTAAGCTTCTTCTTAAAAGCTTTGGAATATATAGAGGTGAAATTAGTGGTGATTGCCTGCAAATACCAATTTATAGATATGGTATTAAGATTGTTACACAGAGGTTTGTAGATTTTTGTAAACGTGAAAATATCAAGATTTCTGTTTGGACAATTAATAGTATTGAAGAAATGGACTATCTAATTGGCTTAGATGTAGATGGGATAATAACAGATAAGCCTAAAGCTTTGATTAATCTACTTGCTTCAAGAAATACTTAACAAGAGCTTTTCTTGCAAAATAATACATAGGGAGAATAATAATTGAGCAAATTAGTATTTCTACTCCAATACTATAATCAATAAGAGATCTTATATATCTTGCAACAAACAGACTTACAAGGCCCATTAGTGAATAAAAGATAATTGAATTCTTGCTAAATAATTTCATTTGGATATTTCACGTATCTTAATAAAAACCCGCCGGCAATAAACAACACAATAATTGGTACAAGAGCTATTTGTAGATTATTAAATATACCTATAAACATTCCAACCAATGCAGGACCCATCACAGATCCAGCTCTGCCAAATGTATTGTAAAAACCAAAAAACTCGCCAGATTTATTTGTAGGAATTATTTTGGAGAAAAAGCTTCTCGATGCAGCTTGAATACCGCCCTGGACTGAACCTATCAGTACTGCCATAACATAAAATTCTGAAGAGTTGGTAAGCGCAGTTGAGTAAATAACAACGCATATATAAATAAAGATGGTTGCATAAAGAACGACTTTATCATCATATTTATTACCAATATAAGACCAAAAAAGTGTTGATGGGAATGCAACAAATTGCACTAAAATTAGTGCAACAATAATCGCCGATTGATCAATTCCAATGTTTTCAGCAAAAATTGCTGCAAGCGACATAATTGTATGAACGCCATCAATATACAAAAAGAAGGCAAATAAAAATAACAGAACATTTTTATTTTTCTGAATATCTCTAAACGTACTTACAAATCCGCCAAGAACTTCTTTGAGATTTCCAGTTTTTTCAACTTCACGCTCTTTATAATTAATTGCTAAAGGAAGTAAGAAAATAAACCACCACACTGATACAGTTATAAATGCCCATCTTACTGCTTCAGCTTCATTGCTTAAGCCAAAGGTTTCAGGTTGAAGGACCATGAATGCATTCAAGGCAAATAACAACCCTCCCCCCAAGTATCCTAATGCATAACCATAGCTAGATACTTTTGTTAGCTGATCTTCTGAAGCAACATAAACAAGCATTTTGTCATAGAGCACAACTGCTGAAGCAAAAGAGAAAAATGAAATGCCATAGAGAATGAGAGCCATTAACCATTTGCCCATCGGAATAAAGTAAAAGGAGGCAACTGATACGATTGATAATAAAGTAAAAATTATAAATAGAATCTTTGTTAGTCTTTTATAGTCGGTTACTGCACCAATAATTGGAGCTGAAACAAGAATAATTAAATTTATTATTGTTAATGCAAATGCAAGATATTGAGTTGCTTGAAGTGACTCAAGACCATTAGACCAGTAGCTTGCATAAAATAGTGGAAAAAATGCTGCTATAACTGTTGTTGCATAGGCTGAGTTACCGAAATCATAGAATATCCAAGACTTAATTTCTTTGTTAAAATCCTTCATAATTCTTTAATTAAATATGAACGATAACGAAACAACGAAGTTCGCAACATTCTTTTTGGTTGGCATAGCACTATTAGTTTTTCTTCTTGGTGTTGGCTCATATTTTTATAGTATATATATGTAACTACCCCGGTGGCCACGAAAGCGGTCTTCCAGCCAGCAGATGTAAGTGAAGATGAAAGACTGACTGTCCGGCTTTCGCACCATTATTGATAACAATCCTAAAAGCATCTTTTGTGTCATGATCTTCCGCTATTTTATTGGCGGCAATAAGAAGCTTTCCTAACAATTCACTATCATTGTCATCTGATAAAGATAGTTGAGGTATTTCTTTTTTGGGGATTATTAAAATATGAATAGGAGCTTGAGGATTAATATCATTAAAAGCTATGCAAAAATCATCCTCATATAAAATATCTGTCGGTATTTCTTTATCGATAATTTTTTTAAAGATGGTCATACTTACATGAAGACTCTTGGCAGAACCCTAATAGCAATATAAAAAATTCCTGCGGTCATAACGAGACCTAGAAAAATTACTAAAAGATCTCTTAAGAATGCCGTTAGCCTTCCATTTCTTTTAGCTTTTACTAAATTAATTATAAAAAATATAATGGCTAAGAGTGATGCGGTAAGTATTAATATTTGAATCATAATAAATCTATAAAATTGAGCTTAATCCTGTAGTGAGTATTATAAGGCCAAAACCCCATACCGAAATAGCTAAAATAGATGCTCTGTAGAATTTCATAAATTCCATACCTGTCATCCCAATTAAAAATGGAACAATAGCCCTCATTGCCGGAATAAATCTACCCAACACTACTGTAAGTTGACCAAATCTATCAATAAAGTTATTTCCTCTCTCAATAATACTTTCTCTTTTTTTAAAAAACTTTGTCTCAAGCACCAGTGGACCAAATCTTTTTCCTAATATAAAACTAATGACATCACCCGCATGCGCCCCAATCATAGCTAAAGGAACTATGCTATATAAATCAAGAAGACTGTTGTTATAAAGAAATACGCAAATTGAAAAAAGAATTGCACTTGATAGAATGCTGCCGACGATCACCAAAGACTCTGCAAAAGCAAAGACAAGAATCAATACATACGAGTATTGTAAATTATTCGATATAAACTCTAGGACGTTATCTAATGACATCTAAAGCATCAAGAACATCTTTGAATGAGACAATTTTGAAGTTTTGTCTTTTTGTTCTATACCCATCTTTATTAAGACCATCTTGGGCAATCATAATGCCTTCTGGATACTCTTCACTCAGATTGTAGTTGATTGTTTCTATACCATCTGTATCAGTCACATTGTCTATACTTTTTGAAGAGCCAATTCTAAAACTTGTAATGTAATCATAAGGATAATTTCTATCATAAAGATTAAACTTACTATCTCCCTGAGAGGATAAAATTAAATAACCTGTATTATTTGGTGTTTTATATAATGATACGCCCTCTGGGTCACCACCGATTTGACCTTCCCTAGAATCGACAATATATGGCTCAGAAAAATCAAAACTATCATCGAGTCTATAAGCTTTTAAAACCCCTCTTACCTCTTCTTCTGATATAAAAAGGGTCCTATTTAAATCATCATAAACACATCCCTCGGATTCTCCACCATTATTAAAAGTTGTTATAAGATCAAGGCCATTCTCTGTTAGGTTCCATACTTCAACCCGTGGACCAGTGTCTTCTGTCAGAAAAGCAACTAATCCATACTTTGGATCTATACCAGCGCATATACCATATACGATAATGTCTGATTTACCTCTAAATGATGGTTTTGATGGAACTTCCCATGAGTTATTTTCAAGTTTTTCTCTTGTTTCATTATCTTCAAATA
This sequence comes from uncultured SAR86 cluster bacterium, assembly GCA_902557575.1. Classification (GTDB taxonomy): domain Bacteria; phylum Pseudomonadota; class Gammaproteobacteria; order Magnimaribacterales; family D2472; genus CACNXK01. The sequence goes on from CACEAR010000004.1 coordinate 63,921, forward strand.
CCCATAAATCAACCGATCCTAATGTTCTATTGGATGCAAAAAGGAAAGTAAAATCCGAGACATTCTCATCATCTCCAATATTGATAGTTCTTGTATCGATGTTATTAATGTTACCAAGATTTGTGTAGCTCAGTTCTTGCCCTTGAAGGTTGTAACTATAAATTCCACTTTTTTTATCAGTACCAAAGATGATTGAATTTGAGGGATTACTCTTATTTACCCATATTGCAGGATCATCTGCAGCATCACCCTTAGTAACAACAGGTGGTGTCTCATAAATTGCCTCAACCTCAACAATTTCTGAATTGATTGAAACTGATAAGAAAAAGGCAAGTACAAAACTTGCCTTTTTAAGATAAAAATAATTTTTAATACTTGTAAGTGAAACCAACTGTCGCACTTCTACCGTATTCATCATATTGAGAAAGCCTTGATGGGTTACCCCAGTAATAGTATTCAGGTTCATCATTTATATTTATAAGATCAAATTTAAGGGTTAGATTATCATTCAAATAGTACTTTGCTGTAAAGTCTAATTGTGAATGATCATCAGTAAACCTAATATTATCATAATTTAAATCTTCAACGGTTGTCTCAATATCATCATCAGCTAAATAGTCCAGATAGTCACTTCTTCGGGCCATTGAAAGTCTCATATCTATATTTCCTTTATCGTAACCAATTGAAATATTGCTCGTTCTATCAGCTAATTTTCTAAAAGGAACTGTAAACACACCGTTATCGCTTGGGATGTCACTCGAAGCATCTATATCAGTTATATTTACAGATATGAAAAGACCATCAAAAGGATCTGGAAGAGAGTCAAACTCTCTGAAAAGGTTAAACTCCATTCCATCAACAGTTGAAGATTCGCTGTTAACATAAGTTAGAAGTTCACTAAAGTTATAACCTGCAACAACACCTTGAGTTAATTGGGGATAAATTGCATTGTCTATATTTTTCTTAAATAGTCCGAATGAAACGGCGCCATTGTCACTATACCTTTCGATAGTTAAATCAAAATTATCAGCCTCATAAGGATCGAGATCAGGATTACCCATTTCACCTTCATAAGTTCCGTCAGCTTCAAGTTCGATATCAGCTACAGGAGCAGATTCACCAAAACCTGGTCTTGAAAGAGCTCTAAAAAAAGCACCTCTGACAATGGTGTTGTCATTAAGGAAATATTTAACATTTATGCTTGGTGAGACAAATGTGTAATCATTGCTTCCTGAAATAATATCGTCAGGATCTCCATCATTATAACCAATTGTGCTAAAGCTAGTATCTTCGACTCTAATACCCGCTATTACAATTGCATTATCAAACTCAAATGTACCCATTCCATAAAATGCAAAAATATCTTCCTCAGATACATAATCATCACCAAAATCGCTAGTTCCATACGGTCCAAACGTTCCTTGTAATGCATAGATTGTTGCTGGATCAGCCATTGGTCCAAATCTAGTTGGCCAAGGCCAATTCAATGGAGTCAAATTAGGATTATAATCAGCTTGAGTTGTGTCAGGTTCCCATCCATAACCCTCAACATTTTTTTCTTTCTCTCTTGTACTGTATTTGAGACCCCATTTTACTGTTGTTGGAGTATTCATTACTTCAAAACCATCTTTAGTAAAATCTACTTTTATTGAAGATTCAGTATCCTGTATAACGGAATCCTCTTCTTCAATTTCATCAACGCCTAGTTCAGAAGGATCATAAATAGCTTGTGCGCCTTCAGTTAAAACCATGTAAGGTCTCTTTGGGTCACTATAGTCAAAATATCCACATGGGCCCCCACAATCATCAGCATCAAAGGTGCTACTTCTAAACTTAGCATCGACATTATCTGTATCATCTTCTTCAGCAAATGAACTAGTAAAAGCAAACTCTGTGTCCCAACCATTGGTTATAGTATTTCCGCCAAGAATAAAAGTTCTTATTGTTCGTACTTCTTCTCTTACCCTAACTTCAGCATCTCTTCTTATTTCAGTGATTGTGCTTCCTGTAGCTGTGACATCAGTTTGATCATCCCTCATTCTGTATTCATCTTTGTACCTTAACTCATCGTCCACGTACTCATTCCAAAGTATATTTGCGAATAATGAAGTCTCGTCATTTAATCGATAATCAATATCATATGTTAGGCCTAATCTCTCTCGTGTTAAATCATAATATCTACTTTCAAAATCGTCAGCTATTGCATAGTTACCATTATCAAATAGATCCCAAGCAGGGAAACCTGTCTCATTGTTGAAAGTTTCAATTTGTTTTTCTGAAGAAGTAAAACCAATAATATGTCCAACATTTTCAGAGATCATATCTCCATATGTCACAGAGAATTTAGGGTTATTACTATTTGAGATTTGTTCATTCCATAATGTATTAGCTTTTACTTTAAAATAAACTCCATCCAAATCCAGGGCACTTTTAGTATTAAATTCAACTCTACCACCAATAGAATCTGCATCTTGATCTGGTGTCAAAGACTTATAAACTTCAATTGAGTCTAGAAGTTCTGTTGGAAGACCATCAAGCATTACCTTCCTTCCTCCCTCAGGAGCTGGAACTAATGCTCCATTAACAGCGATTGTATTTAAATCTCCAGATAAACCTCTGATAGTTACATACCTGCCTTCACCTTGATCGTTTTCAACCGAAATACCTGAAATCCTTCTTAATGCTTCTGCCGCGGTTGTATCAGGAAATTCACCCAATGCATCAGAATCAACAACAGATACAATCTGATTAGATTCCCTCTGCTTTTCAATAGCTGAGATAATACTGGCTTTTGTACCAACAACAACCACCTCTTCAACCTCTTCTTGAGAAATTAAAAAAGGTATATATAAAATTGTGAATAAAATAGAAAAATGTTTCATTAGATGTCCTCAAATTTAAAACATTTTTATACTAGTTTTCTATTGTTACAAAACTGTTACAAGAATCCGACTTTATATAGAAGTTTTTTTTTGTAATAATTATATTTTATTTAACATTTGTCTATTTTTTTATGATTGCAAAGCAAAAAAGAAGTAAAGATAGAGTTGACAAAATCATATCAACTGCAAAATTAATATTGGAACATGGCGAAGTTGCCGATATAACAATTGCTAGAATTTCCGAAATGTCTAATCTTAAAAGAACTTCTACATATAAATTTTTTCCGACTCCAGATCATATAAAGTCATATTTGCAAAACGAATTAATAAAAGAAAGTTCATTATTTATAAATTCAAATACCCAGAAGCCTGAATCAAATGAACTTCAAAATATCTTAAATGAGTTGGTTACTTCATTAATTAATTATTTTAATGAATCCTCACCAGCAAAAAAACTTATTCTTGATAGTTCAGTTTTTGGAGCTCAAATTAACTCTCTCTCTATCTTATCAGAATCAATAAATAAATTTGTCTCTTCAAATATTGAACTACCCTCAATGTTTAATGAAAAAGGTGTATTCTTAGTGCTTACACAAATTATTATTTCAGTTTTATCACTTAACTATAAAATGGATCGTGAATTAAATGATATAGGAAAGAACGAAGCAGTCAGGGCATCGCTATCTTACTTAATTGCATGCACTGCGAAGCAATAATCTATACGAACAAAATAAACCTAAGAAATACGTAAAAAGCAATTGTAAAAATTGCACCTGTGGGAATTGTTACCACCCAAGAGATAACTATCTTTAAAACCTGATTGAAATCAACTTTTGATACTGATTTAGCAATTCCGACTCCAATAACAGCTCCTACAAGAGTGTGGGTTGTAGATATCGGGAATCCAATGAAACTGGCTAATATCACAGTTACTGAGGTTGCCATTTCTGCAGAAAAGCCCATTGAGGGTGTCAACGTGGTAATTTTTTCACCTACAGTTTGCATTACTCTATAGCCGAGTGTGGCTAATCCAATAACAATTCCTATAGCTCCTAAAAATAAAATCCATGGAGGCGTCATAGAGGTTGTCAAAATTTGATTTTCTGAATTAACTGTCGAAACAATAGCGGCTACCGGTCCAATAGCATTTGCAACATCATTTGATCCATGAGCAAAAGCAACGCTGCAAGCTGTAATCACCATCAAAAATGCAAAAGCAGCTTCAACCCCACCAAAATCATTATTTTTATCTAAAAGTAATTCTTTTTTTAGGTTAAGAGTGATACTTGAAATTATTAAAATAAAAGATGAAAGAATTGCAGAGAAGATGAATACTTCCTGATCAGTCCATTGAAAACCCACATACTTTAGTCCCTTTTTAGCTGTTACCAAACAAATTACAAAAGTTACAAGTGCTGCATAAAATGGAATTATTCTTACAGCTGCGGTAACCTGATCAGCTTTTTCAAGAATGAGTTTTTTTGCTGAGAAATATATTAATATTGCAAGGGTTGCTGACACTAATGGAGAAGTTACCCAGCTAGCGGCAATATTACCGACAACCCCCCATGAAACTGAATTAAGGCCTTTAGTAATTAAAGCAAACCCGACAATTGCACCCACTATAGAGTGAGTTGTTGAAACTGGCCAGCCTCTATAAGAAGCAATTAGCAACCATGAACCTGCCGCAAGAAGACTCGAAAGCATTCCAACAATAAAAATCTCTGGGTTATCATTGTAAAGCTGAGGATCTACAATACCTTTGCGTATTGTAGATGTAACTTCGCCACCGGCAAGAAATGCTCCTAAAAATTCAAAAATTGAAGCAAGAATTACTGCACTAGTTATTGTTAATGCTTTGCTACCAACAGAAGTACCCATTGCGTTCGCAACATCATTAGCACCAATACCCCATGCCATGAAGAGTCCAGCAATGCAGGCAAGAGCTATGTATAAAAAGGATGCATCTGTTAAGAAATCCATATTGAAGAACTATACACCAGATAAATAATTTTTCTTGTTAAAATTTAGAAACTTTTGTGAATTTTCTTTACTTAAAAGTATAATCCAAAAACATGTCTTTAATTACTTTCGATCTTAATGCTTATAAAAAACTTAATCCTAAGGCTTATGCTTTAGAGAAAAGAAGGCTTCAAATTGAACTTCTTAAACTGCAAGAAGATGTAATTAAAAATGAAAGGAGAATTTGTATTGTTTTTGAAGGAAGAGATACAGCAGGGAAAAGCTCAGCAATTAAATTCTTCTCTGAATACCTCATGCCGAAAAATTTTAAGTATGTAGCTTTAGGCATTCCTACAAAGTGGGAATCAAGTAATTGGTTTAAAAGATGGAGCAAGGTTTTACCAAAAAAAGGTGAGATAGCTTTTCTTGATAGATCTTGGTATACAAGAGCGTTGACAGAGCCAGTAATGGGTTATTGTTCAGAAAATCAATACCTAGAATTTATGAAAGAAGTAAATCACTGGGAAAAAAAACAAATCAGAAAAGGAATGGAAATTATAAAATTCTATTTTTCTCTCTCTCAAGACCAACAAAAAAGAAGAATGAATGCACGAAAGAAATCCGAATTGAAGTATTGGAAGCTTTCTAAAAATGATGAAGGAATTGCAACTAAGTGGGATATTTTCTCACTTTACAAAGAGGAAATGTTTGAAAAGACTTCAACAAATATATCTCCTTGGGTATCCATAAATGCAAATAATAAAATGATAGCCAGATTAACAGCTCTAAGATTTTTATTAAATAAAATAGCTTATAAAGATAAAAAACTCCTTAAACCTGCAAGGTGGTCTAAAAAAATACAAAATTATCAAGCTTCACTTGAAGGCGTATTATTTGAGAATCTTACATATGAACAATATATGCTTATCACTAAATATACTGACGATACGACCCAATGAAAATAGCTGCAATTGATATTGGAACAAATGCAATTAAGTCTAAAATCTTTCATACAACTCCTACATCAATAGATTTCAAAGAAGGCGTGCGAACACCCATAAGATTAGGTACAGAAGTTTTCTTGGAGGGTAAAATTCCAAAAAAAAAGCTTATTGATCTATCAATCCTAATTGACAAATACATAAAATTTTTCAAGCAAAACGAAGTCCAACTCTATGAAATAGTTGCCACTTCTGCATTTAGAGATACTAATAATTCAGAGGAGTCGAGAAGATTCATTGAGCAAAAAATAGGCCAACCTGTAAGAATTATTTCAGGGTTTGAGGAAGCAAACTTGATAAAATTCCATCCAGATGCAAGCTTATTATCTGATAAGTTTTTTGTTGATATTGGTGGAGGAAGTACTGAATTCTTTCAATACAGTGAAAATAATTTACATCTTACTCAGTCATTCCAACTTGGAGCAGTTAGAAATATGCTTAAAAAAGATAAATTATCAGAGTGGGACAGAATGAGTCATTGGCTAAATGACAATCAACTAAATTCTAAATTAATTGGGATTGGAGGAAATATAAGATCTTTTTTTAGATTATGCGATGCAAAGACTATGGATACTGATATGTTTTTAAATGAAGTGAAGTTGCTAAGCTCCATTGAGAAAGATAAAAAAATAAATTTGTTTAATTTATCTGAGGATCGCGCAGATGTTATTGATGAAGCTTTGAAAATATATTCAAAAATCATAAAAAAAGTTCGCCCAAAAAAGATTAAAGCAACTAAATGGGGAGTGTCTGATTCAATTTCGGTTAAGCTGTTTCATGAGCTTTATGCCGGGAATATAAAAATCAGAAATTAATTATTATTTGATAAGACGAGGAATTAGGGCGAACTACCTTAATATCTGATGGGTTCTTGTTAAAAAATAATGAGAACTCATTAATGGTTGGTGTCAATAAATCCAATCTTTCAATATCAAAAGTGAGTCTTTCTGATCCATTTATATTCTGAAGTTTAAGCATATCTAAATCTAGAAACTTAAGCTTTTCATTTGTTGAAACAAAATCATAAATGCTAACTCCAGATAACTTAATATTTTGGGAAAGAACATTATTAGATATGATATTTGCTTTTTGAAGGACATATAAATAGTCTGCTTCAACACTATTATGAATTCTCTTGATATTTCTAAGATCTGAGAAAATAGAATTAAGTAATAGAGAAAAAGATAAAATAAATAACAACACTAAAGTGGAAATAACTAACTTCTTTTCCCTACTACTTAGATCATTATAAAAATTTATCATTGGTATCTAAAAGTTAATTCCCCAGAAATATTTGATTCATTTTTTATTATGTTTTCATCAATCAAAACAACTCCAAAATTGGTGAATAGAGTTTTTGCAAGATTAAACTGAGAAGCAGGCATATCATCAATTTCAATAACAAGTTGTTGAGTCTCAATTACAATCTGAGTAGATTTAACATAATCTAAATTAAACCTTTCAATATACTTAAAATAAGAGTTATCAAATTCATATCTTTCAATTGATTGTGTTTGTTGATTTTTAAGGAGTTGATCAATTTGTGCGCGAGCGTTAATCACTCTATTAAAATTTGGGATAAGCGTTTTAAATATTATAAGGGTCTCCTTTTTATAGTTATCTATTTGGTTTTGAAGGATATTTTTTTGAATAAATGGAAAACTTACAATTATTAGAAGAAATGCAGATAGTAAGACAACATCTTTTTTAGTTATCATTAATTTGTTTAAAACATTTGCAATAGTAGGCCGAAATTTAAAGAAATTAATGGAAGGGTCATTTGATGCAAGAAATTGTTGTTGCAAGTTCTTTAAATCTCCTGATTTTTCTTCAAGATGATCAATAGCTATAGACTCTAAAAAAGAATCAGAGTGTTCTTTTGGTAGGGAGAATCCTCTACCATCTGAAAGCTTAATTAATAATTTATTTTTGGTTTTTATTGAAAGATCTTTATCTTTCTCACTGAGTAAAAAATATTCCGGAATTAAAAAGATTTTATTATTCAGTTTACTTAGCTCATTCTGAATATTTTCATAATATTCCTTATCAATCAGAAAAACTAAATTATTATTGTTTTCTGAAAAAGAGAAAAATTTCTGGTTAGAAATATCATTTACAAGAATATCTTCCTTATCTGCAAAAAACCTTGCTTCATATTTCTCTTTTGTTTCACTTTCTTCTTTTTTGAAGTTGAACGTTGATATCTTTGAGCTATCTAAAAGAAAATAAATTATTGAAGCAGTATCTATATTACTTCTTAAATCATTTAAAGTTATTTCTTCTTCCTTAATCTTTTTATTACCTTCAAAGTAAACTAAATTAAGCTTCTTTGAAGAAAAAATTGTTGAAATAATATATTGCTTCATCTAATTATTATATGTTCTTGTTGTAATAGTAGCTCTTCCCTTCTCTATTGTAATTAAAGATTTACTTTTGAATGAATAATTTTCATAAATCGTATCAGATATTAAATAAAAACTTTCTGTATTTGTTGAAAAATTATTCATGCTTTTATCAGGTAAGTAGTTTGTAAATGCGTCTTTAAATTCTTCAATGGTCTTGAATCCATCAATAGGGTTATTCATGATCAAATATTCTGCGTCATCTATTGAAATTCCCAAATAAGATGCAACAACAAGAGCATCCTCTAACTCAAGTGTATTTACATTTATATTTGTTTTTTTAGAATATGGAATAACACATATGTATTTCTTCAATTCATTTAAATCAAACTCTCTTGAAGCTGGTAAGTTATTTAATTCTGAGAAATCATAAAGAGTTCTTTTGGATGTATATTGTCTTGGTTCGTTGATTGGGCCTGTATAAAAATAATCCTCATATCCGTTTGATCTTGGCTGATCATCATAGTCAACCCAATCAATTATCTGGTCAATTAATGAATCAATTTGTCTAACTTCATAATTAAGAAATAACAACATATCACTTAAAACATTTATAGATCTATCATGAGGAAGCATATTATTTTCAACAGAAATTAATAACGAGTTTAAGTTAAAGCAATTTGACGTATCTACTAATCTGGAGCGAATAAGGAATCCATTACTCTCAAAAAATATCTCATCCTTCAATAATTGATCATTTTTTGTGAGGTATCCTTTGTTATACCTTAAATTTTGGTCGATAAGCTCTATGCCAAGACTCTCCATATTTCTTTGAAGTTGGATAGATGTTGATTGAAATTCAATATATGTTGACCTTTTGATAGATTTAAAAAATATCTCGCCAAGAGATACACTTATTCCAGAAAGTATAAGAACAATCAGTAGCACTGAGATTAACACTACTCCTCTTTTATTGTCTGTATACATAATCTATGTTTGGATTAATAATTATTTCAAAATCTCTGTCCTTATCATTTATCTCAATTTTCACAAGTTTCGGAATCATATATGCTGCAGTTTGCCCAGCAGGCCACTCTGTGAACCATCGGTTATCGACAAGAAACGATATTTCTACATCGTCAATATTATTGAAAATAACTGAATCTATATAATCATCATAATCATAAGGATCTGCTGTAAAATAAACTCTTCTAATAAATTTTGCATCATCGAATAAATATTCAATTCTTGAGATAGACGATCTCGAACTATCAATCCTATTAATAAAACCGAGGAAAGTAATTTTCTTATCGGCATTGCTCCCTATAAAATTAGGTAGCTGATTCCCAAAGTTATCTCGCATGGGTAAATTCACTACTGACATAAGATCTCTTCTTATAGTGCTCACACCTAAGTTAAATACTTTTATATCATCTACTTTTGATTTACTTTGATTCCTTAAATCAATTGATGATTGAAGAAAGTTTGTAGAAACAATCGCAATTATTGAAAGTATAACTAAAGATATTAATACTTCTATTAGTGTAAAACCTTTTTTCATTTAATTCTTTTTTAAAAAACCCTTAGTTTCATATATAACTTGGGTATTATCTTTTTTGGTTATTTCTATTTGATATTCAATATAAGATTTCATTGGGGCTTCATTAAACGTTTCTTTCCACTCCCACTCATCTCCATAAAACATCAAGGAACCGCTTCTATTTTTTTGATTAAATGGTTTTTCTAGAGTGTTAATTAAAGAAATCCTATTATTTGCTATCTCTCTAGCAATTACTCTATTTTCTAATGAGAAGATTGATAAGGTTGTTGAACTTAATGTTTGATAAACCGACATTACAGCGACGCTTAATATTAAAAGCGAAACGGAAACCTCTATTAAGCTAAAGCCTCTCTTAAAATTCATCAATTCTTAAGAATTCTCCTCCATGAGTAAGAACAAAATTATATTTCTGATTATTGTTGGAAAAAGTGAATTTTGCCCCTGTTGTTTCGCCAGATGGATAGAATAAGATATAAGGTAAATCTAAATCATCATTAGATAACTTGAATTTAAGACCATCGCTTGTCTCTATTTCTTTTTCAAATTCAGTAAATTCATTCCAGGAATATCTATATATGGGTTTAGAGATTATTTCAGTTTCTTCTTTAGCTATTTCATAAATAGCCTGTTCATTTGCATTTGCATACCATCCTAAAACTTTTCCGCGAATTATGCTTTCTTGGGAAATTTCAGAAAAGCTTTCTTCTAAAGTCCTGGGTGAGTTACTAATATTAACAATATTGGTATTTAAAAGAAGTATTGATGACATTACTCCAATAATGACAATTACAATAAGTAATTCTATTAATGTAAATCCTGGTTTTTTATTTAAGCCAATTACCGAGGTCTGCATTTTCACCTGTACCTCCTTCCACTCCATCAGCACCTAAAGTGTAGACATCATAGGATGAGTTTTTTAAGCCAGGATACAGATAAAGATATTCTCTGCCCCATGGATCTTGAGGAAAAGACTTTATGTATCCTCCTTCAGGATAGAGTGATGGTCGTTTAAGATCTGACGGAGGAGCAACTAATGACTGTATTCCTTGATCTGTTGTGGGATAAGTCAGCTCATTAAATTTATATAGTTCCAGCGCTTTCTCAATTTGTGAAATATCTGCTCTTACTTTTTCTAAGTTCGCTCTTTGGAGAAAAGGAGATACATTAACTGCAACAACTGTTGCTAATATGCCAAGTATCACAATTACTGCCATGAGCTCAATTAGAGTAAATCCTTTTTTCATAATTAATTTAATATTAGTGTGTTCATTTGCATTATAGGAATAAGTATAGCCATAACGATTAAAAGAATAAATCCACCCATTATAATAATGATTAATGGCTCTATGAGAGATAGAACAGTTGATCGTGTTGTTTCAATCTCAGATTTCATAAAATCAGCAGCTTTTTTGAACATTGGTGTAAGGTTACCAGACCTGTAACCACTGGAAATAAGTTGGTTAAAGATATCTGGGAATATTTGTTCGCGCGTTAGAGCACGTGAAAAATCAGAACCTTCTTTTACTGATTTTATTATTTTATTAAGGCGATCTTTTAGATAAGCATTGTTCAAAACTTGAGATGTTTCTTGAAGTGCATCATCTAGAACTATCCCTGATGACATCAATAAGTACATAGTACTACTGAATCTTTCAGTCTCAGATTTTAATAAGAATCCTCCAAAAATTGGAATTTTAAGAAACATTCTATGAATATTGATTGCCTTTTCAGTAGTTAGTAACTTCTTATAATAAAAAAAAGAAACACCTAATATCAGTATGATAGATGGGATAATATAAATCATATTAGAAGATATATTCATTAATACTGATGTTAACAAGGGCAGATCGACGCCTGATTTAACGAATTGATTTACAACCTGAGGCATAACAAAAGTTAGTAACGAAATTACTACTATTATTGAAAAAGAAAAAAGAATGAATGGATATGTTAAAGCAGTCCGAACCTTCTGATTAATTGATAAACTTTCTTCAAGATAATCGGATAAAGATTTAAACATCTCAATAAGTCTTCCTGAAGTATCTCCAGCTTTAATTAATGATGTGTATGTATTGTCAAAAACTTGAGGGTAAGCCTCCATTGCATCCCCTAGCCTTTTGCCCTGAATTATTTCATCTCTTAAATTAAATAATATATTCTTTAAATCTTTATTTTTGACTTGTTCAGCAGTCATCTTTAAAGCCTCATCAATTTGAGCAGCTGCCTCAAGGAGTGTACCAATTTGTCTGGTAGCAAGGACCAAATCTTTATTTTTGATCTTAAATCTTTTGGTAGTTTGAGATTTTATTTTTTTAAGTTTATGAGGTATTAAATTAAGACTTTTTATTTCTTTTCTTGCCGATCTTTCACTATCGGCATTTATAAATCCTGATTGAATTGAACCTTCAGAGTCAAAAGCCTTATAGCTATACGAAGGCATCTTCTTTTATATTGTTAGATCTAATGAGCTCATCACAAGATGTTATACCTTCTATAAGAAGATTCGAGCACGAAGAATTTATTGAGGGAGTATTTTCAAACACATACTCATTAATCTCATTCTCTGACTTTTCGTTATGAATCATGTCTTTTATGGTTTTATCAACATTTACGCACTCAGCAACAGCAATCCTTCCTTTGTATCCTGTTCCATTACAATCATCACACCCTACATGATCATAAACTTCAAGATTGTGCTTTAAACCAAATAAATCAGCTATATCTTTGTTTATAGTGGTTTTAACTTTACAACTATCACATAGCCTTCTTACAAGTCTTTGAGAAATTACTGTTTTTAAACTAGAAGATATCAAAAATGATTCTATTCCCATGTCTCTAAGTCTAGTAATAGCACCAACAGCACTATTTGTATGCACAGTTGATAGTACAAGGTGGCCCGTTAAACTGGCCTGTATGGCAATTTGCGCTGTTTCTGTGTCTCTTATTTCTCCTACCATCACAACATCAGGATCTTGCCTAAGCATTGCACGTAATCCGGTAGCGAAAGAGTATCCAGTTTTTTGATTAACCTGCGTTTGGCCAATGCCTTTCAAGGTGTATTCTATTGGATCCTCAACAGTGAGAATATTTTGAGATGAATCACTTAGGTCTCTAAGGCCAGCATAAAGAGTTGTAGTTTTTCCAGAGCCAGTTGGTCCGGTAACTAAGATAATACCCTCGGATTCACTTAAAGACTTCTTATAAGTTGAAAGTATTATTTGTGGTAAACCAAGATCATTAATATTAATTTGTGCTGATTGTTTATCTAAGAGTCTTAATACAATTCTTTCTCCATATGTAGATGGTAGAGTTGAAACACGAACATCAACATTTTTATCTCCAAGAGATAACGAAACTCTTCCATCCTGTGGCAACCTCCTTTCAGAAATATCAAGTTTTGAAATTACCTTTAGTCTGGCAATAATTAATGGTGTGAGTCGAGGATCTTGAGATAAAACTTCCTGCAGTATTCCATCTATCCTATATCTAACCGATAAAGAATCTTCATAAGGCTCAAAGTGAATATCAGATGCTCTTAACTTAATTGCCTGACTTAAAATACCATTTATAAGCTTAATGATTGGGGCATCATTGCTCCCGCTTAACAGATCTTCTGTAGCTGTAATTGTTCCTGCGAAAGTTTTGAGATCAAAATTATCTTTAAGTTCTTCTGAAAGTTCTGAATTTTGAGAAATTACAGAAAAATTTGACGTTATAAGGTTATTTAACTCCTCAGCATTACAAATTTCTACTTCAAATGATTTACCTATATACCTGAATAGCTCCTGATGTATATCAAAGCTTAGCTCTGAAGTTGAATAAATCTTAATTTCACCATTATTATCTATTGCAAAGATATTATTCTGTTTTACGAAGTCGTAAGGAAGAATACTTGATGTTTCAGCCATAGCATCATTAGGTATATAAGACATCTATTTATCTTCTGTGAGGTCGATTAGCTTAGATTGTTGCTTGAGTAACTGTTCTGCTTTAATAAAATTATACTTTTCAGTCGATATCTGAGAAACCGATTCCGAGTCAACTAAAATCTTAGGTCTTAAAAAAACCATTAAATTCTTTTTAACTTTTGACTCGCTTGATGATTGAAATAATTTACCTAAAACTGGAATTGAACCAAGGACAGGTACTCTCTGAATATCTTCCTGTATATCTTCATCAACTAATCCACCCAATACAATAATTTGATTGTTATCTACTAAAACAGTTGTTTCTATCGTTCTTTTATTTGTAATTAAATCAGTAGTCCCGGTCAGAGGACCAGCAACACCAGAAACCTCCTGTTTTATCTCTAAGATAACTGAATTTCCTTCATTAATTTGCGGCTTTATTGAAAGTTTTATACCAACCTCCTCTCTTGAGGTTGTCCTGAAGGGATTTGTATTATTTGAACCTAAACTTTCACCTGTTGTAATGGGAATTTCTTGACCAATAACAGTAGAAGCTTCCTCATTGTCCATTGCCAATAATGATGTAGTAGTTAAGATATTGGAATTCTTATCTGCATCTATGGCATTAATGATCGCTATCATGCTGTCATCATCCTCTGATATTCTTCCAATACCTGCAATTATTCCTTGAGAGTTTAAAAGTGAATTAGCTGCAATATTTGAAAAATTTGCATTATCACCTGATTCAATAGCAGATCCTGTTAAACCTAGTAGATCAGGTCCTGTTCCGTTCTGAAATCTAGTAATCCCAATAGGTATTTCTCCATCCTCTGCACCGGCAAAAATAGTTTCTACACCCAAACTTCTTGCGGCTGTTTCTGAAAGCTCAACGACTATAGCTTCTACTAATACTTGAGCCCTTCTAATATCAAGTTTAGATATAAGATTTTTTATAGTTGCTATATTTGATTCATCACTAGATACAACGACAGAATTAGTTGGCGAATGATGTGTAACAATTGGTTTTTCAGATTCTGAAGAAATAAATCTCGAAGCTATAGAACTAACTATTCCAGCAACCTCCTCAGCGTTGGCATATTTAAGATATATAACAGCAACTGAACCTTCACTAATTGCATCAGCATCTAATTGCTTGAGTGTTTCTTTAATTATGTTTGTTGTAATTGAGTTGGCAGATACTATTACAGAATTTGATGCACTAAAGGAAATTGCAACAAAATTATTAATTGTTGGATTGTTTTGAGCTTTAAGTTTTTCTAAAATTCTCACCGCCTCAACAGATGAAAGATTTTTTAAATCTATAATGGAGACAGCTGCGGTATTATCTTGATCAAGGGCTAATATTAAATCAGCTATTCTTTCAACATTACTTGCTCTATCAACAATTAAAATAGAATTTATAGATGCAATGCTTGAAACGTTTGCTTGTCTTCCAGCAATAGGTTTAAGCATTGGCAATAGCTCAATTGAAGATCGGTTATTAAGTCCAATAATTCTTGTTATAAACTCTCCATCAGAATCAGCTGAATTACTATCTCTAGTTGCTTCATTTTCTGGAACGATTCTTACAAAATTATCATCATTTATAGCGCTAAATCCATTCACTTGAATTGTTCTTAAATACACATCCCAAACTTCATCTGATGAGAGTGATGAATTAGAAAAAATTGTCACTTTACCTTTGACTCTTGGATCAAGGATGATTGTTTTTCTTGAAAAATTTGCAATATCTTGAGTGACTTTTTTAATATCTACATCTTCATAATTAAGAATAAATGATTCTTGGGAAAAAGCACTTAAGCTAATAAGAGTTAAATTAAAAATAAAGATTTTTTTTATAGTACTAATCATTTTTAAACCTATTATTTATTGTAAATTCTTTACCCTGAAATTCAAAAATAATTATGTCATTGTTCACCTTAACAAGCTTATATTTATTTTCGAGCAACTCATTTAGCTGAACAACATATTCCTTTCCTCCTTTTTTAACAATTACTGAGGTATTACTTTCTCCTAATCTAACTGCGGCAAGCTCATAATTAAAGCTTGCAGGGGGAGTATTTGAAATCTGATTTGTTGAAACTTGTTTTATCTCCATTGGTCTTACAATAGAAAAGGCCTGAACCTTACTTGAGTTAATTAGCATGAACATATTTATAAAAAGATACAGAGCAATAGATACAGCCAGTAAATATAGTAAATATTTAAGATTAACTTTATTCATAATAAAAAAATGAGCTACTAAGTGTAGCTCATTTCACAGAAATATACCTCTTACTAAAAGGAGATTTTAAATCCTAGCGAGGCTGATGTACCAAGATCATATTGATCATATATTGCAATATTTCTCATTGATGCATAGTACTCCTCATCTAGTAAATTTCTCAACTCAAGGGATAGTTTTAGCTCAAATTCAGGGTATGAATAAATTTTTGAAAATGCAAAATCAACTAATAGCGGAGGTTCTTCAATAATATCCGGTAAAACATCAATACCTCTAGCTCTTACCCTATCACTAACATAGTTAACAATTAGGGTTGCTTGAGTTTGGTTTTGTAAATTATCTAAACCGATTTGAAAGTTTGCAATTGTATCTGATTGACCCTGCAATCTGGTATCCCTTCCATTCGCAAGAAGATTTTGAGCATCTACAACGGTACCAATACTGTTTATATAGGTATCTCCAGGATTTACAATTACTTCAGATTCAGTTTCCGTATAATTAAACTTAACAAGTAAGTCGTTAGGTGAATCCATAATTGCTTCGAATACTTGCTCATATTCAATTTCAAAACCATTGATTTCAGCCAAAGGAACGTTTTGATAAGAGGTAATAATTAAATCACCTGACTCATTAACAGTTTCTTCTATAGGATTAAGAATTTCTTTGGAGAAAATACCAGCTGTAAAAAATTGATTAAACCCAAAGTAGTATTCAAGTCTTAAATCAATATTGTCAATCTCACTATTTTCTAAATATAGTGAGCCTGCTATTACTCTGTCAGTATCAACATCTATAAACAGTGTTGGAGATAGTTCCCTGAAGGTTGGCCTAGCAATTGTCTGAGAAGCACCCAATCTAATTTGTAGATTTTCATCAAATTCAGGCAGATATGTTAGTGTCATTGAAGGTAGCTGATAATCTTCTTCTATTGATTTATCAATTAAGGAATCAACACCTGAAAATAGATCATATGTATTAACTTGCTGTAGACCTTCTTCTTGTCTAACTCCAGCAGTAAATTCAAAACTATCTCCAATTGATGATTCAACACTAATGTATGCTGAATCAATTTCCAATAAGCCTAAGTAGCCAGCTGGCGATGAACTTGCAGTATTCTCGATTACCAGCAATCTGTTAGGATCAAAGTTTTGGTCAGCAAAGATATAATCTATTCTATTATCTAAGCCATCTTGAGGTAATGGACCACCGGCAGCAAGAAATCTAAAACTTCTAACTTCGGCTGATCTATCATTTTCAACGTTTTCAACTCCAGTTCTCAAAAATGTTGATTCACCAAGGGGTATCTCTAAATCTAAAACAACATTTGTATTTTGATCTTGGACCATACTAAATTGGGTTTGGTTCCTACCTGTATTAACATCGTACAAGTAGACTCCGTCTTCATCTCCATCTTCATAGAAAGCAACTCTTTCATATGGAGAATCTCTTTCAGCCCTTCCATCACCCAAACTTACATCTAAAGTCCAGTTATTTTCAAAAGTCTTATTATAATTAAACTGATGATTTATTAGCTCTCTTTCATAAAATTCTAGATAATCTTCTCGGACATCAGCTGAATCACTTGAATCATACCCTTGGAGGATACGTGCTTCTTTTGTTCCTTTATGAATGTATAGCCCAGTATATTTTATTTCAGATGAATCAGTTTCAACACCAACAACACCCATTGCATATGCTGTAACATCATTTGATGTGCTTTTAAAAGTTTTGTCATTTTGAACAACCACATCTACGGTTCCATCACCTTGGTTTTGTAAATCACCAGTTTGTCTGATTCCTTCTTGTGTATCCCATGAACTTTTTAAACCTGCAGTAAACATAAAACCCATTGTTGCACTAGGGTCATCAATAATTTCATCAATTCCTAGACCATCAAGACTATCTCCATAAGTCAAACTATAAGATTGATCTAAAGGAACATCTCCTGATTGTAAAACCCATAGCTTTGAATTTTCAAAGTCTCGACCAAAATTAGCTAATTGCGTTGAATTAAAGTTAGACCTATCAAGTTTAAGATTGTTATAAATAGCACTCTTAATAGTATCTGGTATAGCTCTAGTCCCATCATCGTAGCCAAAACTATCATCGCTACCACCGTCATACATTAGTCCATCATCTTTTAACGAAGTAGCAGAGTTGTAACCTGTTGAAGCTGAAAATTCAAAGATCCTATCCAATGGAACAGCTTTTGTATTTATCTCAATCATGCCTCCTCCAAACTCACCAGGCATGTCAGCTGAGTAGGTTTTTTGAACTACAGATGACTCAATGATGCTTGTAGGAAAAAGATCAAGAGGTACAACTCTCCTAAGTGGTTCTGGACTAGGTAGATTAAGACCATTAAGTGAAGCAGATGAATATCTATCACCTAAACCTCTTACATATACATATTTACCTCGCACTAGACTGAGACCTGTAAGTCTTGTAAGGGCGATAGCAATATTGTCATCACCAGTTCTTTCAATTTCTGATGAATCTAGTATTGCTGAAATCTCAGATGTATCTCTTTTCTCATCTGGTATAAAAGATCCACTTACTACCACTTCTTCAATTTCCTGAGCATTGATAAACAATGGAGAAACTATTATGAAGGGTAAAGCAAACTTTAAAAAAACCAAGATTTTGTTTGTTTTATTTGTTGATTTCATTTTTACTCCCAAATAGGTTTTATAAAGTTATTAGTTGAGTTTTATTGATCCAGGAACTGTCCATCCTTTGTACCAATTATCAGTCGCTCCGCTAACTGCACCTATGTATGTAGTTTCTTCAAAAAATCCATCGGCATTGTATATTGCAGGAACAGCTGTAACCGCAGCACCACTTTCTGCAGAACCGTTCACAACTCCACTAAGTGTATTTACATAAGTACCACCACCAGATGTAGCTGCATATAAGTTAGTATCAGGAGATTCCTTAACAATAGCCTCAATTGCTGATACTGCAACACCGTCGTTAGTTTTGATAAATCCTGGGCAATCAAATGCTACAGAGTTCATAGAGAAATTAGGTGTTATGGCGCCATCAAGAGGTGTTTCTGTTTTAGTAGTCTCTATACAATTTGTTGATTTGCCTGTAACTTCGTTAAGAACAGCAGCAACTCCATTATAATATTGACCTGATACACCCTCTTTTAACTTAAATATATCGTCATGTCCTCTACTTACGAAAGTAAAGTTAGCAACAATTGGATTTGATCTAGGCTCACTTAAATAACCAACAGCACTATCACTGTTAACGTTATCTGATTCAACAATATGATCACCTTTATCATTAGCCTGTTGAACTATAACGTATTGAAGTCTTCCTTGATAACCCCAATCAATATCTAAGTTATCATCATCTGCTCCTGTACAAATCAGATGTTTTACATCAACTGTTCCACCAAAGAACTCGACGCAATCATCAGCATTGTTATGAACTTGAATGTATTCAACCGAAGTACCACTGCCAACGCCACCAAAAGTGATTCCATTGAGCTCATTACCTGGGAATACCTCATAACCTGCATACTGAACTCTTAAATATTTGAGTGCTCCACTGCTATCAGTTGGTATTTCACCACCCATTACATCTCCGGCTGATCCCTCAACCTCTCTCTCACATGGAACGGTTCTAACTCCTGTTGAAGCATATGAACACTTATTAATTGGTGATTGACCAAGAATGACTAAGCCACCCCAAAGTCCTCGTGTTAAGTTAACGTCTGCTTGACCAAGAATATCTTGTCTTCCAGTCATCACGATTGGAGCAGATCTTGTTCCTACAGCATTAATATCGGATCCTCTCATAATTACTAAATAATCATTACCTGATTCACCAAAAACTGTTACACCAGGATTAATAGTTAATGTAGCTGAGACGCCATCTGAAGCAGCACCATCTGCTCCAACATCAACACCAATTTGAACTTTACCATCAAGCTTATAATAATTTCCTGCTACTAGAGTTAAATCATCTGTTATAACTCCACTTAAGTCACAAACCTTTCTACCTAAAAGAATTTCAGATTCAAGAGTTCCAGCAGGACACTCAGGATCGGTAAATAGACCAACAGTCCAACCTGCGGCCCAGTTATTTTCTGCATCAGATCCAGGTGAAAAAGCACCAACATAATCAGTTGCTGAAAACCATGTATTAACAACGTAATTCCCATCATCGTATCCAGGACATAGTTCTGTTAATGCTCCAGCTGCGTGAGTTCCAACTGCACACATGGCATCAATTTCTGATATTGAGAATGCGCTCGGAACAGCAGATTCTGTATCACCCAAGAAATATGTATCCACCATTGTATTCGACCCAAAGTTTAAATTAGTCGATCTTGATGCAAGTGATGCTGCAAATTCTGCAGCTGTTCCTGCATCAAACTTTACAGGGAAGTCTGTTTCATTGCCTGAATCAAAAAATATTGAATGATGAGCAATTTTGTCTGTTAATGCACCATCTTGAATAGTTTCTAGAAATGTACCTTCAACGAGATTTTGTGATGCTTGGTTTACAACAATACCATTGATATAAATTCCAGATACACCTTCTTTATACTTAAGTGGTTCGTCAGCTCCACCCCCGATGAAGGTAAAGTTAGCAACCATGGGTTG
The DNA here is from genome assembly GCA_902557575.1 of uncultured SAR86 cluster bacterium. Classification (GTDB taxonomy): domain Bacteria; phylum Pseudomonadota; class Gammaproteobacteria; order Magnimaribacterales; family D2472; genus CACNXK01. The sequence goes on from CACEAR010000004.1 coordinate 84,441, forward strand.
TGATCTGGGCTCTGTTAAGTAACCTACTGCTGCATCAGAATTTGTATTGTCTGATTCTACAATATGATCTCCTGCACCCACATTTTGTTTAACAACAACAAATTGCATTTTTCCTTGATAACCCCAATCGATATCAAGATTATCATCACCTGCATTAGTGCAAACTAAATGTTTTACGTTTACAGTTCCACCAAAAAACTCTACGCAATCATCTTGGTTGTTATGAACTTGAACATAGTCTACCTTTGTGCCATAACCAACACCGCCAAAGGTAATACCATTTAATTCATTACCTGGGAAAATTTCTTTACCTGCGTATTCAACTCTAACAAAATTTAAGACACCAGAGTCATCATCTGGGGAAGCTCCACCCATGATAGCAGTAGTAGAACCTTCAACCACTCTCTCACAAGCAGCAGTTCCTCTAACATCATTACTGCACTTATTAATTGGCGCTTTACCTAAAATTACTATTCCACCCCAAAGACCACTCGCACTGTCCGGGTTAGTTAAAGATCCATCAATCGCAGAAGCTGCGGTAAATCTGATAGGTTTAGATCTCGTTCCGTTGGCAACAATTTTTGACCCTCTTTGAATAACCAGATAATCATCAGGTGTTTTTTGAGCAAGCGTTACGCCAGCTGGAATTGTTAGTGTTGCAGCGACTCCTCCAGTTTTTGTTCCATCTCCACCCATAT
>CACEAR010000005.1 GCA_902557575.1 uncultured SAR86 cluster bacterium
AGATATTCCAAATATTCCTCATCAGGATGTAGAGCCAGGAAATAGCGAAGAAGATAATAAAGTAATTAAAACATTTGGAGATGTGCAAAAAAATGATTCAATTGATCATCTTGAGATTACATCAGATATTGATACTGAATCTGCTGTTAAGCTTGCTGGCACTAGATTCGCAGTTTTAAAAGATGATATAGCTAAACTTCATAGAGCACTTATTTCATTCATGCTTGATGTCGCTGAAAAAAATGGCTATCAAGAGAGATATGTTCCTTTCATGGCAAATTCACGAAGCCTTACTGGAACAGGCCAACTACCAAAATTTGAAGAAGATCTTTTTAAAATAACAGAAGATTTATTTTTAATTCCTACTGCAGAAGTCCCATTAACAAATCTATATGCCGATTCGATATTGGAGCAGGGCAATCTTCCTATTAAGGTAACATCGCATACACCTTGCTTTAGGTCAGAAGCAGGCAGTTATGGAAAAGATACAAAAGGTCTCATAAGGCAACATCAGTTCGAAAAAGTTGAAATAGTTCAGGTTGTCCATCCTGATAAGTCAGATTCTGCTCTTGAGGATCTATTAAGTAATGCTGAGGAAATATTGCAGCTCTTAGAATTACCATATCAAGTTGTTCAACTGTGTGGAGGTGACTTAGGATTTTCGTCAGCAAAAACTTATGATATTGAGGTCTGGATTCCTAGCCAAAACAAATATAGAGAGATTTCGTCATGTTCTAACTTTACAGATTTTCAATCAAGAAGATCAAAAATAAGATTAAATGAAGATGGGAATAAGATTTTTCCTCACACCCTAAACGGATCTGCATTAGCAGTTGGCAGAACTCTTGTTGCAATTATTGAAAATTTTTATGATGGGAAAAATGCAATTCATGTCCCTAAATCACTCCAAAAGTACCTAAATAAAGAAGTTATTACCTGTAATTAGCTTTTTGTTGCAAGATTGTTGAATTTAATTGTTGAAGCTATCTGAAATAGGCGTAGAATATTAATAACCCCAAACGGATAATTAAGAGGAGTATTATGAAAAAAATTCTAATTTCTTTATCAGTTTTCTTTATCGGCTTTTCTTTTGCCGCCAATGACACGTCTTCATCTATTTCTGGTTCAGTTAATGTTCCAGGAGCAACCATTACGGTAGAACACGTTCCAACTGGTAGTACAAAGTCTTCAGCTGCTAATGATGCTGGTAACTTTAACTTTTCCGGCTTAAGACCCGGTGGCCCTTATGTAATTACTGCCAGTGCTACTGGATTTAATACGGAAAGGGTAGATAACGTTTATTTAACCCTAGCTGAATCAAATTCATTTGATGTTGTGCTTGTAAGTTCTTCAGCAATTGAAGATGTTGTAGTAACTGGTGTTAGATCTGGAATTTCATCTTCTGGACCTGGATCAACAATTACAGCAGATGATATTGCTTTAACAGCTTCCATCGATAAAGGTATTGGTGATTTCTTGAAAAGGGATTCAAGATTTGCAATCCAAGGTACTTTCAGAGATGTTCAAATTTCTGCGTTAGGTTCAAATAATAGATATAACAACTTCACGATTGATGGTGTTGCTGCAAATGACCCACTTGGCCTAAATGCTAATGGATTTGCTTCAGTAAGAAACCCAATTAGTGTTGAAACACTTGCTCAGATCAGAGTTGATTTTGCACCATATAGCGTAACTAAAGGAAACTTTGGTGGAGCAAACATTAATGCTGTTACTAAGTCAGGAACTAATGAACTTAAAGGTAAAGTTTATGGCTATGATACTGATCAGGATAATGTTGGTGACGTCCTAGGATCACCTGTGAACCAATTCTCTGATGAGACTAAAGGTTTCGTAGTAGGTGGACCAATTATTGAAGATAAATTGTTCTTCTTTGTTGGTTATGAAGAGTCTGAAAGATTCTCACCAAGTAACTCACAGCCTATAGCTGCAGAGGATGAGGCTGAACTTCTTCAAATCAAAGACTTCCTTATGCAGAGATTTAACTATGATGCTGGATGGCCTATATTTAATGCGCCACCTGAGTCTCAAGAACAGACTTTGGTAAAGCTTGATTATTCAATTAATGACAATCATAGGGTTGAGTATATTTATCAAGATACTCAGGATATAAACATTAGAGAATATGACAGACCTAATTTAAATTATGTTTTCTCATCTCATTATTATGTATATCCAATTGATAGAGAGAAGAACACTTTTGCATATGTTGGCGATTTAAGTGACAACCTTTCTGTTGAAATGAAATATACAGATATTGTATATAAAAATGACCAAGACTCTCTTGGTGGTGAAAACTTTGGACATCACAGAATTACTCTATCAAGTGGTGAATATGCTTACCCAACAAGTGAACAGTATAGAAGTGCTAACGAAACAAATATTGATGAAGAAATTCTTAATTTAAAGGCTACACTTTTAAGAGGAAATCACACTATTTCTGTCGGTTATGATAAGCATGATAAATTTGTTTCAAATTTATTTATTGCATTTGAAAATGGAAGATGGAGATGGGATAGCGTTGATGATTTTGTAAACGGAAATGCAGATGGTTTAAACACGCTTCTTTTCATTAAGCCAGTAACAGGTAATTTAATGGATGGTGCTGCAATTGTTGATATTGATATGTCGACTTTCTATATTGAAGATGTAGTTGATGTAAGTGATATTCTTACACTTAACTTTGGTGTAAGAGTTGACACTATAGAGCAGCCAGAAAATACTGCAGGCTATAATCCTGCATTTGAGGCATTAGCAGGATTCAGAAATACTGTTCCTCTTGATTCATCAGTTGTTCAACCAAGATTTGGTTATAAACTTGATATTGGTGGCACTAAGCTAATTAGTGGCATGGATAGAGTTGAAGGAGCTGAATTATCTGGTGGTGTTGGTGTTTTCTCAGGAAGAGTTCCTCAGGTATGGATGACTAACCCAGCTGCAAACACTGGTGTTGCTACTGTGTTTATGGGAAGCTGGCTCACTGATATCAATAGAGGCACAGGTGACTGGAGAGATTACTATGATGGCCTTAACCTTACTTGTTTATTAGCTGATGTTCAGCCAAATGAGTATGGTGATTGCGGAGATATATCTGCATATGCAGGGGCTGGACCAGCTGTAGCTAATCATCCAGATTTCCAAGTTCCATCAGATCTTAAAATGTCTATGGACTTAACCTTATATTTAAGAGGTGGAGCTAGACTTACAGCTAACTACATTAAGAGTGATGTTATTGACGCAGTCAATTTTACTGACTTAGGTGTTGAAGCTGGTGGAATTGCTCAGGTAGCTGCTGATGGCAGAACGATCTATAACGAAGAGTATACTCAGAACATTGTTATGAGTAATACAAGTAAAGGTGGCATGGAGTCATTTAGTTTATCTATTGATAAGCAATTTGATAATGGTGTAAATGCTTTTGCTAGTTATACGACTGTTGATTCTGATTCTCTATGGGATGGCTCTCAAGCTAGAGCTCAGTCTCTTTATAGAGGAACTGCTAGAGCAGATGCATTAACACCATCTCTTGGTGAATCTGCATGGAATACTGATCACAGATTAATAGCCGGACTAGATTATGTTATGAATGAAGGATCTAGAAAAGCTACTACATTCTCATTATTCTGGAATGCTCAATCAGGTAGACCTTACAGTTACACTTGGAGAAGATACTCCTTGTTTGATTATGATGATAATGTACTTGCATACATTCCTGAAGCAGGCGATCCAAACGTTGTTTATAGTGGCGTAAGTGAAGCTAGGGTTCTTGATCATATCAACAAACTTGGACTTTCCGGATATGCTGGATCAATAGTGCCAAGAAATGTTGGTAATGCTGATTACTTTAGATCACTTGATATGCGAATCGCTCAAGAGATACCAGGATTTATGGATGATGATAAATTCACTATCTATTTTGATGCAGTAAACCTTCTTAATTTCTTCAATGATTCTGAAGGATTAAGATACTACAAAGGTAGCACTCAAGAGATTCTCGAGACTGATGGTCTTGATGCTCAAGGTAGATGGATTATCACTGGAGTGAGAGATGAATCATCTTTTATAGACTTCGGTTCATCTTCTTATAGATTCCAGTTAGGATTCTCTTACGAATTCTAATTAGAGTTGGATTCTTTAAAAGGGCGGTTTTTCCGCCCTTTTTTTTGATAGAATAAAATTATGAGCACTATAATTCCAGAAATATCTCTTGTTTCATTGCAAAATCAAAGCGAATCTGATTTAAAAATTTTAAAAGAAGCTTTGAATACTCATGGTTTTTTTACGATTATTGACCATGATATTGAAGACTCTCTTTTAGATGAGAGTTATAAATGCGCTAAAGAGTTTTTCGACTTACCAGAGGATATTAAAAATCAGTATGCTAAGCCTGAAATTGGAGGTGCTAGAGGCTATACTCCATTTGGAAAAGAGACTGCTTTGGGTGAGAATGTAGCTGATCTTAAAGAGTTTTGGCACCTAGGGCCTGAAGTAAATTCAAATTTCGATTCAAGAATACATGAAAATATAAAGGTAGATGAGTTGTCCAACTTTAATACTCATTTCAATGCTTTATTTACTTCGCTTAACCATCTAGGAGTAAAAGTTCTTGAATCAATTGCACTTGTTTTAGAACTACCTAAGGACTTTTTTGAAGAAAAAGTTATACGAGGCAATTCAACATTAAGGCTCCTTCATTATCCTCCCATTGATTCAGATGAGAATGTTTTAAGAGCTAGGGCTCATGCAGATATAAATCTTATTACTCTTCTTGTTGGTGCTGAAGAGGGTGGTCTCGAAGTCCAAAACAAGGATGATGAATGGATTCCAATTAAACCAAATTCCAAAAGTATTGTTTGTAACATTGGAGATATGATGCAACTTATTACGGAGGGTAATCTTAAAAGCACGCCGCATAGGGTTGTTGAGTACAGTGCTAATGATTCTAAATCAAGATATAGCATGCCTTTTTTCCTTCATCCATCTCCTGAGGTGGTCTTAAAATCAGTTTATAACGAAGATGACAAAGGTGTTTTAGCGCATGATTTCCTTGAAGAAAGAGTAAAAGCTATAAAACTTTATTAATAATATGGATCTATATTACCTGCAGCTTCTAATTGGATTTATTGGCTTAACTGCAATAGCCATTCCATTCTCATCGAATATCAAAGAAATTAATTATAGAAACATCGCTGTAGGGATTCTTTTTCAAATATTATTAGCTTTTATCTTAATTAAGATTCCAATAATTGTTACCTTTTTTAAATCTCTAGGTGATGGTGTTATTGCTCTTCAAAATGCAACACAAAAGGGTACCTCTTTTTTATTTGGGTTCTTATCAAGTCCAGGTTTGCCCTTTGTCCAATCTGATCCGTCTGCTCAAGTGCAGTCTGCTTATTTTGCTTTTGGTATTTTGCCATTTATTCTGGTTATGTCTGCTCTCACTGCATGGTTATGGCATATAAAAGTCTTAAAAGTAATAGTGGATGCATTTTCAAAGGTCTGTCAGAAACTATTTAATATTGGAGGCCCAATCGGGTTAGGCGCTGCTGCAAATGTATTTGTAGGTCAGGTTGAGGCTCCATTGCTAATAAGACCATATCTTTCAAGGTTAACTAATAAAGAGCTCTTAATACTTCTAACAGCAGGTATGTCGACGGTTGCTGGATCCATTATGGTAGCGTTAGTAACAATCCTTAATGGTCAATTTCCAGATATTAATTTAATTCAACACCTTATAACTGCTTCAGTGATATCAGTTCCTGCAGCAATTATTTATTCAAATATTATGATGCCATCAAATGTAGTTACAACATTTGATGAATCTAAGCTGCCGAAACTATATAACAGTTCAATGGACGCAATAACTAAAGGTACCAGAGACGGTCTTGAAATCGCACTGAGTGTTGGAGCGATCTTAATAGTTTTTATTACATTAGTTGCATTAGTTGATTCTTTGCTGGGAATAATAAACGATGATTTTTCATTGCAAGCAATTCTAGGTTTTGTTTTCGCCCCAATATGTTGGTTAATGGGCATCCCTTGGGAAGAGGCTGTTGTTGCAGGTCAATTATTAGGAATCAAGACTGCACTTAATGAATTTGTTGCATATGCAGGATTAGCAAATTTAGAACCGGGTCTTTTATCAGAGCAGTCAAAACTTATTACGCTTTATGCCTTGTGTGGCTTTGCTAATTTTTCTTCAGTTGGCATTCTAGTTGCCGGTGTTGGAGCTATGGCTCCTGAAAGAAAAAATGATCTAGTTAGTGTCTCTCTTAAAGCACTTATTGGAGCAACTTTAGCATCCTGTATGACAGGCTTAGTTATAGGATTTGTTAATTATTTATAACAATAAATAAGTTTAGGTAACTTGCAAAAGAAATCCAAATTACATATGGGATAAATAAAAAGAAGGCTAGTTTATTTTCTTTGTACATCAAATTTAAGATATAAATATTTATTGCTATTAGTAAATATATATCCAGAAGCGCAATCAAAGGCATTTGAAACCTAAAAAACAACCAAGACCACGCAGCATTAAAAAATAATTGAATTATAAAGATTGAAAAAATTTTTTTATGAGTAAGGAATGCCGAGACCATCATCAAGATATATAGGATTGGCCAAACTATCCCAAAAACATAACTAGGAGGATTAAGCTCACTTTTATTTAATAATAGGTACCAAGAATCAGTGCCAGCACTAGTTGAAGCCATACTCCCTATGGCAGCAGCTAAAATAACAGAGACTATTAAAGTAAATCTTCTTACTTTGCAGGAATTGATTGATAGCATTATCTTTTTCTAAAAAATCTTTTTAGAGTATCCCGTATAGTTTCAGAAAACTTAGATCCTTCTGGTCTAGCCTCATTAAAGATGTAAAAGCTCATAAAAATCAGGGTTATTATAAAAATTACTATTGATGTATCCATATTAAACTTTCTCCACGACTAGTGAGCATATTGAGTATCCTGCACCAAAAGAACAAATAACGCCCATTTCTCCCAACTTAAAATCATCTTTTGTTTCATGAAACGCAATGACTGAACCAGCTGAAGCAACATTACCATATTTTTCTAATATCATTGGTGCTGCATTTGGATCATAGTCATCACCTTTGAGCTTTTTAGCAACAAAATTGATCATATTTCCGTTTGCTTGATGTAACCAGAATCTTTTAACATCATCAGGGTCAAATTTAAGTTTTGATAGTTGATTCGTAATTATTTCAACTACCATAGGACAGACTTCTTTAAAGACACTTCTTCCATTTTGTCTAAACATTACCTCATCGCCTCTATAAAGATCATCAGTTCTATTCATATAGCTAAAATCACTCCTAATATTATTTGAAAATTGAGTGACAAGTTCTCTATCTTTAATTTGAAATACATCTTTTGGATTATTTAAATTTCCTTGAACAATAGTTGCAACACACGCATCACCAAAAATAAAATGACTATCCCTGATTCTGAAATCATTTCCAGGGGAGGTTAATTCTGGGTTAATAACAAGGATTGTTGATGCTAATCCAGAAGCTATATCACTATAAGCATTACTAATTGCAAAAGTCGTTGAAGAGCAACCAACTAACATATCATAAGCATATCCATTAATACCAAGAGCTTCTTGGATTTCAATCGCAATAGCTGGATAGTTTCTAGCTGAATGAGAGGTACCCAAAATAATTCCATCTATATCATCGACAGTTATACCAGCATTTGCAATTGCTTTTTTAGCTGATTCAATTCCCATTTCTGCAAGAATTGAGGTATTGTCAGGCAATTCTGGTCTAGTTTTTGGCTTCATCCTATTTGGATCTAGACAATTATGTTTATCATATAAATACCTTGTTTTAATACCAGATGCTTTTTCAATGAATTCCGAACTAGAGTGTGATAGGGCTTCAATACTTCCTGCAGAAATAGCTTCTGCGTTCTCTACGTTAAAGTTATCTACAAAAGTATTGTAAGAGTTAACAACTTCATTATTGGTAGTCAAACCATCTTCAGGTATCCAGAACCCAGTACCAGTAATATAAATATTTTGCATTTTGTTTTCAAAAAAGTGATTATATTTTATAACTTTATGGAAAAAATATCAGTCAAAATTGATTACAAAGAATTATTGGTTAATTTTTGGAAAACTAACCATGAAAATCCAAGAGGTATTTTTTATATCCATCATGGTATGGCTGAGCATATTGATAGATATGAATCGTTCGCTGAGAAACTAAACTCTTTTGGGTTCCATGTTGTCGGACATAATCATCTGGGTCATGGCGATAATAAAGAAAATGGTGAAGGAATCTTTTCGCCATCAAAGGGTTGGTCTAAAGTTTGCAATGAAGCTTGCATGGTGAATGAGCACTTCTGTAATCTTTATCCAGAACTCCCTTCTTATTTATTTGGACATAGTATGGGAGCTTTTATAACTATTTCTTCATTAAAAAGAATTAAAAATCTTAAAGGCATCTTTCTTACAGGAACCTTTCTTCCATCTAAAGCCCAATTGTTTTTAATGAAAATCCTTTTATATATAGAAAAAATAATTTTTAGAATAAATGAAGATAGCCAGATTCATAAAATAAATTTTCAGAGGTTAAACTCCGTTTTTAAAAATACAAGAACTGATTTTGATTGGTTAGCTAGAGATATGAAGGTTGTTGATAAATATATTGATGATCCTAACTGTGGATTTAATTGTTCTAACTCGCTATGGTTGGACTTTGTTCACGGAGGAGAGTTGGTTTTGAGGAGTGACACTTTTATCAATCTTAGCAAAGATATAAAGGTATTTTTGGCTGCAGGTGCTGATGACCCATGTATTATAAATGGAGGCGGTATTGATGGTTTGTATGAGTATTTGAAAATAAGATTTAGCAATGTTTACATTAAAAAATTTGAAGGTATGAGGCATGAAATACAAAATGAACCAAGTAAAAATGAATTACTTTCATTAATAGATAAGTTTTTATAGAAATGAACAAATTAATACTTTTATCAATTTTTTTACTTTTTAGCTGCTCATCAAATAATAGTTTAATGCAAGAACATAATATTCTTCATGATGAGTCTATTAGGACTTTTTATACCTATGTTCCCTCAAATCTAAATAAAGAAATGACTTTAGTTGTCGGTTTACATGGATATACAGGTAATGCCAAAAGTTTTATAAGAGGCGGAGATGCAAATTTTAATAATTTCTTAGAAACAAATAACTTCATTGGAGCATACCCCGAGGGTAAATCTTTTAAAGCTAATGGAAGGAATTTTAGTTCATGGAATGATTTAGCTGGATCAATAGGCAAAGGGCCCAAGGGAGATATCTGCGATATAGACAGGGATTACTATCCATTTCCTCCCGATTGTTTAAACCCTCATAGATGTTCTTGGGCAAGTTGTGGAGATGATATTGGGTTTATTGAAAAAGTAATAGATCATCATAAGGACAAATATGACATCAAGTCAGTTATTGTTATTGGTATGAGTAATGGAGGGATGCTTGCTCAAGCAATTGGGTGCAATCTTACTGATAAAGTTGATGCAGTTATTAATATTGAAGGAATGCAAGCCCTGGGGATGAGCTGCACTCCTAAAAAACCTATTACTATGGTTATCTATGGCGCAAAAAATGATACCACTGTGCCGCCAGAGGATATTTTAGCTTCCGATGGTTATTTTTATGAGCCTATGAAAAATACGGTAAATGATTGGAAGAATTCCTTTAATTGCGCTAATTCGACATTGGAACAAATATCAAATCCTGCCATTATTACTAAAGAAAAATTTTATGATTGTGATGGTGGAGTAACCATTACATCCATATTAGATCACAACAATGATCATGATTGGCCTAAACCCTATAAATGGGGCATAAATTTACTATTTGATCCCATACTTAACTAATTTATACCTTTAATGCTATACTTTTAACGTGTTTTTTTAATTTTTGCATGTTTGCGAAGGGGGAAAGTTATGAACACCAATAAAGTAATTCTTAAACCGCTTTTTCAGAAAAAAGCTGATCCATTAACCTTACTTCTTAAAGATATTTTTAAAGATAACAGGAATGCAATGTCCTATCTTGGGGCTTTATCTATTGGTCTTGGTTTTTCTCAGACTGATTCTGCTTTTGCAGAAGAGGATGTTGAAGAAGTTGTTGTTACTGCTTCTAAAAGAGAAGCAAATCTTCAAGATCTTCCTATGGCTGTTCAAGCTATTACTTCTGAAGAATTAGAAGCTAAAAATATTTCAGATTTTAATGATATAGCTAACCTTGTTCCAAGTATTACAGTTGATGACAGCGGAAGTGGTAATTCATATTTCTACGTCAGAGGCGTTTCTGATGGTGGATTTGGAAACAGAGCAGGTGCTCAAGCATCAACAGCTTTATATATAGATGAACAACCTTTATCAACAATTGGAGGTAACCCCGACCTACATGTTTATGATATAGAAAGAGTTGAGATATTAACCGGTCCTCAAGGAACTCTTTATGGTTCTTCGTCTCAAGCTGGAACAGTTAGAATTATTACTAAGAAACCTAATCCAGACGCTACTGAGTTTGGATTTGATGTTGAATACGGAGATGTTCATGACGGAACACCAGATAGATCTTTAGAAGCATTTGTTAATCTTCCTCTTGGAAACTCAGCTGCTTTAAGATTAAGTGCTTATGATCTCCATTCTGGAGGCTGGCTTGACAATGTTGCAACAACACAAACATTTACTTATTTAGGAACTCATTCAAACTCAGACTATATTGAGTTAAAAGAAGACTATAATTCAAGTGATAAAGAAGGTGTAAGATTAAGATTCTCTAATGAGTTTGATAATGGTCTTAATTTAGATATTTCTTTCTTACAACAAGAATATTTTTCAAATGGTTCTTGGGAATCTGATGTTGCTGAGGGAGCGCGAAAAGTATCAAGGTACACACCTGAAACTTTTGCAGATGATTTTGAGCAAATGTCGCTTACTTTGTCAGGTCCTCTAACTGATAATATTGATTTTACTTTTACTAGCTCAATGTTTGATAGAGATATTGCTTATACATATGACTATACTCAGTATGTTTATTACTACGGATACGATTACTATGCTGCATATTATTATGATTATGATTATTATGCTTCTACAGATCCAAGAGTTTTCTATACTCAGTTTGATAAATATGAGAGAAGTTCTAATGAATTTAGAATCCAATCTGTAACTGATTCTGGTTATCAGTGGATTTTAGGAGCTTTCTATGAAACAAATGATCATGAGTATCAGACTTTTTATGATTTCACAGGTCAGCTAGCCACATCCTTAACTGTTGTAGATAACAGATGGTGGGCTCAGGATAATATCCGAGATGACCAACAGACAGCTATTTTTGGTGAAGTTACTGTTCCAGTTTCAGATAAAACTGATTTAACGGTTGGCTTTAGAGATTATGAAACTAAAAATGAGTTCTTTGCTCAAGATGGTTACTTTGGATATTACGAAGATGCTCCAACTGGATGGGTTGGAAGAACAAATCTCTATAAGTTTGATGACAAGGGTGTCGCACCTAAATTCAATATTGCGCACAGACCAAATGATAATTTGTTAGTTTACGCAACTTACTCTGAAGGATTTAGACCTAGTGGTATTAACAGAACTACGGGCAGGACTGCTGAATTAGTGCCCGATACCTATACCTCAGATCTTTTAAGAAACTATGAGTTTGGTTGGAAGTCATCACTGGCTGATGGAAAAGTTACTTTTAATGGCCTTATGTATTCCATGAAGTGGGAAGATTATCAATCAACAAGGTATGTATATGATCTTCTTACGGTTGCATATGTGGATAATGTTGGGATGGCTACTGTTAATGGAGCTGAATTAACTTCTTATTTTAATATCTCAGACTCATTATCAATGTCTTTAATGGCAAATATTAATGATCCAACTATGGATGATGACATCGTTGATGCTGGAGGTACTGTTCTAGGTAATAAAGGAAATACTCTTGCTTACGTTCCAGAACAGAGATTTATCCTTACTTTAGACAAAGACTTTACTCTTAGAGGAAAGCCTGCTTACTTTAGCTTAGATTCTTCATACACCGGTAAAAGGTGGGCTGATGAAACTAATACTACTCCAATGCCTTCATACTCTATGATGAATGTAAGAACAGGAATGGAATTTGGTAGCGGCGTCTCTGGAGAAATATTTATAAATAATGCTAATGACACTAGACCTGTGCTTGGTCTTTATGATGATTTTGGTGATCAGAGACTAACCAGCTCACAACCTAGAGTAATTGGTATAAGAATTAGATATAAGTACTAAAGACATCTTCCAGAGATTCGTTTAGGATCTTTGGATCTTCAAAAAATGGAAAGTGTGCTACACCTTCCATTTTTTTTAGTTGAGCGCTGCCAAACATAGCTATCATCTCGTTTATCTTCTTTTCTGATACAAGTTTATCCATTTCGCCAATAAGTATATTGATATTTTTTATAGATTTAATATCACTATCATCCATTCTATAGTTCATACATGCATTCATATCAATTGATAAAATATCTTTTGAAACTTGATTGAATAGTTTTTTTAAACCAAAAAGAGCTACTTCTCTATCTGGATCTCTGACTTCTTTAGACCCATAGGGGCTCATAACTTTTCCATCTGTTTTTTTATAAAAACTACTCCCCATAGCGCCGAAGGTTTTTTTAGGTTTTTCTATTTTTGGTAGTTTGTGTATTCCATACTTTGTAAGAAAATCTGCAGCACCATCTAAGTTTCTTGATGATCCATCAAGTAGGGCTGAGCCAACAAATAGAGGATATTGGCAATTAAATAAAGCAATACTTTTAAAAAGCTTACTATTAGAAGCAGCTAACTCCATTGCAACAAGGCCACCCATACTGTGGCCGCATAAATGAATACCCGATAGATCAATTTTTTTAATGCAATTAGATATAAAATTTGCATATTCCTGTATGCTTTTTGCACCAGTTGGTGTTGAGCCTCCATGTCCTGGTAAATCGATTGATAAAACTTTATTAAAGATATTGGGATTTGGAGATATTAAATCTGCCACTCTGTGATCCATTCCAGCGCCAGGAATGAACAGAACTATTTCTTTCTCTGAATCAAGAGAGTCAAAATTGTGAATATAGGCTGTTCCTGAATCAGTTTTTAAAAACATTTTTAGAGATATAAAAGATCATTAGAGCGTATATAGCTATTAAAGGAACTGACGATAAAACCAAAATATATTTAATACTATCGATTCCCTCAAGTGACATTATTAAAATTGGTTGAATAATTAACAAAAATGCAAAAATTATTCTTAATGATTTAGTTGGACGTTTTGATGCATGTTTCATTGCTGTAGAAGCTAAAACATAAGAGCATGAATCATAAGTTGTGCATAAAAATATCGTAGCTATGAAAGCATACAAAATTATCAAGAAATATCCTCCAGGAAGAGTTAACAATGCCTCAAGCGCAATTCTTCCACTTGGAATTGTTTTAACCATTTCTGGAATATCCATAACACCTCTTTCATATAAATTTAACGTCAGCCCACCAAGTACATAAAAATGAATAAAAGTAGCAAATGAACCAATAAATATTGTCCCAAGTATCATCTGCCTGATAGTCTTACCATTAGATATTTGTAATATAAAAGTTCCAACAAAAGGAGCTAAAGCCATCCACCAAGCCCAATAAAATACTGTCCAGCTTTGAGCGAAAGAACTCTCAGAGAAAAAACTCATTTGTAGATATTTTTCTAACATAAAGCCTGTAGACTCAATTGAGTTGGTTAGTATGTATTTAGTAGGCCCAAGAATGAGTATTATAAAAAGTAAAATAAGAACTAAAATAACATTAAAATTACTTAGCCTTTTTATTCCGCCTTCAAGACCTTTGTAAACACTAGTTCCAAAAATACCAAGACAAATAAATAAGATGATTATTTGGAAAAGAAATGAGTTTTCAATTCCTATTAAATAGGATGTCATTTCAGCAATTACAGGAAAAGATACTCCCATTCCGACACCTGCACCTGCAAGGATGGCTAAAATAAAGACAATATCAAAAATATTTCTAACAATCTGATTTAAAAAACCGTCACCATTCACCAAAATACCACCAAATGATAATTGGACTTTGGGGTTCTTTAATATTGCTAGAGTAAAAGCAACTCCTGGAAGAGCATACAATGCCCAACCTACAAAACCCCAATGAAATAAAGGATAAGCTTGGCTGTATTCAATAACCCCTGGTGACGAAAGATTAAGATCGAAAGGTTTAGAATTAATTGTTTGTGCCCACTCTACAGGAGAGGCCCACAATATTGATGCACCCATACCAGCAACAAACATCATTGCTCCCCAGGAAAGATTATTAAAAATTGGTCTTTCGTTTAGCAAAATCTTTTTTGTACCTATTGGAAGAACGCATAATAACAATAAAAAAACTATGACTGCAAAAGCTCCAAGTTCATATACATTTTCAAGTTTGATACTCGCAGCTTGATATAAATATCCCAGAGTCTCTGTTGACTTATCAACATCAATAAGAACATACAAAGAGATAAGAAATGAGAGTAAAATAGGTGTAATTATTAAAGAAGGATTCCAATCTTTATTTTTTAAAAGGTTTCTTTTAATCATATGAGTAAAAATAATTCTGTAGAGATAGCATACCAGAATGCTAAAGATTTAATTGATAAAAAAGACTATATACAAGCTTCTGAACAGTTAAATGAGATCCTAAAAGTTTTTCCAAATGAGCTTAATTCAATATATTTATTGATTGACTGTTATATAAAATTAAATAATCCCATCAAAGCGCTCGAATTTACTCATTCAGCTCTGAATATTAAGAATGATGATAAGAAGCTTTTGCAACTAGAAATTAGACTTAATGAATATCTTGAAAGAGATTCAGAATCTATTCATCTTTTAAAGATCTTTATCGATAAGTTTTCTGATTTAGGTGCATTGAAGCACTTATCAAATTTACTTGTGAAGCAAGATAAATCTGATGAAGCGGATGAATTAATAAAAAACTTTTTTGAAAATAATGAGGATTATGGTCTTTTGTATAAGGGTGTAAGACATCTTCACGCATCAAGATATAGGAAAGCCGAAGACGCATTTAAGAAAGTTCTTATTGAAGATGAAAATAATATTGATGCACTAAGATTTATGGGCATACTTGCATTTAAATCTGGGAATCACGATATAGCAGAGGCTATGCTAACTAAGGCACTTAAATTAGACCCTACTTATAGCTTGGTTTGGGCGAATCTTGCTCAAGTCTTTAGCGTAACCGGACAATTAGATAAAGCAAAAAAATCATTTAAAAACATTCTAAATATGGAACCAAAAAATGGCTTAATTTGGGCCGAGTATGGGACAGTATTAACTAAGCTAGCTAACTATGAGGAGGGCAGGGATGCTTATTTAAAAGCATTAGAGTTTAAACCTGATAGCCCAAGGGTTCATTTAAGCCTAGGACATGTTTATAAAACTATGGGAGAAATAGATAACTCCATTGATTCATATAAAAATACAATCCTTCAAAACAATCTTTCAGGTGAAGCCTATTGGAGTTTAGCTAATCTTAAGACATATTCATTCTCGGAAAATGAAATTAAAGATATGGAAGATACTTTGAAGGGTGATATGTCGGACATAGAGAGATCACAAATGCATTTTGCTCTTGGAAAAGCTTATGAAGTAAAGAAAGATTTTGATAAATCTTTTAAAAATTATTATGAGGGTAATAGAGTTAAGAAAGGTCTCATTAAATACTCATCGGACGATACTACTGATAATACAAAAAGGATTTTGAACTTCTTTAATAAAGAAAATATTCAAAAGCTTGCAAAGTCATCAACCGGGGATCGAGACCCAATATTTGTTTTAGGAATGCCAAGATCAGGATCAACACTGATTGATCAGATTATTTCATCACATAGCAAAGTAGATGGAACACAAGAATTACCCAATATTATTAAGATTGCTGCTGAACTTAATTCTAATAACCAAAAAAATTATCCAGAGGTCCTTGAAGAGTTGGATGAGTCTAAACTCAGCAATCTTGGTAAAGACTATATATCAGAAACTGCATGGGCAAGAGATAGCGCACCTTTCTTTATTGATAAGATGCCTAATAATTTTATTCATATTGGATTAATTAAAACGATTTTACCCAATGCTAAAATTATAGATACCAGAAGAGATCCAATGGATACATGCTTTAGCTGTTTTAAACAATTTTTTGCTAGAGGGCAGTTGTTCACATACAGCTTAGAAGATTTAGGAAATTATTATACTGACTACATAAGCGCAATGAATCATTGGCATAATGTTTATGGAAAAGATATTTATACTGTTCATTACGACAATGTTATTAATAAAACCGAAGAAACAATTCGAGAATTAATAGATTATTGTGAGTTACCATTTGAAAAGGAATGTCTTGAGTTTTATAACTCCTCTAGACCGGTCAAAACTCCAAGTGCTGAGCAGGTAAGACAGCCAATTTATAAATCTGGTCTTAATTATTGGAAAAATTACGAAAAACATCTTTTGCCGTTGAAGAAAATAATAGATGAAATTAATTAAAGAAAAATTTAAATATCCTGATCTCCAAAGAGTAGAAAATGAACTTGGACGATTTTATATTGATTCAAGAGGTCAAGAGGTTCCCTCAGTTACCAATGTCTTATCATCAACATCTGATCAATCTGGTATTGAGGAGTGGAAAAGAAGAGTAGGTCATGAAGAGGCCGAAAGAATATTACAAGAGAGCTCATCAATTGGCTCAAATGTTCACAATGCACTTGAAAATTATTTACAAGATAAGGAATGGGAAATAATAGATGATGGTTCATATATTTCTAAAACTTCAATTCTTATTCTTGAGAGCTTTATCAATAATTTAGTTAGTGACATCAATGAAATTTGGGGTCTTGAATCAGGGTTAATCTTAGATGGACTTTATGCAGGAACTGCTGATTGCATTGGAATTTATAATGGTGAGGAGTCTCTAATTGATTTTAAAACTGCTAAAAAAGTAAAACCCAAAGAATGGATCGAAGATTATTTCTTGCAGTGTTCTGCATATGCCAATGCGCATAATGTAACGTATGGTACCAACATAAAACAAACAGTAGTCTTAATGGTTGATCGCAATCAAGAATATAAAAAGTTTATTGTAAATAATCGTGAATTTGACCATTATACGAATAAGTGGAAACAAAGGCTTATTAAATTTTACAATAAAGGTGATAAATGAATACTCTTATTCTAGACGCAGCACTTGGAACACAATTAGCTGTTAATGGAGAAGAACTACCAGATTGGAAGAAATCCTTATGGTCAGCTCATGCTCTAATATACAAACCCGAAGCTATATTGAAGATACACCTTGATAATATAGAAGCAGGAGCAGATGTTATTACAACAAGTAATTACTACGCAACACCAATAATTCTAGCAAAAGATTCTGCTAAACATGACTATAAGGAGCTTGTAAAAAGAGCTTTAGATTTGGTTCAAGAGGCTATTAAGATTTCAGGTAAAGATTGTCTAATTGCAGGATCGTTTCCTCCTATTAATGTTAGTTTTAGACCAGACTTAACAGGTACAGAAGATGAGTTAGAAGACTTTTATGGAAGTTTAGGTGAAATTTATAATGATAATGTTGATATTATTATGTGTGAAAGTATGTCCTCAATTTTTGAGGGTAGCAATGCATCAAGAGTCGCTAAAGAATTCTCAAACAGAGTATGGTTAAGTTGGACTAACAGAGGACATCAGCCGAACCAACTTCCAAGTACAGAAGCTCTATCAAAAGCAGTGGATTTTTCAATAGAAGCTGATGTTGAATGCACGCTTATTAACTGTTCACATGCTGATATGGCAAGTAATTCAATCAAAGAGCTTAAAAGGGCTTCAAGATTTGGTATTTTTGCTAACTCATCTACATTTAAAGAAGTTGATTTATCAATTGCAACAAAGGATGTTGATGCAATACATCACCTAAATTCTGAGAAGATATCAGCCAAAGAATATGCAATGATTGCATTAAGTTGGGTCAAAGAAGGTGCTTTTGTTATTGGTGGTTGTTGTGGAACCACTGTTGAGCATACTAGAGAAATTAAATTATTAATGGATAGCTTATGAGTATTGAAAAAAATATAGTCGCTATTGGCGGCGGTGGGTTCGGAAGAACTGTTAAAGATTTAAGAATTGAAGAGTATATTTTAAGTTTATCAAATAAAGAAAAACCAAATATATGCTTTATACCTACAGCTACTGGCGACAATGATTCTTATAAGGTCAATTATTATGATGTTTTTACCAAGTTTAATTGCAATCCAACTCATATAGATTTCTTTAAAAGAACAATTGATTTGTCATCTCATATTCCTGAACAAGATATCATTTTTGTTGGCGGTGGTAATACAAAAAGTATGCTTGCCGTCTGGAAAGATTGGGGACTCGATGTATTACTTAAAGATGCCTATGAAAACGGAACGGTTATGAGTGGAGTAAGTGCTGGTGCTATTTGTTGGTTTGAAAAAGGTATTACAGACTCATGGGCTCATGATTTAGCAGTTATGGATTGTTTAGGTTTTGTCAATGGAATATGTTGTCCGCATTACGATGAAGAACCTGCAAGAAGACCCTTTGTAGAAAAGGTATTGAAAGATAATTTAATTGACCACTGCTTAAGTATTGAAGGTAATTGTGCACTTCACATAAAGAATGATAAACCTCATAAATCTATTAATTTTGGTAACAACAAAAACTCTTATAATGCTACATTAGTTAATGGTGAATTACTGGAAGAAGTTTTTGAAAGAATTGATCTTTAATTATTGTTGTATTTCAATTTGATTTTCAAAATCAATTTGAATTTGAGGCTTCTCATTAAAGGTTGTTATTACACCTGATATACATATATTTTTCTTCTTATATTTTTTATCAGGCCTGCCATCAAAGTTATCCTTGTTTGATGAATACCAAATAAGACCTGTAAATGTATGATTGGGATATTCTCTTCCCATATTTAGATAAATTCTTTGGGAAGCTGTATTTGAATTAATATAGGTAGACTGAACCTTACCACAGACTGTTCTTAGCTTACCAACATTTTGAATAGCTGCTGTATGCGGAATCTCAATAAGATCATAACCATCAACAGCAAGAGGGAAGAGGGTAAGAATGAATAGAAGTCTAAATGTCATGAATTTATTATAGATAAAAAAAAGCCCGGTATAAAACCGGGCTTTAACATTTAGGGTAATAAATTAAAAGTTAATACCGAAATTAACACCATATGTTCTTGGCATTCCGATAGTAGCATTTAAAACACTTCCTTCAACCTCAGAACCTCTATCTATACCAATAAGATGTCTGCTGTTTTCTATATTTTTAATATAAAAACCTGTATACCAGTCACCATTATTTGGTCTGTAAGTTGTTAAAAGATCAAAGTATCTTTGCTCAGGAATACTTGCTCTTTCAGAATTGAATAGATCGTAGTATTTCTGACCTTTTGAAGCAAAAGTAAGTCTCATATCAAGAGCGCCATTACCAGTCATCATTGTATGATTTAAGGCAATGTTGTAATCAAGCTCACTAGTAGAAGGCATTCTGTTTCCAGAAAGATCTTGTCTTACTACTGGAGCAAAACCAGGGTTACCAATAATTGCAGGATTTACAACAAAAACACCCTGACATTTAGCAACTAATCCTTCTACAAATAATCCCCAGTTACAGAAACCTGTATTCGCACCAGCAGCTGCTAGGCCACCATATAATGCTGCAGCAGTAGGAGCTCCGACTGCCAATGCAAGTTCAGCTTCACTTGTAAATAATGCATTAGGAATTCCTGTTGATAGAGCAAATGGGTTTGCAGGGTCATACAGACTTTCATTACCGATTTCTGAATCAAGTGCAAATAAATTGATATCGAGTGAAGTATTCTCTCCTAATAAATATTTGGATTGAACTTCAAGTCCAGTATGAACATAATCAATTGTATTTGTTATAGCACTGGTTCCATAAATCATTGAGTTATGAGCATCTTTAG
This sequence comes from uncultured SAR86 cluster bacterium, assembly GCA_902557575.1. Taxonomy (GTDB): domain Bacteria; phylum Pseudomonadota; class Gammaproteobacteria; order Magnimaribacterales; family D2472; genus CACNXK01. Next base: position 20,111 of record CACEAR010000005.1, read on the forward strand.
CATCATGTTGGAAAAGTGTTGCATTCAATAACACTCTACCACCAGCTAAAGTACTTCTTAAGCCAAGTTCAATATTAGAACTATCAGTAGCTCCATAAGGTAGAACATCTCCACTTTCGTTTGGAGAGTTACCACCAGGCTTGTTTCCAGTTGCATATAATGCATAAACCATTACATCGTCACTTAATGCTTTTTGGATTGCTAATTTTCCTGTAACAGAATCATTAGTTGCTGTACCACCAGAATAACCACAATCAAGTGATTTAACAAAAGCACCATTATTTGCTCTTGAACATGCAGCAGATGCTTGACCAGCTGCAGTAGCGTCACCTAAGGTATTAAGTAGTTGAAAATAATTGTAGTTATCATCGTATCTAAGTCCAAATGTTAACTTAGTTGTGTCATCTAACTCGTAATATACTTCACCAAATAGTGAGGTACTGTCTTGATTACCATGCTCTGAATTAATTAATCCTCTTAGTTCAAGTGGAAGAATTGATTGCATATAACCAGGACCAAATGGGTTTTCAACAGGGCCATCAGCAGTAAGAGTTAAACCATTAGCATTAAGAAAGTTAATAGTCTGAACTGTTCCTGCAACAAATTCATCAAGAGTTAAGAGTCCACCTTGTACAGCTGGTAAACCAGCACCAATTAATGCACCCAATGTACCCCAGAATGTTGAGCCACCATAACCATCAAGCGCTCCATTAAAGATAAGATCGCTATATGGATGTTGTCTGAAGTCACCATTCATAACATATCCTTCAGTCATTACTTGATAATCATTAGAATAAGTCCTTTCGTGATAATAAGCACCTAAAGTATAGTTAAGCGGTCCATCATTGTCAGAAATCCAGTTAACCTCAAATTGAGTTCTTTCTTCTTCAGTAGTAGAACATTCTGCATTTGTAGGAGCACCTCTATCTTGCACACCCCAACAATCGTATTCAAGTTCAGCTGTAAACATACCAAATAATGGGCTTAAAGCATTACTAAAAGCAGTTTGCGGAGACACTGATTTATCGTTGTCATCGATATGGTTGTAGTCTCTAGTTCCATATGTTGCCTTAACTTTTAAATCACCATTATCTCTTTCGTTAATCCACTCTAGAGTTGTGTGAGTTAGAGTTTGTCTTCTGTTAGGATCAAAGTCTAAGTAGATTTCATTCAAGTTATCAGAAGATAGAGCACCAGCATATGTATCAACTAGTTTATCAGTTTGCATTAATGTTAAAACAGAGAATGCAGCAGCTAGAGTACCAGCAGGGTGAGCGCTTGCATTATAAGTACCTCTTACAGTTGGATCACAACCTAAGAAAGCAGTTCTATTACAATATCTACTCGCCCAGTTAAGTCTAGAATCTTCAAAGTCATGTTCTTCATGAGTAAATTGAAGAGTATTGTCATCTGACATATTCCAGTCAACTGATAGCCTAACAGCTTGTGAATCTCTGTCATCAATATCAGTTCCTAGATTTAGGTTTTCTACCGTACCATCTTGAACATATGAACTGTATGCAACACGAGCTGCAACATTATCAGATATTGGTACGTTGATAGCAGATGAAATCCTTGTTTGACCAAGATTACCATATTGCATATTTGCATATCCGGAAGTATCACCTGTAGGTCTCGCAGATATAAGATTAATTAATCCGCCAGTTACATTTCTTCCATACAGAGTACCTTGTGGTCCAGATAGTATTTCCATCCTTTCAGCATCTAAGAAGCCCATATCCGCAAATGCAGAAGAGTTTATTACGTGTCCATTCACAGCTGTTTGAACTGATCCAACACTAGATGCACCAATTGCTTCAGTAGCACTTCCTCTAATACCGATGAAGTATCCAGAACCAATTGCTGGAGAGAAGGTAATACCTGGTGTTAATTCACCAAGGTCATACATTTCAGTAACCTGCTGAGCTTCCAAATCTTCGCTAGTTAAAGCTTGAGCTGAAAGAGCAACGTCTTGAAGTGATTCCTCTCTTCTTGTAGCAGTAACAACAACTTCCTCAACTTCAACTTCTTGAGCAGTAACGTCGTTAAAACTTGTAAACACAGCTGTCGCCAGAAAAGCGAGAGCTATTCTTTTAAAATTATCCATAATTTATCCCCCTTAATGTTTAATAAGTAATTAACTATGCGATATATGCATATAATATATCTATAAATTAGTAAAAGCCAATAATATTACGGCTTTTATTTACACTAAAAATATTGTTAATAAAGGAAAAAATGAACATATTAGATGCAATTCAAGCCCGTCAATCGATAAGATCTTTTAAAAATAAAGAAGTTTCAAGAGAAATTATTGAAAATATCCTTAATATTTCTAGATTTGCACCCTCAGGCGGCAATACGCAGCCCTGGAAAATCTATGTATTAAGCCAAGATTTAATGAAAGAACTAGAAACTTCGGTTTTATCTAACTTAGATAATGGTGTGAGTGAAACTCCAAACTTTAATATTTATCCTCAGCCAATGTCAGATCATCTTAAAAATAGGGTAAAAGAGTGCGGTAGGCTTATGTATGGTGCCCTGGAAATTGGTAAAGAAGATGTTGAGGGAAGATTAAACCAACTAAAACAAAATTTCTCATTTTTTGGCGCACCAGTTGGAATGTTAGTAACAGTTGAAAAAGAGGTTGATTTAAATGGTTGGGGTCACGTTGGTCATTTCATTCAAAACATATGTTTATCTTCTATGGATTTTGGATTGGGCACATGCTTACAAGAAAGCTGGTCAATGTATCCGGAAACTGCTCAAAAAATAGTAAATTTCAGTGAATCTGAGATTTTGTGGTGTGGAATAGCTCTTGGATATCCCAATGAAGAGCATGCCATAAATAGTTACAGAACACCTCGAGAAGATCTAGAAGATTTTGCAAAATTCTTGTAGAGATAAATTGACTGGACTTGTCAAGTATTAAAGATCGATTTTTTAACAAAATTTGAATTTGCCATAAGTATTGGATATATTTGATCCGTTATTCTCAAATTGGAATACTTTTTAAAGTATTTTAGTAGGGGGACAATGTTGAAATTTCAATATTAAACTTAGAGGAGGTTTAAATGGAATACGCACTAGCACAAGACGACTTCGTCGGTATTTCTTTTTGGCTTGCTACAGCAATCATGCTTGCTTCTACAGTTTTCTTTCTTGCTGAAAGAGACAATGTAAGAGGTAAGTGGAAGACTTCATTGACTGTTGCTGCTTTAGTTACAGGTGTTGCATTCTGGCACTATCTCTATATGAGAGGTGTTTGGATTACAACTGGAGATTCTCCAACTGTATACAGATATATTGACTGGTTGATTACTGTTCCACTTCAAATAGTGGAGTTCTACCTCATCCTAGCAGCTGTTACTAGCGTAAGCGCAAGCTTATTCTGGAAATTGCTTGTTGGTTCATTGGTTATGTTAATCGGTGGATACATGGGTGAAGCTGGATACATGGCAAAAATGCCTGCATTCGTAATTGGTATGGTCGGTTGGGCTTACATTATTTACTTGATCTTCGCTGGCGAAGCTGCCAACGTTAATGCATCAAGTGGAAATGCAGCCTCACAAATGGCTTTCAAATCTATTAGAATGATTGTTCTTGTAGGTTGGGCTATTTACCCTATCGGTTATCTAATGGGTAGTTCTGAAGCTCTGAACATTATTTACAACTTAGCGGACTTAGTTAATAAGACTGCATTTGGTGTTGTAATTTGGGCAGCAGCAGTATCAGACTCTTAATATAAGATTTCTGAAAAAAACCCAGGCTTGTCCTGGGTTTTTTTATGCCTTAAGTATTTCTCTTGATGAATTTTTACCTGGAAGGCCGGTTACGCCTCCACCAGGATGAGTGCCTGAACCACAGATAAAAAGATTCTTAACAGGAGTTTTATAATCTCCATAATTAAAAACTGGTCTAGCAGCCCACATTTGATCGAGCGACATAACGCCATGCATTATGTCACCGCCAACAAGTCCAAGTTTTTCCTCAAGATCTAGTGGAGATAGGATAGACATTCCTAAAATTGATTCTTTAAAATTTGGCGCAAACTTATTAACAGTTTCAATAACTGTATTTGCTGCGTTAGCTTTTTCATCATGCCAAGATTTATTATCGGGAAGTGTTGGTGCAAATTGTTGGCAAAATAAAGAAGCAACATATTTACCTTCAGGTGCAAGAGTGGAATCAACAGTTGACGGTATTAGCATTTCAACAATTGGGTTTTTGGACCAACCATACTGTTTAGCATCGGTAAAAGCTTGATCCATATAGGTTAGGGTAGGGGCAATTACTATTCCTGATTTATGATGCTCGCTAATTTCTTTCCCGGGAAGGCAATTAAAATCTGGGAGTTCTGATAAAGCAACATTCATTCTAAATGTTCCTGAACCACATTTATAATTCAATATCTTTCTTCGATATTCTTGTTCAACAGCATTTTCATCAACAAGTTTTTTAAATAGCAGTTTTGGATTGAGGTTTGATATAACTTTATCAGCGAATATTTGTGTACCATCCTCAAGCATAACTCCATTTGCTTTATTATTTTTGATAAGAATTTTTTCTACAGGAGCATTTGTAGAGATTTCGACACCTTTTTCTTCACATGCAATTTTCATTAACTGTGTAATAGATCCCATACCTCCAACCGCGTGTCCCCATGCTCCTTTTTCACCATCAACTTCTCCAAATACATGATGAAGAAGAACATAAGCTGAGCCAGGAGTCTCTGGACTTGCGTAATTGCCCACTATTGAATCAAAACCAAAACAAGCCTTTATATGATCGCTTTCAAACCAAGAATCTAAGAAATCTTTTGCACTTTTTGTAAACAAATTAAAAAGATCTTCTTGAAGCTCATTTGTTTTTCTTGCTATAGGCACAAGATCAAAAATTGTTTTAGCTATATTGATATAACCGCCTTTTAAATTAAGAGGTGTTTTTGTAGTTAAATCTCTTAAAACATCTGCGACATTTTCTATACGTCTGTAATATTCAGGCAAAATATTTGCGTCCTTCTCTGAAAACTTTCGAAATTCCTTTTGGGTAGATTCAAGAGATCCTCCAACTTTCAGATATTCTGAATCATTGATTGGAAGAAAGTTAGAAATTGGTCTTTTTATGATTTCTAGTCCATTTTCCTTTAAGTGCATATCTTTAATAACTGTTGGATTTAATAAACTTACTGTGTAGCTAGCAGTTGAATTTTTAAATCCTGGATGAAATTCTTCTGTTACTGCTGCACCTCCAACTATGCTTCTTCTCTCTAGAACTTTCACTTTAAGTCCAGCATTTGCAAGATAGAACGAACAAACTAATCCATTATGACCACCACCAACAACAACAGCATCATAATGTTTATTTGTCATTTTAATCTTTAGAATTAATATACTGAGCTATAGATCTAAACATTGCTATATGCATATCTTTTGACCACTGCAACTCGGACGTATATTTATAATTTGATGAAGTCTTAGCAATTACTATTTCAGATTCAGGATCTATATAAATATATTGATTGTATACACCCGATGCAGTGTAATCAGTATTTGGAAAACCAGGCACCCACCATTGATAACCATAGCCCCAGGGATTAGAAGATGTTTCTCTTACTCCAGGAACTAGATGTTCTGCATCAGTTTTATGAGAATCTGCAATCCACTGCTTAGAAAGAATCTGCGAATTATTCCACCTACCTTTTTGGAGGTATAGCAAACCAAACTTAGCATAGTCTCTCAAGGTAGCATTTAGGCCTCCAAGAGCAAGCTCATCCTCCACATCATCTAAAATAAAATATGCAGAGTCTTCCATTCCTAGAGGATTCCAGATTTTTTCATACAAATATTCTGAAATAGATCTATTTGTCACTTCTTGGAGGAGGAAACCGAGCACCTGAGTATTAATACTCACATAATGCATATAAGTTCCTGGCTCTTTTTCTCTAGTTAAAGTCCTTGAAAAATCACGCATTGATGTGCCAGTAGCAATTGCTCGTCCAAATCTATTAATATCAGAGTCATAATCTGCATAGTCTTCATTAAAAAGAACACCTGTAGACATTTGAAGAATATCTTTAATAGATACACCCTCATAACCTGTATTCTTGAAGTCATCTAGATATTTAGTTATGGGGTCATCAAGAGAATCAATCAATCCTTCCTCAAAAGCTATACCAACAAGAGCAGATATAAATGACTTCGCTACTGACCATGAAATATGTTTTTTAGACTCGTTATTGTCAAGCCAATAGTTTTCATAAACTATCTCATCTTTATGAATAACAATCATTCCATCTGACCAGAAGTAATCTAAATATTCTTGAAGATTTTTCGTCTCTCCTTCAAAAGAAAATGTCTCTGGTAAAGCTTGAATATTTCTCTTAATAGGCTCTGGATTTTCAGAGGCTTTAATATTTCTCGAAGGAAATATTTTATCCATATTTACAAAGTTATAAACAATTTTATCTTTGTCATACAAGGTTTTTACTTTGTGAACTCTTAAAGCTTTCGGGAGAATAAAAATTGATACGACTAAAGCAAGGAAGAGAATTACATATAGAAGAATTTTCATAGTTTTTTTGTGTTCTCGATAAGTATAAATTATGTATAATTCACTTACACTATTTAAGGGAAATAAAATTGTCTAGGCCAAACAGTCTCACAGAAAAATTATCAAAAAAAGATAAAGATTTTCTCTTTCATCCAAATACTAACCTTATTGCCCATAAAGAATCTGGACCATTCATTTTAGAGAGAGGTGATGGTATTTACGTATATGACACTGACGGAAATAAATATATAGAAGGTATGGCAGGACTTTGGTGTAATGCATTAGGTCATGGAAACGAGGAATTAGCAGATGCAGCCATGGAGCAATTTAAGAAATTTCCTTATGGAAATTTATTTGCTTCTAAAAGTCATGAGCCTGCAATTGAGCTTGCAGAAAAATTAGTTGATTTATCACCATTTGAAAATGCAAAGGTATTTTTTGGTAGCTCTGGATCTGATGCAAACGATACCCAAATTAAGCTATTTTGGTATATCAATAACGCACTTGGAAAAACCAAGAAGAAAAAGTTTCTTTCTCGAATTCAGGCTTATCATGGCGTAACTCTTGCAACGTCTTCATTAACAGGCCTACCAACAATTCATGGTAATTTTGATTTACCTCAAAATCATTTTTCTCATGCAATGTCACCTCATTATTTTATGAATAAGCATGAAGGCGAATCAGAGGAATCATTTGTTAAGAGGCTTGGTGAAGATTTAGAAAATCATATTAATAATGAAGATCCGGAGACTATTGCCGCAATGTTTGCTGAACCCTTAATGGGAGCTGGTGGTGTAATTATCCCTCCCAAAAATTATTTTGAAACTATCCAGCCGATTCTTGATAAGTATGAAATTCCATTAATTGATGATGAAGTCATTTGTGGTTTTGGAAGAACTGGTAATGTTTGGGGTGCCGATACTTTTAATATGAAACCAGTTTCAATAACTGTTGCGAAAGCTCTTTCATCATCTTATCTACCAATAAGCGCAGTGATTATCTCAGATGATTGTTACGATATTGTTGCTCAAAAAAGTGATGAGCTAGGTATTTTTGGCCATGGATATACTTACTCAGGTCATCCAGTTGCATGTGCGGTTGCCGTTAAGACTCTAGAAATTTATGAGAGAGACAACATGCTAGAACATGTCAATAAAGTTAGTCCAACTTTCACTGAAAGACTAAAAAAATGTGATCAATATGATCTCGTTGGTAACACTAGAGGAATTGGTCTTATTGGAGCAATGGAGTTTGTTTCAGAGAAAAATTCTAATAAAGGATTTGAAAAAAAAGGTGTTGCTGGGAAGATTTTTGCAGATCATGCGAAAGATAATGGTTTAATTGTTAGGGCAATAGGAGATGTAATCGCTTTTTGTCCACCCTTGATTATTACCGACTCTCAAATAAATGATATGTTTGACATTGTTGAAGAATCTCTTAAGAAAACCATGGACGAACTTATAAAACAAGGACTTTTAAAATGATTGTAGGTTTACCAAAAGAGATTAAAAATAATGAACACCGAGTTGGATTAACTCCAGATTCAGTCTCAGAGATTTCTGCAAACGGACATGAGGTGTTTGTGGAAACTAATTGCGGAAAAGAAATCGGTTTTACAAATGAAAAATATGAAGCAGCTGGAGCAAAAATCCTGAATACAGCTGCCGAGGTTTATGAAAAATCAGAGCTAATTGTAAAAGTAAAAGAACCTATGGAGTCAGAGGTTCAATATCTAAATTCAGATATAACGCTTTTTACATACTTGCATCTTGCTGGCAATCCATCATTAGCAAAAAAACTTATCGATACCGGAGTGAGGGGCATTGCTTACGAAACAGTCACTAGCCCTGATAATACTTTTCCACTTTTGGCACCGATGAGCGCAATTGCAGGCCAGATAGCTTTTAATGTTGGTAATTACTTTTTGTTAAAACAAAACAAAGGTAGAGGAGTTCTTATAGGCACATTAGATGGATTAGATTTGGGTTTAGTAACCATAATAGGCTGTGGAGTTGCCGGCGAAGAGTCACTGCAAAAAGCTGTTAATAATGGTGTTGAAGTGAACTTAATTGATTTATCCGAACAAAGACTGTCGCAATTAAAATCTAAATATGGTGATGAAAAAATTAATTATATTGTTTCCACCCCAGACTCTATTGCTGATTCCATAAAAGATTCAGACTTAATATTAGGTTCTGTTTACTCCCTTGGAAAAAATGCTCCAAAAGTGGTTACAGACAATATGCTTGATGCAGTTAAACCTGGAGCGGTCATGGTTGACATCTCTATTGATCAAGGAGGATGTTTTGAAACTTCTTCCCCAACCACTCATGATGATCCAACATTTATCCATAAAGGTATAGTTCACTATTGTGTAACTAATATGCCTGGTGCTGTTCCATTAACAGCAAGCAATGCATTAAATAGAGCCACAATTAGCTATATTCATGAATTAACTAACAAAGGAATTGATCAAGCTTTAAATGAGAATCAGTATCTAAAAGACGGTTTGAATATTGATAATAAAGACGTTCCAAATATTTTAGTAAGAGAAGCCTTAGATTCTTTACTAAATTAGATTTATAGCCATCAGAACCAAACAAACTATTGATCCCATCCAGACTATACTTCTGTAAGGATTAAGTTTGTAAACATAGCAAAAAACATAAGCTATTCTAAAAATTATCCAGCAAAGAGCATAAACGAAAGAGTCAACACCAATTACAATTGAAAGAACAGCGCATGCAAAGAAAATAGGTAAACTTTCTTTTAAATTTTCAGTTGCCGCATGAATTCTAATTACATGATTGGGAATATTCGTATCTCTATTAATTAGTTGTTTCACATTTGAATAATCTGGATTATTTCTAAAAGTGAGCAGGGTAGGAAGCATCAAATGTATCAAATACATAAACATTGTTGCTAATACGATATAAAGCATTCTTAGTATATTAGCATATGTTTATAGACCTAATAATTTTTAAAAAAATTTGAATTTTCATTTTCTTATATGATCTAATAATAATATGTTTACAAAAATGTCAGATGGCACCAAGGAAGAGTGGGAGCATATTAGTCAAGAACATGCACCGCATATCATGGATATGCCAGCAAGAGTTATAGAAATGCTTAAACAGCTTGAAGGGCTCTCTTTGGGTTTTGGGACTAATCAATTACATCATGCTCTCCAAACTGCAACAATGGCAAAAAGAGCTGGTGCAGATGATGAGATGGTTTTAATAAGCTTAATTCATGACATGGGGAAGGTTGTAAATGTTCCAAATCATGGACAAATCTGTGCAGAGATTATAAAACCTTATGTAAGTGACGATGCCTACAACATAATTCGCACTCATCAAGACTTTCAAGGTGAGCATTATTATCATTATTTAGGTAAACCAAGAGATCTAAGAAAAAACTATGAAAAAGAGTCATGGTATGAAAAAGCTAGGCAATTTACTGATGAGTGGGATCAAGCAGCTTTTGATCCAGAATATGACACAGAACCATTAGAGTTTTTTATTCCTCTAATTGAAAAATTCTTTAGTTTCCCAAAAACTATTTAAATTAGACTATATGTTCTTCTCTATCCTGCTTGGCGGTATAGGTCTTTCCGCTTTTTCCTTTATAAGGTTCAGTAATTCCCTTTGAGCCTGATTGATTATTTACCAATGTAAAGAAGCTAAAGCCCATGACAAAACAACCTAAGCCAAGCAGAAAATACTCAATCCCAAAGAATAGAAGACCCACCAAGAGTACAATTTGACATGCTGCTATGAAATAATTTGAGTTCATACCTGTTTTATTTTGTCATATTTAAGCCAAAATACTATAATCACAGTAAATTTTTAGTCATTTATAGAGGAAGTTATGAAATTTTTTAAGTATCTATTATTACCAGTTTTCTTTTTTAATATATCTTTAATTGCTCAAGAGAGTGATGAGGACAGTGGAAATGATATAGAGGAGGTTGTTGTTACAGCCACTTCAAGAGAAACTTCAATTTTTGAAGTTCCATACAATATTTCTGCTGTATCAGGATCTGATATTGATTCAAAAGGTATTCAAGATACTGCAGAACTTCTAAGAAGTTTTGCGGGTATTAGCACTATAGACAGAGGGTCAAGGAATGCTGGAACTGTTAACAATATAAGAATAAGAGGTCTTAACGTTGATTCAAATGCATTACAAGATTATCCAGTTAGTGCTGCAGCAGCAGTTTCAACTTATGTAGACAAAACCCCGGTTTTTGCAAACTTTCTCTTAAAAGATCTTAATAGAGTGGAGGTTTTAAGAGGGCCTCAATCAACGCTATATGGTTCTGGAGCACTTGGAGGAACTGTTAGATATATAACAAATAAACCTTCTTTTGATGGTTTTTCCTCAAAGGTTAATTTTACAGCAAGTCAGGTTAAGGGCTCTGATGATATTGGAGACAATGTTGATGTTGTCATTAATGTGCCTGTTTTAAGCAATATTGCATATAGATTCGTTTCATCAAAAGCTGATTATCCTGGAATTACAGATTACGTTAATGTTCATGAGGTAACTGATTTACCAGCATTTGATCCTTATGGAATAGGGCTGATAAGTGGATCTACAGGAGTGCCATCACTTAAGAATGGCTTTGGAACAGCACTAGACTTTATGACTTCACCTCCTGTAATTAATGGAGTTAAGGATGCTGATACCGTTGATGTTGAATTCTTTAGACACAAAGTTCTTGTGGATATTTCTGACAATCTTGAGCTTTTAATTACATCAACAACTCAAGAAGACATGGTTGGAGGAAGAAGAGCGCCTTCTACTGGAACAAGATATGTTCTTAATGATTCATGTGTTGATCTAACAGCTACAGACTGTTATTCAACATCAACATATGGAAGCTATGACAACGGAGCTGTAATGCTTGAACCATCAATGAGAGAAGTAACTCTTAATACAGTTGAACTTAACTTTGACGGATCAGTAGCTGATTTAGAGGTATCACTTTCAAATTATGAGAGAGAATCTGAGAGCATCACTGATAATACTGGATTCTTTGCTAATGGCGGATTCTTAACTAGCGATATAGCTGGATACTACTCTGACTTTGATGTTGGGGGTATTTTTGCAGTACCACCTAGACCATATGTTGCAGCAAATAGACAGTATAACAATAGTGGTAAGACTCTTGAAGTTAGATTAATTTCTGAAAAATCTGATGTCGTTGACTATGTTCTTGGATTTTTTATGCAAAAAGAGCAACTTACTAGAAAACAACAAACTATGATAAAAGGAACTAATGCTTGGAACGGATATTACTATGGCATTGATTACGTAGTTGATCCATTGGAAACAGATTTTGATTACCGTGTTTCTGAAACAGTCAGACAAAAAGCAGCATACGGAGAACTTACTTATCATGCGTCTGATGTTTTTGATGTGACTTTTGGTTTTAGGCACTTTTCACTTAATGCTGGCGGTACCTCAGATATGAGTTTTGCTTTGTATGGTCTTGGACCATCAACTGGTGATCACGACAATCAAGAATCGGATACTTTATATAAGTTAAATTTAGCTTACATGCCGAAATCGAATCAGACTTGGTATGCAACGCTTTCAGAAGGATTTAGAAGAGGCGGAGTGAATGCGGTTCCTACTGAAGGAACTTTTACTGAGGAAGCCGGTTGGGTTCCTTTTGATTCTGATTCAGTTCTGAATCTTGAGTTTGGAACTAAGGGTGTTAGTAAAAAAGATGTTTATTACAACATCAGTGTTTATAGAGTTGATTGGAATAATCCTCAATTAAATACCGATACACCAAATTACAGCTTCTATGCGGTAATAAATGGTGATGAAGCTCAGACCACTGGTTTAGATATTGAATTGAAAGGTACAGTTGGTAGTTTAGATTGGGATCTTGGTTATGCTAGAAATAAATCTGATTTAAGAGCAGATCTTGTAACACCTGCATCTGTTCCAACAGTTTATGCACCACAAGGTGACGGCTTACCTGGAACCCCAGAGGACATGTTTAATGCTGGGTTAGCATATACTCATTATTTCACAAACGGATGGGGTGTTGTTCATAGAGCAAATATGTATTATCAAAGTGATATGAAAAATCATTTAAGCACTAATGTTGGTTACTCACAGCAGCTAGACTCATTCACGATCGGTGATGTGTCTGCAACATTCTTCAATGATGATATGTATGTAAGCTTATTTGTTAAAAACTTAATGAACGAGCGTGGTGTAACTGGAATGTTCAAAAGCGAATCATTCGGACCAAACCCAGCAGAAGGTTTTTATGGAAGTAACGATAGAGAATTTATTGCTCTTCCAAGAACAGTTGGAATATCAATAGAGAAATCTTTCTAATACTCTTTGTATAGATTATTTTTCTTACTAATTCTTTGCCCATTTCTTTATTCACAAGATTTGGGCAAAATTTTATGGGGTGAAAAACCCTTAACATCACCTATAAATTTTGACTATATCCTCACTGAATCAAAAAATATAAATTACAAAAATCTCTCTGGAAGTTTTTATATTAACTCATATCCAAAGGGTATTGGTTATGATGTTATTAGAGATGAAAAAACATTTAAAAATAGGAAAAATGAAGATTTATTTTTAAAGTTTCCTGATTTTAAATTGGATTTATCAATACAAGGTCAGAATGTAATTGTTCACAACAAAAAAATTATTGAAACGGATGATAAATTTTGGGATTTAAGTTTTTCTGATGGAATGGCATGGTCTAGAGAGGATCATATCTATGTTTCCGCACCGTTTACCTTAATTCAAAAACATGCAAATTGTTCTCATAATGGAGTTTTATTATTTGTCTTGAATTCTATTAATGAAATTTCTCAAAGTATATTTCAAATATCAAGCGAAACCTGTGCCTATTTTCAATTTAATTATGTAGCTATTTTCGATTCTTTTTTTGAAACTAATGACAATGACAATGAATTTATTACCGATACTCAAAATAAAAAATCTATGGATGATTTATATGAAAAATATCCATCTATTTTTAGAGGATCCTTTGCTGATTCAGATGCATTCAATGCAAACGAAGTTACTGCATATGGATTTTTTGATGGCGAGGAGCATTTTATAGGGCCATGCTTAACTAGATCAGGTAATTATCCATTCTGCGACAACCTGTTGTTGCCTGCATATTCACTCACAAAAACTATAAGTGGATCTTTAGGAATTGCAGCTTATCAAAAAAAATATGGATCAATTGTAGATATCAAGATAAATGATCTTGTATCTGCTTGTTCAAAAAATAAATGGAAGGATGTAACAATTGAAAATCTTTCAGATATGGCAACCGGCCAATATAAATCATTAATTCACTATGGTGATGAAGATAGTCTTGCATCCGTAAATTTCATTTTTAATAAGCTAAGTCATGAAGAAAAAGTAGATTTTGCATGTAACAACTATCCAAAAAAGAAAAAACCAGGGACAACGTTTGTTTATCACACTTCGGATACCTATTTAATTGGTACATCTCTAAATAATTTATTATCTGATAAAAAAGAAAATGATTTTTTTGATGATTTGTTAGTTCCTATATTTAATCATCATAATTTCAGTGAAAAAATCAAATATATTAGAAGAACAAATGATATTAGAAATCAGCCATACACTGGATGGGGAATGTTTCTCCAACGAGATGATCTAATTAAATTAAATTCACTTTTTCAATCTCCAGAAAGAATTAAATATTTTTCAAAAGAATTTTTAGATGAAGGACTGCAACGCACCGAAGATAAAGGATTACTAGCTATTATGCAATCTGATATTTTTTATAATAATGGATTTTGGGCTGCTAGATTCGATAAAAATATATTTGGATGTAAGGAGGATTTAATGATTCCTTTTATGTCAGGATTTGGAGGAATAACTGTAGTTTTTTTACCTAACTCAATGATGTATTACTACTTTAGCGATAATTTTACTTTCTCATGGTATTCTGCAGTATACGCGGCTCACAACATCAAACCATTATGTTAAGAAATATTCATCAAGATAGTCTCTTAAATGCTTTTTTTCTATCAATTCTGGCAACTGCTGGATTATTTTATGTGAATTTAGGTGGTTCATTCTTGTCTGCATTTGTAGATGGTTTGAGTATTGAAAGAGATGCAGCTGGCTTCATAGTAAGTGCGAATAAGTATGGTGCAGCTTTTGGAGGTTTGCTGGCAGCTATATTCATTAAAAAACTTATATGGAGAAAGTCAGCATATACACTGCTATTCATTTTAATTTCAATTGATATTATTTCATCGCAAATACCAAATGCTAATTTATTAATCTTGATAAGGTTTCTTCACGGAACAATTGGCGGTTTTTTAGTTGGAATTGGTTTATCTGTTATAGCTAGAACATCATTCCCAGATAGAGTATTTGGTATGCTAATGGTTGTTCAATATTCTTTTGGGAGCATTGGGATATTCACAGTGCCAAGACTTGTTGATGCTTTTGGCTATAGTGCTGTTTTCTTCGTTTTAATTACATTTAGCATTATGACATTGTTGATACTTCCACTTATTCCTGACCCAAAAGAAAAAGGAGAAACTGTTAGTAGCTCAGGAGTATTATCACTTCACTCTAAGGCTCTATTAGGCATATGTTTAATGAGCTTATTTTTATTTCAAGCATCAAATATGGGTGTTGCAGATTTTGCATTTGAGCTAGGCAAAGACATTGATCTTACTAACAATGAAATTAGCAATCTTTTAACAATTGCAAATATTATTTCAATCTCTGGAGGTGCCTTTGCTTATCTTATAGCTACTCGATTTGGCAGGACTTTGCCTTTATTGTTTGGTTTCACCATAGCCTCTTTATTTACGTACTTATTAAATTTCTCAGAAAATATAACAATTTACTTTGTTGCTAACTCTGTTACAGGAATCACTTGGGGTTTTGTCATTCCATATCTATTAGGTTTAGCAGCAACTTTTGATAAATATGGTCAAATGGCAGCATTGGCTGGCTTTGTCTCAAAAATTGGACTAGCAAGTGGTCCTCTAATAGCTTCATTTCTAATAATCGATTATGGCTTTAGTGTAATTATAAATCTTGCTACCTTTGGATTACTTCTTGGATGCGTGCTCGCAGTGTATGCAAGCCAACAATCTTCAAAAATCAATAATGAATAAAATAAAATTAGCAGCACTTCAACTTCAATTAAATAAAACTGATAATTTAGATTTTCTTTTAAATCAGTTAGATGACTTGATAAAAAGAAGAGATGATTTAGATCTAATTATTCTTAGTGAGCTTGCAGTTGGAGGAGCTGGAGCAAAGAACTGTAATCATCCCTTAAGAAAGTATGAAAAAATCTTTTCTGAATTTGCAAAAAATAATTCTATTTTTTTAATACCCGGAACCTTTTATGAAGAAGATGGACATAAGATATTTAACGTATCACCAGTTTTTAATAGGGATGGTGAAATAATTGCAAAGGCTAAGAAGATTTATCCATGGCTTCCTTATGAAATTGATGTAGATTCAAGTGATGAAATTTGTGTTTTTAATTTTGAAAATAAGGGAAATATAGGAATTCATATTTGTTACGACCTTTGGTTTCCAGAAACAGCAAGAGCTCTTGCAATAGCAGGTGCTGAACTAATTATTAATCCAACTATGACACCTACTAAAGATAGAGATATAGAGACAGTAATGGTGCAAGCTACTGCTGCTCAACAACAATGCTATTACGTTGACTTGAATGGTAGTGGAGAGCAGGGTGTTGGCAAGTCACTTATATGTGATTTTGAAGGCTCTGTAATAGATAAAGCTAACCAAGAGAATAAAATATTAGAAGCAGAAATAGATTTTGATAAAGTAAAAGAAGCAAGGATAAAAGGATTTATGGGACTAGGTCAGCCTCTTAAAAGCTTTAGAGACTATCCTTTTAATCCGGTAAATTATATGAATAAAGAATATTTAGATTCACTAGGAGATTTAAAAAAAGATAAGGAATAAATTATTTTAAAACAAAATCACCGCTCTCAAGATCGATAACGCTGTCAACTTTAATAAGGCTCCAATGTCTAAAGTTATATCTATATGAATGTTCAATAGGCTTTCCTACAAAATTCTCATAGATAAGCTGTTTTGAGGCCTTTAAGGCTTTAAAGTCAAAATACTTACAATCATAGGCAGGCTTGATCTCACTATTTTCAAAGTCATACCAAAAATAATTTCCATTTTTATCGATCAAATTGAAACACTTTGCTGAAGATATAGATTGTTGTTCAGTTCTTCCTTTCTCATTAATTAAAAAATCTACAACAGCATAACCGCTTATTCTTTTTACATATGCGGATTTTGGATATTGTGGTTTAAATTTAGCTTTGGCCTTAAAGTCATCAGCAACAATGAATGAAGACATGTAAGAGAGAACTATTAAGAATTTAAAACTTATTTTGATCATAAGATTTATGCCTACCTACTGTGAAATCTCTTTTAGAGAGATGTTTAGTTTTTCTTCCATATACTCTTTTTCTCCACAACTTATATGAGGAACTTTTTAAATGTTCTCTCATTAATTCTTTAACCTTTTGTTCCTTGAGGCCATATTGAGATTCAATAGCATCAAAGGTTGTTCTATCCTCCCACGCCATCTCTATGATTCTATTAATATCGGATTCTGATAAAGATTCGTTATTTTGCATTAGTTAAATGTTAAGCCACCATCAACAGTAAGATTTTGACCTGTTATTGATCGAGATTGATCAGAAGCAAAAAATAAGGCCGCATCTGAAAAATCTTCAATTGTCGTAACTTTTTGAAGCGGAGTCATTTCAGCAATTGCATCGAAAACAAAATCCGGTGTTGCAGAACTTGCATCTGTTACTTTGAGCAAGCCACCCGAAAGCATGTTCACAGTTATTCCATCTGGACCTAAATCCTTTGCAAATGTTCTTGTTAAACCTAAAAGAGCTGCTTTTGCTATTGTGTAATCATGATAAGGAACAACAGGATTCTGAACTAAGTTTGTTCCAACGTTAATAATTCTTCCAAAAGATTCGTTTTTCATATCTGGAATAAGACCCTGAATTAAATTTAAAGATCCTTTAAGAGTCACATTCAGGTGATCCTGTATTTCATCCCAAGAGATGGATTCTGCTTTTTTTCTATCATCACCATTGAAGACATAGGAAGTCATTGCATTATTCACTAATATGGAGGGATGATGCCCAAATTCTTCTTTGATACTCTCTAACATAGCGTCAACATCATCTTTACTTGAAACATCACATTTAAAGATATGAGATTGATTCGGAAGACTTTCAGACAAGCTTTTTGCTTCTTTTTCACTTTTAAAGAAGTTAATAGCTACTTTATAACCAGCCTCGGAAAAAGACTTTGCCATAGCAGCACCAAGACCTCTACTTGAGCCAGATATTAATACTAATTTATCCATTTGTTCTCCAAAGTTTGTTTATTTTAATCTTGATAGCATTAAATATATATAGATATGAGTTTTATTTGCAGTAATTAACTATAATATCTACATATGAACAAGAACAAATTAATATCAACAATAGTTTTAGTTATTCTTGGTTTTTCAACATCAGTAATTCTTTTTTTATATCAAACAGAGAGGCTTGATATGGAAACAGCCCAGACATTAGCACTATATTTCTTTGGTGCGTTCATCTTATTTGGAGCTGTCTATCTATATTTTGATCTGAAAAACTTGAGTAAAAAATAAAGGAGACCTTTATGGAAAAAGTATTAGTAACCGGTGGTTCCGGATTTATTGCTCTTCATTGTATCGATCAACTTCTAGAAAAGGGGTATGTCGTAAGAACAACAATTAGATCAGAATCAAGAATTGATGAAATTAAAAAAGCTATGAATCAATACCCAAATTTAGATCAAAATCTTGAATTTCATATCTGCGACTTACTTGAAGACAGTGGTTGGGATGAGGCGGTAAATGGTTGTGAATATGTTTTACATGTTGCCTCACCTTTTATATTAGAAGTTCCAAGTGATGAAGATGTTCTTATTAGACCTGCTGTAGATGGAACCTTGAGAGTTTTAGATGCATGTTCAAGGAATAATGTTAAAAAAGTTGTTTTAACTTCTTCAGTTGCAGCTGTTGCGTATGGACATGAAAAATCAAAGATATATGATGAATCTGACTGGTCAAATACTGGAGAAGATTCAGGCATTACTCCCTATGCTAAAAGTAAAACTTTGGCAGAAAAGGCAGCTTGGGATTTTTTAGATACTTTGTCTAGTGATAAAAGATTTGATTTTACTGTTATAAATCCAGTTGGTGTTTTTGGCCCAATGCTCACAAGCGATATAGGTACTTCAAATTCGCTAGTTTCTAAGTTAATAAATGGTGAACTTCCTGCATGTCCAGCAACTCATATGGGTTATGTGGATGTCAGGGATGTAGCAAAAGCTCACATTTTTTCAATGTTAAATGAGTCTACTAATAATAAACGTATTATTGTAAGTGAGTCAGAGATGTTCTTTGTCGATGTTGGCAGAATTCTAAATGATGCAGGATTTAAAAAATCACCTACTAAACAGATGCCAAACTGGTTAGTAAAGATACTTGCTATATTTGTTAAGGAGCTTTCGGGAGTCACTAAATCATTAGGTAAAAGAGTTGATACCGATAAATCTAGAGCAAAATCTCTATTTGATTGGGATTATATATCCGCTAAAGATTCCATAGTTGACACCGCTAATCAATTGTCTGCAATGGACAAGAAGTGAACCAATTAAATATTTTTGATGAAGTTCTTCACGAATGCTGCTCAGATCCAATAACTGGTTTTTTTAGAGATGGTTTTTGTAATACTAATGAATATGATCAAGGGCTTCATATAGTTTGCTGTCTTATAAATGATAAATTTTTACAATTTTCCTTTGACCAAGGAAATGATTTAATTACTCCTAGACCTGAATTCAATTTTCCTGGTTTAAAAGAAGGGGACTCATGGTGTGTTTGTGCACTGAGGTGGAAAGAGGCATATGAAAATGGATGTGCTCCAAAGATATATTTAAGAAGAACAAATAAAAAAGTCCTTAAGTTAGTTGATCTAAAGATTTTAAAAGAATTCGCTTTAGACTTAGAATAAGTTAATAAGAATTTCTATATGAAAGATTTTAATAATAAAGTTGCCTTAATAACTGGTGCTGGATCTGGAATAGGTCGCGCATTGGCTCTTCAGCTTGCTGAGGAGGGGTGTAACTTAGCGCTAGTTGATTGGAATAATGAAACACTTGAAGAGACAAAGTCTCTTTTAAGCTCAAAAAATATTTCTGTTTCAACACATAACTTTGATCTAAGAGATAAAGATAGGATAAATGAACTTCCAGATAAGATAATTGAACTGCATAACAATATTGATATTATTTTTAATAATGCAGGCTTATCGGTGGTTGGAACTGTTGATGAAGTTGATGAGGATGATTGGAATTTTGGTATGGATATCCTCCTTAATTCAGTTATTCAGATGAGCACTGTTTTTCTACCCCATCTTCAAAAAAGACCAGTATCAGCAATTGTTAATACTTCATCAATTTTTGGCCTTTTTAGTGTCCCGAAACAATCTATTTATAACGTTGGAAAGTTTGGTGTCAAAGCATTTACTGAGTCCCTGGCTCTAGAAATGGAAATGGATGAATCACCAGTTGAGGTTTATTGTGTGTTCCCAGGACACATTGGAACAAACATATACCATGCATCAAAATTCAAGAGCTTTGAGGCTGATGATGCAGGTGCTGCTATTTTTGGTGCAAATGCATCAACTATTGAAGAAGCGGCAGATCAATTTAAAAACAATGCTCCATCATCGCCTGAATATGCCGCTAAAGTAATAATAAAAAATATTAAAAAGAAAAATAAACGTATCTTGATTGGAGCCGATGCGCATTTTTATGACCTTATGAGCAGGCTTTCCCCAAAACATTTCTTAAAAATTATTTGGGTATGGCCATTTTTTAGGAATTTATTTACAAGAAATAAGTAATTACCCGTTATAAAAATAGAAATTTGTTCTTTACTTAGTAACTATTCCTTCAGTATTTTTTGAAAACTCTTCAGCTTTTTCAGCATCTTTTAATATGTTCTCTACAGGAACTGGTACTTTAATGCCAGCCTTCATCCCAGGCTGTTCATACATTGCATTTTTCCATCTATCTAGATGCTCTAAACCATCTATAGAAACCCCTGACCAGTTGTGCGTTCTAACCCAGCACCAATTTGCAATATCGGCAATGGAGTATTCGCCAGCAACCCATTCATTGTTCTTTAAATTATTATCAAGGACTTCAAAGAGTCTTCTACATTCATTTTGATATCTATCAATAGCAGGTTGGAGCTTTTCAGGAAAATATCTAAAAAAGACATTGGCTTGACCCATCATTGGACCAATATGACCCATTTGAAACATTAGCCATTCTATAGTTCGTGCTCTTTTTTCTTTATCTGTTGGAAGCAGGAGTCCAGTTTTATCAGCTAAATATATTAAGATTGCACCTGATTCAGCAAGCTTAAAACCATTTTCTTGATCAATAATTGCAGGTATCTTTCCATTTGGACTTATCTCAAGGAAGCTGGGTTTATGTTGTTCACCTTCCATTAAATTAACGAGTATTGCATTGTAATCAAGATCCATTGCTTCTAATGCGCAAGATATTTTATGACCGTTTGGGGTTGGTGATGTATATAAATCAATCATGTTTAGTATTTCCTCTTAATGATAAATAAAACATAAAAATTAAGTATAACAACACTGGTATATTTGAAATAACACCTGGTGGCGTATTTATATAATAATCTTCACCCAGAGGATGAAGATAGCCTGAAATTAATCTAAAGCACTGATCTAGTAGACATATCAAATAGATAAGCGGAATAAGATTCTTATACTTTATAAATAAAATTAATAAGATAATAGTTAGCGATACTTGCGTAGCACCCCACAATGACGCAAATAAGTAAATTATATTATTTGGATCTAAACCATCGGTAATTGGAAATTCTTTAATAGTCGCAATACCAACAAGACCTGAATTTTCTGCAAGAAAATGTACAAGGGATCTAAAAATATAAATTGCAAAAATTGGATACAAACCATATTGAACAAATTTTGAACCTTTATATTGATTATTTAGATCAGAAGGAAATAATTTCATTAATTGATCTGATCAATAATAACTTCATCACTCCCCACTGGCATAATCACTCTGGTTCCATCATCTGAAAGAGTGTAGTGATCAAATATGCCAACAAGCGGCCTAAAAAAAACATCCTCCATGATTTTATTTCGAGGTGTAGGTATGGCATGGTAAATGAGTAAATGTTTTACATTAGCATCTCTAGAAATTTCACCCGCTTCTTTTATAGTTGTGTGATAGTCCTGAATATCAAATAAAATTTTGTTCAACTGTGGCAATGGAGCAATCTCTCTCATCCTTTCAACTATATCTATTGAAATAGCCGAATGCACTAATAAATCAGCATCTTTTGAATACTTTTGAACACTTCCATCATGAATAGTATCTCCACTTATAACTACCGTTCTTCCTTTATAGGATATTTTAAAACCGAAGGCTGAATTTACTGGATGATGATCTACCACAAACGGTAATATTTCTAATCCCGGAGTATCATTTGGAATGAATTGATTATCTATAAGTTGAATTGCATTAAATCCCGCAATACTCATTGGTAACATTTCATCTCCATGATGTTCATTTCTATACTGATAATCGGCTGAGTATGCTTGCTCAAATCCTTGTGTAACAAGATCAATTCCCTCAGGTCCATAAACCGTTAATGGTGAATCTCTTCCTTGAACCCAAGATTGAAGATGAGCATCAGGTAAGTCTGCTATATGATCTGAATGCATATGCGTTATTAAAACTGCTTTTACGTTGGGCCATGGAACTTGATATTGATTAACGTTGTCCATGCTTCCATTGCCTAGATCAAAAATATATATATCATCACCAGCTTCCACAAGGATACACGCTTCAGCTCTTCCTGGAGATGGAAGAGGTGATCTTGAACCACAAACAACAACCTTTAAAGAGTCTTCTTTATCTAAGAAAGGCTCTACGCCAGCTAGTATATTCTTTAAACCTATATTCAAGATTCTGTCTTGTACTGAATGAGAATTTAATGATGCCAAGCCAATTAGAAATATTGAAAGTACACAACCTATTAAAATTAATGCTTTTTTCATAAGGATAATTTTAGCTGTTTTACTGATTTTTCTCTAATTTGAGAGGCTGCAATTTATGTTAATTAAAGAATATAAATAATTAACTGTTCTATTTGAATCACCCCAAACATCAGCAGCGCTTATTAGATCAAGGCATCCCTCATTGTCTAAATTTATAGGCAATCCTTTAGCAATAGATTTATTATTAGAAAATGAATCCTTAACAGGTCTTTTTGGTAAATAAGAGTCATTTAGGGAGGTGAAAACTCCATTACCATTATTGATTGCAATATGAGCACCATTAATTTCTGTGTAATCTCTAGTAGAATGAAAAATGTCTAAATCACCATCTGAATCAAAGTCTCTTAGATAAATATTACCTTCTCCATGATGTGATGCTTCACGTATCTGGTTTGGGAAATTATTTTCTGTTACATCTATAAGATTCCCATTAGTGTCATTCAGAAGGATTTGTAAATACGCACCTTCATAATAAGGAATGTCTCTTGTTACGGCTACAACAACGTCCATATATCCATCGTTGTTGAGGTCACCCCAATCAGCATGATTATATTTATTGTGGTTTACTCCAAAGGGACCCGCAGGTAATATTTTTAATTCCCATTCATTAATATTTGATGAGCCGTTACTAAGAACTATATGTCCCTCATGAGGATTAGTTTCAAAGCTCCATCTGTTATCAAAGTTCCAAAATATTAGATCATCATATTCATCATTATTAATATCAACCATTAAACTGGACATTGGATTACCATATTGAAATTGTAAATTTCTATTTAAATTAGCTTCGAATGTAAAAAAACCTAATCCATCATTTACTAGGAGAATATTACATGCATATATATCAATATCTCCATCATTATCAAAATCACCAGCACTAGCATCGTGACTAAAGCCACATAACTTTCCATTTCCATCATTTTGGTCATCTATATTTGAAGAAGCATCATAAAATTTTCCATTAGTATCACTTAGCAGCAATAGATCTGGGTAAGGTTCAATAAAATTATTTGAGTAGTCTGGATCTCTATATTGAAGACCCATTGATCCAGCAAAAATATCATCAATTCCATCACCATTGAAATCTTCAATAGCTAACCTGTAGGCAGCTGGATGAGTTGGAGGTTGACCTAATTGGTAAATAGCATTGTCTTCATAAAGATTTCCCTGACCATCATTAAGATAAATTTCTACAGGCGCATTAATTTTTTGACTCAACTCAACAGTGTGAGGAAAAATTGCCCATGCTATGACAATATCCTCAAAACCATCACCATTGAAGTCACCAATAGCCATATTATGAGCATCTTGACCAAATAATTCATTTTCATAAGTAGTGCAGTCATCTGGTGTCGGGTAGCAAATTGTTGCTGAATATGTATCACTAATCTCTATACCACCAAATCCTAATCCATGAGACACAAAAAAATCTGATTTTGTTTCATCTTCATTAATAGGTTGCGGGGAGGGCAAAAACTTTAAAAGATTTGGATTTCTATTCACCTCAAAGCTAATAGTTTCAGATTTATAAGGACACTCAGATGAAGAAATAGAAGCTATAGTCAGGCTTTTTATTTCACTCACCTGCATTGTTACAGGCGCTCTAAATAAGAAATCTTTATTGTTTGTGGTTTTCATCCAATAAATATCATTAGAAGAAATATTAAATTCACAATTTAGATTTGAATTAACATTGAAATTAACTAATTGATAGCTTTTTAAGTTATTGAGGTTTGAATAACTTATTACAAGTTCTGGTGAAGATGTTTCATCAGATGAACCAGATCCAGAACTGCATGAATATACTATTATCAAAAAACCAAAAAATTGTATTAACTTATTGAGATTCAGCATTTTTGAAAGCTTTTTCAATCCATGGGATTCTATCTTCCTGACCACCGAATAAATCTGGATCCTTAAATACAGCTGAAATCGGTAAAGATCTGTTTTCACCAAATTGCCATTGAGATAATGTATTTTTTAGTTCGAGAACTATTTCTTGATTCTCAGATGCAATATTTAATTTTTCAGATGGATCATCAAGAATGTTATAGAGTTGATCACCATCTGCAGACGTAATCAATTTATAGGGCATCTCTATAACAGCATATTTATCATTAATAATATTAGTTACAACATATTTTGATGATTCGGAGTTATTGTTATCATTTAATGAACTTACCCGAGATTCCCCATCAACATCTATTTCATTTTTATAGTCAATGAGATCAAGAATAGTTGGTAAGACATCCATCATCGTAATAAAGTTTTCACTCTTTGAATATTCAAATTTGCCAGGCCACCAAATTACAGCAGGAACTCTTATACCTCCTTCTGATACTGACATTTTTCCCTCAGGCAAAGGCTTATTACTACTACCTCCAGAATAGTTTTCACATATCCACTGAAAGATTTTTATACCAAACCTATCTTCAGTCTGACAAATACCAATCTTTTTAGGGATAGATAAAAATGAAGGATTAAGCTTTACATCTGGAGTTAGACCTCCATTATCACTGGCAAACATAACTATAGTGTTTTTGAGTACATTTTCTTTTTCTAATGCAGCAATAATTTCACCGATAGCATTATCCATTTCATGTATCATCCCAGCATGAAGTCTTCTTGTTTCATCTTCAATATATGAGAATTTAAGAACTGACTCCGCTGGTGCCTCATTAGGGATATGCGGTGCACCAAAATTTATATTTAAAAAGATTGGATTAGTAAAATCATGATTATCAATAATTTTTAATGTATCGTTTTTGATAAGTTGTGTCACATATCCATCTTCTCTAAGACCAACTTCATTTCGTTGCCAGTCATGACCGCCACCATGAATATGATCCCAGTATCCAATTCCACCTGTTAGATAACCATAAAAATAATCAAAACCTCTTCTTGTAGGAAAATAGTCAGGTATGTAAGAGCCAAGATGCCATTTACCCAATAAATAAGTGCTGTAATTTAACTCTTTTAAATACTGAGGTAAGATTTTCTCCTCGAGACCTAAACCTAATTTTTGATTCTTTGATATTGGCCTTGTTATTCCTAATCTCATAGCAGATTTACCTGTCATGAGTTCAGCTCTTGTAGGACTACAGGTGGGTTGTACATAAAATCTATCGAGCTCAACACCTGAAGAAATTAACTTATCAATATTAGGAGTCTTTATTTCACTTCCGTGATAACTCACATCATTCCAACCTAAATCATCGGCAAGGATAATTAGAATATTAGGAGATGTGAATCCATAACTAGTAAAAAAAATAGATGCAATTAATAAAAACTTATTTTTCATCATATTTTTTTATCAAATTGCTCAAGGATAGCTTTAAGAACAGACGAATCATTTTTTTTATAATATTCACTAAGCAACATTTTTTCTTTATCAGTGTAGTAGTTGAGGATTCCATCCCTATAACTATTCCTTGATTTAAGATTTTCCCAATATTCATTGATGAAGGGTGTTTTGTATGAAAGAGTCTGTTCAAGACCAAGATCAATTAATCTATTGAAAACACACATAAGATTTATATCAACATGAGAAAATGTGTCGTAAAAGAAATCTCTACCATCTGAAAATAACTTCTCTAACTTAATAATCTCATCAACATAATTATTAACTCCCATAAATGGTATTTTTTTTGATGGATTGCCAAAGTACATTGCAATGAAAATCATTTTTCTATCCTTTCTAGGATGCCTCAAAAGTATCTTCATTATTGAGCTAAAGGGCAGTTGTTTAATCATATATTGAAGGAGAGGTGATGAGAAAACGGGCATTATTGTTCCCAATGTAGAAGCAAACTCTACTCCATCAGTGATCGTTGTATCTGATGCCCATTTTCTAATTTCATCTTCATTTACATTATCTGGATAAAGCGAATAGGCGCTATTAGAGTCAATTTTATCTAATTGATATATTATTTCTTCACTGCCACAAATTGTGTTTCCATCTATCTGAATTGCAGGAACTGTTCCAAGTGGATTAATTGCAAGATAATCTTTGTCAATATTTTCACCTTCGGGATATTGATCACAAAGTCTTATATGGCGTTTGTCAAATGAAAAACCTTTTTCAAGCAAAGCTACTCTGACCATTTGACTGCAAAATGACCAATTTGCATGATAAAGAATAATATTTGGATTAGACATCAAAGAAATTAATCTTTAAATTTCTTTTTCATATTAACTACAGCATCAAACCCTGAAACCGGTTTCTTTCCCTCAGGAACAGTATTGCCTTTAGTTATTAATTCTGAAAAATCACTTCCGGCTTTATACATTTCGTATAAAACCTCTACATCCATATTTGTTCCTATTGGCTCATCCTCAAAATCTGGTGAAATATTATTTTTAAATTCTTCAGCTGATGAAAAATGTTCAAAAAATATCTCAACTAAATTACCATCAGGATCTTTATAATAGATACCACTAATCCACCCATGATTTATTGTCCAAAGTGGATCTAATCCCCGTTCTTTTGCTTCAAAATAGAAGTTAAACCATCTATCTATTGGATTTATCCTGTAAGAGATATGATCAAGGCCCACAATAGTTGGTATTTTTTTATTAAGAAACAGTTTTAGATTCATAATTAGCTTTGGAATAAAACCTAAGTTCTTTAAGACATCTGACGTATTAGCAATTGCTACTCTATGATGCTCATCATCAAATGCTAAGAATGTAATTTGATTACTTTGGTAGAGAGGCTCGCAACCAAACAGTTTTTTATAAAACTCCACCATTTCTTCATAGTTGGTAGTTTTGAATGCCACATGGTGAAAGTCATCAGGTGAATATTTAGATTTATAATTTAAATATAAATCTTTATTAAAAATTTTTTCCATATAATTTATTATACTTATTGACTTAACTATTTATACTTTGAAATATTAATTTATATGAAACTTTTAACATTTACATTAAAAAAAGAACAAAACTTCAGAGTTGGAGCTTTTAAGAATGAAAATATTGTAGATTTATCTGAGGCAGAACTTCCAACTGATATGGTTGAGTTTATTGGCTTAGGAGATACTGGAGTTGATAAAGCTACAGATTATGTTGAGTCAAATATAACTGGCATTTCACCAGAGGATATAACAATCAAAGCGCCTATCCGGACTCCAAACAAGATTCTTGCAGTTGGCCTAAATTACAAGAAACATGTAGAGGAAGCTAAAGATCTTAAAGATCATCATAGCAATGAGGTTGAACTTCAAGAGCAATTTCCTAATATCTTCAATAAACAAAACTCATCAGTCAATGATCCATATGGTGAAGTGCATAGACCTAATGCTTCCAATTGGCTCGACTATGAGGGTGAGCTTGGGATGGTTGTTGGTAAATCATGTAGACATGTTCCTTATGATCAAGCTCATAAAGCTATATATGGCTATACTGTCGTTAACGATTTTACTGTGAGAGATTGGCAGTTTAGAGGACCGCCTCACACAATGACGATGGGTAAGTCTTGGGATACACATTGTCCTTTTGGACCATATATTGTTACTTCAGATGAAATAGATGATCCTCATAATTTAAATTTAAGAACCTATGTAAATAATGAAGAGCGACAGAATACTAATACAAGTCTAATGATTTTTGATTGTTATACTCTAATAGAATATTTATCAACCGCCTTTACCTTGAAGCCTGGCGATTTGATTCCTACTGGAACACCTGAAGGCTCTGCATTGGCAACACAAAATTGGTTAGTTCCTGGTGACAAAGTAAAGGTGGAAATTGATGGGATTGGTTTCATTGAAAACGAAATAGTTCAAGAACCAGACACAACAAAACTACTCTAATTCCAATATGGAAAAATTTGATGTTGCTATATGTGGTTATGGTCCAGTTGGTGCAACATTATCCCTTCTGTTAGCTAAATATAATTATAAGGTATTAATAATCGAGAAAAATCAGGGTCCGTGCAAAACAGCCAGGGCAATCAATACCGATGGCGAGCAATTAAGAATATTTGATCAATTTAATATAGCAGAGAGAGTTATCGCTAATTCTAATCAAATTGAAAAAGTTCATTTTTCAAACAAAGATTTAGAACCAATTCAGACAATTATCGCAAGTCTTGATGATACAGATATGGGTTGGCCCAATCAGGTTCTTTTTTATCAACCAGAGTTAGAAACATTTTTAAGGGAAAAAATAGAAACTTTTCAAAATATTGAAATTAAAGAATCTTGTGAGTTAGTTGATTTTAAAAATACAAATGATGGAGTGGATTTATTTATTAATGAAGAAAATCAGAGTGTTAAATTAAAATCCAAATTACTATTTGGATGTGATGGAGCAAGTAGCTTTATTAGAAAAAAGTTAAATATTAATTTAGAAGATTTAGGATATAACCAAAAGTGGTTGGTATGTGATGCTCATCTTACAAGGGATATTGGCTTAAAAAATGAATTGGTTCAGGTTTGTGATCCCTCACGACCAGGAACCTTTCTTCACGGAAGAAGAGGACATCTCCGTTTTGAATTTAGAGTTATGCCCGATGACGATGAGGATAATATACAAAAAGAAACATACGTTTGGGAGCTTTTATCTCCTTGGATAAATAAAGAAAATGCACTTTTGGAAAGAGCAGCTATATACACATTTCATGCATGTATTGCAGAGAGATGGAACGAAAATAATGTTTTCATTGCTGGTGATGCTGCTCATCAAATGCCTCCATTCATGGGTGCTGGAATGGGAACAGGTATTAGAGATGTATCTAATCTAGCTTGGAAAGTCGATCTTTTCTTTAAAAATAAATGTACTAAAGATATTTTTAAGACTTATCAAAATGAAAGATACCTGCATGCAAAATGGACAGTTGCACAGACAAAATCAATAGGTGAAATGATAGAGGGATTTTGCGCGGCAGAGGAGGGTAAGGAATACACACCAGAGGGTCCAAGCTATGAAGCTAAATTCCCTCATATACCAGAAGGAGTATTTGGAGATACCTCTGACATGATAACCGGTTGCCCAATACCCCAACCAATACTTAATAGAGAAACTAAGTTAGTAAAATTAGACAGAATCATAGCTTCAAAATTTTCAATAATTTCAAATAAAAATCTTCCGTCGTTATCTTCTAAAGCAAAAAAAATTTTTAAACATCTATCAATTCATTTTGAAAAAATTACATTAAATGATGATAAAGAAAATCGATTAAAAAACATCTTTGATAAATATGACTTTGTTTTAGTGAGACCAGATTTATATGTTTATGGTGGATGTGATTTAGAAAATATATCAAATGTTATAGAAAGTCTTGAAGATAAGTTTTTTCTTAAGTTATGATCTAAAAATTATGAAATTATATACACTAACTATTTTATTATTCCTTTCAAGTCAGACTATTGCCTATGACAGAATTTTAGGAAAAGATTTTGCGACTCGTTCAGAAGTTATCGCAACAAATGGAATGGCTGCAACCAGTCATCCACTGGCTACACAAACAGCTATAGATGTTTTAAAGAGTGGCGGTAATGCTATTGATGCTGCGATAGCAGCAAATGCTGTTTTAGGTCTTGTCGAGCCGACAGGATGTGGCATTGGCGGTGATCTATTTGCCATAGTTTGGATTGATGAAGATAAAAAGTTATATGGTTTGAATTCATCTGGCCCAGCACCGCAGGATATGACAATTAAAAAGTTAAAAGCTATGGGCATAGATAAAATTCCTCCATTTGGTCCTTTGCCTGTAACAGTGCCTGGTGCTGTAGCTGGATGGGCAGCTCTTCATAAACGTTTTGGCAGTAAATCTTTTGAAGAGTTATTTAATAATGCTATTTATTATGCAGATAACGGGTTCCCAATTACCGAGGTTGTTGGATATTATCTTCAACTATCTTCTGAAAGATACAAAGATTATCCAAACTTTAATGATGTATGGATGCCAAATGGTGAAGCTCTTAAAAAAGGCGATGTTTTCGTCAATAAAGATTTAGCTAATGCATACAAACAAATTGCTAAATCCTATGGAGAAAGTTTTTATAATGGTGATATAGCTCAAACAATTGCTGAATTTATAACTGAACAGGGCGGGTTTCTCTCAGTAGATGATCTTAAAAGTTATGAACCAGAATGGATTAACCCAGTGTCATCCAACTATAGAGGTTTTGATGTTTGGGAATTACCACCAAACGGTCAAGGTATAGCTGCACTTCAAATACTAAATATTCTTGAGCAATACGATATTGCTAGCATGGGACATAATTCTGCTGAATACATTCACCTTTTTACTGAAGCTAAAAAATTAGCTTATGAAGATAGAGCAAAATATTATGCTGATATGAGTTTTGCTGATGTGCCTGTAAAAGAACTTATTTCCAAAGAATATGCATTAACGAGAAATAAATTAATTAATCCAAAAAAAGCTGCATCTACCTACGATAGTGGTATTTTCGAAGATGGCGATACTATTTATATGACAGTTGCTGATAAAGATGGAAATATGGTTTCACTTATACAGAGTAATTATCGAGGTATGGGTTCGGGTATGGTGCCACCAAATCTTGGTTTTATGCTTCAAGATAGAGGCGAAATGTTTAGCCTAGATCCAGACCACCGCAACAGTTTAGAGGGTGGTAAAAGACCATTCCATACAATTATTCCTGCATTTATTACCAAGGATGATAAGCCATTTATAAGTTTTGGTTTAATGGGTGGGGGTATGCAGCCTCAGGGACATGCTCAAATCGTTGTAAATATAGTAGATTTTCAAATGAATCTTCAAGAAGCAGGAGATGCTCCAAGAATTAGACATTTCGGGTCATCGGAACCAACTGGTGAAACTATGCTTAATGGAGGATTTCTTAGCCTCGAGTCAGGCATTAATGATCAGGTTCGAAATGAGTTATTAAAATTAGGTCATAACCTTAAAGATGAAAAGGGAGGCTACGGGGGCTATCAAGCAATAATGAAAGTAAATGAAGTTTATTATGGTGCATCTGAAAGTAGAAAAGATGGTCATGCAAGCGGTTACTAGAGAGCAAAAATGATTGGATATGGTGAAGTTATATTTTTTTGGTTTTTAGTCTGGCTATTTGGTATTCAATATCATTATGGAAAGCTCTTACCTAATATAAGACCAAGAATCTTCTGGTATAGCTTATTAATAATTTCGGGCGTTACGTCCTACTATTTATATCCCTTACTAGAGCCTCTCTTTTTACAAATATAATCATCTTTAGTTACTTTATATAACCAACTATTTACTTCAGTTAGCATATTTGATTTTTCGTTAAACTCTAAAAATGAATTTAATAGAATAGATCTTCGTTGTGCAAAGATTTCACTTTCTGCATAGCTATTAAATAAATATATATTTTCTTTAAATAAGAATTGTTTATTTTTGTATTTAATAACTAGTTTTTGCTTATCTTCATTGTTATTCATATTTTGACAATCAAAAAATGTATCTTCAGCCTGAACTGAAAATGCTAAGAATAGAAATAAAATTAATTTATTCAAAGGTACCAGATACCAAAAACACCTACACAGCAAATAAGTATCATTAGACGTATAAGGATCTTAGAAAAAAGATTGTTACTCCAGCTATCCTGTTTACTTATTGATACAAACAGTAAGATTGCATATAGAAGGGGTATAGATAGTAACAATTTAGTCATAGTAATATTATATATAAGAATATTTTTTTAATAGAATGTATTAACTAGAAATTATAGAGATTTAAAAATGAAGGTTATAAAAAAATTACTTACTATAGTCATAGGTCTTGGAGTCGGTGCTTTAATTTATTTTGCTCTATGGTCCGTATTTGTATACTTCGGAATAGTTAAATAATTTATGAATACTTCTGATAAGGTCTTGTTCAATGAAAAATGTTCAATCTGTAACATTGAAATTCAACATTATAAGAAAAGATCAAATGTTAAGTTTATTGATTGTAGTGAAATGGATGATAAATATTTAAAAAAACTTCATGTGATTTTAGCTGACGGAAATGAATTGGTTGGTGTAGATGCATTTATCTATGTTTGGAGAAGAACTAAAGGATATAACTGGTTAGCTACACTAACTTCTTTACCGGTCATTAAGCAGATTGCTAAGTTTATTTATTCAATTCTAGCCTTTTTGATTTATTGGCGTTTTAAGATATTCATAAAAAGCTAAAATAACTTATAATAATTGCCTTTAGGAGAGATGGCAGAGCGGTTGAATGCACTGGTCTTGAAAACCAGCAAGGGGGCAACTCCTTCCAGGGTTCGAATCCCTGTCTCTCCGCCACTTAATAAGAAACATGCACGAATTTAATCCTTTTAGTATTAATAAACCTAAATTCTTAGATATCTTAGGTTTTTCAGATTTTAATCTTGATAAAGATAATAAAACTCTTGAACTTAAATTTAATGCCTCTGTTGAGCTAACACACTCAAACGATACCATCGTTCAAGGAGGATTTGTGACTGCTATGCTTGATTCATGTATGGCACAACTTGTTTTAGCTTTAACAAATGGTCAAGTAAATCCATTAACCCTTGATATCAATGTTCAATTTCTTAGACCTTGTACTGTTGGGGAGATTCTCGTAAGAGCTAAATATATAAAAGAGGGCAGAACAATCGCATATACAAGTGCAAAGCTTTTTCAGAATGAAAAGATTGTTGCAAGTGCAACCGCAACTAGCAAGTTAGTCTAACAATGTTCTTTACTGGTGCATCTGGTTTTGAAGAGGGTTATGCCAAAAAAGATAACTTAGAAATTTATTACAGGGATTATGGACCTTCAGATGGTATTCCCGTCCTATTAGTTATGGGTCTTGGTGGGCAACTAACATTTTGGCCGCCTTACATGATAAAAAGTCTTCAAGATTCAGGCTATAGACCTATAGCGTATGACAATAGGGACATGGGCTTATCATCAAGATTTAACTCTAATCCAACTTTTTTAAGTAACTATTTAAAATACTATCTAAACATGCCTATTAAGTCAGAATATAAGCTTGATGACATGGCTAATGATGCAGTTATGCTCTTGGATTATTTAAATATTAATAAATGTCATGTAATTGGCATGTCTATGGGAGGGATGATTTCACAAATATTGGTAGCCAATCATCCAGATAGATTTTTCTCTTATACACAAATTGCTTCAATGGTGTCGACACCCAATCCTTCAAATGGCCCAAGTTTTAAAGTTATAAGATTATTACAAGAGAGAGCATTTAAAAATGCATCAAAAGAAGAGAGGATAGATAGGGCTGTTAGGTTAGTTTCGACTATTGGGATGAAAGGATATAACTACAATACAGATGAATTTAGGAATGAAGTAGGTCAGTCCATAGATAGAAGTAAAGATGACACAGGTTTTATAAGGCAAATGGCTGCCATTCTTGGCACTAAAGACAGAATTAAAAAAGTAAGTAATATTAAAACCTCGACACTTATAATTCATGGAGATATTGATCCATTAGTCAAACCAAAAAATGCCTTTCATGCTAATAGGCTTATAGCTAATAGTGAGCTTTTGATGATTGAAAATATGGGTCACTTAATTGAGGAACCTGTTTTCAATAAGTTTAAAGAGCAACTCATTCAACATCTGGATAAAAATTGTTAACAAGTAAAGCTAAGATCGCATATGCAACGGGTGCTGTACCAAATGGTATCAAAGTTGATATGTTTACATTCTTTTTACTTTTTTATTATGGGAACGTTGTTGGTCTAGAGCCAGGATTAGCTGGCTTAGCTATTGCTATAGCATTATTTTTTGATGCTTTTACAGATCCAATTATTGGATCAATATCTGATAGAACAAATTCTTCTATAGGAAGAAGACATCCCTATTTATTTGCATCTGTAGTTCCAATTGTAGTTGGGTATGTATTTTTATTTATGCCAAGATCAGATTGGGAATTAACACAAGCATCTTTATTTATCTGGATGCTTTCCTTTTGCATTATTACAAGATTCGGTATGACACTATTCGATGTCCCTCATAGAGCATTAGGTGGGGAGATTACAAAGGATTATGATGAAAGAACATCATTATTTTCTATTCGAGAATTATTTGCATGGTTAGCAGGTCTATCAAATGCTTTTTTAGGCTACTATGTATTCTTTGCATCAACTCCTGAGTATCCAAAAGGTCAATTAAATCCTGACGCTTGGGCTCCCTTTGGTTATACAGGGGCAGCTATTATGGGTTTATTTATTATTATTTCTTCAATAGCTACATTGAGATATGGAACTTCTTTATCGTCTTGGGAAGGAAGAATCACTTTAAAAGATATATACACTGAAATTAGACTGGCATTAACTAATAAAACTTTTGTAATATTCTTTTTTGGCTCATTTGGCTTATCGGTAGCATGGGGTCTAGGAAATACCCTAACGTTATATATAAATACTTATTTTTGGGAATTATCTGGAACGCAAATTACATTATTTTTACCAATGTATGTTGTGTGTGCATTCCTAGCATTTGCATTTGCTCCAAGATTAGTAAAACTTTTTGAAAAGAGGAGCATAATTTTAGTATCTATGTTTTTAACAGGAATAATTTATCCAGCTCCACTTTTGCTTGGTTATTTTGATTTAACACCTCCAAAGGGAACTTATCAATTGGTTATGTTTTTATGGATATTTATTCTAATTGGTATAACCAATAATATTATTGGCAATATGATTCGTGATTCGATGGTTGCTGATATAGCTGATGAAGTAGAGTTAATTACTGATAAAAGACAAGAAGGAGTTCTCTTTGCTGCGCTAGGATTCCTGCAAAAGGTGAATACTGGATTCGGAACTGCAATAGCTGGCTTTGTCTTAAGTATTATTGGATTTACGTCCACCAACCCCACAGATGATCAAGTTTTCTTTTTAATATCAGCACAAGGTGGCTTGGTTCCCATAATGCTATTAATACCTATTGCTATTTTCTATTTCTATAATCTTGATAGAGAAAAGCACAGATTAATTCTAGAGGAGTTAGATCTTAAGAAGTCTTAATAGCTTTAATTATTCTTTTCCAAAGATTTTTTTCAGTTGCACCAACTTTTGAGAGTGATAAATTTAAGAAAAAATTCTTAATGTGTAAAAGAATCTCCTCTTTTTTTGTTGTTTGAGCTTTATTGAATTTCTCTGTGAGAATTTTTAGCTGTATTTGATTTCTTATTTTTTCATCTTTTTTTAACGATTCAACATTGCATATCATTTCTATTCTTATGCACGATTCAAGGATTTCCTCTTTAGAATGCAGATCAAACTTATAATTAAATATTTCCTTGTATGAACTATCTAAGTTGGTTAAATCAGATGGATCTTTTTTTTCAGTAACATATTCAAATAGTTTCTCTAAATCATTAATAGATTCTTTATTTTTCTTCTCTTTCTCATCATTACGTAATTGAATAATTTGATTCTGAAGAGATTTGTATTCTTTTGATTTATTAATTAGATCAAATTTTGGAAGCAATTCTTGAAGATCCGTAAGCTCATATTTTTTTAGATCTTTTAAAACAAGATTTAACTCATCAAGTTGGAGCTGTTTATTTTTATTTTGTTCTTCAAAAAACTTATCCCCAGATGATATAAATTTTTTCCATAATGTTTTTTCTAGTTTATGTGGCAACTTATCAAGAATGTTCCAATCTTTTTTAAGGTTCATATATTTAGAAATATTTTCATCCATATCTTCTGAATTTATTTTGGCAACAGATTCAATGATTTGTTCTTTTTTTAATTTAATTTGTTCGTTTTGTTTATTTATTTCATCAAAAATTGGTTTTTTAGCCTCCATAAAATCTGATTTAAGTTTTCTAAATACATCGTCTCTAACAGGTGCATGACTATTCCATGAATCATCAAACTTTCTTAACTTGCTTCTTAGGATCCTAATAGCTGGAAACTTATTATTGTTTTTCTGAACAAACTCATTTAGATCCTGGGTTATCTGTTGTTTTTTTGTTGCATTTATTAACTTTTGTTTATTGAGTTCCTCGAAGAAATCACCGCAAGGTAACCAGGCTTTATCAACATAAGTTCTAAATATGTTCCATTGTTTTTGTGAAGCCGTTTTAGATGTCTGATCCAACGCTTGCCACTGAGCTTGAATTTTATGAATCTTATCTGCTTGTTTTCGTGGGTTTTTAAGCGGGTTATCTGCTATTTCTTTTATTTTGTTTACTAGCTCGTCTCTTTTTGGGTTAGTTGCAAAAGATGAAATATCATCAAAATATCTCGAAAGGGCTACTGTTGCATTAAGCTTATGTTTGAGCTTATTAGGAATTTTCCCTTGTATCTTAACTAATTTAAGTGCTTCTCTTGTGAGTTTTTGACCATCTCTAATAACACCGCTATCAAATGATTGATTCGCTTTTGATATTAATTCAATAATTTGATCAGTTCTTTCCATTTTTTTGATATATCGCGTTTATAATTAGAGTAATGAAAAATAGAATTTTAACAGGTATTACTACTTCAGGCACCCCACACTTAGGAAACTATTTTGGTGCTATTAGACCAAGCCTTGAATTAGCAAAAGAATCAACAGATTCTTTCTTTTTTTTAGCAGATTATCATTCAATTATTAAAGTAAATAATCCCCAAGAGGTCACTTCATCTATTGAGAACATTGCTCTTGCATGGCTTTCAAGTGGATTGGACACTAAAAGCTCTTATTTTTATAAGCAATCTGATATTAGAGAAATATTAGAATTAAGTTGGATACTTCATTGCGTAACAGCAAAAGGATTAATGAATAGGGCACATGCTTACAAAGCATTAAAAGAAAACAATGATGACGATAAAGGAATAAATATGGGTTTATTCTCTTATCCAATTTTGATGGCTGCTGACATATTAATGTTTAATTCAACACATGTTCCCGTTGGTCCCGACCAGCTTCAACATTTAGAGATGACAAGAGATATTGCAAACAGATTTAATCATATATTTGGTAATACTTTTGAAATTCCAGAGGCAATTATTAATGATGATGAGTCAATTCCAGGGATAGATGGAAGAAAAATGAGTAAATCTTATAACAATGTAATTCCTTTACTTTGTGATGAAAAAACATTAAGAAAATCAATTATGAAGATTGTAACTAACTCACTTGAGCCTGGTGAGCCCAAAGATCACAAAACTTGTAATGTTTTTAATATTTATACGAATTTTGCATCAGATGAAGAAATAGCTGAACTCAAGGAAGAATATAATGATGGGATATCTTGGGGTGACGCTAAAAATAAGCTTTTTGATAAGGCAAATGATTCTCTACTACCAATACGTGATAGATATTTTGAATTAAAAGAGCAAAAAGACTTAGTAAAAGATCATCTTTCTGACGGAGCAAAAAAAGTTCGTCCATTAGCTCAAGAATTCATTGAAGAAATTCGTTCAAAAATAGGTATCTCTTAATAAAGTGAAGAAACCAATGTTCTGGCTAAAATCAGGGCTTTTTGCTGTTGGTCTTGGTATGTCCTTTGTTTATGCAATCATTCCACCATTAGCAAGAGACTTAGGCCTTTCAGAAATACAAGCTTCATTTATTTTTTCTTTATCTGCTGTAGCTTGGGCAATGACATCTGCACCATGGGGTAGAGCGTCTGATAAATATGGGAGAAGAAATATAGCAATACTTGGATATATTGGATATTCAATATCCATGATAATTCTTATATTGCCAATATATCTAGCAGATAAAAATATTCTAAGCGCTGCATTTGTATTTCCACTTTTAATATTAGGCAGAACCATCTATGGATTATTGGGATCAGCTACAAGACCTGCATCGTTTGCTTATATTGCTGACATTACACCTAAAAGCAAGAGAACCAAGAAATTTGCAAGGTTTGAATCAAATTTTCTTTTAGGCACATTGGTTGGTCCGCTTTTAGGAGGGTATTTATATTTGATTTCAGCATTAGCCCCCTTTATTTTCTTCTCTATTTTAGGAATCGTAGTTGCGACGGGAGTATTCTTTACACTTGAAAATAAGCCTATGAAGGTCTCAGAAATTCCAACAGCTAAATTATCGAGACTCGCGCCTACCGTATGGCCTTATTTAGTATTTGCATCAGTATTGAGTCTTTGCTCAGCATCGTTATTACAATCTATTGGTTTTTATTTAACAGACAATTTCGATAATCTTGAAGATATAACATTATTGATAAGTTTTACATTTGTTCTTTTATCAATATCTACAATCGTTAGTCAAAATATGTTTACTAGTATGTTTAATTTAAATAACTATAAATTACTGATATATGGTTGTTTAATACTTACTGTTTCATATTGTGTAATGGCTATATCAGACTCGATTGCAACATATTTTTCTTCTATTATCCTTCATGGAGTGGGTTTGGGCATGGTTAGACCTGCTAATTCATCAGGACTTTCAATAGCGCAACAACCTGAATATCAAGGTGAAGCCGCTGGACACTTGGGATCAGTTCTTCCTATAGGTCATATACTCACACCTATAGTAGCTATGCCTTTGTACATTTATAATAGCTCATTGTTGTACTTCGCAAGCGGAATTTTATGCTTTATTTTGTTTGTTTTTATAGTATTACACCCAATATTTAAATATAGATATGAAGACTAAAAAAGGACTGTTACTTATAAACCTTGGAACTCCGGATGATCCAGGATATTTATCTGTTTTTAAATACTTAAGACAATTCTTAATGGATCCAAAAGTTATTACTGTTCCATATATTCTTAGATTTATTCTAGTCACACTTATTATTGTTCCTTTCAGGGCTTTTAGTTCTGGAAAGATTTATAAAAAAATCTGGACTGGAAATGGCTCGCCTCTCATAGTAAATACATCGGCTTTAGCTGATAAGGTTAGTAAAAAAGTCCCACACATTGATGTGGAATTTGCTATGAGATATCAATCTCCCTCTATCGAAGATAAATTAAAAAAGTTAATTTCTCAAAATCTTGATGAAATTATAATACTTCCTTTATTTCCTCAATATAGCACTGCAACAACCGGATCCGTTTTTGATGAAATTTCTAGAGTTCTAAAAAAACAGAGTGTTACACCTTCTATAAAGTTTATAAATCAATTTTATGAAAAAGAATCATTTATAGATTCTTGGGAGGATAAGCTGAAATCATTTGATGTTGATAAGTATGATCACATCTTATTTAGTTATCACGGATTACCAACTAAAGCGGTTGATGATATATATGATGATTCTCTTTGTGCTGACAACAATTGCGAAAATGAAATAACTAATAAAAATAAGTTTTGCTATAAAGCAACGTGTTATGAGACTACTAGGCTTATTGCAAATAGATTTAATCTTTCACCAAATAAATACACAGTTTCATTCCAGTCGAGATTAACAAAAAACTGGCTTGAACCCTTTACCGATGAGGTTCTAGAAAGTTTTCCAAGCAAAGGCATTGAAAATATACTTGTTCTTTCACCCGCTTTTACAGCCGATAATTTAGAAACATTATATGAAATAGATGATGAATATAAGGAGTTATTTATAGAAAATGGAGGTAAATCATTAACTATGGTACCTTCATTAAATGATTCATCTAAATGGGCAGATTCAATAGTAGATATAATAGATGTATAGGGAGGAAATATGTTTAAAGATGATTTACTAAAAGATAAGAGGATTTTAGTCACTGGAGGGGGAACTGGTCTTGGGAAAGAAATGGCAACTCACTTCGCAAAACATGGTGCTCAAGTTTATATTTGTGGAAGACGTGGAAATGTTTTGGAAGATACGGCTAATGAGCTAAAAGAAAAATATGGTGTTGATGTTAAACATGAGCCTCTAGATATTAGATCACCACAAGATGTTGACGATTTCATAGGTAGAATTTTTGATGAAGGTCCTCTCGATGGCCTTGTAAACAATGCAGCAGGTAATTTTATTTCACCAACAAAGGATTTATCTTCAAGAGGGTTTGATGCAATTGCAAATATAGTTTTCCATGGAACTTTTTATGTAACTCATTCAGTTGGTAAAAGATGGATAGAGCAAAAATGTAAAGGCTCAATAATTTCTATATTAGCTACATGGGTGTGGACAGGATCTGCTTATGTTGTGCCTTCAGCTATGTCAAAAACTGGATTAGATGCAATGACAAAATCATTGGCCGTTGAATGGGGTCCATATGGAATTAGACTGAACTCTATTGCCCCTGGGCCTTTCCCAACAGAAGGTGCATGGGCCAGATTAAGTCCAAAGGGGGATATAAGTGAAGATACCTATAAAGCTATTCCTTTGGGAAGAGCAGGAAAAATGGAAGAATTACAAAATCTAGCAACTTTTTTAATGGCTGATGGTTGTGAATATCTTACTGGACAGACTATTGCCCTAGATGGTGCTCAGTATTTAAGTGGCGGTGGAACTTTCTCTAATTTATCAGAACTTTCAGACAATGATTGGTCTGAAATAAGAGATATAATAAGAAAAGCTAACAATAAAGATAAACAGAATAGATCTTAATTTAGCTTGGAGGATATTATGGAAAATCAAAGGACAATGGAAGAAGTTCTAAAACTTCA
Source organism: uncultured SAR86 cluster bacterium (assembly GCA_902557575.1). Lineage (GTDB taxonomy): Bacteria > Pseudomonadota > Gammaproteobacteria > Magnimaribacterales > D2472 > CACNXK01. Next base: position 61,420 of record CACEAR010000005.1, read on the forward strand.
AAGAGATCATTATTTGAATGAAGGCCCGCCTTCATATGAATTAAGAATCGATAGATTAGACAGAGTTAAAGATATGGTTATTCAAAATAAAGAAAGAATAACTGAAGCATTAGACGCTGACTTTGGAGCAAGATCACCTAATCAATCTCTAATATCTGATGTTTATGGCGTTCTCCCTGCATTTTCTCATGCAAAAAAACATTTAAAGTCTTGGATGAAGGATGAAAAGAGAAAATCTAACTTTCCGTTTGGACTAATGGGAGCTAAGTCATATATTCATAGGGAGCCGCTTGGAGTCGTTGGAATGATATCACCATGGAACTTTCCAATGTATTTATCTCTTGCTCCTTTAGCTGGAATCTTTAGTGCGGGCAATCAGGTGATGCATAAGCCTAGTGAATTTACTCCTATTACTTCTGAGCTTCTAAAAGAAATTTGTGACAGTGCTTTTGATGAAACTGAATTTGCAACTTTTCTAGGTGGTCCTGATGTAGGCGCCGCTTTTACTCAGCTTAAGTTTGATCATTTGCTATTTACAGGAAGTGGAAATATCGGAAAGCATGTAATGCGTGCGGCTTCGGAAAATCTGGTTCCATTAACATTAGAGCTTGGAGGAAAATCTCCAGTTATAGTCAGCGATTCTTCAAATATAGATATAACAGCACGAAGAGTAATGTTTAATAAGACTCTTAATGCAGGTCAAATATGTCTAGCGCCTGATTATGTTTATGTGCATGAAACAGAGAAGGATAATTTTGTAGAAGCATGTAAGGATCAAGTTAATGAATTTTATAGCGATCTTAAATATAACCCTGACTATACATCAGTAATAAATCAGAAACATTATGATAGATTAAATGGTCTTCTGACAGACGCCAAAGATCATGGTGCAGAGCTTGTGGAAATTAATCCAGCAAATGAAGATTTCTCCCAGCAAGAGTCACATAAAATTCCTCCAACACTTGTTCTAAATCCAACTGATGAAATGCAGATAATGAAAGAAGAGATTTTTGGTCCCTTACTTCCAATAAAGACTTACAAGGACATAAATGAACCAATTAACTATATAAACAAAAATGATAAACCATTGGGTTTATATTATTTTGGTAACAATAAGAATGAAGAAGCAAAAGTTGTTAACTCAACAACCTCTGGCGGAGTTACTGTTAATGACATTATGGGACATATTCAACAAAATGAATTAGGTTTTGGAGGAGTTGGTCCATCTGGAATGGGCAAATATGATGGTTTTGAGGGATTTATGAACTTTTCGAACAATAAACCAATTTATAAGCAAATAGGATTTGGTTTAGATAAATTGCTTGATGCTATAAGACCTCCATATAAAGGTAGTATAGAAGACGTTCTAAAAAAACTATTAAAGTAATGCTTAAACTTTCAGCCTCTCTTGGCCTAAAGTATTTTAGATCAAGCAAAGGAGCATTCGTATCCTTTACTTCCATTATGGCTGTTATGGGTTTAACTATTGGTGTGGCGGCACTCATCATCGTTACATCAGTCATGAATGGGTTTGAAAAAGAACTAAGAGATAGAATATTAGGTGTAATACCTCACGTATTAATTCATTCAAAAGAACCTATTTCTAATTATGAGTTACTAATTGATCAAATAGAGAAAAATCCAGATGTTGTGGCAGCAGCGCCATTTATTCAAACTCAGGCATTGATATCTATTGGTAATAGATCAAAGGGAATTGCTCTGACTGGAATAGATGTAAAGAAAGAGTCTGAAGTTTCAATACTTCCCAATAATATGTTGATGGGCTCCTTAGAATCATTGAATGATAACGAAATCATTCTGGGGTATTGGTTAGCAGCTCATTTAGGAACTTCTGTTGGTGATGAGGTAAATATAACAACTTCAGAAATGAGACCATCCATAATTGGATCTTTCCCTAGAAGCTTTAAATTTATTGTTTCAGGTATTTTTGAATTAAAGGCTGAGCCAGATCAGAATTTGGCTTTAATCACTCACAAGTCTGCTCAAAAAATTAAAGGATTTGAGGATGCAACAGAAAATATAAGATTAAAGGTTACAGATATTATGAATTCGAGAGTTATTGGTTCAGATATTGTTTTAGAAATATCTACTCAAGACGAAATATATGCATCATCAACCTGGGAAAAAACTCATGGAACCTTATTTCAAGCGGTCCAATTAGAAAAATTAATAATAGGTATTCTGGTTTTCTTAATTATTGGTGTAGCTGCCTTTAATGTTCTTTGTACAACAATTATGAGTGTAAGATCTAAAGAAAGAGAGATAGCTATTCTCAAAACAATTGGTGCATCAGACTTTACAATTGTAACTATTTTTATCTTTCAAGGTTTATATATATCAATGTTGGGTATCATTTCTGGCCTCATATTGGGGATATTAATTACATTAAATCTTGATCCTTTAATAAACTTTATTGAAACATTAATTAATAGATCATTATTGGATAATTACTTTATTAATTATTTTCCATATGCTTTTAACTTTAATCAAATAACTTTAGTTCTACTTTCTTCATTTCTTTTATGTTTTATTTCTTCTGTTTGGCCATCAACAAGAGCAGCTAAATTGAATCCTAATGAGGTTCTAAGACATGAATAAAATTTTTACAGAAGATTTATCGAAAACTTTTATTACAGATGGAATTAAGAATTCTGTATTGCGTGATATTAATTTCTCTATATCTCAGGGAGAAACATGTTCGATAATAGGTGCTTCAGGATGTGGTAAATCTACATTCTTACACCTTTTAGCTAAATTAGATGATTATTCGTCAGGAAGGATTTTCTTTAATGAAATAAATTATAGTGATTTAAATTCAGATTCATCAGCAAGCTTAAGGCTGGAGAATTTTGGTTTTGTATACCAATTTCATCACCTTCTTGAAGATTTTAATGCCTTTGATAATTGTAAAATTGTTCAAGATTTAAATAATAATAAAAATAATCCAAATATTGATGAACTCTTAATAAGTGTTGGCTTAAAGGATAAATTTAAATCTTATCCGTACCAACTTTCTGGAGGAGAGAAACAAAGATTAGCAATTGCAAGGGCTTTATCAAACAATCCAAATTTTTTAATTATGGATGAGCCCACTGGAAATCTTGATAACAAAACATCTCAACTTATTCAGGATTTAATAATGAATATTTCAAGAAATAATGAGATAGGGATCATTCTGGCAACTCATGATTTAAATTTTGCTAATATGATGGATACAGTTTATGAAATTTATGATGGAGGCTTAAGAAAAGTTAATGAGTGATATTTTTATTGCAGGTGGATGGTTTATGTGGCCTCTCTTAGCTTGCTCTATAACTATAATCTCAATATCTATTGAAAGATTTTGGATGTTGCAAGAAAGACTTGTTTCTCCATCTGGTCTAGATAAGCAGGTTCTAAATTTAATTGATAGAGACCTTTTGGATGATTACCAGGAGAGAGCAATATCAGATATTTCATCATTAGGAGATCTTTTAATAACTGTTCATAAATATAAAGAATTATCTAGAGATCTGCTTGAATCTAAATTAGAGGAAAAATCTATTGAAATTAAATATAAACTTGAGAGAAATCTTTCAATGCTTGGAGTGGTTTCAACTATTTCTCCTCTATTAGGTCTCTTAGGGACAGTTGTTGGAATGATAACTGTTTTTTCAACTTTCCAATCTTCAGGTGCAGCATCACCTGATTTATTAGCAAGCGGTATTTCTCAAGCGCTCATCACAACCGCATTTGGCTTAATGATTGCAGTTCCAGGACTTATTTTACATAGGCACTTTGAGCAAAAAGTTAATAAACTAATGATTTTGTTACAAAGTAAAACCTCATCATTTATTGATAATTTTTAAATGAAATTTGCACTAACATCAAATAAAAATCCAAGTATAGAGATTACTCCACTAATCGATATTGTATTTATTTTAGTTATCTTCTTTGTTGCAACCTCAAAGATAACAGATTCACAATTTCTTGATTTAGACCTGCCAACTACAGAATCATTTAATGTAGAGACATCTTCGCTATCTAACCAAATTTATATCTTTAATGACAATACTGTAATCTTTAATAATAAATCATACGTTGTTAGCAATGATGCTTTAAAAAATGCACTTTTAAATGAATTAATTGTCGAAGATACAATTATTCTAAGTATAGAAGGCGATGTTACTCATAAAATAACTATAGAGCTTATGGACTTTTTACAAAAAAATTCATTTTCTGATGTTCAAATTAGGACTTTATCAAAATGAAACAAAATTCATTAAAAAGATTATTTTCTTACTCATGGAGATATAAATGGTCTTTCCTAATAAGTATTTTTGGTTTTATTTTATTTGCATCAGCTGATATAGCAGCAGTTGAGTGGATTAGGCAAATTATTGGTTTCATTAATGATAACTCAGAAGATAAACAGCAACTTCTTGCTTTATCTTTAATTGGTATTGCTCTTGCACGAGGATTGGGTTTCTTTATTGGTAATTACTTTATGGCTAGAGTAGGATTTGGAGTTGTTTACCATCTTCGGGATGAACTATTTAAAAAGTTACATCAGCTACCAAAAAAATATTTTGATCAAAATCAGTCTGGTCAACTAATTAATAGAATTACATTCACAACAACCCAAGTATCTGGTGCTGCATCTAATGCTATTAAAACCTTAGTCAGGGAAGGATTTTTATTAATAGGTTTATTCTTTTATATGATTTATCTTAACTGGAAGTTAACGTTACTTCTTATTGTTACTGCACCTTTAATTGCAATAATTGTTTATTTTGCTGGTAAACGACTAAGAAGACTTGCAAAAAAAATACAAACAGCAATGGGCGATGTTACTCATATTGCATCAGAAGCCGTAAATGGCCATGTTGAAATTAAATCATTTGGTGCTGAAGAGTATGAAAATAGCAGATTTGCAGATGCTAACTCTTCAAATAAAGTTCAGAATCTAAAACTTGAAGCTACAAATAATCTAGCTACACCAATAATTCAATTTTTAGTTTCTATATCCCTTTCCTTAGTTGCATATTTTGCATTAGGTTCTTCCTTGGGAATAACGCTAGATGCGGAAACCTTCGTAGCATTTTTTACAGCAGCAGGCTTGATGGCAAAACCTATAAGACAGTTATCAAGCATTAATGGAGTTATACAAAAAGGTTTAGCTGCTGCAAATGAGATATTTGATCAATTAGATTTTGATGACGAAGTTAATACTGGAGATACAACAAAACCTATCGAAGGTGTTATAGAGTTTAAGGATGTTTCTTTTGGATATACAGGAGATAAAAATATATTAAATAATATAAATTTAACTGTTAATAAGCATGAAACAATAGCATTTGTTGGTAAATCGGGATCGGGAAAATCTACATTAGCTAATCTTATTTCTAGATTTTATTCGGATTACACTGGACAGATATTAATAGATGGAATTCCAAACAATGAGTATGATTTAAGTTTTCTTAGAAAATCCATATCAATTGTTACTCAGTCACCAACTCTATTTAACGACACTATAGAAAGAAATATAGCCTATGGTGATGACGAATTTGATACTGAGAGAGTAATGGAGTCTGCCAGATTAGCTGGATGTTTAGATTTTATAGATAAATTACCAGAAGGTATAAATTCAGAAATAGGTGATGATGGTGTACTACTGTCAGGCGGTCAAAGACAAAGGCTTGCAATAGCAAGAGCTTTTTATAAAAATTCTCCAATTATTATTCTGGATGAGGCAACGTCTGCTCTTGACACTGAATCGGAAGAATTAGTGCAAGAGTCACTTGAAAAATTAATATCTGATAGAACTACGATAGTTATAGCTCATAGGTTATCAACCATTGAAAATGCTGATCAAATAGTAGTACTGGATAATGGTCTTATATCGCAACAAGGAAAACATTTAGATTTACTTGAAGAAGAGGGCATATACGCTTCACTATATAAAAATGTTCCAATTGAAAGTAAGAAATCATCATCTACATCCCTACAAAAAGTTTCATATTTACAGCCAATTGACGATGTTGAAAATAATTCCAGTTTTGTAATAAATGCTTGGTATCAAAAACATTTATGGCTATATCTACTCTTGCCATTCTCATGGATTTTTACTTTTCTAACTAATAGACGAAGAAGAAAATATCTTAAAAATCAAATTTCGTCATTTAAAACAGATACTCCTGTTGTTGTCGTTGGAAATATAAATATCGGTGGAACAGGTAAAACACCTCTAGTTAAGCATATTGCTTCAAAACTAAAAGAGAGGGGTTTAAAGGTTGGAATTGTCTCAAGAGGCTATGGCGGTAACTTCTCAGGAACACTTAGAGTTGATGATAATACAGAATATAAAAAATCAGGTGATGAAGCGCAAATGCTTGTTAATTTAAATGTTCCTTTATATTTAGATAAAAATAGACCAAGAGCAATTCAAAATCTAATAAATGAAAATGATTGTGACGTAATTTTATCTGATGATGGTCTTCAACATTATAAAATGTATCGTGATATTGAAATTATCGTCATAGATGGATCTAGAAGACTTGGAAATGGTTTAACATTCCCAGCTGGACCTCTAAGAGAATCATCAAAAAGATTAAAAACAGGAAACTACATTATCAATAATGGCGGACCAACTGAGGATGGTGAAATTCTAATGACTCTTCAGCCAAGTAAATTTGTGCATTTAAATACAGGTAAATCGTATGATATTGATAAATGGCCTATGCATAATCAGATACATGCGGTTGCTGGTTTAGGCAATCCTGGTAGATTTTTTGATACCTTATCTCAACTAAATTTTGATATCGAAAGACATCCATTTCCTGATCATCATCAATTTGAAGAAAGCGATCTTGAATTTCTTGATCATCATCCAATAATAATGACTGAAAAAGATGCAGCTCGTTGTAAGAATTTTGAAAATCCTAGAATCTGGTATTTAACTGTCGAGCCAAAAATAGAAGAATCATTTATTAATGATCTAGAATCAAGAATACGATCTTTACCAAGCGATGAATGAGTTTATCGTAATAATTCCTTCAAGACTTTCTAGTACAAGACTTAAAGAAAAAGCTCTTCTAGACTTAAATGGAAAGAGTTTGATAGAAAGAGTTTATCTCAGAGCAATTCAAAGCAATGCTAAAGAAGTTTTTATAGCAACTGATTCAAAAAAGATTGAGGATCATGTAAAAAACTTTTCACCTAATGTCATCTTAACCTCAAAAGAACATGAGTCTGGCACTGATAGGGTTCATGAATGTGCGGAAAAATTAGATATTAGTGATGACATGGTCATTGTTAATGTTCAAGGTGATGAGCCATTTATAGATCCAGAAACAATAAATAAAACAGCAGATATAATTTTTAAAAATAAAAATGCATCTGTTGGTTCAGCATGTACGTTGTTTAAAGATAATGATTTTAATGATCCCAATAATGTAAAAGTTTATTTATCAGACTCAAATAGAGCTATAAATTTTTTACGAAACGTTGATCCAATCGATTTCTCGAAGAATAAAGCAAAGTATTTCCAACATGTAGGTATATATTCATACAATTATAAAACTTTAAGTACTTTTGTTTCATTACCCAGATCTAAAAATGAGATTTCTGAAAGCCTTGAGCAATTAAGATTTCTAGACAATGAACATGAGATCTATTTAGTTGAAATCAAAGAATTAAGTATAGGAATTGATACCGAGACTGATTATATAAAAGCTTTAAAGATTCTTAAAAACAATGGCTAAATACGAAACAAAGATTAAAAATTCTTTAAATCTTCCTTGTCATACAAATACGCTATATGAAATTGATTCAACTGAAGATCTTCCTAAAATTGACTACAACAAATATGATGAATTGTTGATTATAGGAGAATGTACAAATTTAGTTCTTCCTACAAAACTAAATAAAAAAGTAATTAAATCAAAAAATACAAATATTAATAAAATATCATCAACCTTGTATAGAGTTGGATCTGCTGTAAATTGGAATGATTTTGTATTAAGTGTTATCGAAGATAATAGATTTGGTATTGAAAACTTAATAGGTATTCCTGGATCTGTAGGTGCAGCACCAGTTCAAAATATAGGGGCATATGGAGTTCAGGTTTCTGATTTTATTAAAAGTATTAATGTCTATGACTTTAAAGATAAAACTTTTAAAAAACTTCTAAAAGATCAATGTAATTTTGGCTATAGATCTTCAATTTTTCAAACCAAACCATATTTTATTATTGATATTGATTTTGAATTTAATCATATTGAAAAACTGAATATGGATTATGAGGGTATAAGAAACCTTATTACTGCTCAAGACAAAGATATAACATCTATAACCTCAAAAGAACTAGGTTCTATTATCTATGAGCTACGAGATTCAAAGTTGCCTAACCCTAAAGTAGTACCAAATGCTGGAAGCTTTTTTAAAAATCCTATAATTAATGAAAAGAATATTTCATACAAGAACTTTAAAAAAGAAGATTTAATAATATGGGATCATGATAAACCAAATGTAAAAGTTGGAGCAGGAAGACTTATTGAGCTTATAAAAAGCACTCTAAATCAAGAAGCTATTGATAATTTACATTCAAGTCACGCACTAATAATTACCAACAAAAACAATATTACTTATGATGACATAATAAAAATCTCACAAGACATTCAATCAAAAGTCTATAAAGAGTTTAATATTCTCCTAGAGATAGAACCAACGATTATATAAAAATGATTTATGCAGCTTTAGCTCATTTATTTGCTGTAATGAGCCCAGGACCAGATACAGCAATAATTATTAGAGAGGTTTCGCTTAATAAAAGAAGGGGGGGATTATTCTGTGCATTTGGGATTGGGGTTGGGATATTAATTCATTGTTACTTGGCAATATTTGGCATATCAACTCTATTACTTTCAAATGATATTGCGGGTGATCTAATATCAATGTTTGGGTCTTTTTACTTAATATTTATAGGTATCTCATCATTTAAAAGTGAATCGCAGACATCTGAAAAATCCCATTTAATGTCCAGCAGCTTCATAAATGGATTTATTACAAACATCTTTAATATAAAAGCTTTTATTTTCTTTATTTCATTATTTTCAATCATTCTTAATGATGACATTTCATCTATTGGAAAGATCTTTATCCCCATCTACTTTGCAGTAGCTACTTCATTATGGTTTTCATTCTTAACCATAGTTCTTACACACGATAATATTCAAAAGAGATGGGAGCCAATTCAAGAAATTATCAATAAGATTTCAGGATCTATCCTTATTGCTCTTGGATGTTTAATTCTGATAAATATACTTTTCTAGAATAACTCCAATAGCATGCAACGAACTGAACCACCACCAATTTTTTCAATTGTGGGAATATTTATGTCTACGATATCGTAATATTTTTCGATAAATCTTTTTTGTACTAAATCTAAAGCTTTAAGACCAGATGAAGATATTAAAAATTTAGCTTCATTATTAATATTTCTTACTGCCAAGGCATTACCTGAAAAATTTTTAACCTGCTCTATAGATAAATAAAGAATCTTATGAGTTTTTTCAATATTTGATAGTAAGTATTTAGAGTCGGAAATTGAATCAAAACATATTCCAGCAAATTTATTTGTAATAAACATTAGAACATTTGTATGGTAAGTAGGTTTTTTATCTATATGGCTTTTAAAATGAACAAGATCATATCCTCTAAGTTGAGACCATTTTGAAGCCAAACTTAAGTTTGATCTATTTGATTCAGCCATATATGCGGTTTTGTTAACTCTATCTAAAACCAAAGAACCTGTTCCTTCTAAAAAAATATTTTTTGCTTCATATTCAGTTAAATCATTTTTAAGTGAATAGTTCGTATTTAAAAAATTTATGTTTGAGTTTGATCTTTCTATACGTCTATTACGAGATTGCATACTAAATAAGTCATAAGTTCCATCTTCAAAAGTTACAACCCAATTATTAGGATATATGCTATCAGGTGAATTTTTTGGACTCTTTAGAATATTAAATGAGATTTTATTTTTATCTAATGTACTTATAAAGTTGTCAAACTCTTCAAAAATCTTTAGCTTATTAAATTGAACTTCATTTTGAAAAACATTTGTATCAAACGTCTCTGTATTAAAATTAAAATTTGATGGCTCAACTAGAGCTAATTTATTTGCTGATTGATCCAAGAATTTATATTTTCCTCAAGAACATAAAGAGGTATGCCTCCATGTCTCAAAACCTCATGATGGAATTCTTTAATATCAAACTCATCACCTAACTTATTCTCAGAAATAGCTCTAAGTTCCTTTATTTTAAGTTCACCAATTTTGTATGCCAATGCTTGACCAGGCCAATTAATATACCTATCAATTTCATTTATGACATCCTGTTTTGTTTTTGCTGCATTGTCTAAGAAATATTCAATCGCTTGTTGTCTTGACCATCCTTTGTAATGCATACCAGTATCAACAACAAGTCTTACTGCTCGCCACATTTCATATGTTAGCTGACCAAATTTGGAATATGGATCCTTATACATCCCTAAGTCTTCACCTAAACTTTCAGCATATAAACCCCATCCTTCAACGAACGCAGTATAGCCCCCATATTTTCTAAAGTTTGGTAAATCTAATTCCATCGTATAAGCAATTTGTAAATGATGACCGGGCATTGCCTCATGAAGTGATAGTGCTTCTATTTCATATTTAGGTCTAACCTCAGGCATATATAGGTTTACATAGTAATATCCAGCTCTTGAACCATCAGCAGCAGGTCTTTGATAGTAGGCTGTTGTAGTATCAGGAGCACTCTCCATTGGTATAGGTTTTAATCCATATGGCATAGAAGGTAAGTCTTTAAATAATTTAACCAACAAAGGATCTATTCTTTTAGATGTAGCAAGATATTCTGTAAATAACTCTTCACCTGTTTCAAAGTAAAATTGGCTATCTGTCCTTAAAAAGTCTAAGAATTCATCAAAACTTCCATTCCATTGAACTTGATCCATAATCTTAAACATTTCATTCTTTATCCTAGATACTTCACTTAATCCAATATTATGTATTTCATCTGGGGTGAGCTCGGTAGTTGTAAATTGCCTAGCGATGAGTTCATAGTATTGCGAGCCATTTTTAATATCGCTAATCCCTATTGTGTCTCTACAATTAGGATAATAAGAATTTTCAAAGAAATTTAATAACTTTACATAAGAGGGTATTACAACATTGGTTATGGTAATTTGCGCTTGCTCTCTTATTTGTTCTTGTTCTTGGTTTGATATTTCACCTGGTAAAAACTCAAATGCATCATAGAAAGGACTATTTATATAAGAATCGACATTTTGTAATTTTATTTGATTTAAGACTCTACTCATTAAAACCTTTGGGGGCATGACTTGATTTTCAATACCTTGGTTTGCTAGAGCAATATATTGATCAATTACATCATCAAGTTTTTCTAGACGAGAAATCCAATCCATATATTGCTGAAAATTACGAAGAGGTAATGTCTCAGCTGTTTCATGTTGAAGTTGAATACCGCCTCTATGACTAAAAGGTAGTAAATGTATTTGATATTGATGTTTTTCTGCAGAGTTTTTATAACCATCTAAGAACAATCGATAATTTAGTTTATTTTCATCTGAAAAATTATCAACACTCATCATTTCAAGTTCTCGAATAACTTTTAATGTGTGCTCATGATCTTTATTTATCTTCTCAACTGAATAATCAGGCCATAATGTATTGAAGCGCAAATCTCCCATATAGGATGCATAGATGGGATTATCTTCTATTGATTTTGCAAATTCTTTATCTAGAAGTTCTAAAAATTTCTGCTCATCATTAGTTTTAGAAAAGAAATTTGGTATAAGAGATAGATTAAAAGCAACAACTAAACCTAGCGATAGTAATCCTGTATAGAGAATATATCTAAGCTTAAACATTACATGTTGAGATAATTTGGACCACCCATACCTTCAGGTGTTACCCAAGTTATATTTTGTGACGGATCTTTGATGTCACATGTCTTACAGTGAACACAATTCTGAGCATTTATAACAAATTTGTCTTTGCTATCCTCATTTACAACCTCATAAACACCTGCAGGACAATATCTCTGAGCTGGTTCTGCATATTTAGGTAAATTTACACTTATTGGAATATTTTCATCTTTTAATTTCAAATGACATGGTTGATCTTCTTCATGTGTAGTGTTTGAAAGGTAAACAGAACTTAACTTATCAAAAGATATAACACCATCGGGTTTGGGATAATCAATTTTAGGCATTTTTGAAGCATCTTCTAAGCAAGCATAATCAGGAGTAGGGTGGTTTAATGTAAATGGAAGATTACCTCTAAATATGAACTGATCAATGGCAGCTAAAATAGGCCCCACAAAATTACCAAACTTATGTAACAAGGGACCAAAGTTCCTTGCTTTATATAACTCTTTTTGAAGCCAAGAATTTTGAATGTTGTCTTCATAAATAACTAGATCTGAACCAATATTATTATTTTCTAGTGCATCAAAAACAGTTTCTGCTGCAATCATCCCTGATTTCATTGCTGTATGCGTTCCCTTTATCTTAGGAAAATTGAGTGTGCCAGCATTATCCCCAACAATAAGACCACCGTTGAATGACATTTTAGGCCTAGACTGATAACCGCCCTTTATAAGAGCTCTTGCACCATAAGCTACTCTAGTTCCATCTTTAAGAAGTTTAGATATACCAGAATGATGTTTCCATTGTTGAAATTCATCATATGGACTTAAATAAGGATTTTTATAATCCAATGGAACAACGTAACCCATATAAAGTTGATTATTTTTTCCATGGTAGCAATAAGAACCCGAGACTGTTCCATTTGCTGGCCAACCAGCAGTATGCATGACTGTTCCTTCTTTATGTAAATCAGGTTTGATATCCCATATTTCTTTAAAGCCTATTCCATAATGTTGGGGATCTTTTCCATCGTCCAATTTAAATTTCTTAATTATTTGTTTTCCAAGATGACCTCTACAACCCTCAGACAGAATTGTATATTTCCCTCTAAGTTCCATACTTGGTTGATATGATGGTTTCTTTTCACCATCCTTACCGACACCCATTTCACCTGTAACAATTCCTTTCAGCTTATCATCTTCAATAATTAATTCTGAAGCAGTAAATCCCGGAAATATCTCGACACCAAGAGATTCAGCTTCTTTTGCTAACCATCTACAAAAATTAGCAAGACTCATTATGTAATTACCATGATTATTGAAATTAGGCATTAATATGGCTGGCAGAGGGACAGGTATAGATATATTTTGATTTATCAGATATTTAACAACATCTTTTTTAACCGGTGTATCCAGGGGTGCTTCTTTTTCCTTCCAGTCTGGAATAAGTTCATTAAGAGCTGTTGGCTCAAATACATTACCAGACAAAATATGAGCACCAACTTCAGAACCTTTCTCAATAACGCATATTGAGTGATTTGTATTATTTTTTTTGTTTAACTGAGCAAATTTTATGGCTGTAGAAAGTCCAGCAGGTCCAGCACCCACAACAAGGACATCATATTCCATTACATCACGTTCCATAAATACTTCCTAAGCTCTTTAGAAATTGTGTAAAAAGCATTACAATTATAGCCGCAAAACCCTTTAAACTTAACATATTATGAAAATACTAGTACCTGTAAAAAGAGTAGTGGACTATAACGTAAAGGTAAGGCCATTATCTGATAATTCAAATGTTGATCTGAATAATGTAAAGATGTCAGTAAATCCATTTTGTGAGATTGCAGTTGAAGAAGCTGTCAGATTGAAAGAGTCTGGACAAGCTACAGAAGTAGTAGTCGTCACAGTTGGAGGTGATGAATCTCAAGAACAGCTAAGAGCATGCCTTGCTCTTGGAGCCGACAGAGCTATTTTAGCTCAATCTGAAGGTCTTCTTGAGCCACTAGCAATTGCAAAAGTCCTTACCAAAATAGTTGAATCTGAAAATCCTAACCTTGTGATTTTAGGTAAGCAAGCAATTGATGGAGATAACAATCAAACCGGTCAAATGTTAGCTGCAATGCTGGATATGCCTCAAGCAACATTTGCATCTGAACTCAAGATCGAAGGAGATAATGCAGTTGTTACAAGAGAGATTGATGGCGGTTTACAAACAATAAGTGTTAACCTTCCAGCTATTGTTACTACAGATTTAAGGTTAAATGAACCTAGATATGCATCTTTACCAAATATTATGCAAGCCAAGAAAAAAGATCTTTCTATACAGAATGTCTCTGATCTAGGTATAGATGTATCAGATAGGACTTCTATTTTGTCTGTTGAATTACCGCCAACACGTGAAGCAGGTGTGATGGTTGATTCAGTTGAAGAATTAGTTGATAAGTTAAAAAATGAAGCAAAGGTAATAACATGAGCATATTAGTAATAGCAGAACATGATAATAATGAAATTAAAGGTTCAACTCTTAACACGGTAACAGCCGCATCAAAAATTGGTGGCGATGTATCAGTTTTAGTTGCTGGATCAGAATCGTCGTCAGCAGCAGAGCAAGCATCAAAGATTGCTGGAATTAGTTCAGTTATTCATGTTGATGATCCAATTTATAAAAATTTCTTAGCTGAAGACTTAGGTAACTTAGTTGCTTCAATTGCAGAGGGTTTTAATTATATACTCGCTCCAGCTACAACCTTTGGTAAGAATTTTTTACCCAGAGTAGCCGCTAAATTAGATGTACAACAGATTTCAGATATTATTTCTGTTGAGGATGCTGATACTTTCAAAAGACCAATTTATGCAGGAAGCTGCATTGCGACTGTTAAATCAAATGATTCAGTAAAAGTAATTACTGTTAGAACAACGGCTTTTGATGCATCACCTATGACAGATTCATCAGTAACTGTTAATACGGGTGATGTAGTTGATTCTCTTAATAATGCAAACTTTGTAAGTGATGAGATTGCTGAAAGTGACAGACCTGAACTTACAGCAGCTGAAGTAATTGTCTCAGGTGGAAGAGCTTTAGGCTCATCTGAAAACTTTAAAATCATTGAGGCATTAGCTGACAAGTTAGGTGCTGCAGTTGGAGCTTCGAGAGCAGCCGTAGATGCTGGTTATGTTCCAAATGATTATCAAGTTGGACAAACAGGAAAAATAGTTGCACCTACTCTTTATATAGCTATTGGAATATCCGGAGCCATTCAACATTTAGCAGGTATGAAAGACTCAAAGGTAATAGTTGCGATAAACAAAGATGAAGATGCGCCTATCTTTCAGGTTGCAGACTACGGTCTCGTAGGCGACTTATTTGAAGCCGTTCCTGAACTTACAGATTCAGTATAACTAAATGGAATTCCTCTTTCAGGGGCTATCTCAAGAAAGTTTATGGTTAGTTGTAGTCTTTTATGACTTACTCTTAGTTGTAATTCTTTATAAATTTTTTGGTAAATATGGTTTATATACTGCTGTAATTCTTGGGATTATCTTAGGAAACCTTCAAGGTGGTAAGGTTTCTGAATTTATAATATTTGATACGACTTTCACCGTTAGTATGGGTGCAATTCTTTATTCAGGTATTTATTTTTCAACTGATCTTCTGAACGAAAAATATGGTAAAACTGAGGCAAATAGGGCGGTAAATCTTGGCTTTTTTGCTAATGTTGCAGTTCTTTTAACTCTGCTTCTGAGTTTATTATTTAAACCTTCCGATTTAACTGGCTCTGCGCTTGAAGTACATAATGCTTTATCAGTTATCGCTTCATACTCACCTGCTTTTATTATAGGATCATTAACAGCTTACTTTATTAGTCAAAAGTTTGATGTTTGGTTTTTTAACTATCTTAAAACTCTTACTCAAGGAAAGTATCTTTGGTTACGTAATAATCTATCAACTATTACCTCACAATTAATTGATACATTTATTTATACATTTACTTGGGTTATAGCAACCGATCTGGGTATTTACGATGCTTTTTATATAGCTTTATCTAAATACATTTTTAAAATATTTATAGCACTGATAGATACAATATTTATTTATGGTGTAAGGAATCTAAATCCTCTTGTTAGAAATGACGAATAGGCCCATTACCTGATCCAAAATTAGGTGCATTTTTAATACCATTTTGGACATACTCAATAGAGATTTTTATTGATTCTTTTATATCAATACCCAAACCTAAATTTGTAGCTATTGCTGATGCTAATGAGCATCCTGTTCCGTGAGTGTTTGTACTTATAATTTTATTTGATTTAAATATGTGTTCATCACCGTCAGAGGTAATTAAAACATCATTTATATTTTGTGAATTTCCATGACCACCTTTAATCAATATATTTTTGCAGCCAAGTTTTAATAGTTTGATTCCAGCCTCTATTTGATTTTCAAGGTTATTAATCTTCATTTCGCTTAAAATCTCAGCCTCATAAATATTTGGAGTTATTAAAAAAGACTTATTAATGAGTTTATCTTTTATCGAATTTATAATTTCATCACTAACAAGAACATCTCCTGATGTAGCTACCATGACTGGATCTAGAACAATCTTATAATCAGAAATATTAGTGTTGATATGATTAATAATTTCTTCATCAGCCAACATTCCTATTTTTACAATATCAGGTGCGAGATCATTAGTTACAGAATTTATTTGCTCTATAACTATCTCTTTTGGAAGAGGAAAGATAGATTGAACTCCTATAGTATTTTGTGCAGTAATAGCAGTTACTGCAGTCATTGCATAACCTTTGAAATAAGTTATGGCTTTAATATCAGCCTGGATTCCAGCTCCACCACCAGAATCTGAACCAGCGATTATTAAAACTTTTGGAATCAATGACATTTTGTGATTATAAAAAAAACGCCTACCAATAGATAGGCGTTTTTAACTTTGGTATTAATAATTAGTCGTTTGTATTAATCCATAAAGGCAAAACAGCTATACCTAGTCCAGCAACCAACATCATCATGCCACCAACTTTCCCAAGCATATTTCCACCTGACTCCATATATGCAATAAAGGCCTGTGAACCTGCACCAAGATCAATATCTCCATTTCCAGCATCTAAACCAGCCAATGCAGCTGCATGACCTTCAAAGGTTCCACCTATATTTCCATAGACAACTAAGCCCATCATAAATACACCGACAGCAAAAGCAGTTACAAAAACTTTGCCCAAGAGGTTAACATTCTTTTCTAATGAGACACTACTAAATCTAGCAGCAACCCATACAGCAACAACTATAGCTAGAAGGGCAGTTGCATTTGCAGTTCTTCCAGTTCCAAAGTTTTGCCATAGTGCAATTTCCATATTTGCACTTTGTATTAACATATCTTCCATATTTTTCCTCCTAATAAGTAAAGTTAGTTAATTAATTTACCTCCCTGTTTATATAATACACACTTTTCTCATTTCTATTTATAGATTTACTAAATTTTTGTACTATGTACCAATGAACTCAGATCTAATAATCCTAATCGTCCAAGTTATTGCTGCATTAGGAGTAGTTGTATCAGTAATATATTTAGGTGTTCAAATACACCAACAAAATGAAATTACTAAAGCACAATTTGGCCATTCATTAACTCAAAGACAATATGAAAGATATTTTGCAACAGCTAAAGATGGTGAATTTGCAAATTTTTTATCTAAAGACTGGTCATCGGATGAGTTATCTGACGCTGAAAATTGGAGATCAACGATGTTTATTATAATGTGTCTAGTTGATATATTTGATGTCTACGAAAAAGTAAAAAAAGGTTTTGTTGATAAAAAACATTTAGATATTCGTATGAATGCACTCAAGTTTGGAACTATGAAAACTGATAAAGCTAGATCAGCTTGGGATTTTTGGAAAACTACTCGAGATCAAGATTTTATTGATTGGTTTGAATCGGAAATTTACGGTGAAGGTCAGCTCGATGCAGATGAATTACTTGAACAGACAAAAGGCGGTTCATTTAAAGCCAGTATTCGATAAAAACATTAATCTTTCACAAACCAAAAAAATAATTGCGGTGTTTTATTCATATATTCTTTGTAGTCAGGTCTTTTTTTAAGACTTCTATTGTCCATCATAGGGCATGAAATAAATACAAATAAGGCTAACATCACTAATGGGCAAGCTAATAGCCCTATAGATGTTGACCCCGAAGCAAGAGCAAATATATATATACCAAACCAAAAACTTACTTCACCAAGATAATTAGGATGTCTTGAGTATTTCCATAATCCATATTTCATAGTTTTACCAAAATTATTGATATCTTTTCTAAAATTTCTCATTTGATCATCTGAAATGTACTGAACGGTAACCGCAACTGCTATTAATATAAAACCAACATAAACAAGGTTATTTAAGTCTTCTGAAGTTAAAGCTACATAAATAGGGTAGAGGCTTATATTTACAATTAATGTTGGGATAAGGTGGATTCCAAAAAGATCGTTAATAAACGCCAAGAGTCTATTATTATTTTTTAAATCTATATATCTAAAGTCTTCATGATCTAAATTAGTCCAATTAAGAATCCAGTTATAAGTTAACCTCAGTGCCCAAAATAGAAATGCCGATATCACTAAACTTTGTTCTAGATTAGATAAAGATGATTGATTAGAAATATAAAAGACTATTGGTATTGGTGCTATATGCCAAAAAGGATCGTAAATACTTGAATTTTTGTGGATATTAGAAAATAAGAAAATAATTAAGGTGGCAGTTATGTGCCAAACCAATATAAGAAGCCAACCATCAAGATCAAAGTTTTTAGTAAACAGGAATGCTAGATAGAAAGAAATTAAATAGTATAAAAAAACTAAGGCAAGACTTCCGTGTTTGGTTTTAATTAGATTCTGCAAAACTTTCTAAAGTTGATTTAAGTTCTTTGTCATTTAAATGAAATAATGAGATTTCATCTTTCCAATTAAGGTCTTTAAACTTCTCAGCGCCCAATTCATACCAACTTTCTTTTATGTATTCAATATTTTGTTTTGTCTTAATGTGCATGTAAATAAACCAATCTTGAAAATCATGTTCCTCTATCTGATTAAAGATTTCATCACATTTTTTGTAATCGTTATTTAAATAATATGCTAAAAATAACTTCTTTAATGGCCTGTCTGAATTACTATCCATAGCAGGAATGGGTTCCATTTTATACATTTTTTCAAATACCTTGATGCCGCTCTCGACTTCACCGTTCCTAATTAGAGCATCTCCATAAATTGATAATACAAATGGATGATTTGGATTTGCGTTATATGCCTTAGTTGCATAGATTTTACTCTGTTGGAAATTTTGAAGTGTTAGATTCGCTTCACCCAAAATCCTATTTGTGTTCCAATCATTGTCATTAAGTTCATTTGCTTTACTTAAAGAACCTAAAAATTCTTCCATGTTTTCATCATTTCTTTCTCTAAAACCAAGTGTCATAGCTTGACCAAGGGTACAAGCTTTCCAAGAATAGGGAAGTGCATTAGTATCATCAGCTTCAATTGCTGCATCAAGCATTTTTATGGCTTCTGCATTAGCTTCTTTATCAAATTTTTGATTGAGAGCTCTTCCTTTAAGAGTATATTCATAAGATGTCATATTCTCAGTAGGTTTTCTATGGGCTCTTTTTAAACTTGTTATTTCAATTTCACCAACTATGCATCTAATAATTTTTGTAACAATCTCATCCTGAATTTCAAAAATATCAGTATTTATTCGATCATATTTGTTACTCCAAATAACTCTATCATCATTCATATCACTTAATTCAACTGAAATACGCAATCTGTCATTTGAAGACCTTATGGATCCTGATACGATGAAATCAAAACCCCACTCATCTTTAAATGATTGAGATGTATAGTCCTTACCCCTAAATCCAAAACAGGTTTTTCTTGTAGCAACTGATATTTCTTTAATCATAGATAACTCAGTTATCAAGTCTTCTACAATTCCATCAACTAGAAACTCTCCATCATTGTCATTATTTAAATTTTCAAAAGGTATTAAACCTATTTTTGGTCTGTAGTCATCAATTGTAGAATTATTCTCATCGAAATTTTTTAAAGTCTCTCCATCAATTGTTTTTTTCCTAGTTACATATGAAATTATTAAAACAATAGGAAATAAACCTATGAATAGGATCTGCATAAAAGATTCGCTAGAAATCCCAAATATTAATTCTGTGGATAGGTTATCTGTAACTACACTAGCAACTTGAATTAGCCCAAAAGAAGCAACTGCATATCCTGCAGATGTTTTAATAAGAATCGATCCAATATTCTTAAGCTTGATCTTAATAAAATGAAGCGCAATCTTTAGCTTTTTCATATTTATATAATAATAAAAAATTAAATGATTTAAAATTATATGATGAACAAGTTGCTAGTCTCAATTTCAATAATATCAGTAGCTTTTTTTCAAAATCCAATTATTTCTTTGAGTTTGGGTTTAATACTTGGATTTATTATAAAAGATAATTTTAAAAAATTTATCTCAAATGTTGGCTCCACACCTCTACAAATTCAAGTCGATTAGTTTTAAAACGTTTACTGATTTATTAACTAATTATTTTCCTATAATTAGTATCTTCGTAGTAATGACTTTTCTTATAGGTTTGTTAATAGGAAGGTTATTTAGTTTAGATAAAAAGTTTATATATTTAATTTCCTCTGCAACTGCAATTTGTGGAGCAACAGCTGCATTAGCTATATCATCCATCATTAAAGCTAAACCAAATCAGATATCACTTGCTGTTTTTATAATCTTTTTAATGAATGCAATTGCTTTGGCTTTATTTCCAATTATTGGAAGATTCTTAGGCCTTACTGATATTCAGTTTGGTCTATTTTCAGCTTTAGCTATTCATGACACAGCATCGGTAGTAGGTTCTGGTTTTTTGTATAGTGATGAAGCTGGTGAAATTGCAACTACTCTGAAAGTTGGAAGAACAATTTGGATAGTACCGTTAATTGCCTTAATTGCTTTTATGGAAAACGAAAAGAGATCATTAAATTTAAAAGATTTACCAAAATTTATTATTTTGTTTTTTATAGTAATTGTTATATCGAATATATTTACTTTACCTGGTCAGATTTATGAAATTTCAAAATTACTGAGTATTGTGTTCATAAATATCGGGATTTTTTTTATTGCGCTCCAGTCAAAGGTTGAGCAAATCAATGATTCAACAAGCTTAATTTATCCGATTTTGTTATGGCTAACTATAGTTTTAATATCATTTGTGGTTGTGACAAGCTTATAATTATATAAATGAAGTATCCATCTATTACCGAACTTGTTTTAAGAGACGGTCAACAGTCTTTAATAGCTACAAGAATGCGTCTATCAGATATGACACCAATACTTTCAAAACTTGATAATATTGGATTTTCTTCACTGGAGATGTGGGGTGGTGCAACATATGACTGCTGTCTGCGCTTTTTAAATGAAGATCCGTGGGAAAGGCTAAAAGTTATTAAGTCTCATGTTAAAAAGACTCAGCTTCAAATGCTTCTTCGTGGTAAGAATTTAGTAGGTTATAAAAAGTATGATGACACTGTAATAGATTTATTTATAAAAAAGTCATCTGAAAATGGAATTGATATTTTTAGAATATTTGATGCGCTTAACGATATTAATAATATTGTCTATTCTATAGAGTGCGCCAATAAGTATAATGCTAACTCTCAAGGAACGATATCTTATACAACAAGCCCAATACATAATGAAAAATATTGGCTGAAATTAGCTAAAGATATAGAAGATGCCGGCGCTAAGTCTCTTGGTATAAAAGATATGGCAGGATTATTAAAACCTAAAACTGCTTATGATCTAATTAAAAAACTTAAAAAAAATCTCAATATTCCAATACACCTTCATACTCATGCTACAACTGGCTTATCTGATGCCACAAATTTTAAAGCATACGAAGCAGGTGTCGATAATATTGATACCTCCATATCATCATTCTCTAATCTTTATGCTCATACAGCAACAGAAAGCCTTATATCAATGATTTATGATGATAATGATAGTCCATTTGATATGAATGAATTAGCTGAAGTTTCTGATTATTTTCATAACATACGAAATAAATATAGCCAATATGAAGGATCAATGAAAGGTGTAGATATAAAAATGCTTATCAATCAAGTTCCAGGTGGCATGTTAAGTATTTTGGAGAAACAACTACTTGATTTAAATAAATCAGATAAATTGGATGATTTAATTAAGGAAATACCAAGAATTCGAAAAGACGTTGGCTACATACCACTGGTAACTCCTACATCTCAAATAATTGGGGCACAAGCACTCTTAAATGTCCTTGACAATGAACGATACAAAAATTTGAATAAGGAATTTATTGATCTTGTAAAAGGGACTTATGGGAAGATACCTGGCGATGTTGACAAAGGCTTATTAAAAATAGTCGATGCGAAATCTCATGATCAATCAATTGAATCGATAACTGTAGATCTAGCAAGACATGAATTTAAAGACTTTTGTAAAGAAAACAACCTTGAAAGCTTATATAAAAGCGACACCGATCTTTTAAACTATATTTTATTTAAAAAAGAATCAAAAGATTTCTATACCAAGTCATCTGTAGTTAGTATGAATGATCTTATA
>CACEAR010000006.1 GCA_902557575.1 uncultured SAR86 cluster bacterium
AAAGAAAGAGAATCTATTCCCTACGAGATTGACGGCGTCGTTTTTAAAGTTAATGACTATGATCTTCAAAAAAGACTTGGTTTTATATCAAGAGCGCCTCGATGGGCTATAGCTCATAAGTTTCCTGCAGAGGAGGCAACAACAATTTTAGAAGATATTGAATTCCAAGTTGGAAGAACTGGGATTCTAACTCCTGTGGCTAGATTACAACCAGTCATTGTTGGAGGCGTAACTGTCAAGAATGCCACTTTGCATAACATTGATGAAATAAGAAGATTAGGAATTGACGTTGGTGATAGGGTAATTCTCAGAAGAGCCGGCGACGTAATACCAAAGATTGTTAAAGTGGTTGAAAAGGGAATATCAAACAAAAAATTAGAGATTCCTAAAAAGTGCCCTTCATGCGATGCTGATGTAATCTTGGTAAATACCTCAGATTTAAAATGCTCAGGTGGATTTAATTGTGATGAAATCCAAAAAGGTCAGATTGTTCATTTCGTATCAAGAAAAGCTTTTGATATTGAAGGTTTAGGAATAGAGATAATAAATACGTTTTTTAAACAAGGGTTTTTAAAAGACCCAAGCGATATATTTAAGCTCGAAAATAGAAAAGATGAAATTGTTAGTTTAGAAGGCTTTGGTGAAAAGTCTTTTGATAACCTTATAACATCAATTAAAGCTTCTCGAGACATATCTCTTCACAGATTTATTTATTCCTTAGGTATACCTGAGGTCGGTGAATCAACTGCTAGAAACCTTGAAAGTCATTTTGAAAAATTTAAAGGAATTTTTGAAGCTACCTATGATGAGCTCATTGAAGTAAAAGACATTGGACCAAAGGTTGCTGAAAATATCATTCAGTTTTTTCAGAATCCTCTAATAGTTGAAATGGTGCCAAAGCTATTAGAAGAAATTGCTCTGCAAGAATTATCAAAAGAAGATTTCAAGGACATGCCTCTGAGAGGAAAGCAAATAGTGCTTACTGGTAAATTAGAGAATTATTCACGAGATGAATTAAAGGAAATTCTCATTAGCATGGGAGCAAATGTTACTTCATCAGTCTCATCAAAGACTTCACTTCTGATAGCTGGGGAGAAGGCTGGCTCCAAACTTAAAAAGGCAGAGTCTTTAGGTATTGATATAATAAACAGTAATCAGTGTGAGGAATTCTTAAATGATACAAAAAAATTTCTTTAAAATTATTTTTCTTTCACTACTAATTGTTGGTTGCACCGCAACACCGCCACAACAACCTGATAATATTTGCAGCATCTTCAAGGAAAAAAACTCCTGGTATAAGGCAGCAATAAGAACTGAAAAAAGATGGAAGTTGCCACCTTATGTATTAATGTCATTTGTTTTTCAAGAGTCTAGCTATAATGCAAAAGCAAAGCCAGAAAGAGATAAACTTCTTGGATTTATTCCTTGGTTTAGACCATCTTCAGCAAAAGGCTATTCTCAGGCGCTTGAAAAAACGTGGGAAGATTATCAAGACGAGACTGGAAATAGATTTGCTAGAAGAGATAATTTTTCTGACTCTGCAGATTTCATAGGCTGGTATGCATCTAAAGGCTATTTTCAAGGTTTCGAAAAACAAGATGCAAGATCTTTATATCTTGCTTACCATGAAGGATATACCGGTTTTAGAAATAAAACTTATAGAAAAAAACAATGGCTTATAAAGGTTGCCGATAGAGTCCAAGCAAAATCCCAGATTTATCAGCAGCAATACTGGGGTTGTGCGAAAGAACTTAAGAAAAAAAGATTTATATTTTTTTAATCTTTTTTTATTTCAATAACTTGAATTTTCTAAACATGAACTGCATATTAGTACTATGAATAATTTTAAAAATTTCCTTACGATAGCAACTGTAATTTTTTTAACCGGATGCGTCTCTAATCAATCTTTTTATCTAAAAGTTGATTCTGTGAATGGTTTTACACTTCTTAGTTATGAAGACTTTTATGTAGAAACTAACAGCGAGAATTTATCTCCTGAAGTTAATCCAATTGTTCTTGAGGCAATTGAATCAAGATTAGTTAGTGAACTTGAATTAAGAGGCTTAGACTCTTCAAAAGACTCTAATCTAGTTTTTGAGCTTTCAATTTCAGCCAAAGATGAGATTGAATCAAACAGATTTGGTCCCAGAAGCTATTACTACGATAGAAGATACTTTTACCTAGATGATGATATTGAGACCGAAGAAAGATTTGTTTTAAGATTAACTATCAAAGACAAAGCTGAAGACAAATCATTGTGGACTGGTTTTACAAGCTGGAATCAAAACAGGCTAAATGATTCAAGTGATACAGAAACTATACAAGCGCTTGTAAACAGCCTTTTACAAGAACTATAGATTTAAATATTAAGTAAAGTAAATATCTCTTTACCAAGAGGCATTTGCTTATCTTGTATTGCTGAGGAAACAATCTCTGCAAGGAAAGGGGCATAGGATAAACCCCTAGAACCGAGCCCTCCGATACAATAAATATTTTTTGCTTCAGGTATTTTTGATGCTATAGGAAGATTATTTTCAGCACTCACTCTTTCACCTTCCCACAGATCTTGTATCTCAAAAGACACATCTTTATTGCCAAAAATGGCATGATTTAATTTAACTTTCTCTTCAATATTTTCTTTTTTAAAATCTGCTGACTGTTCATATGTACTTCCGATCCAATTGGTGCCATTTACTTTTGGAATAATATATCCCTGATGATTGAGGGGCATTTTAATATTGAATAAATCCTTATTGCTTATGCCTGCCATCTGCCCATAGCTAACCTTAAGATTGTCATTAAAATCTTTGAGGCCTTTTCCTGTGCAAACTGCAAGAGCATCATAAGATTTGCTTAAACCAGATTTAAAATGTACTTCAACTTTATTCTTTTCTTCAGTAAAGGAGACATACTTCTCATTAAGTATGATTTTTATAAAGCGATGCTCTAGTAATTTCTTTTTTAATTCTAATGGTTGAAGGAATAGTCCTTTTTTTACATGCAGAGCTTTTTTTTATCTGACTGACTCCAAGCAAATCTTCTAAATCATCATCGCTTAAGAGTTCAAATAAATCATCTCTTTTAAGAGTTAATATCTTAGAAATCCACTTATCTTTTGTTTCATCTGATCCATAAAAAAGTAATCCCGTATTCTCAAAGCCAAGAGTTTTGATATAAAAATTTAATGAAAAGA
Organism: uncultured SAR86 cluster bacterium; assembly: GCA_902557575.1. Taxonomy (GTDB): domain Bacteria; phylum Pseudomonadota; class Gammaproteobacteria; order Magnimaribacterales; family D2472; genus CACNXK01. The sequence continues at coordinate 3,194 of CACEAR010000006.1, forward strand.
AATAAGAGGCAATTAAAAACTTGGATCTCGGGCTATTATCTAAAGAGAATTTTGGATACATAGAAGCAATTGGACCACCTGACGAACCCTTGCTTAAGTCATCTAGAGCATCATATATATCAACTTCAATATTAGAATTTGCAAGGTTAAAAGCTAAGTTACTCCCAGAAAGACCAGCACCCAAAATTGCAATCTTCTTGATTTCATTGGATTTCTTATTTTCTTCAAACTTTCTACCAACAATTCGATGTCTCTTAGTGCCAAACCCTGGTACTTTTTTCACCTCGAAGCCATTTTCTAAAAGCGCTCTTCTTATCCTTCCTACCGAAGTAAAAGAGCTAAAAGATGAATCGCTAGAGCTTAGATCAAAGACCGCTTTTAAAACATCTTCTGTCCACATCTCAGGATTTTTCTTCGGATCAAACCCGTCTAAGAACCAGGCATCTATATTTGAAATGCAAATATCATTTATTGCTTTTTGAATATCTTCGGTTACCAAAATTAATCTAATTTTAAGATGTGGTATCGAAATACACTCGAAACCATTATGACCAACTACATCACATTCTTTAAAGATATTGATTTCTTTTTTTAAGTTTGGGAATGCTTCCTCAAGCAGCACCAGATTTCTTTTTTCTAGTATTTTTTTATCAATTCCTATGTAATCAAGATCAAAGGGTCTCTCTTTCTTCAACCAACAATGCATCGTAGTTAAGAAATTTAAACCTAAGCCAAAACCCAGCTCACCAACAGTAAAACAACTCCCTGTGAAACTTTCCCACCTCTCTTCGAGGTTATTACCATCAATGTAGACTTCTTTTGATTCGTCAAACCCATTATCTTGAAAATACCTATCTTCATAATCTTTGGAAGCAATTGATCCTCCATCCAAGGTTGTTTTGTGATGTTCTACTTTTAATGGATGATCGTTCACTTTCAAGTTAGAATTATGCTGAGGCACTTAATGAGAAATTTCTTAATAATACCTATTTTATTCATTTTTTTAGTAAGTTGTTCAAATTCAGGAGATTTTGATATTCCTAAAATTAGTAAGCTTGAAAAATTAGAGGAGCATTCAAATCAATTTATAAAGGGCATATATTCTTATGATAACGGAATTCATGTCGCGATTGGCTTTGGTATTGCTAACTCTATAATGGTAGAAGGAGAGGGAGGCAATATTATCATTGATACAACTGATGATGTTTCTCAAGCTAAAGAAGTTTTAAGGGAATTTCAAAAGATTAATCAAAACCCAATTAAGGCAATTATATATACACACAACCATGGAGATCATGTTTTTGGTGCCTCTGAATTTTATAATGCACAAGAGGAAAAACCCTTAGTAATTGCCCACTCAACAACAGCAGAGAAAGTCGAAAAGATTCTTGGAATCATAAATCCAATTATTACCCTCAGAAGTGGAAAGATGTTTGGAACAAATCTTGATGATAATGAGCTTATTAATGTAGGTCTTGGTCCATATTTGAGTGCTGGAAGGAGTTCGCCAGGATATATTGCTCCAACATTGACCTTTGAAAAAGAGCTTAAGCTTGAAATAGCAGGACATAAGGTTGAGCTTTACCACGCTCCAGGAGAAACCGATGATCAATTGTTTGTATGGTTTCCAGAATTGTCTGCACTTATGCCCGGTGATAATTTTTACACAACATTTCCCAATCTTTATACCATCAGAGGTACCTCACATCGTGATGTTATAGGCTGGGTGAACAGTATTGATAAAATGAGATCGCTAGATCCACAATACCTTTTCCCGAGTCATACAATGCCAGTTGAAGGTGAGGAAATATCAAATGCACTAATTATTTATAGGGATGGCATGCAGTATGTCCACGATCAAACGGTTAGATTAATGAATAAAGGACTTACCCCAGATGAGATTGTTGAAGAGCTTGAGCTGCCTCAAAATCTAAAAGAATCGCCTTACTTGGCTGAGTTTTATGGAACTGTTAGATATTCTGTTAGAAGTATTTTTAATGGGTATTTGGGATGGTTTAGTGGAGATTTAGCTGATTTAGATCCATTAAATATAGATGAGAAATCACAAAAGATTTCTAATTTAGTAGGAGGTAATGAAAATTTATTTTCTGAGTTGATTAGAGCAAGTGATGCAAGCGAGCATCAGTGGGTTTTAGAGCTATCAAATATGTTAATTAGCTTAGACTTCAAGACAGAAGAAGTAATGAAGATTAGGAATAAGTCAGTCATGCAGATTGGTATTTATGAAACTAATCCACCAAAGAGAAATTTTTTCCTTTCTTCTGCAAAAGAGTTCATGGAAGGTAGAGATCCAGCAATAGGATTGTCTAATAGCGATACACTTTATCAGATTCCTGTAGAGAACTTTTTCAGCATTTTATCAGTTAGGCTAAATCCTTCTAAAGTTGATGGAGAGTTAATGAACGGATGTTTTATTTTTGATAATAAGAAAAAGATTAAAACTACTATAAGAAACCAAGTATTAGAGATTTCATCTTATTTTGAAGACGAAGGCTGCGATTTTATTGTTTCAAGTGAAGAAATAACTTTCAAAGAGGTATTAGCTGGAATTAAGGGCCCTATAAAAACTTTGGGCGCTGGTGAAATGGAAATGAAAAAAGGCAACTCAGTTGCCTTTCTCACTTATTTATCAAAATTTACTGATTAAGATCCGCTAGGTATATCCTTAAAGGCAAGACCCTTATCAGCTCTTGCTTCTTGAGGTAGACCAAGTACGCGCTCTGCAATAATATTTTTAAGAATTTCATCGGTCCCACCGGCTATTCTCAAGCCAGCTGCACCCATCCATGCCATTTGGAATTTTATAAAATCAGATTCCTCATTCATCAGCATGCCTGACATGTCTGATGAGTCCATTCCAAAGTTACCTATTGCTTGAAGCTTATTAGCACTTACAATTTTTGTGATTGAAGCTTCAGGTCCTGGAGTATCTCCTCTAGAGAGTGCTGACATAGTCCTGAGTTTTGTATTTTTAAGCCCTGATGCCTCACAATACCAATCAGCAATAGACTCCCTTACAGCATTATTATCAATTAGCTGTTCTCCGTCCTTGTCATGTTTTTTTGCTAGTTCAAAAGCTTCATTAGCATCCACTCCATCAGCATCACCAACTGCAAGCCTTTCGTTCATAAGAGTTGTGATAGCAACTTTCCATCCATCACCAATTTCGCCAAGTCTTTGTGAGTCAGGTATAACCACATCATTAAAATAGACTTCATTGAAACTGGATCCACCAGTTAGCTGTTTGATAGGCTTAACCTCAATACCTGGAGATTTCATATCAACAAAGAAAAAGGTTAGGCCTTTGTGTTTTTCTAAACTAGGATCATGCCTGACAACTAAAATACCAAAATCAGAGAAATGTGCACCAGAAGTCCATACTTTTTGACCATTTACAATCCAATTCTCTCCATCTTGAACAGCTTTTGATCTGAGACCAGCAACATCAGAACCAGCAGATGGCTCTGAAAACAGCTGACACCATATTTCTTTTCCTTCAGCCATTGGAGGTAAGTATCTTTCTTTTTGCTCATCAGTTGCATATTCCATCATTACAGGACCAGCCATACCAAGACCGATCTCATAAACGCCTTTAGGAACATTAAACTTTGATTCCTCTTGTGCCCAAATAATCCTTTCAATAGGCGTAGCACCGATTCCTCCAAATTCTTTTGGCCAATGGATCATTGCCCAGCCAGCATCATATTTTTTCTTTTGCCATTCAGCAGCTGCTTCTAGCAAACTTTTATTACCAATATTCATATTTTTAGCAGAATTAGTCTTCTTTGTTTTGAGCTCAGCATTGGCTTCTAACCAAGCTCTGCACTTAGCTCTAAATTCTGCTTCTTGTGGAGTATCATTAAAATCCATATTTTCTCCTATAGTTTAATATTTGCTTGTTCTAAGCTTTTAATAAGTTTTTCGCGCCATGATGGCAGCGAACCCAAGTTAAGTGAAAGCACTTTAGATCTTTTATAGAACATATGACAGTCATATTCCCATGTAAACCCGTTACCGCCATGTGTTTGAATATTTTCTTGAGAACATAGCTGGAAAGCTTTGGTTGCAGAAACTCTGGCCGTTGCAGCAGCTGTAGGAAGTTCAGCTGCATCTGAAGATAGAGCCCATGCCCCATAAAAAGAGTTTGATTTAGCTAGAGTTAAAGCTACATACATGTCAGCCAATTTATGTTTCATAGATTGGAAAGATCCTATTGGTCTTCCAAATGCATACCTTTCTTTTGCATATGTATTAGCCATATCTAGACTTGCTTGAGCACCGCCTATTTGTTCAAAGGAGAATAAAACCGCAGCATGGTCCATAATTTTTTCAAGGTTTGACCAACCTGATTCCTCATCGCCAATCATTTCAGCATTAGCGTCATTAAAAGAAACTGAATAATAGCCTCTGCTTTCATCGATATTTCTTTGAACAGTAATATCAACACCATCTGAATTTAGATCTGCAACACATAAAGAAACACTATCACCATTTTTTGCTACAACAACTGCATGAGTAGCTACTTCTGCATCAGGAACTGCAATCTTAGTTCCAGAAAGTTTTCCATCTTTAAGTTCCACGGAAATATTATTTATAGTGGGAGCTGAATTTGTTTCTGCAATTGCAAGAGTTCCAATAACGTCTCCGGTTACTAATTTTGGAAGGATTGATTGTTTTTGCTCCTCACTACCAAATTCAATTAGGGCCTCAGTAAACAAATATACTGAGGAGGAGAAGGGTACAGGAGCAAGCTGTCTTCCAAGCTCTTCAGCAATGACGCATAACTCTAAATGAGAAAGCCCTAATCCTTGATACTCTTCTGGTATTCTAATACCAGTCCATCCAAGCTCTACAATCTTATTCCAAAGGTCTTGGTCATAAGTTTTATCACTATCCATAACTGCTCTATTTATTTTTAGAGCATCTTCTTTAGTTAAAAATTTTTTAGCTTCTTCTTGAAGAAGTTTTTGATCGTCTGAGAAATCTAGATTCATAATTTTTTTTTCAGTTAAAATATACTTTTACAAAGCTAATAAATTATATTACTTTTAAAAAAATATATAAATTAACTTATGAAAGTAAGCAGAGAAGATAGTATTAACTTTAAGCCACAAAAAAATAGTAGCTTGATGCTTGGCATAATATTTGTTGCCATACTGGGCGCAGTTCTCTTCTTGCTTCTCAGGTCGGAACAAACAAGTACCAAAATTGATTCAACCTCAGCTTCATTAGATGACAGATTGTCTAAAATTGAAGATCAACTACTTATGTTAGATGAGGTAAATTCAGATTCCCTCATTGAGGTTGGTGCAGAACTACAATTTTTAGATAAAGAGATTAGAAAGCTTTGGGACCTTAGCAACAAAAGAAATAAAGTTAATATCGAAAAACTTACGAAAAGCTTAAATGAGCTTATCCAAAAATATAATAAAACGGATAAAGAAATTGATGATGCTATAGCTTCAATCAATACTGAATTAAATAATTTAACTCAGTCAATTGAAAATCAGCCTGACTTATCAGGAACTGTCAGCCAGTCAGAAGCTGAAATAAGATCTCTTAAAAGGCAAATTCTTTTTATAGAGGAGTCTGTTCAAGCTCTCGAAGCTTACAGAACTCAAAATAATCAGATTCTTCTTGAGATACAAAATTCTATAAATAATGAAGTTGTAATAGATGAATAGATATATTCTTCAGGCACTAACTTTATTGGCATTCGTACCTCTTATAATCTTGGCTGGGAGTATTTTTATTGTTGTTCTTCCAATCATTCTCTCTGGCATGACCTACAATGCTTTTAACTATAATAGGATGAAAGAATTCTATATTTTTCTTGTTTTAACTTTTGTAAGCATTTTGATAGCTCTTAGCCTTTTAGGAGTGCTTTAGAGTATGAATTCAGAAAGAATAACTTTGATTGGAGCTCCCCCATCTCCTTACACGAGAAAAATGATTTCTTTACTAAGATACAGACATATAAATTATGAAATTATTTGGGGTGATCCAGGAACTATTCTTGATAGCGATGAGATTTTTACAAAATTTAACATTGAAAAACCAAAACCAGCCTTACTTCCAACATTTATTCTTCCAAATAAAGATGGAGAAATGGAGGCAGTTACTGACTCTACACCGATACTAAGACGCTTTGAAAAAGAGTATTTAGAAAGGAGCGTAATTCCAGATAATCCCGCTTTATCTTTTTTAAATTTTTTACTGGAAGATTTTGGAGATGAGTGGGCTACAAAATATATGTTCCATTACCGATGGCATTTTAAAGAGGATGCTGAAAACGCTGCTTCCTTGTTACCCCTTAATCATAATGCAAGCCTTCCAGATGAGCATTGGAAACAATTTAGTGACTATATAGGACCAAGACAGATTGAAAGGTTGTGGGTGGTTGGTTCTAATGAGAAGACAGCACCAGTTATTGAAGAAAGTTATAAGCGTTTTCTGGCAATTATGGAAAAACATCTTGCGAATAGTCCATTCATTCTGGGACAAAAACCAAGCTCCTCAGACTTTGCAATATTTGGTCAACTTACTCAATTAATTGGATTCGATCCAACATCTAGAAATATAGCTCATGAAATTTCTAAGAGAACAGTTGCTTGGATAAGCTCAATGGAGGATTTATCAGGTCTAAAGATTGATAATAAAGAGTGGTTAGATGTTGATTCTGTTCCAAGCAGCCTCAAAGAACTTTTTGTAGAAATCGGTAAAGTTTATGCACCAGCATTGATAGCTAATGCCAGAGCATTAGAAAATGGAGATGAAACTTGGGAAACGGAAATAGATGGTGTTGCATGGAGTCAAAAAGCTTTTCCATATCAGGCCAAGTGCTTAAAGTGGATAAGAGAAGAATTTGAAAATCTCTCTGAAGAGGATAGGGCGAAGGTATCAGAAATACTCGATGGTTCTGGTTGTGAAAGATTGCTAAAAACTTAATATGAAAATTTTAAGAACTCCAGATGAATGTTTTGATAATCTAGAAGGTTATCCTTTTGAGCCAAATTATATTGATATAGAGCATGATGATCAGACTTTAAGGATGCACTTTCTTGATGAAAACTCTGAATCTGAAGAAATTGTTTTATTGATGCATGGTGAGCCTACATGGTCATACCTATATAGAAAAATTATCCCTATCTTAGTTTCCAATGGCAAAAGAGTTATTGCTCCTGATCTAATTGGATTTGGAAAATCTGATAAGCCCGCATCAAGAGAGGATTATTCTTATGCAAACCACATTATGTGGGTTGAAACATTAATAAAGAAACTAGATTTAAAAAACATCATTTTTTTTGCGCAAGATTGGGGTGGCCTCATTGGTCTTAGGTTATTAGCAAAATATCCAGATTTATATGAAGGGCTAGTAGTATCAAACTCAGGCCTTCCTGTTGGTAGCGGGGCAACTGAGGGTTTTATGCAATGGCTGGACTTTAGCCAAAATGTAGAAGACTTTGACTGTGGAAAGATAGTAAACCAAGGCAGTCTTAAACAACTTAATGAAGCTGAAATAGCAGCATATAATGCTCCATTTCCTGATGATTCATATAAAGCAGGACCAAGAGTTTTTCCTACTTTAGTTCCAATCAGTAAAGAACATCCCCAAGTTCAAGAAAATATAGAGGCTTGGCAAGTGCTTAGTAGCTTTGACAAACCTACCATTACTCTTTTTGGTGAGCATGATATGGCTTTTATAGGCGGAGAAAAATTCTTTATAGAAAAGATTCCTGGTGCTAAAGATATGCATCATCAAATAATTGATGCAGGACACTTTTCTCAAGAAAATCAGCCAGAGTTAATTGCAAAAACAATCCTATCAATCTAGAAAAGATAATATATAATTCTTCTACCCCGGGGATGTGATGGAACTGGTAGACATGCTTGGCTTAGAACCAAGTGCCGCAAGGCGTGGGGGTTCGACTCCCTCCATCCCTACCATTAAACTCCTTTAAATTTATGCTTACAAATTGAGGCATCATCATCTATTAAATGTTATATACTTTTTCCATGGATTGGAAAAATAAAATATACACAGGAGATTGTCTGTATGTTCTTCATGGGCTGGATACAAATTCAGCAGACCTGATTTATTTAGATCCACCATTTAACTCTAATAGAATTTTTTCCGCTCCAATTGGAAGCAAGGCTGCAGGTTCTTCCTTCGATGATATGTGGACTTGGAACGAAGTTGATAAAACATTTTTAGAAGAAATGATTGTCGATTATCCATTTTTAGTTAATTTTATTCAAAGCATTGATATTATTCATTCAAAGTCTATGAAGGCCTACATAACATATATGGCACAAAGACTTATTGAGATGAGACGAGTCTTAAAAGAAGATGGTTCAATTTATTTGCACTGTGACCCAACAGCCGTTCATTACTTGAAAGTTGTTTGTGATAGGATTTTTAGCAAGAAAAATTTTGCATCTCAAATAATCTGGAAGCGTAATTCATCACACAATGATTCTAAGTCTTTCGGAAATGTTTCTGATACTATTCTTTTTTATGGCCACAATATCAATACTGAAGATATACGAGTACCATTAAAAGATGACTATGTAAGGAAATTTTATAGATACTCAGATTCAAAAGGTCTTTATCAAGCAGATAATTTAAGTGCGAAAGGTTTATCAGGAGGGGGTTATGAGTATGATTTTCATGGTCATATGGGGCCGTGGAGATTTCCAGAAAAAAGAATGAGAGAGTTGGAAGAAAATGATTTAATACATTATCCAAAAAAAATAGGAGGCGTCCCCAGAAAAAAACGATATCTTCATGAAAATAAAGGCCAACTACCTACAAATATTTGGGATGACATACCAGCTATATCAGCTCATTCAAAAGAAAAAACTGGATACCCAACTCAGAAACCACTTGAGCTGTTAAAAAGGATTATAAAAGCTAGCTCAAAAGAAGGTGACTTAGTGATTGACCCATTTTGTGGTTGTGCAACTGCATGTGTTGCAGCGCAGCAACTGAATAGAAAATGGATAGGAATTGACGTAGAGCCAAACTCTGCTCAGATTGTAAGCAGTCGGATAATGGATGATGCAGGGCTTTTTACAAATTTTGTTCATATTGATTGTATAAAAGATCCTAAAAATTATCCTACAAGATCTAATGCAGAAAAGGTCTCAAAGAAAAGCGCAAAAGAAAGATTATATGAAGAGCAAAAAGGCAAATGCAATGGCTGTGAAACCAAGTTTGAAATTAGACATTTCCATGTTGATCATCGCATCCCAAAATCGAAGGGGGGTCCTGATACATATGAAAATTATCAGTTATTATGTGGAAGTTGCAACCAAATCAAGGGGGATAGACCGATGGCTTATCTTAGAATGAGAATAGATCAAATAAATGAACAAATGAAATTTAGAGTTAGTTTTGGAGAGAGTGATTAAGCTTCTTTTAACAGCCTTAATTTTTAACAATTTATAATATAATAAATATCATGGATAAATTATTTAATATTCTTACCTATGTAATAGGTTTTCTTTTCTTGTTGATGGGCCTTCAGTGGTTGGTTGATCCAACTTCAGCAGCAGCAGGTTTAGGTATGAGCTTGCTCACTGGTCACGGCCTCAGTACGCAAATTGGAGATCTTGCAAGTTTCTTTCTCGTTGTGGGTGTTTTCACTCTATGTGCAGCTGTCAAAAAGAATACAGTTTGGTTGTATACACCAATTGCCTTATTTGGCTTTGCAGCTGTTTCAAGGTTAGTTGCATTTGTATTTCATGATGCAGCTTTATCGACTGATAAAATCTTGGTCGAATTGGTATTAGCAGGATTTTTACTCTTTTTAGTTAAACGAAAAGAAAACAGGTTTTCCTAACCAATGGAAAAAATAGGAATTTTTGGAAAGAAAAATTCTGTCGTAAAGTACAATTTGGATACTCATGAGTCTTTGTGGGTTGCAGATTTACCTCACGGACAAACCCCAAAAGCCATAGCTCAGTATGAGGATTTTCTTCTTGTAATCCATCAAAATTGGGCAGGCACAAAAAATATAAGCTGTTTTAGCGAAAGCTCAGGTAATTTATTGTGGAGATATCGTTATGATTTTCTGTGTGGTTGGCATATTTATTTTCAGCCAATCTTCATTGGAAAGGATTTAATCTTTAAATCTGGAGCAGTAGATTTCACAAAACTTTGTTGCGAGACAGGCAGAATAATTTATAAAAAAAGCTTAAAGCAAAAGAAACTTTTTTCCTTTGAAAAATTTGAGATTATTTATGTTGGCGAGACTTTAATAGCTTTTTCTAATAAAGAAATAAGAAAAATTGATATTGATTCGGGTCAAAGTGAGATAGATCATGAGCTCACTAAAAAATTTAATGTCAATGGTGTCACAGCATACCTTGGTAATGGGGTTTCTTTTGTTTCTTCAATTTCTTCATTGAATCAACAGCTTGAGGATGAGGCAGCTGCAGCATCATCAAGCGCCCCGGCAGGATAAGCTTATTAGCATTTTAGCTGTTGATTGATATAATTTTTTCATGGAAACAAAAATACCTCCGCCAATAGTAACTCTTATCTTTATTTTTTTAATAGTTTTTTCAAATAGGCTTATCGAACCTTTTAGTTTTGAATATCAAACACCTCTGGGAGTTTTGATAATTATTGGAGGTTTGTCGATTTTGATTTCAGCAGCCAGGGTCTTTAACCAGCTAGAAACTACTATTAATCCAATGCAACCTTCACAAGCTTCAAAGCTTGCCATCATAGGTCCCTTCAAATATACCCGTAATCCAATGTATCTAGGAATGAGCATAATGTTAATGGGTTTTGGATTAATCTTTGGCGCCAAGCTTACAATTTGTTTAGTGGTACTGTTTGTGCTTTATATAACTTTTTTCCAAATAATGCCTGAAGAGCGTGCAATGCATGAAAAATTCACTGACTGGGAAGATTATTGCTCAAAAGTTAGAAGGTGGTTATAAAAAATGAGCTCGGGATATGTTTTATCAGATGAAGTTCTCGATCATAAGATTAATGAACCTGCTTATTCAAAGAAGTCTTCCTATAAGGCTGAAAAATCCCTCAATGATTTAGACCTTTTTACCAAGGGCCAACCAGTAGATTTTTATAAGGAACTAAGAGACAACGCGCCTATTTATTTTCATGACCCTATGCCTACAGATCCAGAGCCTGGATATTGGGTATTAACTAGGCATGAAGATATCAAGCATGTATCCATGAATCCTAAAATATTTTCTTCTCAATATGCTACTGGCAACCTTTTGACACTTGGCACAGAAGAAAACAGACATCCAAAGCTTTTCAAATCAACTATTGATCATATGCTTAATCTTGATGGTGAAATGCATTTAGGTCTTAGAAAAGAACACATGCCTTTTTTTAAACCTGGGTACGTTGAGGACTTACAAAAGAAAGTTACTATAAAGGTGGGGCAACTCTTAGATCAAATTGCTCCAATGGGAGAATGTAACTTAGTGAAAGAGGTTTCTCAGCAGCTTCCAATTTATACTTTATCTGAGATCTTAGGAATTCCTGAAGCTGACAGACAGAAACTTGTTTCATGGATGGAGTTTTTAGAGTTAGCTCAATATTTTGCAGTTGAACAAATCAAACAACAAAATGAAGGCATCACTGATTCATCACCTGATCCCGCGATGATTGAGCTTTTTAATTCAATGGTTGATGAAATGTTTGATTATGGAAAACATATTCTTCTTAAAAAGAGAAAAAATCCTGAAGATGATCTTTTAAGCGCAATTGCAAATGCAAAAATTGAAGGTGAGGAACTCACTCAAGAATTCCTTGATGGCTCTTGGCTCTTAATAGTCTTTGCAGGCAACGATACAACAAGAAACACTATGAGTGGAGGCATTAAGTTACTTCATGATAATCAAGATCAAAAGGAACTTTTAATAAACAATCCTGACTATCTTCCTAATTTTATTAATGAAACTGTCAGATGTGTTTCTCCAGTAATTCATATGCGTAGAACTTCTCTTGAAGAAACAGAAATTAACGGGCAAAGAATTGGACCCTATGAAAAAATTGCACTTTGGTATGGTGCTGCGAACAGAGATCCTGAAATCTTTGATGATCCCGATAGATTTAATATTCTAAGAGAAAATGCTGATAAGCATCTAGCTTTTGGTATAGGAAGACATACTTGTTTAGGTAAGCCAGTTGCATTAATGCAGCTTAAAGAATTTTATTCACAGTTTTTAGCAAGGTTTCCTGATTTTGAGATGAATGGTGAATGGAAGGTGGCACCAAATAACTTTGTTCATGCTATCCAAGAAATGCCTATAAAATTTTCGCCTAAATCTTAGGCATGCTTCCACAAAGAATTAACCTCATTGCATATTCAACCCTTGCGGTAATTATTTGTTATATAGATAGAGTTAATATTTCTGTAGCAATCATCCCTATGCAAGAACAGTTTGGCTGGAGCGATTCCCAAGTTGGTTTTATTTTTTCTTCTTTTTACTTGGGATATATGCTGACAATGGCTTTGGGTGGATATTTATCCGATAAGTTTGGAGGAAAACGTGTTTTGGGATGGGGCGTTGTCTTATGGTCAATCTTTACAATCCTTACTCCGCTAGCTGCTCATAATGGTTTTTTTGCTCTATTTTTCATAAGAGTTTTAATGGGTATTGGAGAAGGAGTTACATTTCCTGCATGGCATAGCTTGTATGCAAGATGGATTCCATTTAATGAGAGAACAAGAGCTATAGCCTTTACTAATAGCGGAATATCTATCGGGACTATTATTGGCTATATAGGTACGCAAATGATAATTATTGCCATGGACTGGGAGTGGGCATTCTATATCTTTGGTGTAGTTGGCCTAGTATGGTTTATTTTCTGGTACAGAAATGTAACTTCATATCCAAGCGATCATCAAAGAATTACTGCAGAAGAGCTAGCTTATATTCAAGAGAATGCGCCATCATCCGAGCCCGCAAAAAAGATTCCTTTGAGAGAATTACTTGTTAATAAACCTTTCTTAGCGATAGTTGCAGCAACCTTCGCAAACAACTGGAGTTTGTTTGTTTTTTTATCGTTTTTACCAAAATTTATTGATAATGAGTTAGGGATTGAGCTTGAATCAAGTATTTTTGTAATTCTTATTATTATCCCAAGCATTATTTCGGTAATTGCTCTCAATGCCGGAGGCTATCTTGCAGATAGCTTAATAAAAGGTGGTATGAGAGTAATTAAAGTAAGGAAGATATTGAATTCAATAGGATTCTTTGGATCAGCGATTTGTCTTTTCATGATCCCATTTTTTGAATCAATCATGATCATAATAGTTTTGATTTGTATTACAAATCTATTTACTGGAGCTGCAGCAGGGGGATTTGGTGTCAATCATGCAGATATTGGACCTAGCACAACAGGAACTCTTGTTGGCATTGCATCAACTTTTGGCATGATTGCAGGAGTTGTAGGGAATGCTGTTTCCGGTTATGTTCTAGATATCACTAACTCGTGGACCCTAGTTTTTCATATTGCTGCTAGTTTAATTGTGGTTGGCGGACTAATTTATCTATTTTTTGCGAGCGATCAAAAGCAATTCGAATAAAAAAACCTTTTAAAACAATACTCTCAGGACTAAAAACATTCTTTTTATACATTTTTAGTGCTATATTTAATAAATAAATTTATTTTTAGGGGAAAAAATATGCATTTTCTAAGAAAAATAGCTTTCGTTACATTTTTAACACCATTCGCTTTTATTCAAGCTGATGTTGAAGAAGTTATCGTAACAGCAAACAAAAAAGCAGAAACCGTTCAGGAAATACCAATGAATATTTCGGTTATTACTGAAGTTGATATTCAAGAGAGAGGTATTTCTAATCCTGAAGATTTTTTAAGAACTTTAGCGGGTGTAACAACTCCTGGAGGAGCAAGATATTACTCATTTAGAGGTTTAAATACTAGCTCAGCACAAAGATCATCCGGAACAACTTCAACTTACATAGATGAAATCCCAGGTACAACTATGAATATTTGGGACATCGAAAGAATTGAGGTTTTAAGAGGACCTCAAGGAACTTTATATGGATCAAATGCAATTGGCGGGACCATTAGATATATAACAAAGAAACCAGATCTATCTGGTTTTGACTATGCATACTCAATGGAATATGGGGAAAAAAGATTTGCTGGAAATGCAATTGTTAACTATAACGCTATGGTTAATGTTCCTCTAAATGATCTTTTTGCATTACGTGCAACATATTCACAGTCTTTAGATCCAGGTATTTATGAAAATATTATCACTCAAAACAAAGATGTTGGTGATCAAGATGATGAAAGATATACCATAACTCTAGGCTTTGAAAGAGATGATTCTCCAATTCATGACGGAAATATTAAAAGCATGGTCAGATACATTGTTAGCGATCGTTACGACGAAGGTATGAAGGAAAAAGGTAATGGTGATAAACCTGGTACTGCAGATATTTTTGATCCTAACTGTAGTACTAGTACAGCTTTTTATTATGGAGAATCTTGCACAAGATTAACTGCTTTGGCTAATGCTTATGGCAGAGATTTATCAGATTATCATCCTCTTTTATCTTTTGCAGAAGTAACAGATGAAAAACATAATGTTGTTTTGTCTACTTTGACTTCAACTACAGAGGTTGGCTTTGATTGGGGTTCTGCAACCTTAACAACTATGTACAGAGACTATGATGAGGATAGTGAAACCGAATGGTCAAGAATTGATACTGATGACCTTTATCCAGCTCCATTAATAGTAACGTCAGACAGTGAAACAGAAATAACTGAATTAAGACTAAGCTCTAATCCTGGAATGATTGAATGGACAGTTGGTCTTTATGATTTTGAAGAGAATGCAGACCCAAATTCGATAGTTGAGAATCAAGCCTTACTAAGTGCAGAGGCATGGGATTATATTCAATTCATGGTCCCGGGTGGCTATGACGGCGCTGCATATTGCCCACCTTATTGTGGAGATGATGCAAGTCCATATTTCTACTATGGAAGTTATACTTTCTATAGCTACTCTGAAGAAAAAGCGATGTATGGAGAAGTTGCACTTAATTTAGATAAGTGGAAATTTACTGCAGGACTCAGAGATTATGAAATATCTGACGGATATAAATCATCTGAATTCGGTATTTTCTACTCTGGAAATGGTTGTGATGGTACTGCTACCGAAGGTACCACATGTTCAGAGGAATCTGGTACTGAATCAGATACAAGACCAAAACTTACAGCTTCATATATGCCAAATGAAGATTTAACTTTATTTGCAGTTTCATCAGCAGGTTATAGACCTGGTGGAAATAACTCAGCATTACCTCCATTCTGTGCAGGTGATCCTGAAGCATCAAATTTCTCAAGAAGATATACATCAGACAAAGCTCAGAATACTGAGTTTGGTGTTAAGGCTAGAGGCGATACTTTCAACTTTAATGCTACATACTTCTTAATTGACTGGACTGATATCCAAATTGGTATTGCTCCAGCTTGTGGATGGAGTTTCACAAGTAATGGTGGTGAAGCTGAAACTAAGGGTGTTGAGATTGATTTTGATGTGATGCTTGCAGACGGTCTTTATATGGACTTTGCAGGGGCATTTATGACTGCTGAAACTACAATTGATATGCCAAGTTTTGGAGCTGCAGCTGGCGATAGCTTACCTGGAACAGTTGAAGAACAATATAATATTGGTCTTTCTTATGATCATACAATTGGTTCAAAGTCAGCCTATACAAGGGTAGATTATTTATATTATGGAGACAGCTATGCTACTTTTGGGCAATCTGAAGATCAAATGTCACCAGCATATGAGAAATTTAATCTTAATGTCGGCGTAGAGCTAAATGAAAATTCTTCACTCCAGCTCAGCATTGATAACTTAATGGATAACAGAGCAGAAGCGTTTAAATTCTCTGCTAACAGCCCTGGGTGGAGACCAAGAAACTATCTTCAGTGGATTCCACCAAGAAGTGTTTCATTGAGATATACCTACAGATATTAAGTTTATATTTAACTTGAAAAAAGCCAGGTTTTTACCTGGCTTTTTTTATTCCTTATATTCTTGGAAGTAATTGAAGATTTCTTGTTTCGTTCTAGATCTTGCTGATGTCCATTCACCAGTATCCTTAATATTTAAGACCTCTTTATCTTCATTGAGAATAACAACTCTAGGGATACCTTGTTGAGGCATGATATCGAAAAATTCCATCAAAGACATGTTTATATCATATCTGCCTAAGTCTATATAGAGAATTTCAAAGTTATTATTCATATATTCATTAACAGTTTTAAGATCTAGAACAGCACTGAGGATCCTACAGTCTGGACACCAATTGGCGCCAAAAATAACTACAGGCTGCTTTTTATTTTTGATAGTGTTATCAATGAAATTTCTTAAGTCACTCTCACTTAAATCAACTCTTTCGTAAGGAAGAGGGAATGGCTTTTCTAAGATTTCTTCATTAGGCACAATGATATTTGTTGACATAATAGGAAATGATACTAAAACTAAGTAAAATGATAAAAAACTGTTTTTAATATTCATGAATATTGTTGAGAAATTAGTATTATTTTGTTTATTCACCTTCTTACTTATTATGTCTGGCCTTTTTATGTTTGCCAATCATTTAGTTGTAGTTTTTCCTGGAACTGAATTAGATCCGATGGTGATGGCTGAGTGGAGAACGAGGACTATTCAGCCAGCTTTTTATATGACAGCATGTTATTTTATATTAAGACACTTTCTTGGAAAAAATCCGACTACAACCCTTTGGCCTGTTTTTTTGATACTTTTATTCTTTACTATTACTCAAGCACTGTTGTTTATTGATAGACCATATAAATTTGGTATAGCTGGGATAGGTATGTTTGCAGTCTCAATTTTTGTAACTCTTTTCGTTAGACTTAGTCATTCGAAGAGAAAAAAAGAAATAAGAATGGATACATTTTAATGGAAATTCTTAAACGTATAAGCTTGATAATCTTTTTACTTTTGATGGCAGCCGTGTATCTGCCAATAGGTTTATGGGCAATTATTGCTCCAGCACAGGATGCCCTTGGTTTAAATCTACCTTCTTTTTATGAAGCTGTAGGCTTATCTGTTATATCTCCAATTGGGTACTCCGAATTTGCAGGAATATATGGCGGTATTAACATTGTCATTGGCCTGATGTTCTTAATAGGCATTTTTAAAGAAAAGGTTGGATTATTTTCTATAAAAATACTTGTTTTTCTTGTTGGCTCAATAGCTCTAGGTCGGTTCTTGCTGATGTTGCTTGGTTCTCAAGCAGGGTTACCAGCAGAAATTAATACTTTCCTTATCTTTGAGATTATTGTTTTCTTAATCGGCTTAATTTTTATTAAAGTCCTAAAAGATACTAATTAGATTACTTAAATTTAAGACGTAAATCATATAGAAACTTATAAATCCAAACCCGAGAAGAGTCCCTAAATACTTTGGCATTTGCACTCTTGATAAAAGAAGCATTATCAAAGTAAAAACTAAAGTTAATATAATTAGGGGAGATGAATCTCTTTCCCATAATTCAATAGGCATAACAGCAGAGGAAAATATACCTATGATTGGAACAATAATTACTATATTAAGGATATTTGATCCAATAATATTACCTATCACCATTTGATTTTTGCCTTTAAAGATAGCCGAGACAGTTGCTGCTAGTTCAGGAAGACTTGTACCTAGGGCTAAAATAGTCAAACCAACTATTACTTCTGAAATACCAATAGACAAAGCAAACTTTTCTGCATATATCACTGCAAAGTTTGAACCAACTACAAGCAACACCAAACCCATTAGGAGCATTATGAGGTTTTTGAGCATATCTGAATTGCCTGAAACCACCTCAATAACATTCGATCTTTCTTTAGAAAGAATTACTAGAAAATAGAATAAGATCGCAATAAATCCGAGACTTTCAATTAAACTAAACTTCAAATCTTTAAGAGCAAATAAAAACAAAAGAAAACTTAGTAAGAATGGTATGAGAGATTCAAGTGAAAACCTTTTTTTAATTTGATTAATTGCAAAGCAAGATACGCCAAAAATAAGTGCAATATTAGTAATATTTGACCCAACTATTGTTCCAATAGCTACAGCTTCAGCAGAGTTTATAACAGAGCTAATAGCAACAAATATTTCAGGAGCAGACGTACCAAGAGCAACAATAGTTAAGCCTACGAACATGTCACTAATGCCAAAGTTTCTAGCTATTTTAGAAGATGCATCTACAAACCTTTCAGCACCAAAGACAAGAGTTGCAATGGATATAATAAGGAGCGAGATGTTTAGAAACATATTTATATTGTATAGATTTAATTAAAAAAATCTCGAAGGTCTAAAATCTTTTAAAAGCAAGCTATCAACTTCGTCCACAATTTCTTGTGTGACTAAATTCCCTACAATTGCTGCAAGACTGATTCCACTGTGCATTACAGCAATATAAACTGATTTATTTTTAAACTTACCAATAATTGGTAAGTCATCTTTTGGAATAGGCCTCCACCCAATTAATACTTCTGATGGATTTAAATCAGTTCCACCTTTAATCATGCTCTTGAAATGCTTATTTATTCTTTTTATATGATCTTTTATATTTTTCTTTATTGGCGCAGTAATTTGTTCACCAATTATAATTTGACCATTGCTTTGTTGATGCGCATGTATTTTTGGCCCATAAACAACTGAATTTATAAGATTTTTCTGTGGTTTAGTTTTAATTATTACACCCGGCCTTGGTTTTTTTAAAAAATTCACATTAAAGCTGTTATCAACATCAACGCCATTACAAAAAATAATATTTTCTGATTTTAGTATTCCCATCGATGTTTTAACTTTTGAGAAGGAGTCATTGGTTTCTATAATTCTTTCGAATTTACAAGGATATAAAACTGAACCACCATTTTTTTTAATTACATCTATCATTTTTGATATAGCATCTTTAGGATCTATTGCTCCATCTGCTTTTGAAAAGATGATATTTTCATTACCTTTGAAATTTATGTGTGGTTCCAATTTTTTAGCTTTTTTATGGCCAATTATGGAAGTAGGAGTGTATTTTGGATAACTCTGTAATTCGTTTACGCTTTCTATTAGTTTCTCTTGGTCCTTCATTGCTGAGGACCATTCTAAAGATCCGTTCCACTTAATATCGAGAGATAACTCCCTTTGCATTAAATGAAATGCATTTATACCAAGCTGTGAAAATAAATTATATGAATAAGGTTTTTTAGGATATGTTGCATTTATCCATGAAAATGAGCTACCACTGCAGGCTGAACCGGGAGCATTTTTATCTATTAAAGTTACTTTAACTCCGCGTCTTGATAGCTCATAAGCAATGGAGCAACCGATAATTCCAGCCCCAATAATGACTGCCTCTTTGGTTTTACTCTTTTGAGCATAGATTTTTTTAGGCGATAGAGCAAAAAGACCTAATATTTTTAAAAAATCTCTTCTGTTCATCATTAATAATTATATTACTATAAGAATTTCTTATTACATTTCTTTTTCAAAGTTATAATAGTGTTTTTTAGAGAGGACAAGTATGGATATAAATAGACTATTTAATATTGACGGAAAGACAGCGCTTATTACTGGCGGGTCTAGAGGCATTGGAGAAATGATTGCAGCTGGATTTTTAGCGAATGGTGTTAAGGTCTATATCACCGCCAGAAAAGAGGCTCCACTTATAGAAAAAGCAAAGGAGTTATCAGAAAAATTTAATGGAGAATGTATCGCAATTCCTTGCGATCTTAGCAATATGGAAGGTATACAAAAGCTTGCTTCTGATTATCTAAATCATGAAGATAGTTTAGATATTTTAGTGAATAATGCCGGTGCTGCATGGGGCGAGCCATATGAAAACTTCTCAGAGAAGGGCTGGGATAAGGTTATGGATACAAATGTTAAAAGTATGTTCTTTTTAACAAGAGATCTCACTCCTGCTCTTACAAAAAATGCCTCTGATGATGAACCTTCAAGAGTGATAAATATTGGATCAATAGATGGAATTAATGTGCCAATATTTGAGACTTTTTCTTATAGTGCTTCAAAAGCCGCTGTCCATCATCTTACTAGAGCTCTTGCAAGTAAGTTAGTCAGGGAAAATATACTTGTTAATGCAATTGCACCTGGTCCATTTCCAAGTATGATGCTGGGTTCAGCCGTAAATCATGATTATTCCGGAATTGCTGTACGAAACCCAAGAAAAAGGGTTGGAACTCCAGAAGATATTGCAGGACTAGCTATATTTTTATGCTCTCGAGCTGGCTCTTATACAATTGGCGAGACAATTACTTGTGATGGAGGTCTTGTGAATGCCTCAGGGCATGATCTAAGCTAAACTTTTTGAGCTTCGGCAAAGGCTTCGATTAAAAGATCTTTCATCCACAGGTGAGGACCTTCATTATCATCACTGGAATGCCAAATTAAATGTTGCTCTACTTTTGGCAAGTCAATTGGGAGTTTCTGAAAAGCTAGATTATTTTTAATTGCAAAGGTTTTAGAGCAAATCAAAACATAATCACTATTTTTCACAATTTGGGGAGTAACCATGAAGTGTTGAGCTCTCAACGCAATATCTCTTTTAAGTTGAAGCTTTTCCAGCTCAACATCAATTAATGATGGGCCTCTTCTTCTGTTAGATATATTGATATGTTTTAGGCTTAAAAACTCTTTCATAGTAAGCTTCTTTTCATCGCCAATTGGATGATTCTTTCGATGCGCACAAACAAACTCATCTTCGAAAATTAGATCATGTTTTATATCTTTAGATCTTGGGATAATTGGGTCAACAACAAAATTTAATTGATTGGTTGCAAGAGCATGAACAAAATCTTTTCTTTCAAATTGATAACTCTCTATAGAGACTCTTGGAGCAATCGTTTTTATTTTTTTTAGAATATAAGGAAGAACTCTCTCTTCAGAAATATCACTTAAAGAAATTCTGAAAGTTAATTCGCTGGTTTCTGGATTGAATTCATCTGGCTCGTTTACACTTTTTTGCATTAAATCTAATGCTTTTTTAACATCTAATATAATGTTTTCTGTTTTCTGGGTAGGAGTCATGCCTGAACCTGTTCTTATAAAGAGATCATCATCAAACTTTTCTCTCAAGCGAGCAAGAGCATTACTGACTGCAGGCTGAGTTATTCCAACAACTTCAGCTGCTTTCGTAAGACTTCCTTCTGTGTATATCGCATTAAGAACTACAAAAAGATTTAAATCAAATGTACTTATTTTCATATTTTGCGAGACATGTATAGATTTGCTTTCTACTTAAAGTTATCATGATAACAATATATTTGTAATATTCACAGTATTTATAATGTACTGTAAGTCAAACCATAGTGGGGATAAAAATGAGTATGAATTTAAGACCTGAAGCCCAAGAATTATTAGAAAGAGTATCTAATTTTCTTGAGAGTGAGGTTGCTCCTAATGAAGCTAAATTTCATGAACAAATAAAAACTGATGAAAACAGATGGAATTATTTCCCAGAGATTGTTGAGGAGCTAAAAGACAAGGCAAAATCTCAAGGTCTTTGGAATTTATTTCTGCCCGAAAGCGAATTTGGAGCAGGACTTACAAATTATGAATATGCTCATCTTGCCGAGCAAATGGGAAAATATAGTATGGGATCAGAGGTTTTTAATTGCTCAGCTCCTGATACCGGAAACATGGAAGTAATAGCAAGATATGGTAATGAAAAACATCAAGAAGAATGGCTTAAGCCTTTACTCGATGGCGAGATAAGATCATGTTTTGGTATGACAGAGCCTGGTGTAGCATCTTCTGATGCAACAAATATGCAGGCGACTGCTGTTTTAGATGGCGATGAATATGTAATCAATGGAGAAAAATGGTGGACCTCAGGCGCAGGAGATCCAAGATGTAAAATTATGATATTTATGGGTGTCACTAACCCAGATAATGCAAAACATCAAAGGCATTCTATGATCTTAGTTCCTATGGATGCAGATGGTTTAGAAGTCCAAAAAATGATGCATGTATTTGGCTATGATGATGCTCCACATGGTCATGCACATATCAAATTTAATAATGTAAGAGTCCCAAAAGATAATTTACTTCTCGGTGAGGGAAGGGGGTTTGAAATTGCTCAAGGAAGATTGGGACCTGGAAGAATTCATCATTGTATGAGGGCTATTGGTGTAGGTGAGAGAGCACTTGAACTAATGTGTACTCGGGGAATAGACCCAAACAAAAATGCATTTGGTAAACCTTTAGCACAACTTGGTGGTAATTTTGATCATATTGCAGACTCTAGAATTGAGCTTAATGCAGCAAGACTGTTAACACTTGATGCTGCTCATAAAATGGATACGGTTGGAAATAAAGTTGCTGCAAGTGAGATTGCACAAATTAAAGTTATGGTTCCAAACATTGTTCTGGATATAATTGACAGAGCAATTCAGATACATGGAGGTGAAGGGGTTTCACAGTTAACACCTTTAGCATCCATGTTTGCTCATATGAGGACTTTAAGGCTTGCTGACGGGCCAGACGAAGTTCATAGAAGAGCAGTTGCAAGGTATGAGTTAGGTAAATATATAATTAAATAAGTTATTTTAGACTCTGTAGCTCAGTTTGGTTAGAGTGCTTGCTTGACATGCAAGAGGTCGCTGGTTCAAGTCCAGCCAGAGTCACCATTAAAAGGGGAAGTTTTTATGTTTTTCAAATTTTTATTTTTATTTTGTTTATTAATTAGTTTTAACCTTAATGCTGAAAACTTAGAAATAAAAGATCCAAATGAATTAGGTGTTAATCAATTAGATATAGATAGTTTATTTAATTTATCTTTCGAGGATGAATCTACTCAATCAGTTGTACTTCTTAAAAATGGTTATCTTATTGGAGAAAGATATGCGGATGGTTTCAATAAAGATTCATACGGTACTTCTTGGTCAATGGCAAAGAGTTATTATGCAGCCTTAATCTTAATTTCCATTGATAAGGGCGAGATAAAAAGCCTAGATGAAAAAGCTTCAAATTACTTACCTTTTTTTGATGATGAGAGATCTGTTATAACAATTAGGCAGCTTTTAAACATGTCTAGCGGATTAGAGTATCCAGATCATCAACATGAAACAATGTTCTTTAGAAAAGATCATCTTGAATATTCAAGAAATGTGAAATTAGAAAAAGATCCAGATACTTTGTTTGAATATAACAATGTCAATTCCATGCTCTTAGGTGAGATACTTGAAGCTGCTACAGGAAAGAAAGCTGATATTCTTTTGGAAGAAAGAATTTTAAATAAGATTGGCGTTGAGAAAAAGACTCTTTGGCGAGATGAAGCACAAAATGTTTTAACTTACTGTTGTATTGACATGTCAGCTAGAGATTATGCTAAGTTTGGTCAATTATTCTCAAATGGAGGAAGCTGGAATGGCGAACAGATCATTTCTAAAGAATTAATTGATGAAACCTTCCAATATGTTTGGGATACGCCTAATTGGTGGACTGATGAGAAAAGGGGCTATTCCTTGCATTGGTGGGTATCAAGATATACTGAAGAATCAAAGATTTTCAATGCTAGCGGAAGATTTGGTCAGTACATTTTTGTTGATCCAAAGAATGATATTGTTTTTGTAAGAATAACTAAATACAAGCCTTCCGAAGGGTCTGTGCAAAAATGGGGAAATCTATCATGGTTAAGCGCACTCAATAATGTTGAGTTTCTGATTTGGTTTTATCAAAAGCTAGAAAAATGGGGATTTATATCAATTGAGGCAAAAGAAGGAAGAGAAGTTACTGTTATTACACCTAATACAGATAGAGATGGAGCTTCTAAAGAATTTTATGAAAACTACAGCTTAGTTTTAGATGCTATTGACGGATTATCTTCTTAATTAAAGCCATACAAATAGTATCATTGGTATTGAAGCTAAGACTATAAGAATATCTAACGGTAATCCAAGCCTCCAATAGTCAGAAAACTTATAATTACCTGGACCCATTACTAAAGTATTACATTGATGACCAATGGGTGTTAAAAAAGCGCAACTTGCTCCAACTGCAACTACCATGAGAAATGGCTCTAAAGGCTGCCCTAATTGAAGAGCGATATTTACAGAGAAAGGAGCCATTATCACTGCCGTTGCAGCGTTATTAATTACATCAGTTATCAACATCGTAATTATTAGAATGATCATCAAGACCCAAAAGATGTGAAGATCACCTGCTAAAGACACAACCTCGGTTGCTATTAGGGCAGTGATACCTGTTGACTCCAATGCTTGACCAATTGGGATCATTGCTGCGAGCATAATAACAATTGGCCATTCAATATGCCTATAAAGGTTACTTTTAAGTATTTTGATTCCCACAAATCCCAACACGCATAAAAGGAAAGCAGTAAGAACATTAATTACATTGAAGGCAGCAAGCAAAATAGCAGTCATAAAGAAAATTACTGCCTTTAAAAATCTACTTCTACTAGGAAGAGTCGATATCTCTCGAGATCTAATTGGCATCAGGCCAAGATGGTTTATTTTTGCAGTAACATCTTCCTTGTCTGTATTTCTGACACCTAAAAGCAAAACATCTCCTATTTTAAACATTTGCTTGGAGAGCCTAGTTCTGAATCTGGCACCTTTTCTCCACATACCAAGCAAAAATAACTCTTCATAAGCAAGTTTTATTAAATAATTCTGCTTTCTTCCAACAAGCCTTGATCCTGGAGTAATAACTACCTCTATTTCATCAATTAATTCTTCTTTTAGATTATGAGAACTTTCAGCAATATTTAAACCAAATCTATCTTGAATGGATGAAATGTGATTAGGAGAAACTTTCATTACTAAGTGCTGATCAGCTCTTATCTTTGAGTTATTTCCAACTTTAGATACAGCTCCTTTTTCATTAACAAGTCCAAGAATTTCAGTTTCATTTCCTGCTTTTTTAACAAAACTTGAGAATGTTAGCCCAATTGCTTTACTCCCCTCTGGAACAACTAGCTCGAATAAGAAGTTATCAAGATCTATAAGATTATTTGTCTTTGCAAGTTTTCTTTTTGCAACGAGTTTGCTGCTTATCAATCCAATAAAAATTATGCTTAAAAAGCTTACAAGCAAACCTACATAAGAGAAATCAAAGAAATTAAATGCTTCCCCAGTGTAAGATTCTTTAAATTCAGCAATAATAATATTTGGAGGAGTACCAATAAGTGTATTCATTCCTCCTAAAATTGATGCAAATGCAAGAGGCATGAGAAACTTTCCAGCGTGCCATCCCATTTTTTGACAAGTTGATAGAGTTATTGGAAGAAGAAGTGCCATTGCACCTATATTGTTAATAAATGAAGAAAGAATGGCCGCAATGAACATTATTAGAAATAAAAACTGTGTCTCGCTTGGAGAAAATCTTCCAATAATATTTCCAGTTACAGCTGATAAGCCTGCATCCTGAAGGCCTTTGCTTATAAGTAAAACTAAAGCAACAGTTATAACCGCTGGATGAGAAAAACCAATGAAAGCATTTTCAATTTTTATGACATCAAAAAGTATTAGAAGGGCTAATGCACCCAGAGATACATAATCATATCTATACTTACCTGAAATAAAAAAAACTAAAAGTCCAATAATTACAATGGACAAAATTAATTGATCATTCACTATTCTTTGGCAGAGACTCTACAAAAATGGATGAGGTTGGATACGCAAATTCAGAATTATTTGACTCGACAATTTTGATTATATTTTTAATAAACCTATGTTTAATCTTTTTAAAGTCAGAAAAGCCACAAACATCTGAATAGCAGAGAATTCCAACATCTATTGAGCTTGCTCCAAGCTCATTTATTGTTACAAGATGTTCTTGATTTGGATTGTCTACAAAGTCATCAGATTCTTCAATGTGTTTAGAAATTTGATCACAGATCTTTTCTAAATCCTCAAGAGAAGTCGAATAAATTAGGTTTATTACCCAATTAATTCTTCTGTATTCCATATTTCCATGGTTGATTAGTCTCATGTCAGATAAATCCTTGTTTGGAATTATCATTGGCGATGTGTCAAAAGTTTTAATAATTGTTGAACGAAAACCAATAGTATCAACAACTCCGTGAAGTTGTCCCGGGACTTCAATTCTATCTCCAGGCTGGAATCTATTCTCTCCAATAATTAGGATCCCTGAAATCAGGTTCTTAAAGAAATCTTGAGCACCCAGTGCAACTGCTACAGAGAATAAACCTAACCCTGCTACTAGGGGGCCAATTTGGATTCCAAAAAGTTCAAGAATTATTGCAATACCGATAATCCAAACTATCACTCTTGAGGACCTTTCTAGCCATATTTGCATTGACTCCGTCAACCAAGAAGTAGACGACATGGCTGTAAAAATAGGATGTATTGAATTTGCTAATGCAGAAAAGATTGTAAAAATAATTAGAGCTTTAACAATATTTGAAGATATATCGCCTGCAACACCCTCAAGAGGCAAAATCATCGTTACTATGTATATACCGATTGTTACAGGAACATAGCTTAAGGGCTTTTTAACTGCTTTTAGAATTTCATCATCCAGTGAAGACTCTGTGCTCTTTGCAAGCCTTTCAATAGATGACACAACAACTGTAACTACAAATCCTCTTAGAAGAAAAGATAGCAACAAGACGGCAATCGAAGCAATAATTTTGGTCATACTTACGCCAAGAAGACCATTTACCCAAACCTCATTTAAAATTGCCAAAAAGTTATCCATTATTGATACCTAAAAGTTCATTGTATCTATTTGCATCTATATTTCCACCTGACAGAATAGTGAAAATTTTTTTATTTTGACAAATCTCTTTATTTTGAAGTATGCATGCCAAGCCAATTGCTCCACTTGGCTCAACAACTAGATCAAATTCATCATAAAGAATTTTCATAGCCTCAATAATATACTTATCATTTGCTGAAAGGCCCTTTGTATTAAGAGCAGAATTTATCCTAAAAGTAATTTCACCTGGTTGTGGATTTTCAAGCGCATCACACATGCCATGTTTTTTAGTTTTAATTGAGACTATATTATTTTGCAAGAATGATTTTTCATGATCGTTCCAGTCTTTTGGTTCAGCAGTATAAAGTTGACAATCACTCAAGATATTTTTTAGAACAATTCCTGTACCCGCAGCTAAACCTCCACCGCTACAACAAACAACTGACATATCAAATTTTGTATCGACTTCATCCATTACTTCCAAAGCAGCAGTTCCCTGACCATAAATTACATTTAAATCATCGAAGGGTTTAATAAGTTTTCTTCCTTCTTCCATGGCAATACTAAATCCAATTTCCTCTCTGTTATCTTCATCTCTATCATAAAAAATTACCTCTGCACCATATTGCTGCGTCTTCCGTATTTTTATTTTTGGTGCATCAGAAGGCATAACTATCTTTGCGCTAGTTCCAAGCTCCCTTGATGCATATGCAATCCCTTGAGCATGATTGCCTGATGAAAAAGCAACTACGCCTCTAGATTTTTCTTCTTTAGAGAGCGCTGATATAGCAGAAGAAGCTCCTCTTAATTTAAAAGAACCTGTTTCTTGAAGGCACTCAGCTTTGAATGTTATGTCAGCTTTTAAAGCTTTGTTTATACTTATGCTTGAAAGAACGGGAGTTTGGTAAACAATTTCGGAAATCCTTGAAAAGGAATCTTTAATATTTTTAAGCTCTTTTTTAAGCTCTAACAAATCCTACTTTGCCCTATCTTTAATAAAATAAGGGAGATAAACCAAATAAAATGCTGCAAGTGCAATTGGAAGAGTATATATAATATGCATAGGTGGATCCGGCATAAAGTCCATGATACTTCCACCAGCTGGTTTATCAGCTAGATACCAAAAATTAGCAGGCTCACCAAGAATAATATTGATGAAGTATATTGGGATAGCTAAAAGCAATGTAAACGCTATTACTCTGTTCATTTCATTGAAGTATGGTCTTTGGTTTAAGGCAATAACTGCATAAAAAACACCAAAAAGAATTAATCCATGTCCATAGAAGAACATAAGAAAATTCATGCTTGGGAACCCATAAGGAATATCTGGAGTCAGCAGCGCCATAGAGGCACCAGCAATTCCCCAAAAGAATGCACAATTAAAAAAGAACTTGTTTCCTCCAAGAAGATAAATCGCAATAAATATTAAGGAAAAATCACACATATGGAATGGAAGCACTTCCTTCCAGCTGTAAGGCTCAACAACAAGATAAAGATCGCTATATGGCGAAAAGAAAGTATGAAAGATTGCTAGATAACCTATAATCCTTCCAATTAATTCTTTTTTGTCAGAAAAATACTTATTTGTTATTTTTGGCAAAGCAATCATAACAGCAAAAATAATTGCAAGACCTGCTAAATGCGTTGTTCCAAATAAAATAAATTCTGGTCCTTCCATATTCTCTCCCAAACTTTTATAAAAAGTATTGAATTGGTTTCAAGGGACAATTATAGTATTTTTAAACTTAATTTACATAGGAAAAAATTTGTCACGAGATTGTCTTCTTCTTAATGGGAATGGAAAGCCTGTTAGCTTTTTTCCACTTTCAGTTATTAATTGGAAAACTGCCGTTAAACTCTTACTTGCAAGGAATGTTATTTTAATTAAGGCTCATGATGATCAGTATGTAAGATCTCCATCGATTTCTATTGAGCTCCCAAGTATTCTTATGTTAAAGAGATTTCACAAATTCCATAATTATGTAAAGTTTTCAAGATCAAATGTTTTCTTGAGGGATATGTATACATGCCAATACTGCCAAAATATCTTCTCTAGGAACGAGTTGACTCTTGATCATGTTATCCCTAAATCTAAAAATGGACTTACTAACTGGGAAAATGTTGTTACTTCCTGCAAATCATGCAACTCTGCAAAGGGGTCAAGCTTACAAAAACCAATAAGAGAACCATTTAAGCCAAGTTTTTCACATCTACTGAATGGACATAAAATAGATGAGAACACTTTTCCAGACAGTGAATGGGCTAAGTATATATTTTAGAGATTATTTTTAATGATTTGATCCGTTAGGATAGCAGGTAAAATTTTTGGATTTTCAAAACCAGGCTCCCAATAAACATAGAAAGGCACACCAGATCTTCCATATTTTTTTAAAGATCTTGTGATGGCATCATTTCTATTTGTCCAGTCGGCTTTAATATATTCGATATTTTTTTCTTCCAAAAGACTTTTAAAACCATCTTTAGAAAAAGCTGTTATTTCATTACTTTGACAAGTTATGCACCAAGCAGCTGTAAAGTTTATAAAGTAAGGTTGATTTTTATTTCTTAGATCATCCTCAATGCCTTCATACCATTCTGTAGCAGAACCAATGATTAGATTTTGTTCAGTTTCAATGTCCTCAGTTTCAGGAAGGAAATAAATCATGCTAAAAATTGATATACCAAGAAATATAACTTTATTTATTGTTTTATAGTCTTTTTGAAAGATCCAAAAGTTTAATGCCAATAAAAGCCAACCTATCAATAAGAAAATTACAAGGATTTGATTAACTTGAAGAGAGAATACCCAAAGTAACCATAATGCAGTAGCTAGCATTGGAAACGCAAAGAACTCTTTTAGAGTTACCATCCAATCACCTGGTTTAGGCAAGAAATCTATTAATTTAGGATTTGCTGCTAAAAGCAAGTAGGGAAGTGAAAATCCTAGTGATAATGATAAAAATATTGGAACAGTTTCCCCTGAGGGCTGAATTAGGGCATATCCAAGAGCAGCTCCCATGAAAGGGGCAGTGCATGGTGATGCAACAACTACAGCTAATACACCTGTTAGGAATGAGGAGTAGTAACCGTTTTCACTGCCTCCAATATTGCCGAGCTTTGTAAGGGATTCTCCAAAACTATTATCAGTTATTAGAACCAATGAAATGAAGACCATCACCAGGCTTAGCAATCCAACTATAAGTGGTGATTGAAGCTGGAAACCCCACCCAACAAAATTTCCAGCCTGTTTCAATAAAACAATGGTTAAAGCTATAAACATGAAGGAAGCAATAACACCAACTGTAAAAACTAGGGCATGATTTCGAATTTTCCTTGGCGAGCTACCTCCCATCGAAACAAAGCTCAGTACTTTCAGGGAAATTACTGGGAACACACAAGGCATTAAGTTGAGAATTAAGCCGCCAATTAATGCAAATATCAACGCAGTTATTAAGGAAAGGCCTTCCTCATTAAAATCCTCAAACTTACCATTAGATACGTTATAGCCAGTTCCATCTATATCCAATACACCAGAAACATTTTGGAACTCGTCATTGAAAAGTTTTATAGAAAGGAAGTAATCATCATCCTTTTTATAAAAATTTTGTTTTGAAGAATAATCTATAGAATTATTTTCATCAGGAAAGAAATAAATTTCCTTGATTTCTTTATCAAAAGTAAACCTAATTTCCAAATTATCATCGTTAAGAGAAGTTGTAATTGGCAGAGACTTTGATGGTATAGATTCTAGCCATTCATATATCAATGAATCATTTTCAATATCCAACAGGTTTGATGATATTTTTCCTGACTCAGGAATACATACATCTGCGCAAATAAGAATGTCGGCAACCATTTCAAAATAATCGTCTGAATAATCAGCAGGAATTGATAAAACCATTGGATAAATGACAAAATCTTCGTACCCATAGGTCATTAAAGGGGGGTACTCAATCTTTTCCGGAAGAGGCCATTTAATATCGCTTACACTGAAGCCTTTGGGCAAATCCCAGTCAATCACTATCGGTCCTCCTGAATCTCCAGGATTTCTCCAATATGTATGCCATCCCTTATCCATTGAAACTTTTAAGCCAATGTTTATAGAAGTTCCCGGTACAAAGTCACTGTGATCTTTAATTAAACTTATTCTGGCATGGCCAGTATCAACTATTTCAGCAGACCCAAAAAAAGAAAAGAGTAGCAAGATTGAAAAGATAGCTTTATTCATATTGAATTAAAAAATGGGGCTTTACGCCCCATTTTCTCATACTTATTTTTTACCTAAAATTCTTTTAGGTGATTTAATTTCAATTTTTTTAGGTTTTCTCTCATCTGGAATTATTTTCTCTAAATATAGAGTAAGAAGTCCATTGATAAGTTCAGCACCTTTTACAACTACATCATCAGATAATGTAAATTGTTGTTGAAATGCTCTTTGAGCAATCCCCTGATAAACAAGATCATTGCTGCCGTTAACTACTTGAGTATTTGGTCCTGCATATGATATTGAAAGGATTCCATCAGCTAGCTCTATATCCAAATCTTCTTTGGAAAGACCTGCAACAGCAACTTCTACAAAAATATCATTACCATCACGCCTAATATTGTAGGGTGGATAAGATGATCTTGAGGAAGATTCTGATAGAGTTTGAAGTCTATCAAAAAGGGATTCAAATCCTAGAACTCTAGTTGAGAAAAATGGATCAGTAAAATTTAACATAATAGTCCTCCTTAGCGACTAATAAGCATCCTATAAGGCATGCTTGGTTATTATTATGTAAGCCCTTATGGCGCCTACACATCTTTTTTATGGTTTAAAATGAAAAATTCAATGGAAAATACAGATTTTTATTACAAAACTTCAAGAAAAAACTACAATAAATGGAACTAAATTAATATTTTCTTATCTATATAAATATGAACAATAAATACAAACTAATTAAGCTTTTACTAGTGCTTCCATTATTTCTTAGCCTCAACTCATTCACAAACAGTGATTCAATTGAAGTGGGTCAAGTATGGAAATTAAATGTTAGAAGCAGTGCATCTATGAATGGTTCTGGTGAAGTACTATATCAAATTGCTTCAGACGCGTATCACACTCACAGGGCTAGAATATTTGATGATTGGGATGTTTTTTCAGTAGTTGATTCTAGAGATCTTGTTAGACTGAGAAAAGGATATGAAATTGAGGTTACAGAAAAACTTTATTCTAATGAAGTCCTCAAAGTAAAGCTTCTCGATGGAAGATATAAGGGCAGATTTTACTATGCGATAGCAGACGACTTAACTAAAAAGTATTTATTAGAAGAAAAGGAGGAAGAAAATGAAGATTCTTAAAAGCATTAACTTAATATTTATTCTTATTATTGGGACTGCTTGCTCCATGGCAGACTACAAACCTGAATCAATTTCAAAATTTCAGGCTGGTGAGATTGAGACAGTTCTTTTGGGAACAATTCTTCAATTAGAGTCAGTGGTTATTGAAGGAAATAGAGATCTTGGTGCAGCTGCTGGAGCTGCTGTAGGAGGCGATTTAGGATCTGATAATGACAAAGCACCTGTTGCCGCAGGCGTTATTGGTGCTCTCATTGGTTCAGCTGTAGGCGCAGAAATAGGCTCTAAGGTTAACGAGAAAAGAGCTGTCGAGTTAACAATACAATTAGACAATGAAAAGATTATATCTATTGTTCAGGAAGTATCAGACAAATATAGTTTTTTTGAAGGACAAAGAGTCAAAGTAGTTAAATCAAACTATAGAAGCAGAGTTCAGCCATTCAATAATTAATGGCGTCAGCCGAAATTTATAATAAAGCTCTGGATCTCTTATCAAGAAGAGAGCACTCTCGTAAGGAGCTTTATCTAAAATTAACTAAGCGTTTTGAATCAAAAGAAGATATCAATTTAAATTTGGATAGATTGGTGGAGAAGAATCTTTTAAGCGATTCTCGCTTTACAGAGGAATACGTTCAGGCAAGAAGAAAAAAAGGCTTTGGTCCAATTAAGATCTCAGCAGAGCTAGAGAAAAGGGGTGTAAATGAGTCGCTTATTTCTAATGAGATTGATAAGTTTGACGACTGGGAAGATTTGGCTGAATTATCTTTTAAAAAAAGATTCCCAGATGGGGTAAGTAAAGACTTTCAGAAGCTTCAAAAACAAAAAAACTTTTTATCAAACAAAGGGTTTACTTTTTATCAAATTGAATCAGTTTTAGACTAGTACATGTTATTATTTGGTACTTATGTCTTATCAAGTTCTTGCAAGAAAATATAGACCCAATTCTTTTGATGAAGTCATTGGTCAGGACCATATTGTCCAAGTAATTAAGAACAGTATTGAGCAAGAAAGAGTGCACCAAGCTTTCCTTTTTAGCGGAACTAGGGGGGTTGGCAAGACAACAATTGCAAGACTTCTAGCTAAGTGTCTAAACTGTATGTCATCTGATTCTCCAACTTCACAGCCGTGTAATAAATGTGAATCATCTGTATCTATTCAAGAAGGAAAAAGTATTGATTTCCTCGAGATAGATGCAGCTTCAAGAACTGGAGTAGAGCATATGAGAGAACTTCTCTCATCTGTTCATACATCTCCGAGCGTTTCCAGATTTAAGATCTTTTTAATCGATGAGGTTCATATGTTATCAAAGGGCAGTTTTAATGCTCTTTTAAAAACATTGGAGGAGCCTCCAAGTCATGTCATTTTTTTAATGGCTACGACGGATCCTGAAAAAGTTCCAAAAACAGTAATTTCTAGATGCCTTCAACTAAATCTTAAAACTGTTTCTAGAGATGAGCTTCAAGAACATTTCAAAAAGATTTGTGAAAAAGAAGGAATCAAATCAGACGATGAGTCTTTATCTTTAGTTGCAAAGTCCGCTGAAGGATCTGTTAGAGATGGCTTAACTCTGCTTGATCAGGCTATTGCTCATGGCAATGGGAAGCTAGTTGCTGATGATGTAAAAAAACTTTTAGGTACGATTGATGATAGCTTGATTCATGAGTTACTGGACTCTATAACTGATGGAAGAAAGGAAGATGCATTTAAAACATTAAATGATATTGAAAAACTCAACCCGGATTATGAAGCTCTTTTAAAAGATTTAATTTCAAATATTCATGAAGTTTCTTTGCATCAAGTTCTTGAAGACTCAAGTAAAGAACCCATTGTCAACATAGCATCTAAAATGGATGAACAGTATTGCCAGCTTATATATGAAATTGGCCTCAATTCTTTCCAAAAGATTCACACTCATCCATCACCAAGAGAAGCAGTAGAGATGTGTCTATTGAGAATGTTAGCCTTTCAACCTGTTCAAAACATGAATACAGGCGAACCCAAAACTCAAAAAAAAAAGACTAATAAAGCCCAAATAAAGACTGTAAAAAAAGAAAAACCTCAAATAGATGAAGAAGTTGCACAAGAGAGTCATGGAATAAACTCATCATCCTGGCCTGCTTTATTTAACGATATGCAACTATCATCCTTTGCTAAGAATTATTTTGGAAATCTTTCATTTGCAAGACTTAACGACCAAAAGATATTCTTATGCGGATCAAAAGATCAGCTTGATATTCCTGAAAAAATTGTTAGTGAGTTTGAAGAAAAAATTAAAGATAAATTTGGTAACATTGAAATTGGCCTTGAAGAGGGCATTTCCTCTTCTTCACCAAATAAAATTAATGAAGAAAATAAAATTAAAGATATTGAAAACACAAAAAAAGAACTCTCAAGTGATTCTGAAATTAAAGACTTTTTAGATGAGTTTGATGGCGAAATTGAGATTGTAACTAAAATAAAGAATTAGAAATGAGCTCGGATTTATTAGATAAATTAATTAAAGCATTAACAGTTCTCCCTGGAGTTGGAAAAAAATCTGCGCAAAGAATGGCTTTATATCTATTGGACAAAAATAAAAGTGGTGCCAGGGAGATTGCTAACTCTCTTAATGACGCGCTCGATAATATTCAAAGATGTAAGTCGTGCAGAATGCTAACAACAAATGATCTATGTCATGTCTGTCAGGACGAAACAAGAGATTCACTATCTATTTGTGTGGTTGAAAGCCCATCAGATCTTTTGGCAATAGAATCTACTGGAGGGTATAAAGGAAAATACTTTGTCTTAATGGGAAGACTCTCACCCCTTGATAACTTAGGACCAGATGATCTAGGAATTCCTCAACTTTTAGAAAGGATTGATAAAGAAAATATGAAAGAAATAATTCTTGCACTCAGCTCTACTGTTGAGGGTGATGCAACTGCAATATTTATCAAGGATCATGTTGAGAATATTAAGGTTTCAAGAATTTCCTATGGTATTCCAATCGGAGGAGAGTTAGAGTATGTTGATAGCAATACAATAGCTAGATCAATAATTGGAAGGGTTGAAATAAATGACGATTAAATCAGACAAGTGGATAAGAAAGATGGCAGTTGAACATGGCATGATTGAACCATTTCAAGAGGATCAAATAAGGTATTCTGATGACGATTCAAGACTTATATCATATGGCCTCTCTAGCTATGGGTATGACGTTAGGTGCGCAAATGAATTTAAAGTATTTACTAACATTCATTCTGCGATAGTTGACCCAAAATCTTTTGATGAAAAAAGCTTTGTAGATATTAACTCAGATGTATGTGTAATACCTCCTAACTCTTTTGCTCTAGCAAGAACAGTAGAGTATTTCAGGATACCCAGAGATGTTCTAACTATCTGTCTCGGTAAATCAACTTATGCAAGATGTGGAATTATAGTAAACGTTACTCCTCTTGAGCCTGAATGGGAAGGCCATGTCACCCTCGAGTTTTCAAATACAAGCAATTTGCCAGCGAAAATATATGCAGGTGAGGGCGTAGCCCAAATGATATTCCACCAATCAGATGAGCAATGCGAGGTAAGTTATAAGGATAGAGATGGAAAATATCAGGGCCAAACCGGGGTTACGCTACCCAAAACTTAGTATTTTTTCAGCCTCGATTGAAATCATTCTCTCTTTTCTGTCATCCTCAACTTTAATTAAAATAAAATCTAAGGTTTTTGCAACGTAGTAAAGAGTTTTTCTATTATTTGTTGTTCTTTCAAGAACAATACAAGGATATTTTGTATCCTTAATCTCAAGAACTTCCTCTCCTACAACTGAGTAAGAACTTTTATAAATTAGTCCCTCATCAAGCTTTATTAAATTTATTTCGAAATTTGTAAGGCCTTTCTTAACATTCTCTCTAATTTGGAAGCCACTTGAAATAGGATCAAGCGGTGTTGATTCACCTAAAAAATCTATGACCCAATTTACATCTCCACTTGATGCAATTTTTTGGTTTTTAAAATCATATTCAATAGTCTGCTTCAATACTCCCCTTAAGGGGACTTTAATTTTTTGAGAGTAATATTTAGGAAAGACCTTTGAATTAAGATACTTAAACTCTGCTTCTTGATTGAGCTCTGCATTGAGCATTCTATTCTTGCCAGTGAAAATAATATGGTATGAATCATTACCTTTGCTCGTTAGCTCTTTAATTCCGTCAAGTGAAATTACGTTCTTTATCTTAAACCTAATCTTGTATTCGTAAATGTTTTCTTCTGCTGAAAGAAAAGTGACTAAGCTAATAAATATGATTGAAAGAAAATATTTATTTAAATTTTTCAT
Source organism: uncultured SAR86 cluster bacterium (assembly GCA_902557575.1). Lineage (GTDB taxonomy): Bacteria > Pseudomonadota > Gammaproteobacteria > Magnimaribacterales > D2472 > CACNXK01. Next base: position 39,614 of record CACEAR010000006.1, read on the forward strand.
AGATAACTTTCTCTGTATTAATTGTTTCATCAGCAAACATTGAGACTACCATCGGAAGCATAACATGTTCTATTGCATGAATTCTTGTTTTAAGTTCTTCCAGTGTTTCATCGGCGTTTACAGATATTTCTCCTTGAGCAATAATTTGACCACCATCTAAAACTTCATTTACAAAGTGGATTGTCACGCCATGTTTTAAATCCCCATTCTCTATAACTGCATTATGAGTATCCAGACCGGGATATTTTGGCAATAAAGACGGGTGTATATTGATAATCCTATTTTTGAAGGCCTCGATCATAACAGGAGTAAGTATTCTCATAAATCCTGCAAGAACAACCAGATCAGGATTACAATCTTCTAATTCTTCTACAAGAGCTCTGTCGAAATCTTCTCTAGTCTCAAATCTATTGTTATCGATGATCTTGTAATCTATAGAATGATTTTTTGCTCTTTGAATACCATATGCATCTGGATTATTGCTAATGATCATATCAATTGACCCATTAATGACATTCTTTTTGCAAGCATCAATGAGAGCTTCAAGATTTGATCCATTTCCTGAGATTAAAACAGCTATCTTAAACATTAAAGAAAAGTTATTTCTGATGAAGATTTATTTACAACTTTTCCAATCATGAAGCCTTTAAATTTATGCTTGGAAAGTACTTTCATGGCGGTATCGAAATCCTTTGGCTCAATAACTAAAGTCATGCCAATTCCACAATTAAATATTCTCAACATATCTCTTATTTGGATCTTTCCTAATTTTTGAAGAGTTGAAAAGAGCACCGGCATTTTCCAGTTACTCAAATATATTTCAGATGATAGGGTATTAGGAATTGATCTGGGAATATTTTCTGTTAGACCGCCCCCAGTAATGTTCGCAATTGACTTAACTTTAACTTTTTTTACCAAATCTAAAATTACATTTGTATATAAATGAGTAGGCTTCAAAGCAAGCTTAATTAATTTCATTTTTTCACTCTTACTTAATTTTGATTCCTTAATTAATTTATTGATTAATGAGTAACCATTAGAATGAGCTCCGCTAGATTCAATACCGATTATGATGTTATTTTTTCTAACTTTTGAAGGATCAATGATTAGTTTTTTTTCAACAATGCCAACTGAAAATCCAGCTAAATCAAAATTTTTGCCGATATAATGGTTTGGCATTTCAGCAGTCTCACCACCAATTAGTGAACAATTAGTTTTTTTACATGCTTTAGCAATGCTCTTTATAACTGTTGCTGTTTCTGCAACATTGAGTTTTGAGGAAGCAAAATAATCAAGAAAAAATAGTGGATGTGCTCCAGAAGTAACCATATCATTTACACACATTGCAACTAAGTCTTGCCCAATAGTTCCCAATGAAGAATTCTTTTGGGCTAGGGCGACTTTAGTGCCCACTCCATCTGTGCAAGCAACAAGAACTGGGTTTTTAAAACCTTTTGGAAGAGAATAAAAACCTGAAAAGCTTCCAATCCCGCCCAATACGTTTTTATCGAAAGTACTAGCTACATCTTTTCTAATTTTATCTACTAAATCATTTCCTGCTTTTATATCAACGCCAGCTTTCTTATAGGGATCGTTTTTCATTATTGCTCTAGTACCTTAAAATAAATATATGAAGATGGTCATTCTAAAAAGTGTTTTCCTACTCATTATCTTTTCTAATCATATTTTTGCAAAGGATTTTGATGATCTTTTTAAAATTAGTATAGAAATTAAGAATGAGAACATAGAAAATTCCATTGATCGTGCATTTAATGACCTTGTTTTTAGACTCATAGGTTATGAGGATCTTGAAAAAGCAAAAATTATTAAAGGTAACTTTAACTCAAAAGATTTTCTCACTAGATATACTGTTGTAAGAAATATTGATAGTAACTTTCTTCAAGCTTCATTTGAAGAGGACATTGTAATGAGTCAATTTATTGAAAATGGTATTAATTTTATTGGAAGAAATAGACCTATTATTTTTTTAGACATCCAAATTGATAATGGCTTCGATAAACCCTTCAAAATAGAGTCAATACCTTATGAAACAAGACTAGAATCATCAATAAAAAGAATTTTTGATGATATTTCAAAAAAACGTGGACTTTTTTTTGAATTTCCTCAAAACACAATAAACTTAGATAATAAAAATTACTTTTTTGAGAACGCGAATGACAATGAGTTCGATCAATATAAGTATGATTATCTTGAATCATTAATTATTTCAAGATCAGGAATCAATAATTGGTCAATTAGTTACAAAGACCAGATATCATTTTTTGAAAATATTGATGACGTCACTGAAAGGATTAGATTTTTATTTCAGAATTTATCTATTGATTACTTAGGTGACTTTATTTTGGATAACTCAGAAAGGAGGTTGATGATGAAGGTTACTAAAGTTTCTTCAGCTGAACATTTAGATAATCTTTTAGATGCTCTAGATAAAATGATTTCTATTAAAGAATACTCAATTAAATCATTTCAACAGAACGAAGTATCCTTTTCTTTAACAATTTTTGGTACGGAAGATCAATTCAAGAAATCTGTTCAAACACATAAAGATTTCTCAATCGAAAACACTGCGACAGAACTAATTCAGGCATCACTAAATTCTATATGAAGCATTATTTAAGATTTATACCTAACCTTATTTCTTTAGTAAGAATATCTTTAGTCATTCCAACAGTTCTTAATCTTCTTGCTGGGAAATATGTTTTTGCATTGATTTTATTTGCCATTGCATCAATTTCAGATGCCATCGATGGTTTCCTGGCAAGATTTTTTAAATGGCAAACAGATTTAGGAAAAATCTTGGACCCAGTTGCTGATAAGCTTCTTATGATTGGCTCAATAACTGCACTTTGGTTGAATCAAATTGTTCCTCTATCAGTTTTTGTAATTTTTGTTCTCAGAGATCTGCTTATTCTTCTTGGCGCAGCATTCGAGATGTCAATTACGGAAAAAACTCCATCTCCAAATTTAATTGGGAAGATAACAACAACTTCTCAAATAATCTATATTTTAGGTTTGATAATCTTTGAAATCTTCAATGTAGATATAAATCCCATGATTTTCCATATTTTAATAGGCTTTATTACATTATTTAGCCTTATAAGTTATTTTAGATGGTGGCTTAATAATAATTTCATAAAACAAAATGTCTAATCCTCGCCAACTTGCTCTGCAAATTCAAATTAATGAGAGAGCGTCTTTAAAAAATTTCTTTGTTTCTAAAAACAATAATAAAACTATTCAAATTCTTAAAAATATTCTACTCAACTCGAATAATGGGGTTCAGATATTTATAGACGATCTAGGCAGTAATGGAAAAAGTTACTTGCTTCAGGCTATTTGCAATGATTTTTCTGAGTCTAATAATTCATCAATTTATATCCCTATGGAAGAAGCAATTAATCTTGATCCTTCTATACTGGAGGGAGTAAGTGAGCTTAATTTAATTTGTATTGATGATGTAGATCTCATAAATAATAGAAGAGAATGGGAGATTGCGCTTTTTAATCTCATTAATGAATGTTATGAAAAAGAGTGCTTTCTCTTATTATCAGGCAGCATTAACAAGCTTGAAGCAATTCCTGATCTTGTTTCTAGAATAAAAAAAATGGAAACATTAAGATTGGAGGCTATAAATGATGATGAGCTATTAGAAGCCACCCAAGCAATCTCTAAAAATCTTAATATAGAAATTTCTGATAAAAATATGAATTATCTTATCAATAATTCTAAAAGAGATATTAAGACGATATTCAGGACTCTATCTCAGCTTGAGAGAGAGTCCCTAGAAAGAAAAAAATCTATTGGCCTAAATCTTATAAAAGAAGTTATTCGAAGTTCTTAAAGCCACAATCAAAACAATAGGCAACCACATATCTATCCTCACCGGATAAAAGCATCCTATTAAGGCCACTAATCTCATTTAATAAATCCTGAATCTGAGAAGGGAGTTTATTTTGAATCAGTAAATTCAAATCGAATTCAAACTCAACTTCAGTATTGTAAGAAAAGACTTTATAGTCCTCTAATTCAAGTTTTGTCACCATAGAGTCAATTGCATCATCTAGTGAGCCCAATTTATCAACTAAACCTAACTCAAGGGCTGTATCGCCTCGCCATATTCTTCCACCTGCAAATTTGAGGACTTCTGAGTATTCCATCTCTCTATTATCAGCTACCTTAGTTACAAACTCTCTATAGAAGTTCTCTGTATTTTCTCTGAATTGCTTATTAAGCTCCTCATTCATTCCCCTACTTAAATCATAAATATCTCCAGCCTTAGTCATGCTTACGCCGTCATAGTTGATACCAGCCCAATTCTCAAGTGGACTAACATCAGGAATAATACTGTAAACTCCAATTGAACCAGTGAGCGTTGTGTCTTCGGCCCATATTTCTTCTGAAGTTGTTGTTACCCAAACACCGCCAGATGCAGCAATATCACCCATAGAGGTATATACAGGTCTTCCAGTAGATTGAAATTCTTCTAATGCATTTGTAATCATCGAAGATGCATAAACATCGCCACCTGGGCTATTAACTCTTAAAATAATTCCTTTTACACTTTCATCATCTCTAGCCTTATTAATATTTTTAACGATACCTCCAGAACCAGCAGTATTAAAGTCTATGCCGCCTGTAACAATTGCTCCCTCAACATGGATAACAGCAATCTTATTTTTATCCTGAGCTCTTTGTTGTTTTCTACTAATTTCTTCGTCTTCAAGAGTTGAAAGATATTCTCTACCAGTTATTCCCTCAGGCCACTCATAATCTTCCTCACTACCAAACTTTTCAATCATATAGTTTCTAATTTCTTGTTTTGTCATTAATTTGTCAACTAAGCCAGTTGCCAGAGCAGTTTCATTGTCATCGCCACCATTCTCAGTTGCTAATAAGTGATAATTATCTCCAATATATTGAATAGTTCCTGGGTCAAAGCCTCTGCCTGTTTCCATCATAGCTTTATACTTTTCCCAAACTGGCGTAACGAATTCGACCCATGCTAGCCTATCTGTTTCAGACATATCATTTCTGGTAAAACCTTCAGGACCAGACTTAAAATCACCAGCAGCATATACATTCATATCAACTTTAATATTTTCAAAAAAATCTTTTTGATATTGCCTTACTCTGCTAAAACCAAAGGGGGCAACAGATCCGTATGCATCTTTTTCAAGAATTACCTCATTCGCTTGAGAGGCTATAAGATAGTTGGTTGTTCCCAACCCGCTGGTATAAGCAATTATTTCTTTTCCATTCTCTCTAGCTTTATATAAAGCATCTGCAATTTTCAATGCAGAAGTGTAATAAGCTCTTAAACCATCAACATCAAGATAAATAGCCTTAAGATCATCATCAGTTCCAGCATTATTGATAACTTTTAAGATATTTTCTAACTCAATTTGGTTTGTGGAGCTTCCGAAAATTTCAAATTCTTCAAATGGATCATTTCTATTTATTGCCTTATCAACAATTACTCCATTTGGTTCAAGATAGAGGATTTGATCTTCTGTTTCTATTTCATCAGATTCAAATAAAGAACCTAAACTACCAAAAATACCCAAAGTGATGAGCATTAAAAGAAGAACTGTAAAAATATTTAGAAACACTCTTCTAAATTTTCCAAGAAGATTGTCTACAAATGTGATTATACTTTTAGCTTTTTCCATAATTTATCCTATTTATTAAAGTTATTTGTTGAAAAAATTTGTTCAACAGAAGTGTTAAAAAATTTACCCAGCTTGAGTGCCAATGGCAAACTCGGGTCAAATTTACCATTTTCAATTGAATTAATTGTTTGTCTACTAACGTCTACAGAACTGCCAAGATCTGCCTGACTTAAACCCATTTGCTCTCTTAATTGTTTGATTGAATTATCCATTAATCAATAAATTTATTATGGAATCTATATCCACCAATAATTGTCCCAAGGACAAAGCCAATAAAATACTCGTAAAAAGTTACTTGATAATCAGTATATGGAGACAGTAGAGAGATAAGAAAACCAACAAAAAGAAAGCCGATAGCTCCATTGCTAAGTACAAATTCATTATATCTATTGAGAAATTCATCTTGTGTTGCATAAAATTCTTTGTATAACCATGCAGCTATTAGCATAAAAGTTAGTGATAAGACTCTGACGATAACTAAAACTGGTGATGGTGAAATTTCCTCTGTTGCTTCAATGCCAAGTCCACCTACTGCAGCCAGATGAACGCCAAAAAGAAGAGCTCCTGCAAAGAGAAAGACATTACATAGTATGTATTTGCTTTTTGCATCTTTATCTAAAGATTTAAGCTCTATCCAATTTCCTTTATGGGTAATCTTGGCCATATGAAAGAATTAAATATTAAATTAAGCTAATTAAAAGTGGTAAAAACTTCAATGCAAGTGCAGAGAAGCACCATATAGTTAGGGTTATTAAAATAAACATGTAGCTATGTTATGTCAAGTCTGCTTGACATGTCAATTGCTATTTATATTTTTTGGTCCATATAAAGCATTAATAAAAGCTAAAACAACTAAAACAAGTTCAGTAATATCAAAAGGTAATGGATTTGGAACACCAAAAACTCGTAAGCTTGAGAACATGAAATAAAGCAAGAGTATAAATGCATAGGATTGATAGCTTCTAATTGACTTTTTGTAGAGAAAAAAAGAAAAACACAAAAGAGGAATTGCCCAAAAACTAAATATTAATAAGGGCAGTTTATATAGGATTAAGATTACCAGTTTGTTAATAATTAAGAGAAAAATTATTAATATGCTAGAAGAAGGGTATTGAAAAAAGCTAAACATGTCTCAAAATAGGTTTGATGCGAAATTTTATAAAAATATTACCACTTTTTGTACTCTTTTATTCTTGCAGTTCGGGTGATATTCATTTTAATAAAGCAAATAGCCAATTCAAGAATGATCTTGATGAAAGCTGGATAGTCATTAATTATTGGGCCGACTGGTGTCCACCATGTTTAAAGGAAATGCCAGAACTAGTTAATTTTGCTCAATCAAATCCTGACATTGAAGTATTTGCATACAATTTTGATCGCCTCGAACCAGAATACTTAGATCCTTTGATATTAAGATTTGGAGTTGATATTCCATCAATAACTTCCCACCCAAGAGAGGTATGGGGCATAGAATCTCCAGCAATTTTACCTGCAACATATTTTATTAAACCTGGAGGAGAGGTTGTGCTAAGTCTTCTTACTCCTCAGACTGAGGCAAGTTTGCAGGAACATCTTGATAGTCTGCAAGGAGATTCATAGGGAAATCTTTGTTTAATACTATTTCTGGATTGATTCGATTTCCATTCATGTAAATTACCCAATGAAGGTGAGGTCCGGTGACTCTTCCAGTAGAGCCAATTTCACCAATTAAATCACCTTTTTTTACAAAATCTCCAACCGCTCTATGACTTTTACTCATATGGCTATAGGAAGTAAAAACATTACTTCCATGATCTAAAACGATAATGTTACCACTATAAAAAAAGTTATCGACTAGAACTACTTCTGCATCCAAGGGTGCAACAATAGGATCTCCATCAAACCCATCCAAGTCTAATGCTAAATGAGGGGCTCTTGGAAGATCATTTATAAATCTCTTTTTACCAAAACCACTAGTTACGGCTCCTTCAACTGGCCTTAAAAATCTTAAATCACTCAAAATAAAGTTACTTTTTTTTGTAAGAGCTGACTGTAATAATTTTCTCTCTTTAGCTGCTCGCTTTTGATCTGACGAGGAAGGATTTACAAGATTATCATTCTCGATTGTGATTCGAGATTCTCCATAATTTACTGGCAAAACTTTTATTTCTTTATCATCTATTTTTATAACTTTTTCTTCTAAGACATAAGGCATACCAGCAATAACATAACTTTTTCCATCTATTTCAAATAGAAGATAATCATTTGAAATATACTCACTAGAAACAGGTAGTGCAAAAATACCTCCAGAATCTCCCTCGTATGAAACGGCAAATATGGAGCTTGAGAATAAAAATAGGGCTAAAAATTTAAACATTCTTCTTTCTTACTTTTGCTTCAAATGATCCCTTGGCTAACTTAGCAGTTATTTCTTCGCCTTCGTTAATTTGTGCAGAATCTTTAATTACATCTCCTTTTGTATTTGTTATTAAAGAATATCCTCTATCAAGGACATTCTGCGGATCAATTGATTTTATAACTTTTTCATAAGTAACAATTCTTGATTGAGAATTGCTTAGGAAGGTTTGAATGGAAGTCTTCAAAGATTGATAATTTTTTTGCAAAGAATTTTTGTTATCAAGAATTAAATATTTAGGGTTTTCTATCATTAAAGAGTTTGTATTTTCTTTGAAGGACAATTTAGAATCCAAAATTTTTTGCTTAATAAGCATTTTTATTTTTTCATAAGCCGACGTAAGAACTCTATATTGCTCCCTTATTGCATGGGCTGGATGTTTTAAATGAGAGCTCTGATAATCAAGGGTCTGATTTTTATCTCTTAAGATATTTTTGATATTAGACACCAAATCTTTTGATATTTCTGAAAGCTTTTCGATAAGATTAAAATTAAACTCACTTACAATTTCTGCAGCTGCAGTTGGAGTGGGGGCTCTGAGATCCGATACAAAATCAGCAATCGTAAAGTCTATTTCGTGGCCAACACCAGAAATGATAGGAATTTCAAAGTTAAATATTTCCCTAGCTAAATCTTCATTATTAAAACACCATAAATCTTCTATTGAACCTCCGCCTCTGCATAAAAGAACGCAATCAATCTTATTTGAGGAGTTATTGTTATAATTTTGAATTCTTTTAAATGCTTCAATGATTGTTTCTGATGCATTTTCACCTTGTACTGTTGCAGGACTAACAGAAATTTTCATACTAGGAGCTCTTCTTTCAATCGTTGATAATATATCTTGTAACGCAGCAGTTGAAGTAGAAGTAATAACAGCAACATGTTTTGGTGCTTCGGGAATAGGAAGTTTATTTGCATCATCAAAGAGGCCTTCATCTTTAAGTTTGCTCTTAAGCTTTTCAAACTCCTGCATTAGATTTCCTTGGCCAGCAAGAATCATCTTCTTAGCAATAAGTTGATAATTTCCTCTTTGAACAAATAGACTTATATTTCCTGAGACAATGCATTCATCACCATCTTTAGGATTGAAATTAAGGCCCATGTTGCTCCCTTTAAACATTGCACACTGAATTGAACCTTCATCATCCTTCAGAGAGAAATAAATATGACCAGATGCTGGCCTTGCTAAATTTGAGATTTCTCCAATAACTGAAACAGCTGGAAAGTTACTTTCTAGGAGGTATTTCGCAGATCTATTTAATTCCCCAACTGAGATTATTTCATTATTCTGCTCTACAATATCTTTGTCCATGAACAGAGTATAGCTAGATGTTAAAAAATTTACAGGGAGCAAATTTCTTTTTAATACTGTCCCTAGGAGCAATGTTGATAGGATTCGCGCCAGTATTTGTAAAGTGGAGTGAGCTTTCTTCTTCAGCTATATTGTTTTGGAGAATGCTTCTGGCATTACCAATGCTAGCCATTCTTAATTATTTTCTTAATAAGACTTTTATTTTTAAGGTCAAAAATAAAAATACTATTTTATATACCGCAATAGCTTCTCTTGCATTCACAACTGATCTAATTCTTTGGCACTACAGTATGAATATAACTTCAGTTTCAAATGCAACGATAATTGTGAACTCTGCTCCAATATTTGTAGCTCTTTTTGCCTATATCATTTTCAAGGAAGTGCCCGCAAAAGGCTTCGGTGTTTCTTTTTTAATAACTTACCTGGGAATAACTGGACTAATTATTTTTTCTAGTAATTATGCAAATGGAAAAATAATTGGAGATTTATTATGCATCGTAGCCGCTATTGGCTATGGAATATATTTGTTAATAATTGCCAAGCTTGGAAAAGAAACATCCCTTAACTTAATATTTTATACAACTCTTTTCTGCTGCCTTTTTTCAATTATTCCAATGATGCTAGATTCAGGAGTTAATTTTCCTAAATCAAATTTTGAATGGATTAATTTATTCTTGCTTGCTTTAGTTTGTCAATTTGGTGGCCAGTTTTTAATAACATTTGGTATTGGAAAAATCTCACCATCAAACGGTTCTATAGGATTGTTAATGCAGCCACTTACAGCGACAATTTTAGCTGCCTTCTTATTCTCAGAATGGCTCAATCTGGCTCAAATAATTTTTGCTGCTGTTGCCCTCGTTGGAATATATTTTGCAAGACTAAGCATTGCAAAATAGCTTATTAAAAATACTAAGACATTTTAAATGGATACAAAAATTACAAAATTTCATTTGTATAGTCTAAATTAGCCAATATAATACAACTCCGTGGGTGATTAGCTCAGTTTGGTAGAGCATCTCGTTTACACCGAGGGGGTCGGCAGTTCGAGCCTGTCATCACCCACCATTCAAATATACTTGCAGAATTATTTTAAAAAGATATTATTCGCAAACATATATTTATGCGGACCGGTAGTTCAGTTTGGTTAGAATGCCGGCCTGTCACGCCGGAGGTCGCGGGTTCGAGTCCCGTCCGGTCCGCCAGTTATTATGGATACTATTGTTGTAATACTTTTATCAATTACCTATTCATTAATTATAGGAATTATTTTTGCTCAAGCGTTACTTACAGCTCCTGTTGTATTTAAAGTTCTTGACAATGAGACTGCTTCAAAATTCTTAAGAAGAATATTTCCAAGATATTACTTAATAATTTTCTTATTTTGCCTTCTAGCGGTGTTAATTTCTTATCTTTTTCTAGAAAGAAGTTTCTTGATAATGGCAGCAATAAACAGCAGCCTTGCATTCATAGGATACATAATTATTCCTATGACAAACTCTGCAAGAGACAGGTCATGGGATAGACTTTTCACTTTTCTTCACAGGCTAAGTGTTTACATCACAATCTCCATCTTTATTTTTTCAATTACGGAAATAGTTAGAATTTCGCTTGCCTAAAGCAATTACAAAACTTGAAATATCTTAATTTAGCATTAACTAATAGCAGGGGATAAACATATGGGGAAAAGTAAAACAAAAAGTTTTCAGACTGAAACTAAGCAGTTGCTTCAGTTGATGATTCATTCTCTTTACTCAAATAAAGAGATTTTTCTGAGAGAATTAATTTCTAATGCATCTGATGCACTTGATAAGCTTAGATTTAAATCTATAAGCAGCTCTAAATTAGCAAGTCTGTCTGATGACTTAAAAATTAAGGTAATTGTTGATGAAGAAAATAAGACTTTAACCATATCTGATAATGGTATCGGAATGTCTGAAGAGGAAATAATTGAAAATATTGGGACAATTGCTAGATCTGGTACCGCAGAATTTCTTGGAAAACTCACTGGCGATAAAAAGAAAGATTCAAATTTAATTGGACAGTTTGGAGTTGGTTTTTACTCTGTCTTTATGATTGCAGAGAAAGTACAAGTACTCTCTAAATCAGCACAAAAGAAATCATCACAACCTATTCTTTGGGAAAGCAGCGGTGAAGATAAATATAAGCTTACTGAAGTTGAAAAAAAATCACATGGAACTGACATAATAATTTATTTGAGTGAAGAAAATCATGATTTTGCTGACAAGCAAAGGATAAGTTTTCTCATTAACAAATATTCACAATATATTAATTTCCCAATCTATCTTTCAAATATTGATGAGGAAGAGGAGGTTATTAATGAAACTGATGCATTATGGCTCAAACCCAAAAGATCAATTAAAGAAGATGAATATAATGAATTTTATAAATTTATAAGTTTTGATCAGGATGATCCATTGCTAACAATTCATAATAAAGTTGAAGGCAAGCAAGAGTATTCTAATCTTTTATATATCCCAAAAAAGCCACCTTTTGATCTATGGAACAGAGAATCTCCAAGAGGAATAAAGCTTTATATTCAAAGAGTTTTTATTATGGATGATGCCGTCCACTTTTTACCCCTTTATTTAAGGTTTATTAGAGGCGTTATTGATTCAAGCGACTTACCTTTAAATGTGTCTAGAGAAATCCTTCAAGATCATCCTCTAGTAGATTCAATAAAGAAAGCTTTAACTAAAAGAGTTATAGATGCTCTCAAAAAACTTAAAGACAATGATATCAATGCATACAAAGAATTTTGGAAGGAGTATGGTCTTGTTCTCAAGGAGGGGCCTGCTGAAGATTTTGAACACAAGGAAGCAATTGCAGAACTTCTACTATTTGCTACATCAAATAAAGAAACACATGAAGTGGATCAAACTCTTGATGACTACATTTCTAGAATGCCTTCAGATCAAAAGGACATTTACTACTGCGTTGCTGATACATTTGAGGGTGCTTTAAACTCTCCACATCTTGAATCACTTAAATCTAAAAATACAGAGGTATTATTACTAACCGATAGAATAGATGAATGGTTGATGTCTACTCTTTTTGAATTCAAAGGTAAGAGTTTTATTAATGTGGCAAAAACTAGCAATGAAACCGAAGAAAAACCTAAAACAACAAAAGATCAAAATGAGCTTTTAACAAAAGTTGCTGATCATTTAGGAGAAAGAGTCTCTGAAGTATTGCCTAGCTCACGATTAAAAGATTCTGCCTGCTGTTTAGTTCTGCAGAGCAATGAACCAGGAATACAGCTTAGAAAGATTCTTGAGGCTGCAGGTCAAAAAATGGGTGATGCAGTTCCAATATTTGAGTTAAATATGAAGCACAAGCTCATTAAAAAGCTTTTAAAGATAGATGGTAAAGACTTTAAAGCGTTTGTAGATTTTCTCTATGACTATGCAGTAATTGCAGAAGGAGGATCTCCAAAAGATCCCTCTAAATACCTAAGACAACTTGATAAATATCTTTCATAATATGAATAAAAATTACAAAATTTGTGTTCTCGGTGGAGGAAGCTTTGGAACTGTATTAGCAAACTTAGCTGCATCGAAAGGACATGATGTATCTCTGTGGGTTAAAGATTCTGACAAAGCTTTAAGAATAAATTCTGAAAGCAGAAATACTGAATATCATCCCGAACTCAAACTCTCTAATAATATTATTGCTTCTGAGAAGCTAGAAGAAATTATTCCAGAATCTGAAATAATATTTGTAGCTACTCCAAGTAAAATTATTAATGATATCCTCGATAGAATCTCTGATTTCTCGATGGATAATAAGATGATAATTTCATGCACTAAGGGCATTAATGAAAAACCTTTCATGACAATGTCTGAAACAATTGAAAAACACTTTAATAATTCCAACATTAAAGTGGGTGTTTTAAGCGGACCAAATTTAGCAAGAGAAATTGCAGATGAAAAGGTTGCTGGAACAGTTATAGCAAGCAAGCATGCAGATCTTTGTCATCTAGGAAGGGAAATTCTGTCTTCAAGCACTTTTAAGATATACACAAGCGCAGATACTCAAGGTATAGAACTTGCGGGGGCTTTAAAAAATATTTATGCAATTATATCGGGTTATTGTCATTCTCTTGATGTAGGTGAGAACGCTATCGGACTTATACTGACAAGGAGCATGGCAGAAATGAGTAACTTTGCTGTTAGTAAGGGCGCAAATCCAATTACTTTTTTAGGCCTTGCAGGAATGGGTGACTTGGTTGCAACTTGCTTTTCAAAATTATCAAGAAATTATCAGTTTGGTTGGGCCATTGGAGAAGGTCTTGATATTGAGGCTGCAAAAAATAAAGTGGGTCAGGTAGCAGAGGGATTAAATACTATTAAAATAATTCACAGCGAGATTTCTTCATCTGAAATCAATATGCCACTTGTATCTGGTATGCATGAAATATTATTTAATAACGGAAGCAAAGAATTACTCTTGGAACAGATCATAAATAGTGAAATTTATGTTGATGTGAATTTTGATGTAGAATCATAGCTATGGAACAAATTAATAGAGAAGAAATTACAAAAACTAGTAAGTGGGCAAGACTCGTCTATATGCTTATTTATGCGTTTATTTTTAATTTTAGTATTCCTTTTCTTTTTGGCTTTGCTTTAATTCAGTTTGTTTTCTTCTTATTAACCGGGAATGTTAATGAACCTTTATCAAGAGTTTGTTCCTGGTTGTTAAAGTTTTATAATCAAATCATTTCTTATCTTCTATTTCAAACAGATCTACCCCCGTTTCCTTTTACAGATATTGATGGTGAATCGAGTTCAGATGAAGTTGTTGTAGATACAGAAATCGAAGAAGAAGTTCCTACAGAAGAAAAGGAAGAAACTAGTTAAGAGTTTTCCTAGCAGCCTCCATAGTATTTAGAATTAAAGTATTAATTGTCATTGGGCCCACACCGCCCGGTACAGGAGTGTACGAGGAAGCTATTTCCTCGATTCCATCTAAATCAATATCGCCACATTTTTCAGGATGGTAACCAGCATCGATTACTACAGCACCTTTTTTGAGCCATTCTTTTTTTATTAGCTTGGGAACACCAACTGCACCAACAACTAAATCTGCATTACGCACATGATCCTCTAACTCCTTAGTTCGAGAATGACAAATGGTTACAGTTGCATTTTTGTTAAGAAGCATCATTGCCATCGGCTTTCCTAAAATAGGGCTTCTTCCAACTACAACAGCATTCATTCCAGAGATGTCTACATCATAAAATTCAAGAATTCTCATAATCCCTGCAGGTGTGCATGATCCATATGCAGATAGATCCATAGACATTCTTCCAAAACCCAGGCATGTAACTCCATCAACATCTTTTTCTATGGAAATCCTCTCAAAACATTCTCTTTCATTGATTTGATTAGGGACTGGATGTTGCAACAAAATACCATGAATTTTTTTATCATTATTCAGCTCATCAATTTTCAAAAGGAGTTCTTCTGTAGATGTTTCTTTAGGTAAATTAATAGCTAATGATTCCATACCAACTCTTTTGCAAGTTTCTTGTTTCATTCTTACATATGTTTCAGATGCTGGATCGTCGCCCACAAGAATAGTGGCCAAGGTTGGAATTATTCCTTTTTCCTTTAAGACTGACACAGATTCCAAGATCTCTTTTTCAGAGTCACTTGCGAGTTTCTTTCCATCAAGTATTTGTGCCGCCATTTCGATATTTTCTCATCTTAAAATAATTATTCCAATGAAGATTGATTATTTATCTCTAAAACTTTAAGATTCATTTCACCGGGGTATAGCGCAGTCTGGTAGCGCACTCGCTTTGGGAGCGAGTGGTCGTAGGTTCAAATCCTACTACCCCGACCAAGCGCCTGTAGCTCAGCTGGATAGAGCAACTGCCTTCTAAGCAGTGGGTCGGGAGTTCGAATCTTCCCAGGCGCGCCATTTTTTGCTTTAATTTGATCATGTTTAAAGTAGCAGCCTTATATAAGTTCTCTGAAATTGATAATCCTTTAGAAGTTCAGATTTCTTTAAAGAAGATTCTAAAAAAGCTTTCTATCTATGGAACAATCTTGGTAGGAAGTGAGGGTATTAATGGGACAATAGCTGCTAAAAATGAAAAAAATCTGAATAAAGCCTTAATGCATCTAAAAAATCTCAAGGGCTTTAATGATTTAGATATAAAATTTTCAAACTCCAAAAAGAATCCTTTTATAAGGTTAAAAATAAAATTAAAGCAGGAAATAGTTACTATTGGTGACAAATCTATAGATCCTACAAAAAGTGTAGGTGAGTATGTTAACCCTGAAGACTGGAATTCCCTTTTAGAGCAAGAAAACATTCTTCTTATTGATACCAGAAATGATTATGAATATTCCATAGGCTCATTTAAAGATTCGATTAATCCAAAGACCCAAAAATTTAGAGACTTCCCAAAATGGTTAAAAAATCAGGATTTCACTAATGAGGATAAAAACAATAAAAAAGTTGCTATGTTTTGCACCGGAGGTATTAGATGCGAAAAGGCTTCATCATTAATGAAAAATGAAGGATTTAAGAAGGTTTATCATCTTAAGGGCGGCATCTTAAAATATTTTGAATCAGTTTCGAAAGAAAAATCTCTTTGGAATGGAGAATGTTTTGTTTTTGATGACAGAGTCTCAGTTAAACATGATTTATCTGTTGGGGATTATGATATGTGTCATGGATGTAGGATGCCCATAACCGAAATAGATAAAACGTCTCAAAAATATATTCGAGGAGTTTCATGCCCAAATTGCTATGACCAAACTACAGAAGAGCAAAAATCAAGATATATGAGTAGACAAAAGCAAGTTGACCTAGCAAAACAAAGAAATCAGAAGCATATTGGACCAAAAGAAGAAGTTTTTAATTAACCATATGAGTTATCCAATTCTATACTCATTTAAAAGATGTCCTTATGCTATGAGGGCAAGAATGGCTTTACATCTGGCTGAAATCAAATGTGAAATAAGAGAAATCAGGTTGAGCAATAAACCAGAACAGATGTTGGAGGTATCACCAAAAGGCACTGTTCCAATCCTTATTTTGGAAGATAAAGTTATTGATGAAAGCTACGATATTGTAAATTGGGTTATAGAACAGAATAATATTTTTAATGAC
>CACEAR010000007.1 GCA_902557575.1 uncultured SAR86 cluster bacterium
ACTATAAACTTAGAAATTTTATAAGTTTTGCGCAACAGGTTGAAATGGAATCAAATGGTAAAAGTACTGATTCAAGTAATAGTAAAGTTGATTACCAAACAGGCTCAATTATTTGGGGTGGCTATGGTCCTGAATCACAACATTCATTCTTTCAACATGTGTTTCAAGGGACAAAGCAGTCAAATAAATATTTTATTTGCTCAAGGTCCGATAAACTGAATTACAAACAAATGGCTGCTCAAATTGAGTCTTTAGTTCAAGGGAGTGGACAAGAAACAGATATACATAAAAGAACAAATATTTCAGGAGTTACTAAAATTGAGTTAAGTGACTTATCTCCCTATTCAATAGGACAGCTATTATCATTGTGGGAAAATAAAACTATTTTCAATAGCATTTTCTGGAATACAAACGCATTTGACCAATGGGGTGTCGAATTAGGTAAAATTAATACCAAAAAGCAATTGTAAGATTTGAAAGATAAAATTAAGAAAATCCCTGAATCACCAGGCGTTTATAAATTTTTTTCTAAAAAAGAACTAATTTATATCGGAAAAGCAAAAAACCTAAAAAAAAGGACTTCATCCTATTTTGGAAAGTCTCTTAAGGATAGAAAAACAAACCAAATACGAAGACTTACCGATCATATTGAAGTTTTTATAACTAATAATGAAGTTGAAGCACTATTGCTTGAGCAAAATCTTATAAAAGAAAATAAACCAAAATTTAATATTCTTTTAAGAGACGACAAAACATATCCATATATATATTTTTCTTTTGATCAAGAATTCCCAGGAGTTTATCTCAAAAGGACAAAAAGTTCTGTCAATAAAAACTATATCGGCCCATTCATAAGCTCTCAAGCTGTTAAAAACTCAATAAAAGATATCCAGAAAATATTTAGGGTCAGAAATTGCTCTGATACAACTTTTAAATCAAGAACCAGGCCATGTATTGAGTTTCAGATGAAAAGATGTAGTGCGCCGTGTACGAAAAATATTTCAAAAGAAGAATATATGGAGGATATAGAAAAGTCTAAAGATTATCTAACATCCTCAAAAAGAAATATGATTTCTAATTTAAAAAAAGCTATGAAGAAAGCTTCTGATGAACTTAACTATGAAAAGGCAGCAGATATAAGAAATAGGATAAATCAAGTTGAAGTCATTAATGAAAAACAAGCCATAACTCCTAATGGGATTGATGCTGATATTTTCTCAGTTGAAAAGGTAAATAATTATGCTGGAATATGCATAGTAACCATAAGAGATGGAAAAATACGAGGAACAAAAACCCATTTAGTTAAGGATGCTTTTCTTGAAACCGTAAATAACCTTTATGAGTTAGCAGTTTTTAATTTCTACTCAAGTAAAGCTAATTTACCAAAGAAAATATTCTTTGCATCACCTCTGAATGAGCTTTATCTCATTAAAAAATGTATTCGAGATAATATCTCCGATAGGATAATTTTCCCAAAAACAAAGAATTCTTTCATCAAGCCCATAGTCTCGCTTGCAAAGAATAATGCTGCCCAAATTATTAAAAATCATCTAAGTAAAAAAGAAAAATATGCTTTTGCATACCAAGAACTTTCTGAGAAGCTAGGAATTAAAAAAATTAAAAGAGTAGACGCATTCGATATAAGTCATCAATACATGCAGCAAGGGGTTGGATCATGCGTGGTATTTTCAGAGAGCGGGCCTTCAAAAAAAGATTACAGACTATTCAATATTCCAAATGATATTACTGGCAATGATGTTGCATCAATGGAGCATGTAATTTCAAGGAGATTAAAATATTATGAGGATCAGAAACCTGACTTGATCTTAATAGATGGGGGAAGAACCCAATTAAGTTTTACAAACAAGATACTCAAGAATTTTGGCATGGAGGAAATTCTAGTTTTAGGGATTGCCAAGGGCAAGGGAAGAGTCAGGGCTACTGAAACTATATATACAAATAAAGGTATTTTAGAAATAGATCCTCATTCAGAGTCTTTTAAGCTTTTAAATGAAGCAAGAGATGAATCTCATAGATTTGCTATAACTGCATCAAGAAAAAAAATACGAAAATCAAATAAATATTCTGCACTGGATTCTGTTAAGGGTATTGGACCAATAACTAAAAAAGCTTTACTAAAGGAGTTTAAGAGTCTAAAGGGTATAAAAGAAGCTTCAAAGGATGATCTAATGACTATCAAAAACATTAATGAGACAATGGCATTAGAAATTAAACAAAAATTATGATTAATAAAATACTTAACGTCATAACTCTTTCAAGAATCTTATGTGCAATATTAATTTATTTGATCTTATATTTAGAAAGTAACTACTCTATAGCTTTATTTTTATTTTTTATTGCTTCTTTTTCTGACTTTCTTGATGGCTATCTTGCAAGAAAAACAAACTCCGAAACCGTATTGGGAGAAATTCTAGATCCTATAGCTGATAAATTATTAATTGTATTTGTTCTAATTGGTTTAAGTATAAACCTTGATAGTTTTTTAATTGGCTTTATTTCAGCTGTTATTATTTCAAGAGAAATTTGGGTCGCTGCTCTAAGAGATATCAACTCTAGAAATAACCAATCTGATAAAACAAAAGTGACTTTTTTAGCAAAGACAAAAACTGCAATACAGATGTTGTCGATATTAATGTATCTTTTCGGTCTAACAATTAATAATATGATGATCCTTTTCTTTGCTGATATTATTCTTATAATCGCCCTTTTAGTTACTATTCAGACAGGTTTTCAATATACAATTTCAACTTTTAAGAAATGAGCAAAGATAGAAGAACAATAGACATAGCTAGGCAGGTTATTGACGATGAAGTGGAGGCACTAATTGGTTTAAAAGACTACATTGATGAAAACTTTGAAGCAATCATAGATATTATTTGCGAATGTAAGGGTCGTCTAATTTTTACAGGAATCGGAAAGTCAGGACATATTAGTAAAAAGATTTCTGCCACCTTATCCAGTACTGGGACTAGCTCTTTCTTTATGCATTCTACTGAGGCTTTTCATGGAGATCTTGGAATGATTCAAAGTGATGATATTGTAGTTGCAATAAGTTATTCAGGTGAGACAGAGGATCTTCTTAAAACAATCCCAATTATAAAAAAGTTAGGCTGCTCTGTAATAGGCGTCTCAGGAAATGATAAATCGACTTTATCAAAGATTTCCGATTACCATCAATTAATAAAAGTTGAAAAAGAAGCATGCCCGCTTGATCTTGCTCCAACTTCAAGTGCTACAGCAACTCTTGTTTGGGGAGATGCTTTGGCAATCTCTTTAATGAACAAAAAAGATTTTAAGCCTGAAGATTTTGCAAAGTCACATCCTGGAGGTACTTTGGGAAAGAGGTTACTTCTTTCCGCAAAAGATGTAATGGTATCAGGGGATGAAATGCCGATCATTAATCATAATGAACTCTCCAAAGATGTCATAAAAACTATTTCTGAAAAGGGCATGGGAGTTACATTTGTAAAAGGTCAAGATGATAAGGTTATTGGTTTAATAACTGATGGAGACGTAAGAAGAGCCATTGATAAATCAAATTATTTTTTTGATATGACTGCTCAAGATTTTATGTGCAAAAACTTTATTTCAGTTAATCCTGATGATTTAGCTTCTGAATGTTTAAATATTATGGCTGAGAAAAAGATCGGCTGTCTTGCTGTCATGCATGATAAAGAATTAATCGGAGTTATTAATCAGAAAGACTTGGTAAAACTTGGTATCTAATGAAGATTTTAATTATGGGCTTGTCTGGGAGTGGTAAAACCTTCCTATCCAAGCTTTTACAAAAAGAATTATCTTGTGCTTGGTACAATGCTGATAATCTTAGAGAGATGGCAAATGATTGGGATTTTTCAAATGAAGGACGGAAAAGACAAAGTTTCAGAATGAGAGCATTAGCTGATTTTGAGAAAGAAAATGGAAGATTGGTTATTTGCGATTTCATATGTCCCACGCAAGAAGCAAGAGAAATATTCGATGCTGACTATTGCATCTGGATGGATACAATCAAAGAAAGTAACTATAAAGATACAGATAAAATATTTGAGAAGCCTAATAAATTTGACCTAAAGATTTCTAGTTGGGATCAATATAGTCCTTCACAAGTAGCAAGTTTAATAAGAGATGTTTGATCCAAAAAAACCTACAGTGCTCCTTTTGGGAAGATGGCAGCCATGGCATGATGGCCATCTTGCCCTTTTTAAAAGGGCTTTTGCTAAAACTGGCCAAGTAATTATTCAAGTTCGAGATGTAGAAAATTCTTCGGGTGGCGAAGGCCAAGATGATAATCCTTTTTCTTATGAAGAAATATCGAAAGATATTGCTGAAAAGCTTTTCTTATCTGGCTACAAAATTAATAAAGATTTCATAATTCAATTAGTTCCCAATATTGTAAATATTACATATGGAAGAGGTGTTGGGTATAAAATTGAGCAAGAATCTTTCGATTCTGATGTTGAATTAATAAGCGCTACCAAAATTAGAAAAAGATTGAGAGATGAAGGTAAAATTAAATAATTTGGCTGGGTGGCAGAGTGGTCATGCAGCGGACTGCAAATCCGTGTACGCCGGTTCGATTCCGGCCTCAGCCTCCATATTATGAAAGTAGGAATAATTGGTCTTGGATTTGTTGGTAAAGCTCTTCAAAATGGGTTAACAGATCAGGTAGAGGTGCTTGGCATTGATCCGAAAATAGGTACTGAAGTTATCGATTTAGTTAGCTTTCAGCCTAACTTTATTTTCATTTGTGTTCCTACTCCAATGAATAATGATTTTTCACAGGATTTAAAGATTTTAAATGATGTCCTAAAAAAAATTTCTTCCTATGAATTATCCTGCCCACTTATTTTAAAAAGCACAGTGTTGCCTGAGCATTTAATAGAAATAGAGAAATCTTTCCCAAATATTATTTTCAATCCTGAATTTTTAAGAGAGAAACATGCCGAAGAGGACTTCATAAAATCAGATATGATTATATTTGGTGGCAACAATGACTATTCAAGAAAAGTTTCTGATTTCTTTAAGAAATATACTTTATGCGAGTGCGAAGATCATACCTTTACTGATCTTATTTCTGCGTCATTAATTAAGTATTCAATAAATTCATTTTTAGCAACTAAAGTGATTTTCTTTAATGAGCTTTATAGGGTATTTGAATTATCAGGAACTACAAAAAGTTGGAGCAGTTTTATAAAAATTATTAATGAAGATTCCAGAATAGGATCTTCCCACATGGATGTTCCTGGTCATGATGGTAGATTTGGTTTTGGAGGCGCATGTTTTCCAAAGGATTCTAATGCATTGGTGACTTATGCAAAAAGCAAAGGTATTGATATGCACCTCTTAAATACTGCAATAAATATTAATAATATTATTAGAGCACAGTATAATGCTCCAACTACCAGAGAAATAGAACAGAATATAGATTTTAAAATAAAAAAAAGTTAACGATTTTTGTCTGCCCGGGTGGTGGAATTGGTAGACACAAGGGATTTAAAATCCCTCGCTAGAAATAGCGTGCCGGTTCAAGTCCGGCTCCGGGCACCAGAAATATTTTATTTAAATGGCAAATGTATCTAAGATATATATATGGAATCAACAAATAAAGATCTTTACGATGAAATAAATATAAAAAATCTTTTTGAAGTATTATCAAATAGAAAGCTTTTTATATTAATTACAACTACTGTTTTTTCATTTATATCCTTGTCATATGCATTAATTCTTCCAGATAAGTATGTGTCAATTGCGGTTTTAGCACCTGCTGATGAAGAAAATTATAATTCAGGAGGTTTGTCTAGTTTATCAAGTTTAGCAGGGGTTTCTGGTTTGGGGCTTTCTTCAAACATTCTTGCTAAAAAAACAGAAGCTATTAAAAGAATTGAGTCATATGAATTTTTTTCAAAGTATTTTCTGCCCTCAATAAGACTTCAGGATCTTATGGCAGTTGATAAATGGGATAAAAATACTAACACAATCTATTACAATTCTAGAAAATTCGACGTAGAAAAGAATATTTGGACCAAAAAAGATAAACCTTCTATCCAAGATTCATACCAAGAATATAGAAAGATTTTAACAATATTTGATGATAAAAAAACATCTTTCGTAACTATATCTATTGAACATTTTTCTCCCAATATTTCAAAACAATGGACAGAAATTCTTTTGGAGCAGATTGATGAGAACATGAGATCAAATGACAGAGTTAATGCCATCAAGTCTATAGACTTTCTAAAAACTCGACTTGAAAGTACAAAGCTGGAAGAAATAAGAGCCGTAATTTCTAACCTCATAGCAAGCCAAGAGAAGATCTTGATGCTCAGTGAGACAAGCTCGAATTACATTTTTAAGGTGATTGATTCTCCTTATGCTCCTGAGGAAAACCTTAAACCAAATAGATTAATAATCCTTATAGTTGGCACTTTTTTTGGTTTTCTTTCAGCTGTTATCTACACACTCTTGAGATATCTTTTTAGAAAGGATTAATATTATTTTATTTCAATGAAAATTTTGGTTACAGGTGGAGCAGGCTTTATTGGATCTGCTCTAATTAGATACCTAATTAAAAATACAGATAATGATGTAATTAATTTAGATAAGCTAACTTATGCATCAAATTTGTCTTCACTTGATGATATTAAGGAATCAGGAAGATACCGATTTGAGAATATTGATATTTGTAATAAAAATAGACTAAGTGAAGTATTTTTGGATTATAGACCTGACGTGGTGATGCATCTAGCTGCAGAAAGCCATGTTGATAATTCTATTAAAGCACCAAATAAATTCTTAAAAACTAATATTATCGGCACCTTTAATCTTTTAGAGTCATCTAGGCTAATGATTAAAGATCTCAAAAGTGACAATAAAAAATTTATTTTTCATCATATTTCAACTGATGAAGTCTATGGGGATCTTAACGAAGATGATGAAAAATTTAGCGAGGAAACACCATATGCTCCTAGCTCACCTTATTCAGCCTCCAAGGCATCTTCTGATCATATTGTCAGGGCATGGTTTAGGACATACGATCTGCCAATTATAATAACTAATTGTTCAAATAATTATGGTCCTTATCAATTCCCTGAAAAGTTAATTCCTTCAACTATCTTAAAAGCTATTAATGGAAAGCAGATTTCAATCTATGGGAATGGACAACAAATAAGAGATTGGCTGTTTGTTGATGACCATGTTCAAGCTTTGTATAAAGTCGCTACAGAAGGAAAAGTTGGAGAAACCTATAATATTGGTGGAAACTGCGAAAAAAGGAATATTGAAGTCGTGGAAGAAATTTGTAGTTTGTTGGATGAGATTATTCCTCTAAAAGATGCTTCGTATCATAAACAAATTAAATTTGTATCAGATAGGCCTGGCCATGATCAGAGATATGCAATCAATTCTTCAAAAATATCTAATCAATTAGGTTGGGAGCCAAAAGAAACTTTTGATTCAGGGATTAAAAAAACAGTATTATGGTATCTTAATAATCACAACTTATTTAATAAAAATATAAAAATATAAAAATATAAAAACATGAAAGGAATTGTTTTAGCTGGCGGACATGGCTCAAGACTTTATCCAGTTACACTGGGAGTGTCAAAGCATTTACTGCCTCTTTATGATAAGCCAATGATTTTTTATCCCATTTCAGTATTAATGCTTGCTGGGATTAAGGATATATTATTAATAACAACTCTTGATAGTTTAGATTCTTATAAAAGACTTTTAGGAGATGGAAAGGAATATGGAGTTAATTTTTCATATGAAGTTCAAGATAGCCCTCAAGGGATAGCTGAAGCATTTATTATAGGTGAGTCATTCATAGGCAATGATAATGTTGCTTTAATTCTTGGTGATAATATTTTTTATGGACAAGGATTTAGTCCTATGTTGCAAAAGGCTAGCCAATTAGAGGATGGTGCTATTATTTTTGGCTATAAAGTTAAGGATCCGCATCGTTTTGGGGTTGTCGAATTTAATAAGAATCAAGATGCAGTTTCTCTTGAAGAGAAGCCTAAAAATCCAAAATCTGAATATGCAGTTACTGGATTATATTTTTATGATAACGATGTAATTTCTATAGCTAAGAATGTTGCCCCGTCTTCACGGGGAGAGCTTGAGATTACTTCCGTTAATAATGCTTATCTAGAAAAAAATAATCTAAAAGTTGAGATTTTAGGAAGAGGCTTTGCATGGTTAGATACAGGCACTTTTGATAGCTACCTTGAAGCATGTAATTTTGTACAAACCCTTGAGAAGCGTCAGGGTCTCAAAATTGCATGTCTCGAAGAAATAGCTTTAAGAAATAAATGGTTAACAAAAGATGCCATTAAAGAATCTGGAAAAAGGTTTGATAAAACACCTTATGGAAGGTACCTATTGTCTTTATATGAGGGCAAATTATGAATCTAATTGAATCATTTGAACTAAATACTATCTCATCAAATAAGGACGCAGGCAAGATAGTTGCAATTGAAAATCATGAAGCAATTCCTTTTGATATCAAACGTGTTTATTTCATCTATGGCAATAAATCGGGAAAGCCCAGAGGGTTTCATGCACATAGAAAACTTTACCAAATTGCTTTATGTATCCAAGGGAGTTGTAAAATGGTTTGTGATGATATAAATACAAAAGAAGAGATTTTACTCGATAAACCGAATTTAGCCGTTAAACTTCCTCCAATGATTTGGCATGAAATGCATGATTTCTCTCATGACTGTATTTTGCTTGTTATTGCAAGTGATACTTATGAAGAAGCAGACTACATTCGCGACTATGCAGAATTCAAAAGGTTGAGATCTTAATGAGTTATATTCATCCAAAGTCTGATGTTGATGAGTGCTCAATTGGAGAGGGTACAAATATTTGGCAATTTGTTGTTGTCATGAAAGGAGCAATTATTGGTTCGGATTGTAATATATGCGCCAATTCCCTCATTGAGGGCAATGTTAAAATAGGAAATAGGGTAACTGTCAAATCAGGGGTTTCGCTTTGGGACGGCATCATTGTTGAAAATGATGTCTTTATTGGACCGAACGCCACCTTTACTAATGATCTTTTCCCGCGCTCAAAAAAACATCTTGAATCTCATCCATCTACCATAATTGAGCAAGGGGCAAGTATTGGAGCAAATTCAACTATTCTTGCTGGAGTGAGAATTGGAAAAAAATCAATGATTGGAGCAGGTGCAGTTATAGTTGAGGACGTTCCTGAGAATGCTGTCGTTGTTGGAAATCCAGGAAAAATTTTAAGGTACATAAAAGAATGATAAATTTTTTAGACCTTAAAGCTATAAATAAAAGAGATGAAAAAGATTTACAAATTGCTTTCAAAAAAGTTCTTGAATCTGGCTGGTATATTCAAGGAGAGTTTTTAAAAAATTTTGAAGATGAATATGCCGAATTTTGTGGAACTAAATATTGTATAGGAGTTGCAAATGGTCTTGATGCATTAATATTAACTTTAAAAGCTTGGTTAGAGCTTGGCTATATAAAATCAGGTGATGAGGTAATTGTCCCTGCAAATACATACATAGCAACAATTCTTGCAATATCAGCCAATAATTTAAAACCAGTTTTAGTTGAACCAGATGAAAAAACCTTTAACTTATCTTTGGAGGAAATAAAAAAGAATTTTTCGAAAAAAACTAAAGTTATCATCCCAGTTCACTTGTATGGTCAATTATGTGAAATGGAGAAAATAATTGCCTTTGCAAAACAAGAAAATATTTTAGTCCTTGAAGATTCTGCTCAGGCGCATGGTGCAATTGAAGATGGTATTAAAGCAGGAGCTTGGGGCAACGCATCTGCTTTTAGTTTTTATCCAGGAAAAAACTTAGGAGCACTCGGTGATGCTGGCGCGATTACAACTAATGACAAGAATCTAAAAGAAATTTTGGAAACATTGAGGAACTACGGAAGCAACATTAAGTATAAAAATGAATATAAGGGATTGAATAGTAGATTAGATGAGCTCCAAGCAGCTTTTCTTTCAATTAAATTGAAAAGACTCGAGGAAGATAATATTTGCAGAAGACAAATAGCAAAAAGATATTCATCCGAGATTAAGAATAATTTAATTCAGATATATACACATGAACAAGAAAACCATGTTTATCATTTATATGTTGTAAGAACGAAGTATAGACAGCAACTAATGAACTTCCTTAACAGACATGAGATTCAAACATTAATTCACTACCCAATTCCTCCATATGAACAGAATGCATATAAAGAATTAAGAAATATCAAAATGCCAACAACGTCCCAAATACATCGAGAAATATTAAGTTTGCCTATAAGCCCGGTTATGAAACAAGATGAGGTTGAAAAGGTAATTAAGGCTTGCAATTCCTTTAATATTAGATAAAGATTGCAACAATTATCTAATAAACATGGCTACTAAAATACTTGATTGCACTCTAAGAGATGGGGGATATTACAATAATTGGGACTTTAAAAAAGACCTTGTTAAAGAATATCTTGAAGCAATGGCAGTTTCTAAAACTGATTTTATAGAGCTTGGATTAAGGCAATTTAAAAATGAATCCTTCCTAGGAGCTCATGCTTACACTACAAATGACTACCTTAAAAGATTAGATCTTCCTAAAGGTCCAAAATATGGGGTAATGGTGGATGCAAAAAACCATTCTCAGTGAAGATAGACCTCATGCAGAAAGCATTGATTTACTTTTCAAAGAAGCAAAAAATGAAAAAATATCTCTTGTAAGAGTTGCTGCTCATTTTAAAGAAGTAGATTCATGTCATGAAATGTTAATAAGGTTAAAAGAAAAGGGTTTTATTGTGGGCTTAAACATAATGCAGGCATCTCTCAGGTCAACACAAGAAATACAAGAATTATCAAAAAAAATATCATCATGGGATTGTATTGATGTTGTTTACTTTGCAGACTCCCTAGGATCGATGTCACAAAATGATATAGAAGAAGTTTATAGAGCTATCGCAAAGCACTGGAAGAAAGATATTGGTTTCCATTCCCACAATAATATGGGGCAGGCTTTAACAAATGTAAATGCTGCTCTAGATATTGGTTGCAACTGGATTGATGGAACGGTAACAGGAATGGGAAGAGGCGCAGGAAATGCTGCAACAGAATATTTATTTTTAGAAAAAAGAATTAAAAGAGATGACTATGATCCTAGCCCACTATTTAATTTAGTAAGAAATCATTTTCTTGAAATGAAACAAGAATGTGGATGGGGGGCATCTATTCCTTACTACATTGGTGCATTGAACAATGTTCATCCTACATATGTTCAAGAACTCTGCAAAGATACAACAATAAATGAGGAATTCATTCCAAAAATCATTCAAGATTTAGGTCAGTTACAAAATCCAAACAGTTTTAATCAAGAAAAACTTGAAAGAGTTAAGTCTAAGACCAGTAAAGATATGGATATTGATCTAATTGAAGGCGAGTCCATTTCTGGTTTTATGCAAAACAAAGAAGTGCTTATAGTCGCGCAAACTGAATCATCTTTATCATTTAAAGAAGCAATCCATGATTATATAAAGAAAAAAAAGCCAATTGTGGCATCAATTAATCAACCAAATCTGGATCTAGACATTGATTATGATTTCGTATTTATTACTCATAACGAAAAATTTCGAGAAGATGAAAATAAATATAAAAATGATAAAAATAACTTTATAGCTCCAAAAAAACTTTTTATTAATTCTTCTCTAAATATTGCTTATGATTATGGAATTCAAATCTCAGAAAATAGGTTTGAATATAATGAAACATATGCTTCCATACCTTTTAGGATAACAGTTGCATATGCAATAGCTTTTTGCATGCAAGCAAAAGCATCAGAAATAAATCTTGTTGGATTCGGTGGCTTCGATCTTGATGATCCTAGACAAAAAGAAATGCAAGAATTTCTAAGTATACTTTCCAAAAATAAAATAAATCTTTTTTCCTTAACTCCTACTACTTTTACAATTAAAGAAAAATCAATATATGCCATCTAAAAAAAATGAATTTATTCATATTTTTGATTGTGATGGCGTTATTTTAGATTCAAACCAATCAAAAGTATCTGCTGTTGAAGAAACATTAAAATCTTTTAATGCTCCAAAAGAATTTATTGATTGGGCTAAAGTGGAGTTCAGAAATAATTTTGGAAGAACTAGGTTGAATCATTTTGAGGTTTTTAGTGATTATAAAGGGATAGAAGGATATATTTTTAATAAAGAAAATATTGAGAAAGCCTTAAAAACTTATTCATTATTTGTAAAAAAAATTTATAAGAAATGTGATGTTATAGAAAGCACTTACAATTTTATTTTTAGTTTGCCATCAAGTGATTCAATATATGTTGTATCTGCTTCAGATCAAGATGAGTTAAGAGATATTCTACCTAAGAAGCTATGTAAGATTAGGAAGGAGAATATTTATGGAGGACCTATGGGGAAAATCGAAAATATAAACTATATAAAATCAAGTCTTGGAGTAAAAGATTACTTTTTTTATGGTGATTCTGTTCAAGATGCAAGAGCTGCATTGGCAACTGAAATTGAATTCATTGGCTTAACAAATTTCTCAGCTGCCCCTCATTTACTTACAAACTTTTGTGAAAATAACTCCTTGAAGTATTATGAGTCCATTGATAGTTTACTTATAAGCAAATGAATGGAGCAGTTATAATACCCGCTAGATTTGAATCTTCTAGGTTTCCTGGAAAGCCACTAATAGATATTCATGGTAAACCAATGATAAGGCATGTTTATGAGAAGTGTGTTCAAGCTGTTGGTAGACAAAATACAATTATTGCTACAGATGATAATAAAATTAAGGAAATTTCAAATTCATTTGGTGCCAAGGTTGTCATGACTTCCTCAGACTGCCTAACCGGAACAGATAGAATTGCAGAAGCAAATAAGATTTTGGGATTAGATTTTGTTATCAATGTTCAAGGCGATGAACCAATGACAAAGCCTGATGATGTAAAAATGGTATACCGCTTTATGGAAAATAATTCTGAGAATGT
Organism: uncultured SAR86 cluster bacterium; assembly: GCA_902557575.1. Classification (GTDB taxonomy): domain Bacteria; phylum Pseudomonadota; class Gammaproteobacteria; order Magnimaribacterales; family D2472; genus CACNXK01. Next base: position 13,040 of record CACEAR010000007.1, read on the forward strand.
GCTTAATTGCTTTTGCAAAATCAAAAAAGATGAAGTTGTAATGGCTAGTGTCCCAAAAGTAGTAGTTTCTGAAACAAATAAACTTATTTATATGTCAAGGTCAGGAGTGCCATTCAATAAAAATCTCAAACCGCAAGCAAATTATAAGCAAGTTTGTATATATGGTTTTAGCAAAAAGCACTTGGAATTATTCTCTTCAAATCCAGGTAAGACAATGAATGAGAAATATGAAGATCTCGAGATTTTAAGATTTTTAGATCTTGATATTCCAGTTCAAATGTTTGAAGTTGAGCCAGGAGGCATCGCTGTTGATACTCCTGAAGATTTGGAGAGAGTTTTGGTTGCAATGGGCAGCAATTGATAAAATAGTATTTTAGCTGTTTATAATAGGAGTATCTTTTGAAAAGAATTTTAGTGACGGGTGTAGCAGGATTTATTGGTTCAGCAGTTGCTAGATCTTTAAGAAATTTAGGTCATGAGGTTGTAGGAGTAGATGACATATCTAATGGATATTTATCTAATATTCCAGATGGAATCCAGTTTCTAGAGTTTGACTTAGCTAATAAAGAAAATCTCAAAAAGTTGCCAACCAATATCGATCTTGTCCTTCATCTAGCCGGACAGTCATCTGGAGAAATAAGTTTTGAAAACCCTATAGTGGATTTAGAAAAGAATACTGTTTCTACACTTAATTTAATTGATTTTTCAATTATCAATTCTGTTGAAAAACTTATTTATGCTAGCTCTATGTCAGTTTATGGAGAAGTTCCTGACATGCCAATAAGTGAAGACCTTATTGCAAGACCACTATCATGTTATGGAGTTGGTAAGCTTTGTAGTGAGAATTATCTCAAAGTCTTTCAAGAAAATATTAATAGTATAAGTATGCGCATGTTTAATGTTTACGGGCCAGGCCAGGATTTAACTAACATGAAGCAAGGAATGTTAAGCATTTATATTAGCCAAGCATTAAAAAATAAAAAAATACAAGTAAAAGGTTCAATTGATAGATTCAGAGATTTTATACATATTGATGACATGGTTGATGCTTGGATTAAAGCTTCTTTAAATGAAGAGGTTAAAAACGGAGTTTTCAATGTTGCATCAGGTAAAAAAACAAAAGTTTCTGATATTTTGGGAATAATCAATAAAAAACTGATTAATGTGCCTGTCGAAATCTTAGAGGGTACTCCAGGAGACCAGTATGGCATTTACGCAGATATTTCACTAATTAAGAAAAAACTTAATTTTTTACCTACTAAAGATATAGAAGAGGGAATTTTTGAATTTATTGACTGGTGTCAAGTTGGCACATAGTTATTTACATAAATGAAAATAGTAAATGTTACAGGAGTTGGAAATGCTGGAAAGGGAGCCGTTGTAGACCTCTTAAGAGAATTTAATAGTATTTGGGCACCAAGATCAGATTTTGAATTCGATTTTTTTAGAGTATATGGAGGCATGTTTGATTTCTTGAATACTATAGAAAATGATAATTCTTCATGTAGAACAGATATTGCAATTAAAAGAATTAAAAAGCTAACAAAGCAAATGGGTTCAGATCCCAAAAGATTCTCAATTTCTGGAAACTTATTATCAACTGGTCAAAGATATGACAGACTTTTTGACGGGAAGTTCATAGAAATTACAGAGGAATTTTTAGAAAGTCTTATCTGGAATAGATATCATGCATATTGGCCATATGAAAGAATTGATAGGGGTGGGTTGCACAATTTCCAGCAAAAAGTTTTTGAAAAGCTTGGCCTCAATCAATTTTTAGACTCTAAGATTCACTTGATTGATAATACCGATATTAATGATAAATTTAATAAATATATTTCTGATCTATTTTCAATACTGCTTAATGAAAAACAATCTATAGTTGTTATGAATAATTTTGTGGAGCCTTACAACATTAATTCAATGCTTAGATGGTTTCCAGAATCAAAAAGTATAGCTGTTATAAGAGATCCCAGAGATATTTTTATATCTGGTTTGAGCGGTAAACAAATTAAAAAATCTGTAAGACATCTCCTTCCAAAAGAGAACGATGGAAAAGAAAAATCTTTTCTTGCTACAAATAATATTGAGCTATTTATAGAGAGATATAAAAGGAATATGGATGCATTGCATAAAACAGAATACTCAGAACAGTTAATTATTAGATTTGAAGATCTGATTTTCAAATATGAGCAAACCAAAGAGTTGATTATTAACTTTATTGAAGTTAAAAAAAATAAAGGTCCCAGTACAAGTAGATTCTTTTTCCCCGAAAAAAGTAAACAGAATTCCCAGCTATGGAAGAATTATGATGATCCTGAGGGAAGCATAGAACTTATTGAAAAAGAATTAGGTAATTATCTTTATTACGAATAAATAAATAAATGAAGTACACAGCTTTAAAGTTGAATTCAGAGGTCATCAAGCTAGGATCTGCGTCAATACTTCTTTTTTTAGCAAATATTTTTATTACAAAATACGTTGGATTAAACTTTGGCGAAGATGGTCTCCTTAATTATTCTACATATTTAAATATATCTGCACTTATTCTTGTAATTTCTTGCTTAGGATCAGAGTCAGGCTTAGTTAGAGAATCCTTTGACAAAGATCTTGATATTAAAAGCAGGAATCTCTTATATGTCCAGATAATATCTCTTGGCTTAGCACTTGGTTTGGGTGTGATAGTAATTGCAAAGCTTTTCTCATATGAACTATTTAATGGTCTTTATCCTTTTCTTTTAATTTATATACTTTTTGCCTTCTTAAGTCATTCTACAAGAGTGACTCTTCTTCATAATCAAAAAGGTTATATTGCAATGTTTTTAAATGCATGTGTGGTAATTGCATTACTATTAATATTTGTAATTTCATCAAAAGAAGCAAGTCTTTCAAATTTTATCATGATAGGCTCAATATCATATTTAGTTATTTATTGTGTAAGTTATTTGGTAATTAGATATGGAACTGATCTTAAAAATACCTATTTTATTTCATTAGACAATCTTAATTTAAAAGCACTAATAAGCATTCATCCAAAGTTAACATATATTTTAAGCTTTTGTATTGTTACATCAGCTTCACTGCTTCTATTTAACTTTTCTGAACTATTCATGAGATCAATTGCTATAAATTTTGGTCTAAATAATTTGTATGCGAATATTGAGGCTTATGTAAGGGTTTCTAGTTGGTGGTATGGATTTGGTATTTCCATATTGGGATATCTTTATTTTCCAAGATTTTCTAGAGACAACGCCGAAAAAAATATAAAATCAAATAGAGAAATCTTTATGCAATTTATTCTTCCTTTACTGGCTTTATTAGTATTGGGGACTTTTTTTGGAGGAATAATTTTTCTATTCGTCTATAATAATGTTTTTAAATTAGACATAATTGTTTTGATTGTTTTTAGCTTGAGCACTTTTATAAAGCTTTTTGGCATAACATTTTCTATGCTTGCGTTAGTTGAAAAAAGATTTAAGGCAAATATATTTGCTGAACTTATTGTTTATATGATACCTCCCATATTCATAACATATATTTTATTCTTAGGTTATGAGCTTTCTATAAAAGGTTTCTCTTTCGCAATTTTATTTGCTAACCTTTCATTCTTTCTTTTCTTGTTAATATCAAGAATGAAATTTATTAAGATATAAGCATGAAAAATTTTGTTTGGAAAGGCCTTAGACCAATTTTTAGATTTCCTTATTCTATTGTTACCACTTTAATAAGAACTATTAAAATGAAAAGAGTTAATACTTCTGGTAAATACTCTAATGAAATAAAAAAGATTTGCGAACTTGGATTCTCACAATTTAATCATCATCTTACATCTGAGGATTTAACAGAAATAAAAAAAATAGATGATGTCATAAAAGAAAAAGTTCAAGTAAATGGAGCCCCTGGTTTTAAGCGTTTTCATAACATACATGACAAACACCCCCTACCAAAAACCTTTTTTAATAAATGCAATGAGTTGGCAAAGGAGTACTTCAATACTAGCAATTCAACATTTGAAGCTACCCAATATCAGATTTCATGGCACCATCCAAAAAATAATCCTCCTGGACTAGGTTATCATGTTGATGATTATGGAAAAATATTAAAGTTTTTTATATTTTTTAATGAAGTCACTGATAAAAATGGCCCTTTTAGGATCTTAGAATCATCAAGAAATTTTATGAAAATGATTCATGGATTTATGTGGATATGGCTAACAAATCTTAAGAGGACATATTATGAGATAGATAACATTCCTTCATCTCTTCTAAAAAATGAAAGAAAGTTTTTATGCAGTCCGATGAGCATTTATGCTGTTGATACCTCAAGTCTTCATTCTGCTTCACAAGTAATAGAAGGAGAAAGAAGAATTCTAGTTTTAACATTTCGAGATACTAGATTTGAAATTTAAATTTTTTTATTTATGAGTCTTTTTAAGAAATTTTTTATAAAGTTAAGATGGGCCACTTTATCTTTAATCAGCACTCTAATATCAAGATATAAAATCAATTCAGAATTTTCTTCAATTAAAATTTCTATTTCTAATGTTCATGAACTCCAAAGAGGACTTACTTTTTTTTCAAAGGAGCCTGATACATTAGAATGGATAGAAAGCATGATGGATTCTGAGATAACACTTCTAGATATCGGAGCCAATATTGGGATTTATTCACTATACTTTGCAGCTTTATCTCCAGGTGGAAAAGTTATATCGCTTGAGCCAGATGCAAGTTCATTTGTTTCATTGGTTAAAAATATCTCCATAAACAATCTTAAAAATATTTCGCCAAGATTAGTTGCTGCTTCAAATCAAAATACTTTCATCAACTTGGATTTGTCAGAGTATGAGCCAGGCGCTGGAGCAGGTAGCATAGACGGACCATATATGTTTACTAACAAAAAATCTATTCCTATTAAACAGCCAGTTATGGCAGTAAAATTAGATAATTTCTTAGAGAATGAAGAAACCTTAAAGAAACCTTTTGCTATTAAGATTGATGTTGATGGTCATGAATCTTCAATTCTTGAAGGAGCAGAATATACTCTCAGGAATCCTAATTTAAAAACATTAATTATAGAGCTAAATACTAAATCAAATGAGGAGCTTGATCAGATAATTACAAATTTAAGTGAAAGTGGTCTTGAATTAATAGGCAGGGGATGCTGGGAGCAAAAATGGGAAGAATATACAGTCGCAAATTATCTTTTCGCAAGAGATGATTTCATTAAAAAAATGCTATCACTAAAGACTTTTTCTAAATAAGAAACTGCATATTCATTTCATATTTAAGGCTTAAATAATTACTTTTTATGCATATTAAAACAGAAGAATTACCAAAAAAGATTTATTTCTGTTTTCCCTATAGAGGGGTTGGCGGGGTCTCGTTCCTATTTTTAAGAGTTGCTAAGCAAGTTAATAAAATATTAGGCATCAAACCATTTTTAATTGATTTTCACGATGGATATATGTCAAAAAATGTTGATAACCGCTTTGCAGAAATAGAAATCTATTCTGAAAAAGATCCTTTATTTATAGAAGAAAACTCAGTAATAGTTTTTCAATCAATGACCCCATGGACTATTTTTTCAAATCTTAAAATACCTAAGAATACCAAAGTCCTATTTTGGACATGTCATCCCCATAACTTTATTCCAAACTCTCCTTTTTCAGAGAAGATTTCTAAATTATTTCTTAAAAATTATTACAATAAATCTAAAAAATTTGTTCAAAATTTAGTTAATAGTGGCGGACTATTTTTTATGGATCAAGAATGCCTCTTAAGAACTCAGGAAAATCTTGATTTAAGTATAAATAATCCAATGTTCCTTGCAATTCCTTCAGCTCCGAGCTCTAAAAACTTTTTCAATGATAGAGATCAAAATGAGATTATAAAGGTAAACCTTTGCTGGGTCGGAAGACTTGTTGACTTTAAGTACTATATTTTAAAAAAACTGATTCTAGATCTGGAAAAAGTAAGCCCAAGTTTAATTTATGATTTTCAGATAACAATTATTGGAGATGGTCCATTTAAAAAGACCTTGAAGAAGGTTTCATCTAAAAGCAAAAATATTTCCTTTAAATATATTAACAGTATGGAAGAGCAAGGCCTACATTCTTATTTAAAAGAAAATGTAGACATCTTATTTGCAATGGGGACATCTGCTCTCGAGGGAGCTAGATTAGGAATCCCGACAGTTCTTTTAGATTATTCTTATTCTGAAGTGAATTTCCAATATAAATACAAGTGGTTATTTGAAAGAGATGGAAGCACCCTTGGTAAGAAGGCTGTAAAAAGTGAAAAAGTTGATACAGAACCAAACTCTTTAATCAGGATCATAAATGCATACGTAAATAACAGGAAGAATATTTCAGATGAGACCTATAAATATTTCCAAAAGAATCATGACATTGATATGATCACAGCAAATTTATTAAACATAATGGTAAACTCAGAGAGTTATTGGACGAATTTACAAAATGAGAGTTTTCTTAAAAAGGGATTTATTTATAAAATATATTTAAAATTAAAGATTATTAGGAAAAAATTTATACGATGAAAGTTTTAATTCTAGCTGGCGGTCTCGGGACAAGATTAAGTGAGGTAACTGACCTAATTCCAAAACCTATGGTCGAAATTGGTGGTAAGCCTATTTTATGGCACATCATGAAGATTTATTCCTCATATGGTTTTAATGAGTTCATAATTCTGCTTGGATATAAAGGGTATTTAATAAAGGAATATTTTGCTAATTATTTTCTTCATCAAAGTGATGTGACTATCTCTTTAGAAGATAACAAGATCGATGTAATTAATAATACTAGCGAGCCTTGGAAAATTACTCTTCTAGATACTGGACAAAAAACAATGACTGGTGGAAGGGTGAAACAAGCTGAAAATTTTATTGACGGTAAACCCTTTATGCTTACTTATGGAGATGGGGTTGCTGACATAGATATTAATAAGTTAGTTGAATTTCATTCTAGTCACAATGGTGCCATGACAATGACTGCTGTCCAGCCTGATGGAAGATTTGGGACATTTGAAAGTGATGATAGTGGAGTAGTCAAATCTTTTCTTGAAAAGCCTCGTGGAGATGGATCCTGGATAAATGGAGGATTTTTTGTATGTGACCCAAAAGTTTTTGACTATATAGAAAATTCTGATGATTCTGTTTTGGAGCAAAGACCTCTCCAAAAGCTTTCATCTGACAAAGAGCTTTTCAATTACAGGCATTCTGGCTTTTGGAAGTGTATGGATACTTTGAGAGACAAACATGACCTTGAGAAAATGTGCGCGGATAACAATGCTCCTTGGATTAGTTGGAATCACTAAATATCTTTTTTATGTTTAATAATGTTTACAAAAATAAAAAAGTTTTAATAACTGGTAATACAGGATTTAAAGGCTCATGGCTGACATGTTGGTTACTAAGTCTCGGTGCTGATGTTACTGGAATCTCAAAAGATATTCCTTCGAACCCCTCAATGTTTGAAGATTTAGATTTAGAATCAAAAATTAATTACCATAATTCTGACATTAGAGACCTTAATGAGTTATCGCGCATTATAAATCAAGAAAAACCAGAATTTTTATTTCATCTTGCAGCTCAACCAATAGTATCTACTTCTTATTCTGATCCGGTTGAGACAATTTCCTCTAATGCAATTGGGACAATGAATATCCTAGAAACTCTTAGGCATGCTAATTTTAATTGCGCTGCTGTTTTAATAACAAGTGATAAAAGTTATGACAATGTTGAGTGGGTTTGGGGGTATAAAGAGAGTGATAAAATGGGGGGGAAAGATATTTATAGCGGCTCAAAGGGAGCTGCTGAGCTTATTATAAAATCATATTTTCACTCTTTTTTTGAAAATAATGAATCTTTGCCTCGCATTGGTGTTGGAAGAGCAGGAAACGTTATAGGCGGAGGAGATTGGGCGAAAGATAGGATTATAGTTGATGCAGTTAGATCATGGTCAAACTCAAAATCTGTAAAGATTAGATGCCCAGATGCTACAAGGCCATGGCAGCATGTTCTAGAACCATTATCTGGATACCTCTCCCTTGGCCAAAACCTCTACTCAACAAAAGATAATGTTGGGGAAGCTTACAACTTTGGACCAAGAGCTGAACAAAATAGAACTGTAAAAGATTTACTTGATACAATGTTGATTCACTGGAAAAAGGATTTACCTAAGAGACCTTATGTTATTTCAGACACTTTGCCATTTAAAGAAGCAAGTCTTTTAAAATTAAACTGCGACAAAGCTTTATCGCACCTTAAATGGGACGCAACTTTAGAATATGATCAGACAGTTAAAATGACATCTGAATGGTATTCATCATACTTTAATGATGATATTGATATGTATAAGAAAACAATAGATCAAATCTCTGAATATGTTGCTCTTGCATCAAAGAGGGACTCAAGCTGGACACTCTAGAAAAAAAACAACCTTCACTCACTCAGCTTAAAAAGATTGAAGTTAGAGAAGGTGATGTAATGCATGCCTTAAGAAATTATGAAGAATCTTTTAATGGCTTTGGGGAAGCATATTTTTCTTCAGTCAAAAAAGATATGGCTAAAGGATGGAAGATGCACAAAGAAATGACTTTAAATTTGATCGTTCCTGTTGGTAATATAAGATTTATAATCTTAAATAAGAATACAAATAATAAATCAATTGTTAGTCCTCTTATTGATGTAACTTTAGGAGAGAATAATTACTCAAGGTTAACTGTTCCTCCAGAGTATTGGGTAGCATTTAAGGGTGTAGAAACTGAAACTAACATTTTATTAAATATAGCTGATATTCCACATGATCCTAATGAATCTGATAATAAGGACTTAAACTATTTTAAAGTTGAGAGTTTTCTATGAACAATGAGTTACGCCTTTCTAAATCATGCATAGGTGAAGAAGAAAAAAAAGCTGTAAAAAAAGTTTTAGATATAGGCTTCTTTGGGATGGGTAAAGAAGTAAAAGACTTTGAAAATGAGCTGTCAAACTTTTTTGGTAGAAGAGCTACATGTGTTGTAAATGGAACAGCCGCTCTTCAACTTGCGTTGCAGGCTGCAGGAATAGAGAGAGGAGATGAGGTCCTTGTTCAATCAATTACATATGTCGCAAGTTTCCAATCGATAACCGCAAATGGTGCAAAACCTATAGCATGTGATATTGATTCTGATTCACTAACAATCGATTTAGAAGATGCTAGAAAAAGATTAACTTCTAAAACAAAGGCTATTATGCCAGTTCATTATGCTGGTGGTGTTGGTAATTTAGATGATATATACAAGTTTGCTAAAGATAATAATCTTAGAATAATTGAAGATGCAGCCCATGCATTTGGAACACTATATAAGGATAACTTGATAGGTTCTTTTGGTGACATAAGTTGTTTTAGTTTTGATGGAATTAAAAATATTACATCAGGCGAGGGAGGCTGTATTGTCTCAGATGATGAAGATGTTATTAAATCAATACAAGATTTTAGGCTTCTGGGAGTTCAGGGAGACACTCATAAAAGATTTTCTGGAGGAAGAAGTTGGGATCCGGATGTTAAGAATCAAGGTTGGAGGTACCATATGAGTGATTTGATGGCTGCTATCGGAAGAGTTCAACTCGCAAACTTTAACTACCATAAAAAGTCGAGACAAGATTTGGCAAAAAAATATTTTGAACTTGTAAAAAGCATTCCTTCAGTCTCTGCTTTTAATCACAACTATGATGAAGTAGTTCCACATATTTTTGTGGTAAAGATTGCTGAAAATATAGACAGAAAAAAACTTATTGAACTGTTAAAGAAGGAGGGAATTCCAGCAGGTATTCATTACAAGCCAAATCATACACTTTCATTTTTTAATCAAACACACATTAGTTTGAAGAAAACTGAGGAGATATTCCCTAAAATCCTCACTTTACCCTTACATCCTGATTTAACAAAGGAAGACATTACTTATATATGTAGCAAACTTGAAGAGGCTTTAAAGAATGCAAAAGAATCCTCTAATTAGCGTCATTGTTAATTGTCATAATGGTGAAGAATTTCTCAAACGCGCTCTAGACTCAATATACTCACAATCTTACTCAAACTGGGAAATCATTTTCTTTGATAATGCATCAAATGATCAATCATCTGATATAGCTAAGTCGTATGACCAAAGACTTAGATATTTCTTTAATGAAAAGCTTATAAACCTTGGGCATGCAAGGGCTAAAGCTCTTGAAAATGCTAAAGGAGAATGGATTGCATTCTTAGATTCTGATGATATTTGGAATAAATATAAGTTAGAAAAACAGATGGAGTTTATTAAAAATACCAATTATGTTCTCTCATATGCTGGAGTTGAAGAAATTGATATAAATGGCGACCATATCAGATATGATATTCCTAGTCATAATTCTGGGCCGATGTTAAAAAAACAACTTGAAGACTTTGAAATTAATATGGTTACTCCAATAGTTAAAAGATCTTCTCTGATAGAAAATAACTTAACATTTAATCCAAATATGACAGCTTCGGAGGAATTTAACCTTTTTATAAGATTAGCAGCAAAAGGAGATTTTCATTCAAGCAAAGAAATACTTGGCTCTTACACAGTTTATGAGGACTCATTAACAAATAAAAAAATATCAAGATGGGCTGAAGAGAGGTTTGAAACAATAGAAGAATTAATTCATGAAAATAAAGGTATCCTCTCATCAATAACGCCAGAGTTTATTTCATCTATTTCTAGAGGTTTATATTACAAAGCCAGATATTATTTTGATACCGAAGATCCTCAAGCAGGAAGAAGGATTCTTAGAAGAATTTCCTTGCCTGAAATCAAGTATTTAATTTTATATCTTTCTAGCTTTTCTAAATCGCTCTGGAGGTTAATACATAGTAAAAAAATAAAATCGAAATTAACACGATTTTTTAAGTGAAAATGACTTTTCAAGATTTTTAAATTAAATGTATCTTTCTCCTTTTATTATTTTCTCTGGGATATGGACCCTTTCACTACTGATTATTTCTTTTAATAATAATCTTCCAATTGAATCAATAAGTACACAAACCATTTTTCTTATTTCAATGCTTATAATTTTCTCATTATTTATAAGCCTTATTTTCAGACTTGCCTTACCAAAAAAAACAAATTCGATAAAGGAATCTATAGAAAAGAACATAGATTTCTTAAAATTATATAAATTTAATTCAAACTTATTTTTAATTTGGGGCATTTTATATTTTTTTGTAATAATTTATGTCGGTGGTTTTCCACTTTATTGGGTCTTGGTTGGAGATGGGAGAACATATGTAGATTTTGGAGTGCCCACTTTAAGTGGTTTTCTAAATATGATCAGAGCATTTATTTGCGTTAATTCAATACTATTATTAATTTTTGGTAAGAAAAAATACTTTTTATCCAGCTCATTAATTTTAATAATACTTATTTCATCTGCATGGATAATTGAAACTGGAAGAGGAAATGGCATCGTTTTGTTATTGCATCCCGTTGCAATTTATTTGCTAATTTTCAAACTAAACGTTAAGAGAGTTCTTCTTGGTACTGTTTTTCTACTTTTAATATTTATTCTTGGTGGAGCTCTTCAAACAATCAGATATGGAGAAGATCTTGAGTTTCTTGCCACATATATTGAAGGGCAGGGTATTGGTGTATCAGAAAATGCATTATTCTTACTTCTTACTCCAGCTTTTATGTATGTCATCTTTCCAATAATTAATTTAGATTTAAATGTAATAAACTCACCTTTTCTTCAATTTAATATAAATCAATCTGTACAAGGATTGTTCCCTACCATCGTTCGAGAAGCCGTTTTTAGTGAGACACAGGATTATGGTATTTTAATAAATGAGGCAAATAATACTACCTCAATGCTCACACCTCTCGTAAGAGATTTTGGGGTCTTTGGTGCTTTTGTTGTAGCAGCATTTTTCTTAGTTATTGCTTGTTATATTTATAGAAAAGCTTTGAGTGGGAGTATATTTTATATTTTTTGCTACCCACCTTTTTTCATGTCAGTTACTCTTTCATTTTTTAGTCTTTATTTCACGTCGCTCGTTGTTGTTTTTTATCCAATATTAGTTATTTTATCGTTACCGTTTTTCCTTAAAAGAAAGTCTCATCAATAGATCAATATTTAAACTATGAAATGTATAATATGTGTATGAAAAAGACAGAAAAGAAGATTTTGCTAATCGTGGGCACTCGACCAGAGGCAATAAAAATGATTCCTCTTTTTAAGGAGCTTAAGAAATCCTTTAATGTTTCTCTAATCTCGACGGGTCAGCACAGAGAAACAATTCAACCAATTTTTAAATTCTTTAATGTTTTTCCTGATAAAGATCTTGACCTCCTAAAAACAAGCAAAAACCTTGAGGACATTTGTAGTTCTGGAATATCAGAACTTAAAAAGGTTTATGAAAGAGAAAACCCAGACCTTGTTTTAGTTCAAGGTGATACAATTACCGCATTTATTGGAGCCTTTGTTTCAATGTTAAATAAAATTCCTGTTGGACATGTAGAGGCTGGATTAAGAACAGGAGATATATCATCTCCATTCCCTGAGGAAGCGAGCCGTCAGCTTATTTCAAGAATAGCGGAAATGAATTTTTGTCCTACAGATGCTTCAGTCAAGAATTTGCTAAATGAAAATGTTCCTGAACAAAAAATTATTATGACTGGAAACACAGTAATAGATGCTTTGGAGGAGGCTGTTCATATTCTAAATTCTGGTAATGATAGTTTTTTTAAAAATAATAATTTAGAAGACATGACTAATGTTTTAATTACATGCCATAGAAGAGAAAATTTTGGTAAACCATTGCAAAATATTCTTAACGCCATCAAAGAATTAGCTTTAAAATATTCAAATATTAGATTTATTTTCCCTGTTCATCCAAACCCTAATGTAAAAAATAAAGTAGAAGAGGATCTTAAAGATATCAAAAATATTTTTCTTACAAGACCATTAAATTATTCTGATCTTGTGGAAATAATGACAAAATCAAAGTTAATTTTGTCTGACTCAGGAGGGATACAAGAAGAAGCCCCATCATTGAATGTCCCAGTCATCGTTCTAAGAGAAAGCACTGAAAGGCCAGAAGGAATTACTAATAAAAACGCATTCCTTGTAGGCTCTAATAAAAAAGAAATTATTTCAGTTTTTGAAAATCTTATTGAGAATAAAGATTTTTATGGTGATATAATTAGTAAAAAAAATCCTTATGGTGATGGTTTTGCATCTGAGAAGATACGAAAACATATAGAACTCTATTTTAATGAATAAAAATAGCTTTAGAAAAAATCTTGTTCAAGAATACCTTGAAAGAGCTGACCTCAAAAAAGATATTTTAAAATTCTATGAAGGAAAAAATATTCTTGTAACTGGTGGGGCCGGGGCAGTAGGCAGTAATTTAGTTGAAGCATTATCTCAAATTAATAAAACTGGAAAGATAATTGTTCTGGATAACCTTTCTGCGGTAAGAGATAAAAATCCTTGGAACGTACCCTCTAATCAGAATATTTTATTTGTTGAAGGAGATATTAGATCTGACAAAGTCTTAAAGAGAGTTTTTAAAGAAAATATTTCAATTGTTTTTCATCTAGCAGCATTTTTTGCAAATCAAAATTCAGTTGACTTTACTGAAGAATCTGCAGATGTAGACGTTTTAGGGATTATTAAACTTTTAGAATTATCAAATCTCTCAAAGATTGAGAGATTTGTATATGCTTCTAGCGGGTGTGCCATCTATGGATCATTTCCTGAACTACCACTTAAAGAAGATTTTATATCAATGCACCTAACAACTCCTTATCAAATAAATAAAATGACTGGAGAAATGTATTGCAACTTTTACAATCATCATTTCAATCTAAATACAGTAAATTGTAGGTTTTTTAACTCATTTGGACCTGGTGAAGTTCCAGGACAGTATAGAAATGTTATTCCAAACTTTATTTATTGGTCCATGCAAGGATTCAATCTTCCAATAACTGGTGATGGATCTGAAACAAGAGATTTCACTTACGTTCTTGATTTAGTCCAAGGACTTATAAAATCAGGTTATTATGAAAGTGCAATTGGTGAAAATTTTAATTTAGCTGCTGGCAGAGAGATATCTATCTTAGATATGGCCAAAAAGGTAAAGGAAGTAACTAAGAATGAAAGCGAATTTACTTTTCTTGAAAGAAGAAAGTGGGATACCAAACCAAGGTTATTAGCATCTATTGATAAAGCAAAGAAGCTTATTGATTATCAACCGATTGTTGATTTCAATGAAGGATTTCAAAAGAATTTAGAATGGTTTGAGCTTTTCAAAGACGAGATAAGCAAATCATCTGATTTTCCTCCAGGCATGAGCTCAGCAGTGAGAAAATGAAAGATGAAATCTCTAATACAAAATTATTCTAATGGTAAAATTTCATTAGAGGAAATCCCAACGCCTAAGACTTCAGGAAGTCAAATACTTGTGAAGAACTCATACTCCGTAGTAAGTATTGGTACAGAAGGTTCAATGGTAAAACTTGCAAAAAAATCAATCATCGGCAAGGCTCTTGCTAGGCCTGACCTTGTCAGGAGGGTCTTTCAAAAGCTTTCTCAGACAAGTTTAAAAGAAACAACTCAGATTGTATTAAATAAGCTTGATACTCCAATTAATCTGGGATATAGCGCTTCAGGAGTTGTAGCGGAAGTAGGTCCAAAAGTTACAGGGTATAAAAAAGGAGATTTCGTTTCAATAATTGGATCAGGTTTTGCAACTCACTCTGAATATAATCTAGTTCCAGCAAGTATGTGTTCAAAGATAGAGGAAGAATTTTTAAAGGAGTCCTCATTTGGCATGCTTGGGTGTATTGCAATGCATGCTACTAGACAATTTAGGTTTAATTTAAATGGAAAAAACATTGCCATCCTAGGCTCAGGTCTGTTGGGGAATCTTGCAACCCAAATTCTTAACTCCTATGGCGCACAAACATTCTCTTATGATCCGTCAGAAGAAAAATCCGAAGTTCTTCTAAATATGGGATTTAATAGCTCATCCGATAGCAGTAATTTAGAGAAGTTTGCAAAAAAATTGAGGTTTGGAGGTTTTGATGGTGTTTTGTTGGCGTGTGCTGTTAATGATAATAAGCCTCTTCAACAAGCCCTTGATATATTGAGAGTAAATGGAGAAATAGTAATTATGGGAGTTGTGGATATTAAGCTTGATAGGAATGAAATGTGGGAAAAGCAAGCAAGCATAATTGTTTCTAAAGCGGGAGGTTTTGGAGCACTAGATGATGACCATTATTCATCCAAAGAAAATCATTCACTTGACTCAATAAAATGGACTGAAAAAAATAATTTAGATGAGATTAATCGACTTATAAGATCAGGTAGGATTAACATAAAAAAAATTATTACTTCAGAAATCGATTTCAATACAGCCGTTAATACATATGAAAAACTGATAAAAGGGGAAATGAATAACGACCTTGGAATTATCTTTTCATATGACAATACAGAAAGTAAACCAAAAAAACTCTTTGAAGAAAAAGTTAAGACTGATAAAAATGATATCTGTCTTGGGGTAATTGGGGCAGGTAACCATGCTGTTTCAAATTTCCTTCCTGAACTTAAAAAGATAAATGGATCTCATAAACTAAAAATGCTGGCAACAAATACTCCTGTTAAAGCAGACCATTATTCAAAAAAATTTAATTTTGAGAGCGCAACCTGTGACAAAAAAGAATTAATTAATAATCCAAACATAAACAATATTATTTCACTTGAAAGACATTCTAATCACTTTGAAACTATTAAAGAGTGCATCTATAACAAAAAAAATCTTTTAATAGAAAAACCTTTGGTTTCAAATAGAAGTGAATTCCTCGAACTAAAAGAAATACTTAAAAATCAAAAAGAAATTCCAAAAATTATGGTTGGCCATAATAGACGCTATATTTCTTCTGTTAACTACTTAAGACAGGCTATTGATCAAAATAATCCAGGAATCCTAAATTTATGCATAAATGCTGGAAAAATTGAAAAAAGTCATTGGCTTTATGATGAAAAAGAAGGAGGAAATAGAGTTGTTGCTGAAGGAAGTCACTTTATTGATTTAATAAAGTTTATTACAAATTCTGATATCGTCTCTCTTAGTTCATCTAATATGTCTACATCTGACTATTTAGAAAAAGAGAATTTTATTGTAAGTTTTAAACATAAAAATGGCTTCTTATCTAATTTAATATATACATCTATAGGATCACGCAACATGCCAAGGGAAACTATAGAAGTTTTTCAAGATGGTGAATATTTTTCTTTAATTGATTTTAAAAAATATAAACATTTTGGTAGCTCCTCATCAAAAAAAAGTTTTACATACGATCTAGGTTTTAAAAAGCAAATAGAAAACTTCTTTGCTTATGCAAACGATAAGCACTTGTCATCATCAATCGATGAAGAGATGCATACAATGGATATTGTTCTTAAGATTTCAGAGGAACTAAACAATTAAATGCCAAAAAAAAGATTTTTAGTTGTTTCAGATAGCTATCCTCCATTCATAAACTCTGCCTCAGTTCTTGTTGAAGAATTTTCAATGAATTTATTAAGAAAAGATTATGATGTTACTGTCTTAACAACAAAGTTAGAGCAAAAAAATGCAAGTGATTTTAAAGACCCTGATATTGAGAACTTTCATGTAAAGAGGGTAAAGACCTACTTTCAAAAAAGTAATATATATGTTTTAAGGGGGATATTCTCAATATTTGCTTCAGTTAATTTAATAATTGGTGTTCTTTTTGATAAAAAATATGATTATGTTTTCATTTATTCGCCACCTCTTCTTTATGGCTTCGTTGGAATTCTCCTAAAGTTTTTTAAAGGATCTAAGATTGCACTTAATGTTCAGGATCTTTTTCCTCAAAATGCAATAGATTTGGGTATTTTGAAGAATAAATATGCGATTAAGTTTTTTAAACTTGTTGAAAGATTTTTTTACGACACCTTTGACTTGGTTACTTTTCACTCGGGTGGAAATTTAAAACAAGCACAAGACTCTCATGGAGATAAAAAAAGAAATAAATACGTTATGCATAATTGGATTAATTTCAATGAAGAAATAAAGAATAATGGAAAAACAAGTCAATATGTTATTGGAAAATCAACTATTGTATATGCTGGTGTAGTCGGACCATCTCAAATTGATGGCCTTATCAGTTTTTTAGTATCTTTTAGTGAATTAGATTCCCAAAAGTTTCACTTACTTATTCATGGAGAAGGAACTGCATTAGATAGGTTAAAGAAGAAAGTAGAAGATCTCTCATTGCACAATGTTGAAATAAAAGATTTTATCCCAGAAGCGGAATATATGGATCTCTTAAAAAAAGTGGATATTGGACTAGTTGCACTTTCGAAGAATGTAAAAACACCAGTTGTTCCTGGAAAGATTCTTGGCTATATGAAGAATTCTTTACCAGTTTTCGCAGTAGCAAATATTGATAATGATGTTCATGAAATAATAAAAGAAGCTAAGAATGGAGTCTCATCAGATCATAATATAAGCAATAAACTAAAATTATTCTCAAATATGGATTTTAAAGAGATGGGCAATAATGGCTATATATATGCAAAAAAACACTATGATATCAATAAAATAATTGGTAAATTCCTAGATGTATTCTTATGACAATTCTTGTTACTGGATCTTCAGGTTTTGTTGCATCAGAGTTAATTCCAGAGCTAAAAAAGTATTTTGAAGTTATAGGAATTGACCTAATTCCCTCCGAAAATACTGATGTAATTTGCGACATTTCTTCAAAAGATGAGATTAAAGAAATTTTAAAACTTAATGACAGAATAGATGTGCTGATAAATTTGGCAGCAGCAAGATTTGATTTTGGATCTGATGCAAGAGCATACCTGCATTTAAATTTAGATTGCCATGAAAAATTCTTAAAAAACCTTGAAACTTTAAAAATTAAACATTTTAT
Organism: uncultured SAR86 cluster bacterium; assembly: GCA_902557575.1. GTDB lineage: Bacteria > Pseudomonadota > Gammaproteobacteria > Magnimaribacterales > D2472 > CACNXK01. Next base: position 31,024 of record CACEAR010000007.1, read on the forward strand.
TCATATAAGCTCAGTAGCATCAATTGATGGAAAGAATATAATTTATAGCGATGATCTTAATTCTGATGATGCTTATAGGTCTACAAAATATCTTCAAGAAAACGCCATAACTAAATGGTGTAAAGAAAAAAAGATAAGGCTTTCTATTCTTTATCCCTCAGCAATTTTTTCTTCAAGTCTAAGATCAGATACAAATATAGGTAAATTACAAAAGCTCTCTGAATCTCTTAAGCTCTCACCATCTATAGATACTAAAAAAAGCTTAACTTATCTGGTAAATTTCAATTCATTTATAATAAATTTAATTATGGAAAAGATTGATTCTGGAAGGTATCTAACAATAGAGAAACCTGTTTTAACTGTAAATGAAATAATTTCAAATTTATCTCGAAGAGGAATCTTTATTTTAAAGATTCCTTTTTTAAAGCAGATTTTATATTTCTTTTCATTGATTTTATTTTTTCTCGGAGGATTTGGGAGATATGATATGAAACTCACACCTAATAGAGTTATTAAACTATTTAGCGATACTTCCTATGATAAGATTGATTCAGATATTGACACTAATACCTACTTTAAAGCCTCAATGACTCCATTAAAAGACATATTGAGAAATGTTTACAAAAAAAATACTAAGAATAGGACGTGATAATCTTTTTAGTTCTAATATTTTAATTTAAGTTATATGATAAATTTTTTAAATAATAGCTCCGAAACACCCTACGTTATATTTAAAAATAAGTATGATGAAGCTTTAGATGCAAATCAGAGTTCTATAGAGGCTATTTCAATTTCTTCATTCAGTCACGAGCTAAATGAGGTTGATTCAAGATTTGTAAATTTAAAATTTGTTGATAAAAAAGATTTTATATTTTTTTCGAATTATGAATCCCAGAAAGCTCTTCAGTTCAAATCTCACGACCAAATTAGTTGTTTAATTTTTTGGAATAAAATTAATTCTCAAATAAGGATGAAGGCGAAAATAAAAAAAACATCAACAGATTTTAATAAAAAGTATTTTTCGAACAGAGACAGGAAAAAAAATGCTCTCGCAATTTCTTCTAATCAATCTAAAGAAATTAAATCATATGGCGAAGTTAAAACAAATTTTGAGAATGTTCTAGAGGATAAGGATCTTTATAAGTGCCCTCCATATTGGGGAGGTTATAAGTTTGAACCACATTATTTTGAATTTTGGGATGGACATCCATCAAGAATTAATAAAAGAGAGATTTTTAATTTAGTAGATGGTGAATGGATTTCCAAGATTCTTCAGCCCTAATAAAGATTTCTGGAATGTTTACCTAAGCAATTTAATGTTATAAAATTCAAAAAATTATCACATATGCTATTGAAAACTGACACTCATTTTTTTAAAAACTTTAATATAACTAACTCATTTTAATTCCTGAAAGGTGTAAGCTATAGCTAAAAATAAAACCCCAATAAATGAGCAAATTAAAGCTAAAGAGGTAATGCTTATTAATTCTAATGGTGAAAAAGAAGGAATTATAGGCCTGGATCAAGCTTTAATTATCGCAAGGAAACAATCTCTTGATCTTGTGCGAGTTTCTTCTGAAGACTCAAATCCAGTAGTTTGCAAACTTTTAGATTATGGAAAACATTTATTTGAGAAGAAAAAGAGCACCTCAAGCTCTCCAACTAAAACCAAGAAGAGATCAATCAAAGAAATTAAGTTCCGACCCTCAACTGATATCGGAGATTACAACATAAAACTTAAGAAAATTAAAACCTTTATTCTTGAGAAAAATAAGACTAAAATAAGCGTCCGTTTTAGGGGCAGGGAAATTTTGAATAGTGATCTTGGCTTAGATTTACTTAACAAAATAAAAGTCGAACTTGAAGATATAGCTCAAGTGGATCAAGAACCTTCCTTAGAGGGGAGACAACTTTTAATGGTCTTATCACCATTGAAAAAAAGTAGATAAAAGGAAATTATGGGCTATAAATTAAAGAAACATTCAGGAGCATCAAAGAGATTTAAAAGAACTAGTACTTCTATTAAGACTAGGAGTTCTGGAAGAAATCATATACTCTCAAAACAATCCACCAAAAGAAAAAGACACAACAGGGGACTTAATAAGCTTGAAGGCGCTACTCTTAAAGTGGCATCAAAACTTATTAATAATTAATATGCCAAGAGTAACAAAATCTAATACAGCAAAAAAGAAACATAAGAAAATTCTAAATGCAACTAAAGGCCATTACGGTGCAAGAAGTAGATTATATAAAACTGCAAAACAATCAAACATTAAATCTCTTCAGTATGCTTTTAGGGATAGAAAAAATAGAAAAAGACAATTTAGATCATTATGGATATCTAGAATCAGCGCAGGAACTAAGAATCTTGGAATATCTTATTCAAGATTTATTAATGGATTGACCAAAAGTAATATATTGCTTAACAGGAAGATTTTATCTGATATAGCTGTTAATGATGTAACAACTTTTGAAAAGATTGTAAAAACTGCATTAGACTAGACCTCTATGTCTAAGATAGACGAAATAGAGCCACCATTAGTCTTAAAAAGCAAGGGTTCGCTTCATCCTATAAATCAAACTAAAGACTACATATTAGATCTACTAAGTGATATTGGTTTTAATGAAGTTCATGGTCCAGAGATTGAGACAGAAGAATTTAATTTCGATATGTTGAATATAAAAAAATCTCATCCAGCTAGACAAATGCATGATACTTTTTACATTGGAAACAAGAATTCTGTTCTTCGAACACACACTTCCCCAGTTCAAATAAGAAGTATGCTTGAATCAAAACCGCCAATAGCTTTTACATCAGCTGGAAAAGTATTTAGGAAAGATGATGATTCAACCCATTTACCAATGTTCCATCAAGTAGAAGGTATTTACATAGACAAGCATGTTACTTTTTCCAACTTAAAAGGAGTTATTAACTATATATTGCATGATTTATTTGGAAGCTCTGTTGAAATCAGATTTAGACCATCATATTTTCCTTTTACAGAGCCATCAGCAGAAGTTGATATCTTATCTGAAAATGGGAAGTGGTTAGAAATTCTTGGTTGTGGAATAGTGAATCCTATTGTTCTAGAAAATTGCAATATTGACTCAAAGAAATTTAGTGGGCTGGCCTTTGGATTGGGTATCGAAAGAATAGCAATGCTTAAATATGGAGTTAATGATATTCGTGAATTTTATAAATCTAATTTAGATTTCCTCAGTCAGTTTAAATGAAAGTCGCATACAAAGATTTATTAAATTTCTTATTGGAAAAACCCTCACTTGATTTAGTTTCAAACAAGCTTTTTCAATTAGGGCATGAGCATGAGATCCATAATGATATTTTTGATATGGAACTAACACCAAATAGAGGAGACTGTTTATCACTATTGGGCCTAGCAAGAGAATTAAATGTTTTTTATGGAATGAAGAAATATATGGATATTTATGATGGAAATATTGATGAACTGGATATTAAATTTGAGAATCTCTCCCCAAATGATTGCCCAAAAATAAGTTTTTTGGAAATTGAGATTGAAGATGAGATCCTGGATTACAGATCTTATTTGGAGGAATATTTCTTAGTTTCAGGGAATAATAAAACAAATTTTTTCTCTGACGTTTCAAATTATATTTCTTATGAGCAAGGACAGCCTACACACTGTTTTGATGCTAATAAGATTTTCGGAAAATTAGTTTTTGAAAAAAAGATTTGTAATCAAAATTTTAGCACTCTTCTTGATAGTGAAATAAATCTAAAAGATGAGAACTGTATTTTTACAATTGGAAGTGAAATAGTAAGTCTCGCGGGAGTTATGGGTGGAAAATCAACAGCATGTTCAAGAAAAACAAGAAAGGTATTAGTGGAATGCGCTTACTTCAATCCAGAGGCAATAATTGGAAAAACTGTTAAATATAACTTAAATTCAGATTCAGCATATAAGTTTGAAAGAGGTGTTGATATTGAATCTCAAGAGAGAGTTTTGAGAAGATTTATAAAGGTAGTTCAAGATCATGCCCAAATTAAATCAATTAAACTCAAAATTTTTAATGAAAAAGAGTATAAAAATATTTTATTACCAATAAATGTAAAAGAAATTAACAATATCTTAGGGATAACAATTAATGAAGAAACTTACCTTGATTATCTAAGTAAGCTGGGATTTGACATTAAAGATAATATTAAAGTTCCTTCCTATAGACATGATATTTTTTCTCAAAATGACCTTGCTGAGGAGATTGCTAGGGTAATAGGATATGACAATATAGATATAAAACCAATTAATCTAGAGAAAGCAAAGCTTGATAAGAGTGAAAAAGTTGAGGGAATTAAAGATTTACTCACTGAGAAAGGTTTTTCTGAGGTAATAAATTTTCCATTTACAAAAGCAAATGATGAAGACAAATCTATAATTATTGATAATCCTCTTGATTCAAATAGAAAAAATTTAAGAACGCATCTTAAGGATTCATTGATAGAAAACCTTTTATATAACGAAAGAAGGCAAAAAGAGTCAATTAAAATATATGAAATAAGTGATGTTTATCACAATGAAAACAAAATAAAACAAGAAAAAAGATTAGGAATAATTATTAGTGGGAAAGTTGATGAAAATTATATCGATTATTCTAATGATTTAGATTTTGAATATCTAAATAAAATTTTAAATGGAGATGGTGAAGCAACTCCTTTTATTATTGAGGAGATATCTCGAGATTCAATTAAGACCAAAAAAAAGAATAAAATCTTCTATACTGAAATACTTATAGATGATATTCCTGAAAGATTCTCGGAAAATGTAAAATCCGATAGGAGAGAAGTAAACTTTATTAAATTCAAACAAGTACCTGAATTTCCATTAAGTAAAAGAGATTTCTCATTTTCGATTATTGATCCTAAAAAATACTACGAAGTTCTTGCTCATATTGAAAATTTTAATAATCAGAATTTAAAAAAACATTTTATTTTTGACTTTTATAAAAATGAGAAGTCTGGTGAAATAAAGCTTGGCGTAAGCTTGGTTTTTCAATCGGCATACAAAACACTCTCAGAGAATGAGATTCAGAACACCATTTCAATACTTTTGAAACCAATAACTCAACTTGATGGTGTATCAATTCCTGGATTAGAGTTTGAATAGCATAGATTCACTTTTTTTTATAAAAGAATGTAAAATGTAATACTTAATTACCTTTATGATGAATTTCAAAAGATACCTATATTTAATATTAGTAATTTTTTCTTACCACTCTTTTGGTCAGCAAATAGATACATCACTTTTATCTCAACTAAGTCCAGAACAAATTGAGAAAGTAAAAGATAGCTTGGGAACAAATGCTTTATACCCTGAAGCTGAAGATTCTTCGGTTTCAAATGAATCTCTTGTCGAAAAAGTCCCCTCTGAGGATATGAATAAAATTGATGGAAAAAAATTCGGATATGACTTTTTCTCAAAAATGCCAACTTCACTTACTGCAGTTGGTGATCTACCTCTTTCAAATGATTATAAAATATCATTAAGAGATCAATTAAGAGTAATACTGTCAGGCTCTAAAGATGCAATTTTTGATTTAAGTGTAAGATTGGATGGAACTATATTGTTTCCTGAAATAGGATCAATATCAATAGTTGGACTTACATTTAAGGAAGTTAAGGAAAAACTATCTCAAAAAATCTCAGAATCTTATATTGGAGTTAATATAGATGTAGCCTTAAAAGACTTAAGTGCAAAAAAAATAACAATTGTTGGAGCTGTTAACACCCCAGGTACTTATCTGGTAAATCCTTTTAGTACCATTACAAGCGCATTGGCCTATTCAGGGGGAGTATCTGAGATTGGGTCATTGAGAGATATCAAATTAATTCGAAGTAGCGGTGATATATATTCATTTGATTTATATGAGCTACTAATTATGGGTAATAGAGAAAATGATCTAAATATTCAGGCCGGAGACACAATTCTAATCACTGCTGCCGATCAGTTCGTGGAAATTCAAGGAGCTGTCAATAGGCCTGGAATATATGAATTATTTCGAAATGAAACAATAGAAGACGCTATCACTTTTAGCTTAGGCTTTACCCAGACAGCAAATAAATCCAAAATATCAGTCTCAATTCTTGATATAGAATCAGCTTCAATTATTAAAAAGACAACTGATAATTTAGAAAGTAATTTAGAAAATGTTCTTGATATTTCAGTATTTAATTATGTAAGCCAAGAAAAATCTAGTATCCAAGTTCTTGGAGCTGTTAAAGAACCTGGTTTTTATAGTTTAAATGATTTCAAATCATTAAGTGATTTAATAAATGGACTAGAGTTTATAGATGTATACCCATGGCTAGCTGTTTTAGAACAGTTTGATGACAAAAATCTTATTAAATCATCATTATTATTTAGCTTAAAAGATAAAAAAACATACCAAGATATTAAGCTATTACCAAATTCAAAAGTACATTTCGCAAATATTGATTCAATAAATTTCACTGTGAATAATAATTCTCAATATCTAATTAATCAATTTTCACTTACTCTTGACCATGCTCAAGGAGATTTTGTTTTACCAGTAATAGGAAGATTCTCTGTTTTAGATCTTGTAAATTTAGTAGGCCTTAATATGGATAATGTTGAAAATGAAGTTACTTATATAAGCCCTTCACAAAGCTTGATAATTAAAGAGAGCTATGAAACTTTGGAATTAGAAGCTCAAAGATATAATTACTTAAAGTTTAGATCTCCAATTAATGATTTAATAAAAGTAAATATTTCAGGCGCTATAGAATTTCCGGGAGAATACGTATTAAGATCGGATTCATCACTTAAAGATATCTATGATCTTGTTGGCAGCTTTAAAGAAGAGGCATATTTATCCGGGATTATCCTTACTAGGGACACTGTAAGGGATTTACAGATTCAATCGATAGAAAGATCGAAAATGATGCTAGAAAAAACTATTTTAGCAACAATGCAAGATACAGACACAAACCAAAATTTAGATTTACTAATGCTTAGTTCTTCTATTGATCAAATTGATCAAAGATATCTTGGTAGAATTTCGGGAGACTTTAGACCGGGATCTTATGAAACTGAAAATACTTTATTAATGGATGGAGATGAGATTATAGTGCCAAAGACTCCTTCAACTATAAATATCTTTGGTGAGGTCTTAAATCCCATTTCAGTTCAATTTAGAGACGATGTGAGCGTAAGAGAGGCAATATCAATTGCTGGCGGGACTCAAAAGTTTGCTGACCAAGGAAGAATCTATGTTATCAGAGCAAATGGTGAGGTTGTTAGATTAGGAAGAAATATTTTTATAAATAATATTGATTTAGAGCCAGGCGATACAATAATTGTGCCAAGAAAAGTCATATCTTCAAGTCCATTTCTCAAAGCCTTGGCTCCAATCACTCAAATTCTATCCGATGTAGCATTCTCTGCAGCTGCTATAGAGAGTTTGTCTAATAACTAGGCAAAAAATGCTCAATGGGTTTTTAAAGCTTTTATTAGCAATCTTTTTCTTTCAAAATATTTACGCTGATAGCTTCAAATATAATTCATTCAATAATCATGGAGTAATTGGCTTGGTAAACATGCCGTCAGCAAGGTTTTATGATGAATCATCTTTTGGGATTACACTGTTTAGTAGTGACCCTGACCAAAAAATAACTTTGACATCTTTCCCTTTTGATTGGTTGGAAGCATCATTTTTCTATACAAATATAAAGGATAAGCCATATTGTATTATTGAATCCGATCCAGTTTGCAATCAGGATTACAAAGATAAAGGTTTTAATTTTAAGATAAGGCTAAAGAGCGAAGGTGTATTCCCAGCTCTAGCTATTGGCTTAAATGATGTAGCAGGAACTGGATATTACAGTTCAGAATATATTGTTGGCAGTTATGGAATTAATAATACCGATTTCCATTTTGGGTTGGGTTGGGGGAATATGAATGGATCAAAAAGAAGTTTTTCAAATCCTCTAGGTAAAATTAGAGATAGTTTCTATGACAGGCCAAATAATTTTGAGGATCAGGGAGGTCAATTTCAACCCTCTAGGTATTTCTCTGGAGCTACAGCCTCGCCTTTTTTTGGAATAACTCATGCACTAAACGAAAGATCAATTTTCAAGCTGGAATACGATACCACTCTAACACCAGGAAATATTGGCTATGACGAACCAAAAAAAGAATTTTCAATGGGCTTAGATTTTAACTTAACTAAAAATCTTACTGTTGGAATATCAACAGAAAGAGGAAATACAACATCAATAAGATTTTCTTATAAGAATTATTCAAAAAAAAGCAATCCTCGATATGAATATAAAGAGGCTCAACATAATGAAGAAGATAGTAAATACGTTAAGCTCATTAGAAACCTAAGTAACAATGGAATAGGCGTGAACAGAATATTAGAAAGCTCAAATGAGATCGGTATTGAGGTGACTCAGTTTACTCATCCAAATCTAGATACAATCGACGCAATAATAAGGAATGCTTCTTATGGAGCAGGATTAAAAAAACCAATCAAAAAAGATCTTAGGATAGCTGACCTTAAAGCAAATTCTGAATTTGATAATTCATTTGAACAGAATGCTAAACTAATTTATAAGAGGCAGTCCAAGAAAAGGTTTAGAACCAAAACTAACCTCGCATTTAGGCCCTTTTTAGCATCCAGGGAGGAGTTTTTTAAGGGAGCTTTAATGTTAGAAAATTCAAGTGAATTTATTATCACGGATAGTTTGTTTTTTAATTCAAACATCAAGTATTCTTTATTAGACAATTTTGATGATCTTCAATATCCTCCAAAAAACACTTATCCTGAACAAGTTAGGTCTGACATAAAAGATTATTTGAAAAATTTTAATGAAGGAATATTTATTGGCAGAGCTCAGTTTGATTATCATATTACCCCTAGAAATAATCATCATATTATGCTGACAGCAGGAATTTTAGAGGAAATGTTTAATGGGTATGGATTCGAATACCTGTATTTTGAACAAGAAAAGAACTATGCAATAGGAATTGAAGTTTTTGATGTAAGAAAAAGGGACTATAAGATGCGCTTTGGCACATTAGATTATAAGAATATCACTGGACATTTAAACTTTTATTACAGAAATTATAAATACATACCTTTTGATGCAAAAATTTCTTATGGTGAGTATCTTGCTGGAGATGAGGGTATTACAATTGATTTATCAAGATCTTTTTCAAATGGAACGAAATTTGGGATCTTTGCCTCTTTTACTGATGTCTCAACCACACAATTTGGTGAAGGCTCTTTTGATAAAGGTATCTATTTTAATATTCCGGTATTTGGTAATTTTATTAATTATTCATGGCGCCCACTTACAAAAGATCCAGGCGCAAAATTAAATAGAAAATCATCTCTTCATGACTTGTTAATCAAATTCAAGCCAATAAACTGATTTATGTTTTTTTTACATACATTTTTCCTAAAAATATTGTTTTTAAATCAACTTTTATGCATAATCTTATTTTAAAGAGGACATTTCATGAAACATCTACTATCGGTATTTTTCTTAGTTTTTTTTATTCCTAGCAGTTCTATTTTTGCTGAGGAAGCTCTAACTGATAATAAAATAGCTGAAATCTCAGAAAGGTTAGAATCTTTTTCCACTGATGAGCTTATTGAGAGAAGAGAATTATTACTTGCTCAAGTCAATAATCCAACTGAAGATGAATACGAAGATGGTTGTGAAAATAATATTGATGATGATAAAGACGGTAAAATAGATGGCGATGATAGCGATTGCGATAGTTTGTTAGCAATTGCAGTTGATTCTTCAAATACATCAAGGCTTTTAGAAATATCAATAATTGAAGCGATGCTGGCTGCTCTGGGTATCGTTATGATCGATAATATATCTGAAGATACCTCAACTCCTCCAGATACAACGTCTCCAGTAATTACTATCCTTGGTGATAATCCTGCTACGGTTGAAATATTTGACGCGTATGTTGATGCTGGCGCAACCTCGGATGGAGGTGAAACAGTAACAGTTAGTGGATCTGTAGATACCTCAACTCTTGGTTCATATACATTAACTTACTCAGCAACTGATGCCTCTGGGAATACTGGTACAGCAACAAGAACTGTGAATGTTGTTGATACAACGC
>CACEAR010000008.1 GCA_902557575.1 uncultured SAR86 cluster bacterium
CAGCCTCAAAATCTTCAGCGCTATTCGCTAGCCAATCTTCCCAGCCTGCATTTCTTGAATCTTCATCTGACCAAACATTAAGCCAAACTGCATCATAATTATCAGTTTCAAATGTTGGAATATAAGCCCATGCACTGACAACAGGATGATCCGAGTTGTTTGTAACCTCATTAAAATCTGCACGTAGAGCATTCAAGGTTTCTGGTGAAGTATTTGGCCCATAATCACACCACATATACTCCAATAGAACACTTTCAACTTCTGCACTCTCTGCAGTCTCAGTTTCAGAAGACTGATTAGAACATCCAAAAACAAACAATAATGCTGTTAAGTAAAAAATATTTTTATTCATAAAATTTCCTCCAGAAAAAAATAATACATCAATTTTTATTAAAAATTAGTTTTGGCAACTATTTTCTTGGTAGTAATTTTCGATTGCATCCTTTTCATCAGAGTCAATACCTAGTCTAAATTCTGATTTTATATTCAGCCATTTATCTAAGTATTCGCAATAATAAGAGGAATTATCTGGCATCCAGTCAGATGGATCTGATGAGCCCTTGCTAGCATTTGATGGGCCTCCAACTGCGATTAAAAGATCGTCAAAATCAATATTATTTGCAAATTTTAGTTTTCTTGAAGCTGGAAAGCTCCATGCTCCACTTTTATGCGCTTCAAATAATGCAACGACATGATCTATTTGAACTTCAGATGAAGAGAAATAATAAAGATTGTCATATGGATCATACCATTTGCCAGAATTTACAAAACATCCATCTGATGAAAAAACTAAGGGGTGATTAGAATCATCATCAATATGCTCAGATTCAAGCACTTCATGTCTATTATTCTGACAATCACTATCCCAATCTTGCCATGTTGGATAATCATTTGATCTATCATATTCAACAGTAATATTTTCCTCTTCAAAACAAACTGTTTTTCCTAAAAAACTATCTGAACAAACTCTTAAAAGAAAAACTGTAAGTGTTTGAGTAATTGAAACAATATTATCAGTAACATTAATCAAAATTGAGAACTCATTCTTATCAAAATAGCTGGGGGGCTGATTAAAAGTAATTACTCCTTCATTGGTTATAGAAAAATAGGAAGGATCATTCCCTGAGAGACTATATTGAAGTATATCTCCATCATTATCACTAGCAGAAATTGTAGCAACAGATAATTGCATTTCATCAACCTCAATCTCACCAATATTATTTACAAAAAAGGGAGAGGTGTTTGAGATCTGAGGTATCGGATCAGCTCCTCCACCACCGCCACCACAAGAGTTGATAAAAGTGACCGCAACAATCAATGAAAATATTGATCTCAATCCAAAATATTTCATAAAAAAGATTATAATCCCAATTAAAAAATAAAGATGAAAAAAGCATTAATCACAGGAGCTTCTTCAGGAATTGGTTTTGAGTACGCAAAGTATTTAAACCAGAATGGCTGGTCTTTAGATTTAGTTTCTCATAGCGAAGAAAGATCAAAAAAAGCAAGAGAGTTCTTTCAAAATAATAATAATAATAACTATTATCATTTGGATCTTTCAAAGAAAGATTCTATTTTAGAGCTGCTTGATAAAGTAGATTGTCCAGATCTAGTCGTTGCGAATGCCGGTATAACTATGATGAGTAAAGCTGGTGATAGCTCTTCATTGCAAAGAGACGAATTATATTATCTTTTGTGTGGAGGAGTAATTGATTTAATTGAGGGATTGGTTCCAAGATTAAAAGAGAAAGATGCTTCAAGGATTGTAATCATTTCAAGTATAGGAGCAGTAACACCAATGCCTAAATCTTCACTATATGCATCTGCAAAGTCTGGTATTTATTCTTACGGAAGATCAATTGGCGAGGAGTTAGCAAATGAAAATATTTCGGTCACCATCTCACTTCCAGGATATGTAAAAACAAACGCTCACAAAAGAGCTGGTCTTGATCATCTTGAAAAGAAAATACCTTTTTGGATGTGGGTTTCTGCTGAAAAGGTTGTAAAGATGACTGAGAAAGCTTCTATAGCTGGAAAGAGTACAGTTATTCCTGGTTTAGCCTATAAGTTAGTTAAGCCATTTCTAGGAATGGAAATAACATCTAAAGCATGGAAAATGCTAAACAAGAGAAACTAAAATAATTTTTAAATAACGCTAAGAATTTTATTAAAACAAGATTCTATACCGTCGTTGTTTATCACGATATGATCAGCAAACTCTCTATATATACTTTCTCTTTCATTAAAAGCATCCTCCATTGTTTGGTCAGCTCCTTTAATAAAACCTCGGTTTGAGAAATCAGGAATGCGATCCATTATATCTTCGAAGGATACTTCTAAATAAATCACTGATGAGTTACTTTTAATATAGTTCATTGCTTTTTTACTAAAGATTGCACTGCCTCCTGTTGCTAATACAGTTTGATTGAACTCAACGGATAAAATTACAGCTTCTTCAATTTTTTTAAATTCTTGAATACCGCTCTCAACCAGAATTTCCTGAAGTGATTTATTTTGATTTGCCTCAATTAATTGATCGCTATCAATTAGTTCAAATTTAAGATAATTTGCTAGCTTTTTCCCAATGGACGATTTACCTGCCCCCGCCATGCCTATTAATGATATTGATTTTTTCATTTTAAAAAATATTGGTGGAGCCAAGGGGGATCGAACCCCTGACCTCAACGCTGCCAGCGTTGCGCTCTCCCAGCTGAGCTATGGCCCCAAGAAGTTCCTGATATTACCTAAGTATATTTTTGAAGTAAATCTTTATTCAATCTAAATTTATAACTGAACCTGGGCTAGGAGCAATGAAATTATCCATATTTATATTACTGATTGCTCTATCTAACCTTTCTTTTGGCTCCAACGTATCCTCGTCAGTGAGCTTAAAAGTTGCCCAATGCATTCCAAAACTATTTTCAGCACCCAAATCAAGCATTATTTGAACAGCATCTTCTGGATTAACATGACTTTCCGCCATAAACCATTCAGGATCATAAGCACCTATAGGAATAAAAGCATACTTGGGTGATCCCAGTCTAGATCTTGTTTCCTTGAAGTCATTTGAATAGCCTGTATCACCAGCATGGAATATAGAATAGTCTTCAAATTTAAAAAACCATCCGCCCCACAAGCTTTTATTTCTATCGAAGAGTCCTCTTTTTGACCAATGCTGAACTGGTGTAAATGTTATTTCTAGATTGTTTACTTTATATCCATCCCACCACTCATACTCGAAAATGTTTTTTATTCCCTTTCTTTGCAACAGTCTCTTATCTCCAGCTGGAACCAAAAAAATAGCATTAGGATTATTTGTAAAGATCTCTTTGAGGCTTGCTGTGTCTAGATGATCATAGTGATTATGACTTACGGTTACAAAGTCAATGTTTGGAAGACTGCCAATAGAAATTGCTGGCGGTATTAATCTTTTTGGTCCTATATTCTTGAATGGTGACGCCCTTTCAGAGAAGACGGGATCAGTTAAAATTGTGTAACCGTTTTTTTTAATTAAGAATGTTGAGTGGCCAATCCAAATTGCGTAATTGTCATCTGCTTCTAAATTAAGATCTTTCCAATCATCAGATAATTCAATGAAATCAATCTTTGTATCAACATCGTTAGTAGACCACTCCAGCAGATCCTTAAAAGATTTTTCAATTGGTTTGCCATTGGTATTCTCATATTCAGCAAAAATTTGAGATGCATTAAAAAATAAAGCATGAAGCAACATCCAAAATGTAATCAATTTCATTGAAATATTATATTGAATTAAGTTGATTCGATCAGGCTTTACTCAGCGAAGTGTTTTTCCTGATCATCATTTATGTACTTGATATCAGCACAGAATTCAGCAGTTGGTCTAATTATTAACCTTTCAATTCCAATAGGTTCGCCTGTTTCCATGCAATAGCCATATTCACCAGTTTTAATGCGTCTTAGCGCGAAATCGATCTTTTTGACGAGTTTTGATTTTCTATCAACAATTCTTAAGTAAAGCTGTGAATCCATTTCAAATGATGCTCTATCAGCCTCGTCTTTGCACTCAGGTGGAACTCTAAGTCTATGCCTTGCATCCTCAATTTCACTAAGAGCTTCAGCTTTTTGTTCAGTGAGTTGAGCAGTAAAAAATTCAAGTTGTTCTTTGGACATATATTTCTTTGCTGGCATCCTTAAGAGTTTGGCTTTAGTTAACATATATTCCTAATTTGATAAAAAAGAAGGAAGGTATTAGACATTAATATGTAAGATTTTTCAACATAATTATTAAAAAAAAGGGGGCTAAAAGCCCCCTTTTTTAATATTGCTTAAATATTAATATGAATAATTAATAGATAAGTGAATATGTCTACCAAATGCATCGAAATAGCCTGGGAATGTATTACCATTTCCTGGAGCTGTTCCAGCATCTGATGTGTAACCTGGCTCTTTATCGAACAAGTTACTTACGCCAAGTGTTACTGACATGTTGTCATTTACTGAGTAGATAGCAGTAGCATCTAAGTATGTAAACGCATCAAAATCAATATTATTAGCATTAAGGTCATCGGTTTCACCTAAGTACCTCACACCAAGAATCACATCGGTATCAAAATCTGTTGTTAATCCAACAGTATATGAACCCATAAGTTCAGGCATAGGGTTTTTTCCACATGAACCACCCCAATTTCCGGCACAGCCAATAGCTGATTCACCAGGAAGTTCAATGATGTCATATGAATCTAGAAGTGTTGTTACACCTGAAACTACTAAAGGACCCCAGTTAGTATCAACAGAATAGTCAAAGATAATATCTAGACCTGAAGTTGATTCTTCTGAAATATTAGTTGTTTGAGTGCTTATATAACCGCCTGTTAACCATAAAGATCCGTTATCTGGTCTTCTATTAATAAGGTTACAGAAAGCTGCAGCACCAGTCTCAATACATTTATCAAGAGCTGTTTTTGCAGACACAGAACCAATACCGTCTTCAACAGTAATATCGAAGTAATCGATAGTTAGTGTAAGTCCATCAACTGGAGTTAAAACAGCTCCAATTGTTAAAGACTCTGATTCTTCAGGTTTAACATCAACGTTACCACCTGAAAGAATATTATATTGGTCCGCAGGTGATTTTAGGTCTGATCCATACAATGAAGGGTCTAGACCAGTCAACACACATTGTGCCTCCGTTGCAATTGGAGCCGCACCTGTATCAGGATCTGTTCCACATGGGTCATAGTCTAAGTCTACAAGACCAAAGCCTACTCCTTCATATAGTTCAGCCATATTTGCATGTCTTTGAGCAGTTTGGAAAGAACCTCTGATCGAGACTTTATCGTTCACTGTCCAATATGCACCAATTTTATAAGCAGTTGTGTCATTTCCTGTTGAGTAGTCAGCAGTTCTAAATCCTGCATCCATACTTACAGTATCCGTTACAGGAATACCAAACTCAACAAACATTTCATCCACATCGTACTCACCACCTAATGGAAGCGTAGCACCACCTGAACCAGATCTATCTCCAGTTCTGCTTGGTAAGTCAGGTCTAAAGTCAGAAGAAAGCTCTCTTGACTCAAATCCAGCTACCATTGAAACTGAACCAGGTGCACCTGGAACTGTTAGGTTCAAGCTGCCGTTTACAAATGCAGTAAAGGTTGTTTGCTCCCCGTCACCGTTAATATAAGTACCGTTAGCTATATAATTCTGTAGTTCTTGACCACCTGCTCTTACGCCATCGATTCCACCGTCACCAGGCTGTCCACCTTGGAATAGGTTGTAAGGAATACATGATGTATCTGTTCCGTTCAGAACTGACACACAAGTTGGTACACCTGCTACAGAAATTACATCAACAGCTCTGTTGATATTAGTAACTGAAAGATCATTTCTATACTCATTAGCATAGTTGACAATGGATGTCTGATAATAAACGTCATAAGACCAATCATCATTTATATCTCCCCTAACACCAACAGTATTGGTAAAGCTTTTGTAGTTAAAAATTGATTGTCTAGGATTTCCTTCAACATTTCTTTTTAGAGAAGTTAAAGGTGATCTGTAGTCAATAATTGTTTCACCGTTCACTACTGTTCCAATACTTAATTGAAGATTTGAGATATATGCTAAAGCCTCTGCAGCTGTTGCAAAGTCAGGAGCATGACTTCCTGCCATACCAACATAATCTCCACAAACAACTTGATGAATTTGTGCAGATAAAAGCGGGTTATAGCATGGAATTTGCTCAATATTTCCAAAAGTACCAGAGTATGCAATCTGAGCATTTGATTCAGACTTCATAAATGAAGACTCAACATATACTTCAGCATTATCAGAGACTTCATATTTTCCAAAGAAGCCAGCATTCATTCTGTCATCAGGTCTTTGGAAGAAGTTTGTTGGATTATAGTTGTAAGCTTGACCATCTCTTGGTACAAACTCATTTCCTAATAATTTCCAATCTACTCTTGGTGTTTTACCATTAGCATCAACAACACCGTCTCTTCTTGTGAATCCCATGCTGTCAAGTGATCCAAAGTCAGCCCATCTACCTGGAGGTATTGTTGATGAACCACCACAACCACTTGCACCTGATCTTAGCGCACAAGCACTAATATCATATTCACCTTGAAGAATAGGTTTTGTGTCAGTATGTTCCATGTAAGCTGTTATGTGACCTCTTCCACCATCGATCTCACCACCGAAAGCTACTGAAACTTTTTCAGTATCTCCTGTAGTTACATCTTTGGGCGCTAAAGCGTAGTCATATGAAGCAACTAAGTCTCTAAGAGAACTGTTGTCATTCTTATGCTGATAAAAGCCATTAAAAAAGCTTGTTTTCATTCCTACAAACTCATCATCTAAGATGAAGTTAACAACACCAGCAACCGCATCGGAACCGTAAACGGATGATGCGCCACCAGTTAAAACTTCAACCTTATCCAATAAGAGTGTTGGAATAGTATTCAAGTCAGCACAGTTTCCACCACCAGTCGTACCAGAAACCATTCTTCGACCATTCATTAGAACAAGAGTTCTTGAACAACCTAAGTTTCTTAAGTTCGCAGTAGCAGTACCAGAAGCACCATTGGAGTTAGTAATTGATTGTCCAGGTGAGATTTGTGGAAGATCATTAAGATAATCCTCAACCCTCGTAATACCTCTGACTAACAATTCCTCACCATCGATACTTGTGATCTGTGATGAACTTGTTACGTTTGGATCAGCAATCCTTGTACCTGTAACCACAACTTCTTCAACATCATCTTGCGCAAGTGCTGAAAAAGGAATGGCGGCAAAAGAAAATACTAAACCAAATAACAAAGTTAGTTTATTAATTTTCATATACTTCCCCTTTAAGTTATATATAAACGTTTATATATATGGCATTTCTGCCATATAGCATGCCAATATAAACAGAATTTATAATTTATGTAAACAATTGTGTAATTAGCTTATAATTTCGACTTGACATATTGAAAAATGCTAAAAAATAAAAAAATCTTAATTACTGGAATTGCCAATAAATTTTCGATTGCTCATGGTATTGCGCAAAGTATGAGCAAAAGTGGAGCTGAACTTGCTTTTGCTTACCAAAATGAACGTTTGTTAAAGAAAATTAAGCCTATTGCAGATGATTTAGGCGTAAAAACTCTTATTGAGTGCGATGTTGCATGCGATAAATCCATTGAGCAAACCTTTTCACAGCTTAAAGATGAATGGGGAACTTTGGATGGAATTGTGCATTCAATCGGTTTTGCACCATCAGATCAGCTTGATGGAGATTTTACTGAAGTTACAACCAGGGAAGGCTTTCAAATAGCTCATGATATAAGTTCATATAGTTTTACTGCTCTTGCAAAAGGAGCATTACCAATACTTAGTGAAAAGGCTGCCCTTCTTACCTTAACTTACTTAGGGTCTATCCAATCGCTTCCAAACTACAATGTCATGGGTCTTGCTAAAGCTAGCCTTGAGGCTAATACAAGGTTTCTTGCTGCTTCATTGGGGAAAAAAGGAATCAGAGTTAATGCAATCTCTGCAGGCCCAATAAAAACACTTGCTGCATCTGGTGTTAAGAATTTTAGAAGTATGCTTAAAGAGTATGCGGATAGAGCACCTTTAGGAAGAGCCGTTACTACAGAGGAAGTCGGGAATGTCGCTGCTTTCTTATGCTCAGATCTAGCAAGTGGTATCACAGGTGAGATTACATACGTTGATGCAGGCTTTAATACTTCTGCAATGTCCTTAATTCCTTCTAAAGAATAAAATAAATGAAGCATAGATCGGTAGTGATTGGTATCTCTGCCATTCAACAAAAAGGTGACTTTGAAAATCTTGATGAGGCACTTTTTCTCATGGATGAAGCAGTAAAAGAGGCTTTGTCTGATTCAGGAAATAAATCAATTAAAGATCATATTGATGAAATAAGGATCCCCAAGGGTTTTTGGAGATATAGAGATCCTGGAAAATGGATTGCAAAGAATAATGATTTTAAGAGGATTCCAACTACTTACGTAACTAAAATAGGTGTTTTGCAACAAAATCTCATTAATGAGGCTTGTCTAAAGATTGAAAATGGTGAAATTAATGCATCAATTATTCTTGGCGGTGAAGCAAGATACAAGCAACTAAGATCTGTTATTGAAAAAAAAGAGTATTTTGAAACTAAGCTTGATGAAAATCCTGATTTTTACATTAAGGCAAAAGAAGACCTTTATGGTGATGAGGAACGAGAAGAGTTAGGAGCCATGGCGGTTGGTTATTATGCAACGATGGAGACAGCTTTAAGAAAAAATGATGATGAAAACATTGAAGAACATCAAAACAATATTGCTTCAATGTATGAAGAGTTCTCAAAAGTTGCATCAAATAATGAAGATGCCTGGCTAGATCATCCATATTCAAAAAAAGAAATTTTAGAGATAAGTAAAAAAAATAAAATGCTTGCATATCCTTACAACAAACTCCACTGCACAAGCTGGAACGTTAACCAATCTGCTGCTTTAATAATTTGTAGTGAGGAATTAGCCAATAAATTAGAAATAGATAACAAAAAAAGGGTTTATCCAATCTCGTCGTCTGAGAATAATCATATGATAGCTATTCAACAAAGGCCAAAACTCTATGAGTCGCTTGGAATGATCTATGCTGCAAAATCCATAAATAGAATGATGGAGCAACTTGATATCAGATTAGATGCATATGATTTATATAGTTGCTTCCCTGCTGCTGTAAAAATGTTCTCAAAATCTCTAGAACTTGAGAGCGAAATACCTAAGACAATAACGGGCTCTATGCCATATGCAGGAGGTCCGCTCAATAGCTTTGTAATTCACTCAACTGTAAAAATGATTCAAAAAATTAGAGCCTTGGAAGCGCGGCATGGACTAGTAACGGGAGTATCAGGGATGATGACAAAGCAATCATTTTGCGTTTGGGGAAAAGAATATCAAGAGCAGTTTATTTTTGATGATGTGACTGAGAGAGCAAAGCTTGATGAAAATCCTGTTGAACTGTCGAATATTGCAGAGGGCGAAGGTGAGATAATTGGTTATACTATAATTGAAGGAAGCGAACATGCGTCTAAAGCAGTTTTATATCTAGATGATGAAAAGAAACATCGTAAAGTTGTGTCTTCTTTAGATAAAAACTTTATAAATTTGTTAATGGAGGAAGAATGGGTAGGAAAGAAAGTAAAATTCAAAGATGGGCAAGCCACTCCTTGGGAATAATATTTTTTGCCTTCAGCTCACAATACTTAATTTCATCACCTATTGACCATCATCAAGAAAGATTCGAGGATGTGGCTCTCAAAATATGGGAATATGCCGAACTTGGCTACTTAGAGGAAAAGAGTTCAAGCCTATTACAACAAGAGCTCAAAGATAGTGGCTTTTCTGTTCAGTCTGGTGTTGCTGGAATACCAACTGCTTTTATTGCTGAATATAATAATGGTGGACCGGTATTAGGTATTTTAGGAGAATTTGATGCTCTGCCAGGGCTATCTCAACAAAACGTTCCCTTTAAAACAGCTGAGGGTTTAAGTTCTGCAAATGGTCATGCGTGCGGTCATCATCTTTTTGGGGCTGCTTCAGCCTGGGCAGTAGTTGCTATTAAAGATTGGCTGGAAGAATCTGGTACACCTGGGACTATTAGATTCTATGGAACTCCTGCTGAGGAAGGAGGATCTGGAAAGGTATACATTGCTAGAGATGGTTATTTTGATGATGTTGATATAGTTTTACATTGGCATCCAGCAAGCGGCAATTCAGCAGATGCACAATCAAGTAATTCAAATAAATCAGGTAAATTTACATTCAGCGGTATTTCTGCTCATGCGGCAAGCGCTCCTGAAAAAGGAAGGTCTGCGTTAGATGGCGTTGAGGCAATGAATATGATGGTAAATATGATGAGGGAACATGTTCCTCAAGAATCTAGAATTCATTATGTAATTACAAAAGGCGGTCTTGCTCCAAACGTTGTTCCAGATGTTGCAGAAGTTTACTACTATGTTCGACATCCTAGGATGAATGTAGTTGATGAACTTTTTCAAAGGGTTGTAAAGGCTGCTGAGGGAGCTGCTATGGGAACAGAAACATCGATGTCTTATGAAGTAATGCATGGTAACTATGCGGTATTACCCAACGAAACTCTCCAAAAAATGATACATGAGAATCTTTCTGAATTGGGAGGAATAAGCTACAACAAAGAAGAGAAAAAATTTGCTGAGGAAATATATCAAACTCTAGTTTCTCCTTCTTTAGAGCTTGGATCTCAAAACAAGATCAAAGAATATGCTGTTACTCACACCTATGGATCAACTGATGTCGGAGATTTAACGTGGCTGGTTCCAACAGGAGGTTTTAGGACTGCTACGTGGGTTCCAGGAACACCTGCGCATTCTTGGCAAGCGGTTGCATCTGGAGGAACTTCAATAGGATTGAAAGGTGCAAAGCTAGCTGCAGAAGTTTTAACAAACTCTGCTAAAGATATTTTTTTAGATCCAAAAATAATAGAAGATTCCAAAGAAGAACTAATAATGAAGCGTGGTGAAGATTTCTCTTACTACCCTCTTCTAGGTGATCGAAGTCCACCTCTAGAATATAGATTAAACAAATGAGTCTATAAGCTCAAATGTTTATTCATCTTATTTGATTTAAACCCTGATTTAAGTTATAAATTAAGGTGATTTTTAAATAAATTAATGGGGGAAATATGAAGTTACTTAAACTTTTTTCGATTTTACTTTTACTTCCAATTACATTTCTTTTTGCTCAGGACGAAACAGAGTCCGATGTTGAAGAGGTTGTCGTAGTTGGATCACAAATTAAAGGAGCTAAAATTACTGGCTCTTTGCCTGTTACTGTTATTACCGCTGACGATATTGAAAGTTTAGCAGTTGAATCTGGAGAGGAACTATTTGCTGATCTAGCTGAAAATGGAAGTAACAACTTTAACCAAACTGACTTTAGTGGTGGATACAATGCTTCTAGAGGTGATGTTGGATCACTGGATTTAAGAAATATTGGAACAGGAAACACTGTAACGCTTCTTAATGGAAGAAGGTTAGTCCAATCTCCTGGCTATGCTACGGAATGGGTTGGTGGAAGTTTTGTACCTGTGTCAAGTGTTAACTCAAACACAATACCAGTCTATGGAGCTGAAAGAGTAGAGATTCTTCGAGATGGCGCTTCTGCAATTTATGGTGCTGACGCTGTTGCTGGTGTTATAAATACTGTTCTTAAAGATGATTTTGATGGCTTAACCATGCGAGTTAGACAAAACTGGTATGACAGCTTTGATGCTAAAGATAATAAAGTTAGTATTCAATGGGGACAAACCATGAGCGATGGTTCAAACCTCTCTATTTATTTTGATAGATATGATAGAGAACGAGTCAGAGGTATTGAGGACCCTAAATGGGCTGATGGTGATTTAAGAAGGTTATTGCCAAGTCCTGACGAAGGAGGTTTAGGAGCTTTCAATGATACTACTTGGAGAAATGCTAGCGCCAGTTCAGTTTGGGCTCAATTTTATGAAGGAAGCAATATTTTTACAATCTATAGACCTGATGATTCGAACTGTTTAAGTAACTCTTCAAGTAATCTTTATAATATTCCAGGTCTTGATCACATGTGTCTGTATGACTCTAGTTCAATTAGAGCCGAAAGTAGAGCTAGTTATGGACAAACATATGACAAGAGAGGACCGCTTCTAAGAAACAATCTTGTAATGTTCTACAACACAACTCTTGATAATGGAGTTGAAGCATATAGTGAAGTAAGTTATTACAAATCTGATTCAAGCAAACAGCTTTATGGTGGTGCCCCTCTTGGTATGGGTTCTTCTTCAAAAAATGGAGGTAACACTCAACCTATTCTAGTTCCATCAACTAACTATTGGTTAAATCAACTACAAAGACCTAATGGTGATCTGTTTGTTGATAAGGAAGGTGACCAACTTTGGTTTAGATACTTCAGGTTCAATACTCCAAGAAGCTGGGATTCAACAAGAGAAACTTGGAGAATAGTTCAAGGATTCAGAGGAACCTATGGTGATTGGGATTGGGATGCTGGTTTAGTTGCTTCTAAAGCAAGTTCTGAAATGGACAACCATGGAAGACAAAGTATGACTTTATTAAATGAAGCTCTAGCAGATTCAACACCTAATGCTTATAACCCATTTAATGCGGGTCTAAATAGTAATGAGGAGCCATTCACAATAAGTATATTTAGAAACAATAATACTGATCTGTATATGGCAGATATTAAAATGTCTAATCCATCTGTATATTCAATGCCTGCAGGAGATGTTGCTGTTCTCGTTGGTGCTGAAGTTAGAGCAGAATCTATGGAAGATTTAAGGGATCCAAGAATTAATGGAACGATTGTTTACTCAACTCCGCCGGAAGCTGCTAATCAATCAACATTCCCTTATATTTCAGATGTTGTAAATAGTAGTCCATCGCCAAATACTACTGGAGATAGAGTAGTTGCTTCATTGTTTGCTGAAGCACAGGTTCCATTACTTGAAAGCCTTGATGCTCAGTTTGCAGTAAGAGTTGAAAATGCTGATGACTACGGTACAAATACTGTTGGAAAAGTGGCATTAGGTTATGCTCCAAATAGTTGGTTTAAGCTAAGAACTTCAAACTCAACCTCTTTCAGAGCGCCTAATCTTATTACTGTGAATGAAGGTCTAGTTGTAAGAAATAATTCTCAAGAAGATCCACTTTATACTAAAGCGATTGGCGAAAATTATGAAAACTATTCCATTCAAAGGGTTGCAAAAGGTAACGATGCTCTTGAAGGAGAAGAATCCACTAATGCATCAATAGGTTTAGTGCTCACACCTGGAGATAACTGGATTATCACAGTTGACAAATGGCAAATTGAACAGGAGAGCGTCGTTGGACTCTTTGGTGAAAGAAATCATATGCTCTTAGACACCTTGATTAGAGTAAATGGTGGCGTAAATGAATGTATTGGTAACCCATTTGTTATAAGAGGTGATTTTATTCCAGATGATGATCCAGAATCACCAACTTACAATGCAACTTGGGATCCAAATCTGTGTCAAGTTGGAACAGTTCAGAGAGTTGAAGATGTTTATGTGAACTTAGATGATAGAACTCTTGAAGGAACTGACTATGCAATTGAATATTCTATAGATACTGATTATGGTTCTTTTTCAGCTAAGTTCATGAGTGTTCAGTTCGATTCATTTGAGCAAGATGCTGGTGCTTTAACACAGCAACTTTTTGATGCTGCTGGACCTGGCGGTGCTCTTGAAGGCTTAATATCTCCATCTGGTTTTGGAGACCTTTTAGGTACTTATGACAGAAGAGCATATCCAGAATATAAAGATAGTATGCGTCTTGCATGGAAACATAATGGTTTTGATATGTATCTTTCTGGAACTGAAATAGCCAGCTTCAGAGAAATTGCTGTTACAAATAATGCAAAAGACTCATCTGGGAACTATGTATGTTCCGGTACAACATCATATTCTGGTGGAAACTGTGGAGAAAATTGGTTGGTTGAATCAATGATGACTCTTAATCTAACTCTTGGATACAAATTCAAGAATGGTCTAAGAGTTAGAGGTCAAATCAGAAACCTTGAAGATACTCGAGCACCTTTAGCTGATGAGTATACATGGGGTTTTGTTGGAGACGTTCATAGTGACTACGGAAGAAGTTATGCTATAGAGTTTTATCAAAAATTCTAATAACTCATTAATTATTAAAAGGGAGCTTTATGCTCCCTTTTTTTATCCTATAATTAGTTTATGGCTTTAAGAAAAAGAGGTTTTTGGGTAGGAGTATTTCTTTTTTTAGCAATTATCTTCTTGCCCTCTCCTGCTGGTTTAACTGAAAGTGCTTGGTTAGTTGCTGCAGTTGCAGTATTAATGGTTACTTGGTGGGCAACTGAAGCAATACCTATACCTGTTACTTCTTTATTACCTTTAGCACTTTTTCCGATTCTTGGAGTTACCTCAATAGAAATAGCCGCACTTCCATATGCAAATAAAAACATATACCTCTTTCTAGGTGGTTTTTTAATTGCTCTATCAATCGAAAGATCTGGTCTCCATAAGCGCCTTGCATTAATTATGATTAAAAGACTTGGATCAGATGGGCCTAAACTGATAGGTGGATTCATGCTTTGTTCAGCTTTAATTAGTATGTGGGTGATGAATACATCAACCACCTTGATGCTATTACCAATTGGTCTAGCAATATGTTCAGTTGTTGCAAAAACTGTTCCAAATATATCTGAAAAAGATAAAAGTAATTTTGACAAAGCTCTTTTACTTTCTATCGCATATGCAGCCACCATCGGAGGGATGTCAACATTAGTAGGCACGGCTCCAAATATTGTTTTTAGCTCTTTTATGCAGGAAGTTTATGGTTTGGAAATTTCTATGCTTGATTGGATGAAGTTAGGTGTTCCAGTTTCAATCTGTATGCTTACATTAGCTTGGTTAATTCTTACAAAGGTCGTATATCCTGTAAATTTTGCTTCATCGAATGAAACAAAGAATACTCTTTCAAAAATGTTGAGTGATATGGGTCCCATGTCTAAAGACGAGTTTAGAGTTGGAGTTGTCTTTTTCATTGCAGCAGGTTTGTGGATGTTTAGAAGTTTAATTGATAACTATGTAATTGGTCTTACTGATGCTGGAATAGCAATTCTGGTAGCAATTGCTCTATTTATAATTCCTTCTAGTGGTAAAAATGGGGAACTGCTCTCATGGGAACAATCAAGCAAGCTTCCATGGGGATTATTACTCCTCTTTGGAGGAGGCTTATCGCTTGGTGTTCAAATTAATGATACTGGTCTTGGTCTTTGGATTGGTCAAAGCCTCATAAGCCTTAAAACAGTCCCATTAATAATTCTTGTTATGGCTGTGGCTGCACTAATAATTTTTCTAACAGAAGTTACCAGTAATGTTGCAACAACATCAACTTTCTTACCAGTTTTTGGAGCAGTCGCCGTTGCTGTTGGTGTTGCACCGGAAGTCTTAACTGTTCCTGTTGTACTTGCAGCAAGCTGTGCTTTTATGTTGCCAGTAGCAACGCCTCCAAATGCAATTGTTTACGGAGCAAATAAATTTAAAATCATTGATATGATGCGTGCAGGATTCTTTATTAACATTGCAGGTGTTTTTGTGGTGACAGTTTTTGCATATTACTTTGCAAAAGTTATTTTCTAATGAAGTTTCCAAAAATATTACTTTTTCTTTTTCTTTTGCAGATTCACGATGCTCAACTAGATGCATACCTAGACTATAAATCACCCTTCCATCCAACAATTTCAGGAAATGGCATGGTGGTGTCTCAAAATCTTGAATCTTCAAAAATTGGAACAATGATTTTGGAATCGGGAGGTAATGCAGTAGATGCCGCAGTAGCTGTTGGATTCTCATTGACTACAACTCTTCCAAGAGCAGGGAATATTGGTGGTGGTGGATTTATGTTAGTTTATATAAAAGAAACTGAAGAGTTATTTTCGATTGACTATAGGAGCAGATCTTCTTTAAATTCAAATTTAGAAGATTTATTTGGCTCTAAATCACCAGCACAAATCCAAGAAGATGACTATGATCTTACTAAATATGATTACAAAGCATCTGCTGTTCCTGGAACTGTATATGGTCTCTTAGAGGCTCATGAAAGATTTGGAGACCTGCCTCTTGAAAAGGTCTTGCAGCCGGTTATCGATCAAGCAAGAAATGGAATTATTGTTTCCTATGACTTGCATAATGCAATTGGGAGCTCCTATCAGCTAAAAGAAGATCCTGAATCACGAAAGATTTATTTTGAAAACAATAAACCAGTGGCTATTGGCTCTTTAATGAAAAGACCAGATTTAGCAAAAACTTTTGAAGCAATATCAAAAGAAGGTAAAGATGGATTTTATGACGGTTGGGTTGCTGAAAAAATTCAATCCTCTATGAAGGATAACGGCGGCTTCATTGATAGCAATGATCTAAAACAATATAGCTCAAGGTTTAGAGATCCCATCGGAGTAAATTACCGAGGATATAGTGTATACACTCAAGGGCCTCCATCAGGAGGAGGAATAACATTTCTAACTGCTCTAAATGTTCTAAGTTATTATAATCTTGGAAAATATAAAAAAGATTCATCTCTTACTTATCACCTTCTAGCTGAGGCATTAAGACGAGGACATAATAATAGGTCTCATCATGTGGGAGATCCTGACTATTATGATGTGCCCACTGAAGGACTTATATCAAAAGGCAGAGCTAAATCACTAGCTAAGAGTATTAGTTTTGATAAAGCTTCAAAGGCATCTTCAATCCAAAAGTATAATCATATTGAAGAAAGCAAAGATACCACTCACTATTCTGTTATAGATCGAAACGGAAATGCTGTTTCAAATACATATACATTAGGATATTCATTTGGTTCAGGAGTTACTATTCCAGGAACAGGAATTCTGATGAATAATCAAATGAGAAACTTTGCATATAAGTATGGTGATAAAACATCTACAAGCAGAGCTTCAAGTCCCGGAAATAGGTTTGAACCAGGTAAAAGACCAATGAGTACAATGCATCCTGTTATGGTGTTCAATAAAAAAGGTGAGTTGTCATTGATTACTGGATCACCTGGCGGATCTCAAATACCTGCAGCAAATCTCAGAGTGGTAACGGGAGTAATAGATTTTGATTTGCATGTAGGTGATGCAACTATGCTACCCAGAATACATAAAGATTGGCCTTATGCTGACCTGGATTTTGAATCGACGGTTAGTCAGGATAACTTAAATCTTTTAGACAGAATTGGTCATCAGCTAGAGTTATCAGATACTATCGGCAGCACACAATCAATTCAGATCATTGATGGAATGAATTATGGTTTTGCTGATCTAAGAAGACCCAACGCTGGAGTTTCAATAGAAAAGCCTAACTAATAAAGTCTATTGCTTTCTGTATCCTTTCTAATGACTTTTCTTTACCAAATAGTTCTAACGTTAAGCCTAGGGATGGCGAGACAGTAGAGCCAACAAGGGCTATTCTCATTGGTTGATTTACCTTAGGAATAGGAAGATTAAAATAATCTCGAACTTTTATTAATGCCATATCAAGTTCTGTTTCATTCCATTCAGCCACTTTTGAAAGTACTTCTAATGCAAAGGTAAGTGTTTCAAGAGATTCACTAAGAAACTTCTTAACGCCCTTCTCGTCATAACCATCTAATTCAAAAAAGAATGGTCTTGTTGCATGAGCTATATCTTTTAAATTTGTTTTTGAAGTTCTCATTGCAAGAAGAATCTTCTTATAGTTTGGAAAATCTTCATTAACGTCTTCGTCTTCCATAAATGGTTTAATTACTTCAAAAAAACCTTTTTCATCAAGTCTTGCTAGTTGCTGAGAACTAACCCAGTTAAATCTTTTTAGATCAAATACCGCAGCAGCTTTTTGAACATTTTCTAGCTTAAATGATTCAATCAATTCATCAATTGAAAAAATTTCATTTTCAGTTGACCAACCAAGCAATGCCAAGGCATTTATGATTGTTTCTTTTGTAAATCCCATTTCTTTATAGGCATTTAGACTAGTTGCAGCATGCCTTTTTGAAAGTCTCTTTTTGTCTTCCCCCAACACCAAAGGTAAGTGTGCATACTCAAGATCTGGATAGCCAAGTGCTTTCTGAATATGGATTTGTCTTGGTGTATTACTAATATGATCCTCTCCTCGGATTACTGTGGTTACACCCTGATCGAAATCATCGACAACATTACAGAAATGGTAGGTGGGAGTACCATCACTTCTTAGCAGAATAAGATCATCTAATTCACTATTATTAAAAATTATCTCGCCACGTATTAAATCATTTACTACCGTTTCTCCTTCAAGTGGTGTTGCTAATCTAAGAACAGTTTTGTCTGATTTTTCAAGACCAAGGTCTCTACTTCTTCCATCATACATTGGCTTTTTACCATCGGCGGCCTGTTGTTCACGCATTTCTTCTAAATCTTCTGGGGAACAATCACACCAATAGGCATTTCCAGAGTCAATGAGCTTATCAGCAGCTTTTTGATAAATATCTAATCTTTCTGATTGTCTTATTGGTGTTTTATCGGGAGATATACCAAGCCATTCTAATCCAGATATTATGTCTTCTTCATATTCCTTCTTTGATCTTTCTCTGTCAGTATCCTCGACTCTTATTAAGAATAAACCACCAGATTGCTTTGAAAAAACATAATTAAATAAAGCAGTTCTAACTCCTCCTATATGCAGATTGCCTGTGGGACTTGGAGCAAATCTAGTTACCTTCATTTAAGAATTCCATAGTGTTTTCTTACCTGTCTTTTTCTCAATCTCTTCAAGTCTTTTAGAGTGCAAGAGTTGATCCTCTTCAGAAGTAATAATCTTAGTAATTTCGAAATCATTTGAAAAATCTCTTGTTTGTTTTTTATTTTCCTCCTGAAGATCAGCATCAAAGTTATTCGCAAAATTAATTTTACTTTGGCCGCCTGTAAGGTTTGAATAAACATCAGCTAATATGTTGGCATCGAGTAAAGCTCCATGATAGCTTCTATCGTAGCCATTGATGTCAAAACGTTTTGAAAGTGCATCGAGGGAATTCCTTTGTCCCGGAAACTTGTTTCTTGCAATTGCAAGCGTATCTTTAACTTCACAAATCTCAGAAATTGATGGATAGGTTGACGATGCTATTTTAAATTCAGCATCTAAAAAACCAACATCAAAATCTGCGTTATGAATTACCAATGTTGAGCCATCAATAAATTCTAAAAGATCCTCTGCAATTTCAGAAAAAATAGGCTTATCTTTGAGATCTTCATTAGAAATACCATGAACTTCTTGTGCTTCTTTATCAATTTCTCTTTGTGGATTTACATATACATGAAATGTTTCAGCGGTTTTTTTTCTACCGTTCATTACAACTCCGCCTATTTCAATAATTCTATGTCCTTTTTCGACATCTAACCCGGTAGTTTCTGTATCAAGAACTATGTGTCTTTTTTCCATTTTAAAGTTCGTCTATACCTCTATTTGCGAGCATATCTGCGGTTTCATTGCCTGGATCACCAGAATGACCCTTCACCCAGTTCCATTTTATATTATGTTCATCTCTAAGTTCATCTAATTCTTTCCAAAGATCAATATTTTTTACTGGTTTTTTATTTGCACCTCTCCAACCTCTTTTTTTCCAGTTATGTATCCACTCTTCTATGCCCTGAAGAACATATTTTGAGTCTGTATAAAGAATGATTTCACAAGGTTCTTTAATTTCTTTTAAAGCCATAATGGCTGCTGTCAGCTCCATCTTATTATTGGTAGTAGAAATATCTCCTCCATAAAGCTGTTTGCTTGATACACCATACTCAATGAGCACTCCCCAACCTCCTGGTCCAGGATTGCCTCTGCAAGCCCCATCAGTGTAAATAATTACAGTTTTCATCTCGTTAGTTGTAAAATTTGCATGTGATTAATATTAAACCATTAAAGGCCTACACTGATAATTATATTTGGTTGCTTGAAACTAATGAAGAGGTTTCTGTTGTTGACCCAGGTGACGCGAAACCTGTTCTAGATTATTTAAGTAAAACCAATAAAAATTTAAGGGATATTTTTATAACCCATCACCATTTTGATCATACTGCTGGAGTACCTGAATTAGAAAATATAATTTCTGGATCTATTTATGGACCTAAAAATAGTTACGAACTAATAAATGAAAAAGTCACTCAAGGAGATACTCTTTCTAGCTTGGGAATAAAATTTGAAATCATTGAGGTTCCAGGCCACACTCTTGACCACATAGCTTTTTATAATGAGGAAAATAATATTCTCTTTTGCGGAGATACCTTGTTTGCTGGTGGATGTGGAAGAGTTTTTGAAGGTACATTTGATCAAATGTTTGAATCTCTTAATAAATTAAAGCAATTACCAGACAGCACACAAATCTATTGCGGTCATGAGTATACAAAGAGCAACCTACTGTTTTCAGTTGAAGTCGAACCAAAAAATAATGACCTAATAATGAGAAATACTAAAATTGATAACCTTCTTACAGAACATGGTTCCTCACTTCCCTCTTCCATTGGGCTAGAAAAAAAAACAAATCCTTTTTTAAGATGTGATGTGTTAAGTGATAATATGCATCTCATAAAAAAAATTGGATTAGATAATCCTTCGGAAAAAGAAATCTTCAAATATATTCGAGAATGGAAAGACTCAAAATAAGATATTTAGCTCTCATTCTACTTTTATCTGGCTGTCAAATTTTAGAAGTTACAAATGATGAATCCATTGAGTTTATTCCTGATCTCTCTGAACCAAAGAATGAAGAAACTATTGAGGCTAATCAATTAGTTGAGGTTGCTAATATTGAGCTATCCGTTCCAGAAATAATCAGTATTTGGGAAGTCTTAAAAAATGAAGCTGTAATCAAAGATTATGAAATCGATGATTTAACTCTTTATTACATGAATCAACATCTTAAAAATGTAGACCTTTTCGAAAACTATCTTGAAAATTCTTATTATTTCTTATACTACGTTATTGAGGAGCTCAAAAGGAATAACTTGCCTATTGAGCTTGCGTTTTTACCATTTATTGAAAGCAGTTATGATCCATTCTCTATATCTTCATCTGGAGCAGTTGGTTTATGGCAAATTATGCCTAGAACAGCAGAATTACTTGGATTAAAAGAAAATTGGTGGGTTGAGGAGAGGCATGATCCCTATAAATCAACAGATGCTGCTATCAGATACATTGACTATCTATATAAAAGATTCAATCAAGATATTTATCTTGTTTTGGTTGCATATAATGCTGGTCCAACTTTTACTTCAAAGGCTATTCAAAGAACTTCAAGAAGGGCTTCGTCTCTTTCTTATAAGGACTTGCCGCTTTCGGCTCAAACCAGAAACTATATTCCAAAATTTTTAGCTTTAATTGAACTCATTAATAATAATGAAAAATATAATATTGATCTTCCAGATATTCCCTATTCAAAGGTAGTTGATAAAATTTCTTTTGAAGAGCAGATAGAGATCTTAAACTTTAGTGATTTTCTTAATCTAAAACCTGAGCTTCTTTATAAGCTTAATGCAGGTTACACAAAATGGGCCACTGACCCAAATATGGTTAGTACCTTTTATATTCCAGTTGAAAATAAAATTAACTATGAAACTAATGGGCAAGAGTATGTCCAATCTCAAAAAATAAACTGGATTTCACACGATGTTTCAAGAGGTGAGAGTTTGTGGGTATTGGCAAAAAAATATAGAACAAAGATTGATATTATTAGGCAAGTAAATCAACTCGAGTCAGACATATTGTCAATAAATCAAGTGTTGCTAATTCCTGTTGGGCAAGCATCTTCTAATATTCTTATCCCCTTTGAAGCACATGTTGTAAGCGAAGGAGATACTCTCTGGAGTTTAGCGAAAAAGTTTGGTGTTTCTGAAAAAAAGATAATGGATATAAACAATCTTGATAATGGTTCAGTATTAAAAATTGGGCAAGTCCTTAACATAGGCAATAAAAATATCTATAGAAATATAGAGTCAAAGAAAAGAACAATACTCTATTCTGTTAAGCAAGGTGACAACTTATCAAAGATTTCTAAACTTTTTAATGTATCTATTAAAACAATCAAGCAGGATAATGAGAATCTGGATATTATAAGGCCAGGCCAAATTTTAAAAATTACAATAAAAGCTTTCTAGTTATCTGAAGTCTTTGGATCAAGAGCATCTCTCAGGCCATCGCCAAAGAAATTTAAAGCAAAGAGAGTTATGGTAAAAGTTAAGCCAGGATATATCAGTAGCCAGTAATGCTCTTCCATTGATTCAACGCCATATCTTATTAAGGTGCCCCAACTACTCATTGGTGGCTGGATACCCAAACCGAGGAAACTTAAAAAAGCTTCTAACAACATAACTTGCGGTATTGTAAGTGTTGCATATACGGCTATTGGTCCAAGAATATTTGGAAGTA
The DNA here is from genome assembly GCA_902557575.1 of uncultured SAR86 cluster bacterium. GTDB lineage: Bacteria > Pseudomonadota > Gammaproteobacteria > Magnimaribacterales > D2472 > CACNXK01. The sequence continues at coordinate 22,495 of CACEAR010000008.1, forward strand.
TATGCCTTCTAAACATTGAAAAATTGCTGACTCCCATTACTTGAGCAGCCTGAACAAACTCTTGGTTTTTTAAACCAATTACTTGGGCTCTTACAATCCTTGCCATTGTTAGCCACTCAACAGCTCCGATGGCTGCAAATAGGAGCCATATATTTCTTCCAAAGATAACCATTAAAAGGATAATAAAAATAATAAATGGAAGTCCATATAGAACATCAACTATTCTCATCATTATTGAGTCAACTCTTCCACCAAAATAGCCGGCAACTATCCCCCAGCTGACTCCAATCACTAAAGCTACTCCCGTTGCAACAAAACCAACCAATAAAGAAATTCTAGCTCCGTATAAGAGTCTGCTTAATAAATCTCTTCCAAGTACATCAGTGCCCAGCAAGTGCTCTGCAGAGGGCGGAGAAGCTCCAATATCTAGATTTTGATATGAATAAGAGTATGGAGCAATCCAAGGAGCAAATATGGCAAGTATTATAAGCACAAGTATTGTGATGCCGCCGATCATAGCAGCCCTATTTTGAATAAGTCTTCTTATTGCATCTTGCCAAAGAGAAGAATTATTCATAAATTTTCTCTTGCTCTTGGATTTAATAGAAGAACAGCTAAATCAGATAATAAGTTAAAAAATATTATCATCGCTGAGAAGAAAATTGTTGTTCCAAGAATCATTGTATAGTCTCTGTTAAAAGCAGCTTCAACATAGAACCTTCCTAATCCAGGTATTTGAAATATTGTTTCTACAACAAACGAGCCGCCAAGTAATCCCGCAATTGCAGGACCCATGAATGAAACAACTGGCAATAATCCTCCTTGCATAGCATGCCTCGTAACAATACTAAATTCACTCAGGCCTTTTGCTCTTGCAGTTCTAATGAAATCTTGGCCTAGAACCTCTAGCATACCTCCTCGACTCAACCTAGCAATATATGCAGCATATGCAAAGCCTAAGGTTATTGAGGGTAAGAGTTTATCTCCTGACAAGGTATCCCAACCAGAGACAGGCAATACTTCAAGATTAATACCAAAAACTAAAACTAGTATTGGGCCCATTAAAAATGTGGGGACACATATTCCTAGCATCGCAATTGCCATTGGGAAGTAATCTAAAAAAGTATTTCTTTTTAGAGCAGCTAGAACACCAGAAAATATACCAAGCGCAACTGCAATCATTAAGGCATAGAATGCCAACTCGAAGGTTATGGGGAGCCCTGTGTATATCATTTCAGATACAGATCTTCCAGGATATCTAAAAGAAGGACCAAAATCTCCAACGACAACCCCTGACATATAATCAAAGTATTGTTCGTGTAGAGGTGCATCGAGGTTATAAGCTGCATTTAAGTTCTTCATTACTTGAGGTGAAACAACTTTATCGGCATCGAAAGGTCCACCCGGGGCCAATCTAATAAAAAAGAATGTAAGGCTAGCAACTACAATTAAAACAGGAATTGCTATTAATACCCTTCTTATTAAAACATTAAGCATTAATTTTTTAGTCTCGCTCTAGATAAAGTGTTTTCGGATGATGATGATCTAGATAATTTGGATAGTATCCTTTTACATCAGGAGAAAGCTGATATGAACGAACATAAGTATAAACAGGAATTATTGGCAATTCATCAATAAGTATTTTTTCTGCCTCACCTAGAAGCCTATATCTCTCCTCTTGATCTGTAGTTGCATTAGCTTTTCCAACTAACTCATCAAACTCTTGGTTGCTCCACCCAGTTCTATTATTCCCTCTTCCGGTTCTCATAATATCTAAGAAGGTATTTGGATCCTCATAATCACCAATCCATCCAGCTCTTGAAATTTGATAATCCATTGCGTTTTGTCTGCTCAAATAAACTTTCCAATCCATATTCTCTAGCTCTACACTGATTCCCAGGTTTTGCTGCCACATTTGCTGGATTGTTAAAGCTATTTTTCTATGATCTTCAGATGTGTTGTAGAGGATTTGAAGAACTGGAAAATCTTCTGTACTTTCAAAGCCGGCCTCTGCAAGAAGTTGTCGAGCAAGCTCAGGATCATATGGGATTTCAGTGTCTGGATTGTATCCAGCTGCTCCTGGAGGCGTAAAAGAGTATGCAGGGATTTGTCCACACTGGGTGACCTTTTCAGTTAGTTTTTCTCTATCAATTGCATAAGTTAAAGCTTTTCTTACTTTGACATTATCAAGCGGCTTAACATTCACATTAGCTCGGTAATAATAAGTTCCCATATATGGATCAATTCTAAGATTAGGATTACCTTCTTCTCTCCAAACACCGCACTTCTGAGAAGGAACGGTTGATGTTAAATGAAGTTGCCCGGCTCTGAACATTCTTTCTTCAGTATTGATATCTGAAACAGGATAAAAATGCATCTGATTTAGCTTTACCTTGTCAGCATCCCAATATAGAGGATTCTTTTCAACAATAATTTTTTTATTTAACTCCCATGACTTAAGATTCATTGGTCCGTTACAAACAAAGTTTCCTGGTCTAGTCCATAAACCTTGCCTGTCATCAATTTCACCAAACTCCAAGACCGTCTCCTTGTGAACTGGCCATGTTGAATAGTGACTAAGAAGCCCTAGAAAAAATGGGGTCGGATTATTTAATTTCACCTCAAGGGTTTTATCATCTATAGCTTTGACTCCAACCTCAGAAAAATCTGAAATGACACCTGTATTAAAGTCCTCAGCACCTTCCACATAGTAAAGCATATCTGGATATTGAGAACCAAGGCTGGGAGTAAGAACTCTCATCCATGACCAAACCATGTCATCTGCAACAAAGTCATCACCATTTGACCATTTAGCATCCTTCCTTATATTGAAAATATAGGTTTTACCATCCTCACTTATTTCCCAACTCTCTGCCATTCCAGGAAGATTTGCCCCACCCTCAGGATTTGAAATTGTTAGACCTTCACACATTGTTATAAGAAGGTGATGTTCAGGCACTCCTGTGACAACATGCGGATCAAGACCTTGAGGTTCAGATCCATTACCAATATGCATTACTTGATCAATTAACCCTTGATCAACCGGAGAAACTGATGAGCCGCAACCATATAAAATGGCAACCAAAAATATAGATGTTATTTTTTTCATATTTATTTAAATGTTTAAGTTTTTAATATTATCCCTTATTTCCTTATTTATCTCTTTTTCAAGAATTAAATTAAGTTTTACAAGCGATGTACTTGAAGAAAAGTCTTCATATTCAGACATTATTGTATTAATAAAATCTTCAGACGGCTCACTTATTTTTTTCACTTTAAAAATGTATATATCTGAATTGAAAGTTTTCTGAGTATTTACAGAGTTAACTTTAGACGAAAAAATATTATTGAGAACATCCGGTGGGAAAAGTGTTGATCCTCTTTTTACTGAAATGAAGCTATCTTTGAGAACACTGCTATTTTCTAAAACATATGATTCATCATCCATTGCAATAATAAGACTTCTCTCAAGATCCATGATTTCAATATTAGCTTGGTCCTCTCTCAGACGATCAAACACCTCATCTGTTACGTTATCAAAAGGAAGTACTGAAGGCTCTATAACCTCAGATACAGATGCAACTATTACTTCATTATCAAGCTCAAGTATTTCTGCAAAGTCGCTTGAAAAATCAATGCCATATAGAAAATCTTTGACCCTAATGCTGTCGTAATTACTGAAATCATTATATCCAGTTGGATTAGTAACTATGATCTCTTGATTTACAGCATCTGCAATTGCTTCAACAGACGAACCATTCAATAAAAGATCTTCTATTTCATCTCTTAGATCCAGCATTAAAGCATATGATTCAGCCTCAATCAGCTCATCAATAAATTGGCCTCCCATGACCTCTTTTGTCTTTGGAGTTTCTTTATTTTCTTCAGTGAATTTGATGATATGAAATGACTCATCAAGCTCAATTATCTCTGAGGTTTCATTAACAACCATTGAGTCTAAAGCCTCTTCAAATTCAGGAGGAAAACTATCACCACTTGAAAACCCTAAATCTCCTTCAAAATCGGCGGAAATTAAGTCTTCGCTAAATTGAGATGCAGCTTCTTCAAATGTTAAGTCAATTCCTAGCTTGCTTTGAATTGATATAAGAGCTTCAAATGCGTCTTCTCTAGAATCATAATTTAAGACATCTATCATTATATGAGAGACTCTTCTTTCAGCAGTAGCATTTATTCTATTGAGATAGTCCTGATATTCAGCATCTATAAAACCATCTGGGACCTCAACAGAATCTCTAAATTGATCTTGATTTACAGATAATATATTAAATGATCTCTTTTCCTCATCCATGAAAAGCAATTTATTTTCTTCATAAAAATTGACTGCGCTCTCTAGTGTTGGATTTATGTTGCTCTTCAATGAATTAAAATCTATTTTAAAAAAATCAATATCCCTCTCTTGCTCGATTAGCTTTATCTGTTTTTTTAATTCAGATTCAATTTGGAAACTTGAATCAGATACCGCTGATAAAAAATCATTCACAAGTGAAGTATTTTGAACATTCTCAATATATTCATTTGGAAGTATGCCGTTAGCTCTTATAGTTGCTTCAAAAATATCTTGATTAAACCTTCCATCTGTCTGGAAGGATGGTTCAGACATTATTAGTCTTTTAGCCTCTTCTTCAGAGTTAACTAGTTCCATCTGTTGCGCTTGATAGAGAAGAGACTTTTGGCTAATAATCTCATTTCTTACTAGACTATTTAATAGCCCCTCTTCTAATGTATCAACATTGAATTCTTCACCATAAATTTGCTGTAATCTAGAAGTAACCGTGTTTATAGCGATATTAACATCAAGAGCTGAAACTGTAAGTCCATTAACCTTTCCATAATTTGTAAAAACAGTGCCAAATGAGCTTGAGCCAAAAAAGACAAAGGGTATAGCAAGAAGAATGCCAATAATAGCAAGTCTTCTTCCTGATAAAAATGATCTTAGTGCATCCATAAACGTGATTATTATAATAAAAAAAAGGGTGCATAATAAGCACCCTTATTGATTTTTAAAGACTTATTAGCCGTGCTTGACTTTGTCCTTAAGAGCTTTACCAGCTTTGAAACCAGGAACTTTTGATGCAGCAATCTGCATTGTAGCTCCAGTTTGAGGGTTTCTACCCATTCTAGCTGCTCTGTGTCTTACTGAAAATGTTCCAAATCCAACTAAAGAAACAGAATCACCGTTTCCAAGTGCATCTCCAACTGAACCAAGAACTGCATCTACCGCTCTCCCTGCTTCTGCTTTTGACATATCTGCTCTTCCAGCAACTGCATCTACTAAATCTGATTTATTCATTTGATCTCCTCTAAATTGAAAAATTTACTCCTCTATGAAAAGCCAGAAACCCTAAAAAGTCAAGTATTTAAAGGGTTTTTTTAGTAATTAAGGATTAGTGTTTGCTAACAGTCTTTGACGATTTTTTTGATTTAGATTTAAAGCTTGAAGATTTGTTAATTGCCTTTGGCTGCGACTCAAGTGAATGCAATATTACTTCATCGATCCATTCGACAGGAATTATTTCAAGTTTGTCAGTTATTACGTCAGGAATTTCTTTTAAATCCGCTTTATTGTCTAAAGGTATGATCACTTTTTTTATGCCGCCACGCTTCGCTGCAAGCAATTTTTTCTTTTAAGCCGCCAATTTTCAAGACTTGACCTCTCAAAGTTATTTCACCAGTCATGGCGACATCTGATCTTACTGGAATTTCTGTAAAAGCAGATATCAGTGCAGTTGTCATACCAACTCCAGCACTAGGTCCATCTTTTGGAGTAGCGCCCTCAGGAACATGTATATGTGTATCGAACTTTTCATAAAAGTCTTTCTTGATACCCAGCGAGTCTGATCTTGATCTTACAACTGTTAAAGCAGCTTGGATTGATTCCTGCATTACTTCGCCTAGTGAGCCAGTTTTAATTGTTTTACCTTTACCAGAGACTTTTGATGCTTCAATGGTAAGAAGTTCGCCACCAACCTCAGTCCAAGCTAGTCCACAAACTTGGCCAATAGTATTTGAAGACTCAGCCTCGCCAAACTTGAATTTTCTGACTCCAGAATATTTTTCTAAGTTTTTAGAATCTATTTTTGTTGCTGTTTTCTTTTTAGATAGAAGTCTTTCTTTAACAACCTTTCTTAAAATCTTTGAGATTTGCCTTTCAAGGCCTCTGACACCAGCTTCTCGTGTGTAATACCTTATTAGATCTAAAAGGACATTTTTATTTAAATTCAATTCTTTATCTTCAAGCCCATTTCTTTCAAGCTGTTTAGGAAGAAGATAGTTCTGAGCAATTTGTAACTTTTCATCTTCAATGTACCCAGGAATCCTAATAATTTCCATTCTATCTAAAAGTGGTCCAGGAATATTTAAACTGTTAGCCGTACATACAAACATCACTTCTGATAGATCATAATCTACTTCGAGATAATGATCGCTAAATGATGTATTCTGCTCGGGATCTAAAACCTCCAATAATGCAGAGGCTGGATCTCCTCTATGATCCATACCAATTTTATCTACTTCATCCAATAAGAATAGAGGATTTTTAACACCAACTTTTGTTAGTTTTTGGATTATTTTTCCTGGCATAGAACCAATATATGTTCTTCTATGGCCTCTTATTTCAGCTTCATCTCTTACACCACCAAGAGACATTCTTATAAACTTCCTGTTAGTAGCTCTTGCTATAGACTCTCCAAGTGATGTTTTACCTACGCCAGGAGGTCCTACAAGGCATAAAACTGGGGCTTTAAGATTTTTCACTCTTTTTTGAACTGCAAGGTACTCTAAAATTCTATCTTTTACCTCTTCAAGACCGTAATGATCATCATTAAGGGTTTCTAAAGCTGCCTTGATATCTGATTTAACTTTTCCTCTTTTTTTCCATGGAACGTCAATTAAACACTCAAGATATGAGCGGACTACCGAAGCCTCAGCAGATGTTGGAGACATCATTTTAAATTTTGAGAACTCACTCTTGGCTTTTTTCATTGCTTCTTTTGACATCCCAGAATCTTCAATTTTATTTTTTAATACCTCAAACTCATCTCCCTCTTCTCCCATCTCACCAAGCTCTTTTTGGGCAGCTTTAATCTTTTCATTTAAATAGTATTCTCTCTGAGATTTTTCCATCTGCTTCTTAACTCTTGACCTTATTCTCTTTTCAACATCTATAACATCAAGTTGAGACTCTATAAATGTAAGAATACTTTCTGATCTTTTTTGAAGATCAAAGATTTCTAAAATTTCTTGTTTCTGAGAAGTATCAATATTTAAGTGATTTACTATGTTATCAATAAGCTTTGAAAGATCGTCTATGGCGTCAATTGTAGATAAAATCTCAGGGGGAATTTTTTTTGTAGATGAAACATAATCATTGAACTTTGTTTTGATAAATCTTACAAGATTCATTGAATCGGAAACTTTGATAATGTCATCATCAATTTCTGTTACTGCTGCTTTAGTTAAACCTTTGGATTCAGAGATTTTATCGATTTTGCATCTCTTAGCCCCTTCAACTAAAACTTTCATTGTGCCATCAGGCAGTTTGATGAGTTGGAGTAAGTTACTTACAGTTCCAAAGTGATATATATCTTTAAAAGTTGGGTCTTCATTTGAAGCATCTTTTTGAGCAACTAAAACAAGCTTCTTGTCAGAAGCCATAGCTGAATTTAAAGCTTCAA
>CACEAR010000009.1 GCA_902557575.1 uncultured SAR86 cluster bacterium
AGGAAACTGTGAAGGTAAATTAAAGATGGTCAATGGTAGAAGAAAAATTGATGCTAGTACTAGAGACCAACCTATTAAAACAATTGTATTTGTCTTATATGCAAATTTCTGAATATAGTTTGCAGATAAGGCGTAGCAAAATGCTGCACTCAAACAAAAAATAGTAGCTTTGGTTGAAATATATACATTATCGGGATTTGCTAAAACTACAATACCAAATAAACCAATAAATACTCCCATTATCTGAAAAATATTTAGCTTTACTTTCAACCAGATTGTAGAAATTACAACTGCCATAATTGCAGTTGTTCCATTGAGAATAGAAAGCATATTTGAACTTGATTCAAGTGAAGCATATGCAAATAGTGAAAAAGGCAGTGCTGTATTAACAATACTCAGAACTAAAATATTTTTTAAATTACTCCTAAAATGCTTTAGGTATTTTTCTTGAAGCAGGAAAGGAATAAATATAAGACCTGCCACTGCAAGTCTAATATTTACAAGTGCAATTGGACCCAATTCAGGTGTAGCGATTTTTATAAACATAAAAGCGCTACCCCATACCGCACCAAGGATAGTAATAAGAATCCAGTATTTATTTTCCATAATAAATTAAAAAAAGCCCTCTTAAAAAAGAGGGCTAAATCTGAATATAATCAGACGAAATCAGAATCTAACTTCTGTCAAAAAGCTGTACCTCCGATTCCTGAATTAAATAAAATATTGATAGGACCACCTCCTTGTGAGGGTAATAATAAATACTAAAGTTCGGCCCCCATATAAACCGGACAATAGTGACATCCAACTTTTATTATATACAGCAAATAGATATTGTTAACAGCTAAATTACAATAATTCTAGTTGCTGGCAATTGCTAAAGCAAAAGGTGTTTTTGCCTGCGGCAATACTATCTCTAGGGAATAAGTAGTTATTAAGATCTTCTGTGTTTCCATTAAAGTATTTGAAAGCAAGAGTCTTCTCAGCTGACTTTTTATCTACAGCTTCTTCCCACTGAGAAATAATAGTATCTTGGAAATTTATGTTAATTACGTTACTCATATATTAAATATACTGTATATTTATACAGTAGTCAAATATTTATGAGCTAAATAAGTTTTCTATATCTTTAAAAGCTTTAATCTCTATAGCATTACCTGATGGGTCTCTAAAAAACATTGTCCTTTGTTCACCAATCTCCCCTTTAAATCTTACGGTTGGTTCAATGATAAAATCTATGTCTTTTTTATCTATTTTTAATAAAAATTCTTCGAACTCTTCTATAGACAGGACCACTCCAAAATGCGGGACTGGAACATTTTCACCATCCACTGGATTAGTGATTTTCTCATTAATGCTTTCTGAAACATGGCAAACTAGTTGATGGCCAAAAAAATTAAAGTCAGCCCATTTATTTGAACTTCTTCCCTCTTCGAGACCTAGAATATCTCTATAGTACATAACTGATTCCTCTAAGTTAGATACAGGAATTGCAAGATGGAATGGATTTAATTTATCTTTCACGGAAGAAGACGTACAACATAAAAGATAGTGAAAATATGGTTATAAGAGTTCCTAAAATATCTCCAGTAAAGAATCTAACAAACATTTCCGGGTTTGTTGAAATACCTCTTACATAATTATAAATATAAATGGATAAAGCATGCACCGCTGCACTAAAAATAGTTACCATAATTATGTGCTTATGATTTCTTAAATCTAAATAGATAGAATCCTTAGTAAATTCATAGAAAGGAAGAGTTCTAATTTTAAAACCTAATCCAGCCATTGCATAAACAGCTATCAGCACACAAATAGATGATAAAAAAGCGGTTCCGAGCAGATCAATGAAAGGCAGAGTGTTTACTCCATATACGTCTCCAACAATATAAGTGCAGAAAACTTGAGCTACAAATAATGCCGGTATAGCTGTAATGCCAAAATAACAAATTGTTAGAACTCTTGCTGCATGAGGAATATACATTATGCTTCCATTAAAACCAGATGCAGTTTCAGAACTAATAATAAAAAAGAGCCAGATTATATATAGGAGACCAAAAGATACAAAGGTAGTAACTGATACTTCTAGAAAATACTTAAGGTCTATAAAATTCTTCAAATTAGACCTTTAAGGTAACAATTGATTCACGTTTATCAGATTCTGATTGAAATGCTTCAATAAGATTATTATCTTCAAGCTTTTTAAGAATCTTATAAACAGTTGATCTTGATAAACCTGACTCATCAACTATCTTGGAAATATTACATATATCGTCTGATTTCAAAATAGTATAAAAAACTGCTTGTTCATTTGGTGTTAAAGCATGAAGCTTAAATTCATCTTCAATATTCCTTAACATCTGTACGAATATAACAAGTTGTTTCTTAAAATCTGGCAATTGATTCCCCTTATGTATATATTTTGAACAAAAAAAGTGAAAAATACAATGGCGGAGAGACAGGGATTCGAACCCTGGATACGGTTGCCCGTATACTACCTTTCCAAGGTAGCGCGATCGACCACTCTGCCACCTCTCCAATGGCATGATTTTACTACAAGTTATTCTTCTTTATCCAAATGAATTGAAAAATCAAAGTAATGAAATAAACAATTACAAAAGCAATATGAAAATATAAAATTATTGGATCAAACAGAGAATCAGCGAGAGGATCATCTACTGGCAATCTTCTCAGTGTATCTGCTGCTGCAGGTAAGCTATGGAATAAAAAAGTTGAAGTAAAGCACAAAGTATAAAAGTATGTTGATAGGTATCCTAATATTCTAGTCCTTTCAACATATACTCCGCATAAAACAGCCAGCACAGCTAAAACTCCCATTATATGAGCAATTCCAAATCCACCTTGATTGTAAATAGCTAAAGCAGTTACTGCAGTTATAAATGTTAAAACTAAATATATTCTTGATGGAATTTTATTCCAAGATAATAATTTAAAAGAAAAGAAGGAGTAAAACCCTAGCAATATTGAGGCTATGCCTATTATTGTATGAAACCATCCGATTAGAGTTATTTCAGGCATAGTTAAGTATTATAAAAAACAGGATTTTTCTAGCTTTTCTTCGATAATATCCAAAGCTTCTGAAAGCTCTTCAATCTTCTTAGTAATATCTTCTTTATGAGACAAAAGTAAATCGCGTTGTTCTTTCACCTTCTTGTTGCCTTCAAGATATAAAGAACCTAAATCTTTAATCTGTTTATTGGTCATTCCGGTCTTCTTAAAGACAGAAATTGATTTAAGGATCTGGACATCATATTCGTCATATATTCTTTTTCCAGATGCAGATCTTTTTACAAAAGGCATTAAACCAATCTTTTCATAAAACCTTAAGGTATGAGCAGAAAAACCACTTATATTGGAGACATCAGAGATAGAAAAGATCTTTTTATTGTCTAACATTATCCAGCTATCTTCTTAAATAAATTACCTACAGTATCAAGTACTTTTGTTCTCGGCATAAATTTTGTAATCAATGCAGTCCTTCTATTACCCTTTCCTGGGATAATAAATTGCTTATCTTTTACAAATCCGTCTAGACATTCAACAGCTACCTCATGGGAAGTTTGAAAAACAGCCCCGGTAGCACTTTTAGATCTTTTGTTTAATCTTTCTCTTAATTTATCTGACTTGGCGGTGGCTACTTGACCAAAATTTGAAACTGTTGCGCCTGGTAAAAGAGCCATTACTCTTATGTTAGAGTTTCTATATTCATATCTTAAGCCTTCGCTAAGCGATAGAACATATGCCTTTGTTGCAGCATATACACTTGAATAAGGCACTGGAGTCAAAGAAGCTACAGAGCCTACATTAATAACTCCGCCCTCACCCTTTGAGATCATATCTGGAATAAATAAATGTGATAGCTCACTTAACGAGGTTACGTTCAGCTGTATCATGTCAGCATAATCATCCATCTCTACTTCATGAAAGGTACCCCATCTCCCATAACCAGCATTGTTAATCAAAAGGTCCACATGTAAGTTTTGTAATTTAATTTGGTCATACAATGATCTGCCTGAATTTATCTTAGATAAATCCTCTAAAAAAATATGACATTCTGATCCTAAATCTTTTATCTGCGATGATAGCTCATGAAGCTTTTCTTCACTTCTTGCAGTTGCTGAAATAATTAAGTTTGCTCCCCTCTTAGCAAGTTCTTTTGCAATAGCATAACCAATTCCTGTTGAGGCCCCAGTTACTAAAGCAAGTTTACCTTTATATGAATCCATAAATACTCCTTTAATCGCTTAATATACATCTTAGAGTTTACTCTAAGTCAATGATTTTTTTAATCATAATAAAAATCTTCAAGAATCCAAGAAATGACTCCTTTAAGTTTCAAGATTTTTTTATTGATTAAATTCTCGAAAGTTTGCAAAGAATAGTTTTTTTTGTGATGACCTAATAGGATTAATATCTATGCCACCTCTTCTAAGAAACCTCCCACAAATTTCTATGTGATCGACTGAAAAAGTTTCCTTAATATATAAGAATATCTTTTCAACGCAATGTTCATGAAACCCACCGTGATTTCTGAGACTGAATAGGAAATTATAAATTTCTTTTTTATTTAAAGTATTTGTTGATGAATAAATATAAATATTACCCCAGTCTGGTTGTGAGGTAACAGGACAAATTGATCTGAAACCTTTATAAACCAAAAGACCAGACTTATTATTAAAGTTATCTTTATTAAAAGTTTTAAAACTACTTTTAGATACAATCTTTACCTCTGAATTACATGTCTTAGAAATCTTCTTTGAGATCATATTTATAACTTCTGCTTGATTTTCATAGTTCTTATTAAAAAAAGAATTTAAAAATAACTTCATTGATTTTGATTCAATCGTATATTTGGAGTTTGAGGGAATTGAAATCTCTAAGACAACGATTTTTGGCTTACCATTCAGAAGATATGAAAATTCATAGGCATTCCAAATATCTAATCCATATGATTCAAATCCATTAAAATCTTTTCTAGCTTCTTTTCTTGAAATCCTATCAAGCGAAGGATTTCTTGGAAGAGAATTATGCTTTCCTAGATATTTTGATTTCACTGACGTATGCCAATTCCTTTATTAAGGAGATATAAACATATTGCGGTGAATAAAATGATAAATCCGAACATCATTCCCAAAGCTAGAGGAATTGAAACGTCGCTGGATCCTAACATTCCTTCTCTAAATGTATTCACAACATAGAGCATTGGATTAGCTAAAGAAATATTTCTCCATATATCCGGAAGGATATTTATAGAATAAAAGACTCCACCTAAATATATTAAAGGTGTCAGAACGAATGTTGGAATTACTGCTATGTCATCGAAACTATCTGCATATACTGCATTAATAAAGCCCATTAGTGAAAACATTATTGAAGTTAAGAAGAGAACAAGAATTGTTAAGCCGTAATTGGCAATTTCAAAGTTTGGGTAAAAAATAAGGCTAACTAAAAATACAATTACTCCTATCATGACTCCCCTTGCAACGCCACCGACAACATATCCAAAAAGGATTGCCCAATTTGGCATTGGAGAAATTAAAAGTTCTTCGATTGCTCTTTGAAATTTAACGCCATAGAAAGACGATACAACATTTGAATATGCAGCAGTTATTACAGCTAACATTATTAATCCAGGAATCATAAATTGTATGTAATCAAATCCATCCATTGCTCCTATTCTTGGGCCTATCAAGGATCCAAAAATAACAAAATAAAGACTTGTCGTTACTGCCGGAGGAACTAAAGTCTGAACCCAGATTCTTAAAAATCTTCGTAACTCTTTCTCAGAGAGAGTAATTATTGACCAAATTAGTTCTTTAGTTTCCATCTTTCTCTTTTACCAATCTAATAAATAGTTCTTCTAATCTATTTTGTTCATTTCTCATAGATTTTACTTTAATCCCATGTTCTGAGAGTTTATTAAAGAGTGTGTTTAAATCATCATCCTTTGTTAGAGTAGCAATCAAAGTTTTGGGATCTTGAGATTTTAAATCAAAAATTGAGAGATTTGGCAGATCTTGAATCTCTTGCTCAAGATCTAAAACAAAACTTTGAATAGATAATCTACTTAAAAGCTCTTTCATTGAAGTATCTTCAACAATAGAGCCCTCATCAATGATAGCGATGTTATTACAATGCTGCTCGGCCTCTTCTAAATAATGTGTTGTTAAAATTATAGTAGTTCCTTTTTTATTGATATCTGAGAGAAAGTCCCACATTTCTCTTCGAAGTTCAATATCAACACCGGCAGTGGGTTCATCTAATATTAATAGTTTTGGTTCATGCACCAATGCCTTTGCAATCATTAATCTTCTTTTCTGACCACCAGATAAATTTCTTGCTTGATCATGGCGTTTATCCCATAAAGAAAGTTTTTTAAGAAGATTCTTACATCTTTCTTTAGCAATATCTTTAGGGATTCCATAAAATCCAGCTTGAGTAATAACAATATCCTCAACCTTCTCGAATTGAGAAAAATTAATTTCTTGAGCAACAACACCTAAAAAAGACTTTGCTTTCGGAAAATTCTGATCAATATCAACACCAAATATCTTTATATTTCCATCTGTTTTATTAGTGATCGAGCTTATTATTCCAATTGTCGAAGATTTACCTGCCCCATTAGGCCCAAGTAAGGCAAAAAAATCACCTTTAGTAATTTTTAGGTCAATACCTTTTAGAGCCTCAACATTGTTGTCATAGACTTTTTTGAGGCCAGTAATTTCAAGAGCATATTCTGACATTAGGTGGCTTCAATCTCCTTATCAACTAATAATATACTTAATAGTAAACCTATTAATATGCCAAGCCACATGTACTCACCACCAAACGCTATGAGCACTGCAGTAACTAGAGTTACCGCCATCTCAGAATTCTTTTTAACCATAGACATGGCTACATAAGCGCATGCAAGTCCTGTAAGAACAAGAGTCACGCCCAGGGCTAGTATCATAAGTGGTTGCATAAAAGTAACAAACGGAAGAGTAAAATATAAAAAAGGGATTCCCATTAGATAATATGAGCCAATACCATCGAATAGTGATCTCATAACAGAGCTTCCCTGTTTCCATCTTTCCACAACTATTACATGAACACCTGTCCAAAGCGCACCCTGAGTCGGAAAGAATGGATTTAAAATCGTTCCAAAAAAGTTTCTTATGCCAACACTATTATGAGCCCTGTTTATATCAATATTAATTTCTTCATCTGGTCTATAGCTTTGACCATCCTTTAATATTTCAGTACCTGTAACAAAATCTCCAAATAACAAAAGATAACCAATAACAACTAGTGGGAAAACTTCACTGAAATACTCTATTGGTGGAAAACCAATTGATAGTGGCGATGTCTTATTATAAACCTCAACAACAGGAGGTACTGCAAATCCTGACTGAATATCAAAATTTATCTCGCCAAATAAGTAGCCAACTATTGCAGCAACTATAAATCCTGGCAAGAGACCTAAAGATCCAATAATTTGTAAAACCTTATTTTTTGCTGCCATTCTTTTAAAAGGCTCAGAAAAAGTTGTAACTGAACAAATAACAAGAGCTAAAATCATAGATATTGGAGCATCGCCTATATATCTTTCATAATCACTAAAGAATATTTGATGGAATGCTGCTAAAGCTGCTCCAAGAATGATCCCAGATTTTAAAGCATTAGGAATTTTTTCTGTAATAACTCTACCTAAGCCGGTCATTCCTAGAAGTAATATTATTGCAGTAAATTCTATGCACATAGCAGCCATATATTGGAATGTTTCAACTCTATAGGTACCGTCAAAAAAACCTTTTGACATAAAGAAAGCTATTACGAGGGGAAGAGCTGGTGTAACCCATCCTGGGGCAAAAGGTTCTCCAAAAATAATTGGTCCAGCAGTTATTAAAGTACTTGCAATAAAGCAACATGCAACAGCTTCCTCAAATGATAAACCAAGCGCCATTACAACAGGGGCTCCTGCAAATGCTGTTGCACCTGATATAACCATACCCTGTAAAAATTCTGCTGTGAGAAATTTTATATGAATAAATGGTATCTTCAGAGTAAATGGACCCCATTTAATTCCATAATTTTCAACTTTTTTTACATCATTCATTTTGATAAATCTCCCATTGCATTTTCTAATCCTCTAAGTGTAAGCGGATACATTCTATCTTCAAATATTTCTTTAATAAGGCACACTGAAGAAGTATATTCCCAATGATCATCTGGCACAGGATTAAGCCAGGCTATTTTTTCAAAATGATTGGAAATTCTTTTCAGCCAATCGATTCCTGGCTCTTCATTCCAATGCTCAATGCTTCCTCCTGGGTTTGTAATCTCATAAGGAGCCATGGTTGCATCACCAACAAGAATAACTTTGTAGTCTGATGAATATTTATTTATAACATCATGCAATTTAAATCGTTCTTGGCTTCTCCTTTTATTATCTTTCCATACTGTTTCGTATATACAGTTATGAAAGTAAAAATATTCTAAATTTTTTAATTCAGTTTTTACCGCAGAAAATAACTCCTCACATACTTTCACATAAGGATCCATAGAACCGCCCACGTCAAAAAAGATCAAAACTTTTACTGCATTAGTTCTCTCAGGAAGCATATTTATATCTAAAATACCTCCATTCTTTGCAGTATTCTTAATAGTGCCTGACATATCTAGTTCCATATTGTTACTTTGCCTAGCAAACTTACGAAGACGTCTCAATGCCATCTTAATATTTCTAGTGCCTATAAGAACTGAATCATCTAAGTTTTTGTATTGTCTCTGCTCCCAGACTTTAACAGCATTACCGCCACCGCCTTTTCCACCAACCCTAATCCCCTCTGGATTATTTCCTGAATTGCCAAAAGGTGACGTTCCAGCAGTGCCAACCCACTTATTACCACCCTGGTGTCTTTCTTTTTGTTCTTCTAATCTTTTTTTAAATTCTTCTAAAAGCTTCTCTAGTCCACCTAATGATTTAATTTCTTTAAGCTCTTCTTCGGTTAGCTGTTTTTCAAATTCTTTTCTTAACCAATCTTCAGGAATAAGAGCTGCAAAAATATCTTCTAATTTTTCCATTCCTTTAAAATATATCTCAAAGGCTCTATCAAATTTGTCATAGTGTTTTTCATCTTTTACCAATATTGCTCGTGATAAATAATAGAAATCATTCATATCTGAGTAAGTAATCCTTGCTTCAAGTGCTCCAATCAAGTCGAGCAACTCTCTCAAAGAGCAAGGTACTCCAGAAGATTTAACGGTATTAAATAGATTTATTAACATTTATTAGTTATTTGCTTCTCTTCTTGTCATAAAAGCAAGTCTTTCAAGAAGCTGGACATCTTGTTCATTCTTTAAAAGAGCTCCATAAAGAGGGGGTATTGCTTTAGAAGAGTCGGCATTTTTTAATATTTCATCTGGTATGTCATCCGATAAAAGAAGTTTTAACCAGTCCACCAACTCCGATGTTGATGGTTTCTTTTTAAGACCCGGTATTTTCCTCACATCAAAAAATACATCCAATGCATCTTTTACAAGTTTTTTCTTAATCTTTGGATAGTGCACGGCAACAATTTTTTCCATAGTTTCTCTATCTGGAAACTGTATAAAGTGGAAAAAGCATCTTCTTAAGAATGCATCAGGAAGTTCTTTCTCATTATTTGAAGTTATGATAATTATTGGTCTATGTTTAGCCTTAATAGTTTGATCAGTCTCGTAACAATAAAATTCCATCCTATCGAGCTCTTGCAATAAATCGTTAGGAAATTCAATATCAGCTTTGTCAATTTCATCAATCAAAAGAACAACCTGTTCATCTGCTTCAAAAGCCTCCCATAATTTTCCTTTATTAATGTAATTGTTAATATCTTTAACTCTTTCATCGCCTAATTGTGAGTCTCTTAACCTCGTAACTGCATCATACTCATATAGTCCCTGCGTAGCTTTAGTTGTAGATTTTATATGCCACTCAATAAGTCTTTTTCCTAATGATTCTGCAACTTCGATAGCAAGCAAGGTTTTACCTGTTCCTGGCTCTCCTTTAATTAATAAAGGTCTTTCAAGAGTGACAGATGCATTGACTGCCATACTTAGATCTTCTGTAGAAACGTATTTTTTAGTACCCTTAAATTTCATAACTTATCCTTATTGTTATATTAAATGTGGCAATTTTTCTTCTGACTTTAGTATTCTAGTTAGCTGTCTACTCGTTGCAACTAAATTTTTATTTAAATCCCAAATCTGACAATCTTGTTCAAAGAGACCTTTGTTTAGATCTTTTGCAATTACATCCATAAAAAGCTCACTTGTTGTCGGAAGCTGTCTAATATTTGTTGTTAATGAGAGTGTCGGCACCCACCCAAGGGGTCCATATTTATTCATGACAACTGGTGGGAAAAAGTCAGAGTAAAAAGATAATACAAATTGATCAGGAATTTCTTCACCCATTGAAATAAATCCTGCACATCTTGCCTCATCTCCTAAGTCACTCTCATTTTTAAGCCACCATGCATGCTTTTTAGCAATATCGCATTTTGTCTGTTTTATAAAACTCGGTGTAAAGCCCTCTTGCTTGTTGTCAAAGTTTAGTGAAATAAAAAAATCTCTTTTTTCATTAAAGATATTTGGAGGGAGTGTTTCTAGGTCATTTACACCATTCATATAATTAAAATCGGAACATATTCCTGTCATCATGCATCTTATTTTTTCATCTTGTATTAACGAAACCCTTCCCACTGAAGACCCTCTGCTTTCTCTTATCTGATCTACATGGATACTAATTTCTTTTGGCTCAGTTCTATCTAAATAAAGAGTGTTTGAATTTATTACATGCGGATGTGGCATGCTTAATGAAAGTGCTTTTTGCATTACTGCTGTTAAATAACCTCCATGAGGAGTATTACCTACAAAGTAATCTTTTGATGGAGTCATAGAAAAAATATTTTCATCTGACTTATCAATAATAATAGAATTTTCAAATTGTTTAAAAAAGCTCATTTTTCAATAATTTCCTTCATAATTGTAATTGATAAAGCTTAAATACTCTAAATTATGAATGGATACTTCGATATTGCACTAAACCTAGCAAGTGAAAGGTTTTCAGGTGAAAGAGATAAAGTTATTACTGATGCTCTTAATAGAAATGTAAATTACTTTAATATCGTTTGCTCTTCTTTAAGTGAATTAGATTTTGTAAAAGATTTAAATGATAAATATAGACAAAATTCATGTTTTACACTTGGAGTGCATCCACATAATGCAAATGAATTAAATGGGAATACTTTAAAGTCTTTAAAGGATTCTATAAAGATCCATCAACCATCTGCAGTGGGTGAAACTGGGTTAGATTTTTTTAGAAATCTATCTTCATATCAAAATCAAATATATGCCTTTGAACAACAAATAATAATATCAATTGAAAATAATTTACCTTTATTTCTTCACCAAAGAGAAGCTCATGATGATTTTATAAAAGTTATTGATAAATACATATCTGATATCCAAAGAGGTGTGGTTCATTGTTTTACAGGTACCCAATCTCAACTTGATGATTATCTTGAGAGAGATCTATATATAGGATTAACTGGATGGATATGCGACGAAAGGAGAAATAAAGATTTAAGAGAAAGCATCAAAAATATTCCGATGGATAAGCTAATGATTGAAACAGATGCGCCTTATTTAATCCCAAGGAATTTGGAAATGAAGCCTAAAAATAATAGAAATGAACCTCAGTTTCTTCCTCACATTGCAAATGAGATTGCAGCTTTAATGAATATAGACCTTAAAGAATTCAATCAACAGGTATTGAATAATAGTAAGTTGTTCTTTGGAATTAACTTTAAAGATTAATATTATATTTTTCAGAAATTAAGACATTATCTTCGCC
The DNA here is from genome assembly GCA_902557575.1 of uncultured SAR86 cluster bacterium. GTDB lineage: Bacteria > Pseudomonadota > Gammaproteobacteria > Magnimaribacterales > D2472 > CACNXK01. The sequence continues at coordinate 11,894 of CACEAR010000009.1, forward strand.
AATTTTTTTTGGAGAGCTTTTTATCTCAAGAGGCGTTTCTGAGAATCTTGGAGATGGATTAGGTTGAACCACTCCATCACGCTCAATGAATGTTGATCTTGATTTGTTATGCGCATGTTTTGGAGCCTCATCCAAATCAAGAATCGGAGTAATACAAGCATCGGAATTTTCAAAAATCATAGCCCATTCATCTCTATTTTTTGAGAGGAACTTTTCTTCAAGTATAGATTTAAGTTCTGGCCAAATATCTTTACTGAATTGCTTTGAGAATCTTTCATCAGTGATCTCCAATTTATTTAACATCTCTTTATAAAACTTATCTTCTATACAGGCTACTGCTAAATATTTCCCATCTTTGCATACGTAAGTATCATAGAAATGAGCTGAGCCATCGAGAAGGTTAGACTCTCTTTCATTGACCCACATACCTGAACCATAAAAAGAATAGAATAAGCTCATAAGCATAGAAGTGCCATCAATCATTGCTGCATCTACTACTTGCCCTTTTCCGGTTTTTTGCGAATGGATTAAAGCTGAAAGCATACCTACTGCCAATAGCATTCCCCCTCCGCCATAATCAGCAATAAGATTCAAGGGAACTGGAGGTCGCTCATCTTTTCTTCCAATGGCATTTAATGCTCCTGTGATACTCAAATAATTTAAATCATGTCCGGCCATATCAGAAAACAAACCCTCTTGACCCCATCCAGTCATTCTTCCGTAGACTAGCTTTTCGTTGATACTTAATAAATCATCTGGGGCAAGACCTAATTTTTCCATCACTCCTGGTCTAAATCCTTCAAATACTGCATCTACCTGAGCGATCAATTTTTTCAATTCATTTATTGATTCATCGTTTTTTAAATCTAGTGTGATTGAAAACTTTGATCTATCATTTAAATCATACTTTGATCCATTTCCTTTAGACTCTGGGCGGTTTATTTTGATAACCTCAGCTCCAAGATCTGCCAACAACATGCCACAAAATGGGCCGGGCCCAATTCCAGCAAACTCTAAGATCTTAATTCCTTTTAGTGGTCCCATACAATAATCCTATTCAAAAGCCCTCACTTTTTCCAATAAAATTGGTAATAAAGTTAATGATACTAAAAATGCAAAAAACATTGCTAGTGCTGTAAAAATACCAAAGTAAATTGTAGGAATAAAATTGGAAAAAGAAAATATTAGAAATCCAAGAGATATTGTAGACGCAGTATAAAAAATTGCCCTTCCTATAGTTGAATGAGATCCAATCATAGCCTCATTGAAATCATTGTTAAGCTCATATTCAGATTTAAATTTGTAGAGATAGTGGATAGTATTATCAACTGCAATTCCAACGCTGATTGAAGCAACTGTAATAGTCATAATATCAAGCGGGATCTTTAGCAGGCCCATTGTTCCAAGAACTCCTAGACCAATTAAAATATTCGGCAATAATCCAGCAAGCATGATCTTTACTGATCTAAAAAGAATTAATAACATCAATGCAATTATGGTATAAACAATAATTATTGAGTTAAGCATCGAGCTAAATAAAGATTGCAGCATATTGTTGTAAAGGACTGCTAAACCTGTAATTTTGTATTCATCATTTGATATTCCAAATCTTTGCTGCAGATCTGAGTTAATTTTTTTCAACAAAAGGTCTCTATTTAAAGATTTAGAGCTCTCATAGACTCTGGTAGAAATCCTCACAATGGAATCATCGTTAGAAATATAAGAATTTAAAACAGTATCTTTTATATCCTCTGGCAAGACTGATCTTAATAATGCAAGTTCAAGATCATTTAATTCATTATTATCATTAATTTTACGAGCAAGTTTTATGCCACTCGATACACTCAAAACCTTCCCAATATTTTCATTATCATCAAGATAGTCATGAATTTCTTCAAGTCTCTTTAAGTTATATATATTCCACCAATAACCCGAGGACTCACTATTGTCATCTTCAAATATATCCTCATCGAAAAGATCATCAAATTCATCGCTAATCTCATCTTCACCTGCAAGATAATTATCAGGCTCATAAATAACAATATCTAGAGTTGCGGTTCCACCAAGCTTTTCATCAAGTTCTGACATGCCTTGATATATTTCTGTATTTTTTTTGAAATAATCTATGAATTTATTTTCTACTTTTAAATTATTCATACCAAAAATAAATAACAAGCCCAAAAATATTGATAATGAAAGGATTATTGCCTTATTGGTAATAATTTTTTTACCTATTTTTGTTGGCAGCCTGCCGACCTTTGATGATGCTCGCAAAGAACCAAAGCTCAAGTTGTGAAATGCTAAAGGAACAAATGTGAATGTAAATATAAATACAACAATGATTCCAACCGTCATCATTTTCCCAAACTCTAAAACCGGTTTTATATCACCAGAAATAAGTGACAGGAAAGCTACTCCGGTTGTAAGAACTGCAAAAAAACAAGGTATAAACATTTGGCTGAATGTCTCAATAACTAAGCGATCGTCAAGATCTTCTTTTTTTAGCTCAACAAATCTTTCTATAACATGAACACTTATAGAAATAGTTAAAATCAAAAGCAAAGCAATAAAGTTCGATGAAACAACACTTATTTTCCAATCTGCATATCCTAAAATAGAGCTTGTTGTATAAATAACTAATGCTGCATTTATTAAGGGTATTAATGCAAGCTTGATGTCTCTAAAGAAAAAATATAGTAAAAATCCAAAAATCAAAAAGACTAATAAACCAAAAATAGAAAGATCAGATTTAATAAAGTCAATCATATCGTTAGCTATCATTGCTGGACCACCCAAGAAAAGTACACCAAAATCTCTGTTGTTGTTTATTACAGATCTTATTTCTGCAACAATCCTTTTTTCTTTTTCCTGAATAAATGAATTTTGTTCATTAATTTTACGGTTAACTTCAAGTAAAATGCTTGGCTTGTTTGAGTTAAGCAAATCATATCTCTGCTGAATTAGACTTTCATAACTTTCATTCTTATCAAGTAAGATTTGAAAAGCTGTTGTTGAGCCATCCTTACTTACAATTAATTCTTGATAAATAGGGTTACTTAATATTTCCTGTTTTGCTTTTTGTAGATCAATGCCTTCATCCAGTAAATATTTTATATTGTCACCTATTTCCGAAAGAGAGACTTTTGGTTGTTCAACTATTGGTGCATCTAGAATCGATAAAACTTGACTTACTCCATCTATTTCAAGAATCTCATTCTCTATCTTTTCAATTCTTTGGAGTGATTTGTTGGTAAAAATATCCTCATTAGGACGCATAGTGACTATAAGAAAATCGGAATCAGAAAATAAGTTACCCATTTCTCTGTATGTCTTGAGGTCTGGATCATTTTCTAGCACAAGTGAGTCAGAAGATGCATCGAGCTGGAAGTTAGAAATACCTGGATATAAGCCTATTAAAAATATAAAAAGTATGGAAAAGCTAATCAAAGAATTTTTTAGAATAATACCAATATATTTTTCAACACCAATTTTCATTAATTTTCACAATCTGGAGTGTCTTTTAAGGACGGGTTTTCTTTAAATTCTGAAGTTGTTATGGCTGTGATTGAAAATGCATGAATCTCAGTAAGCAAACTTTCAACGGCTTTATAAACTATCTTATGTCTTTGAACTTGAGATAAGTCCTGAAAATCATCAGATACAATTTGAACATTAAAGTGTGATTCACTATTTGGTGGCACATTGTGCTTATTGCTATCATTTCTAATTATTAATTTAGAAACATTCAAGTTATCTCTTAACAATTTATCTATTTTGTTTTGAACGATCATAATATATGTGTATATTTTAATTAAAAATAAAAGATAATGTTGTTTTATGAAAATTTGTTGGTTTAAAGATTCAAAAAAAGGTCATGAAAAGCAAGTTCATGCAATATTAGATAATTTGGCTTTAACGCAAGATCTTCTTATTGAGGAGATATATATAAGTAATCCAGTCTGGTTAGAGCTTTTTTTATACTTGCTAAAAATTAAACCAAAACAAGATTCAATCCCAGACATCATTATTGGTGCTGGTTCAAAAACTACAATTCCTATGCTGCGATACAAAATTGAAAGTAAAACAAAAGTTATATCTGTTATGAAGCCTCAACTTTTTGAATCTAAATTTGATCTAATTGTTGCTCCAAGGCATGACTATAAAGTGGTGCCTGATAATGTTTTTACATACATTGGGTCAATTGCTAAGGTTAATATAAATCCAGAGCTAGAAGACATCGGCTTAATTGTTGTTGGAGGATTAAATAAACATTTTAATTTTGATGATGATTATCTAATTTCTCAAATTGATTTTGTAATTTCATTATTTCCAAATACTAAATGGATAGTTTTTAATTCAAGAAGAACTCCAAAAAGCTTCAATGAGAGAATTAAAAAAAGTACTTCAATTGAAAAACTTATAGATGTAACTTCGAATTTTGAACCCCTTGATAATTATCTACCAAAAGCAAAATTTAAATTTGTTACTCCTGATTCAGTAAATATGATATTTGAGTCATTATCCTCAAGCGGTGAAACTTATCTTTTTGATATGCATTCTCCTAGAGAAAATAAAATAACCAAACTAATAGATGAAGTTAAAGATAATAAATACGTAGGTTTCATTGAAGAGAAATATTTAGAAAATAGTGAAATAAAAACAATATCCTTAAACAAACCTAATACACTGCATGATACATTTAGAGAAGTAGAAAAGGTTGTATATGAAATAGAAAAGAGATTTAAAAAATGAGAATATGCCATTTTCTTTCAAGTGATACTTTTGCTGGTATCGAGCAGTATGTTGATGAAATCTCAAATGAACAGTCTAATAATCATCAGGTAATAATAATTACAAACAAATCTATTCTTAAGAAATTTAATAACAACGTATCTAAAATTCGCTTTAGTTCTCTTGGAAGAAACTCCCCTATCGGACTTTTACGCTTATTTCTTCTAATAAAAGAAATTTCACCAGATATTATTCATACTCATGCGGCTAAACCAACTTATATGATTAATAAAGTAAAAAGTTTCTTCAATGCGAAACATGTTGCAACGATTCATGGTGTAAAAAAGGATCTTGATGAGTTTGATAAAGCTGACTTTATAACTGTGGGAAATGCAACATATCTAGATAGGCTAAAAAATAAAAATAAATTAGTTATAAGTAACTGGGCGCTCGATCCGATCAGTTATGACCCAGGATCTCGAAAGGAGTACTTCTTAGCAATAGGAAGATTGGTAAAAGAAAAAGGTTTTGATATTTTAATCGATGCTTGGAAAGATATAGATGAAAAACTAATAATTTTAGGAAGTGGGAGACTAAAAAAGAATCTTTTAAAACAAATTAAGGATACCTCTCAAGAAAGTAAGATTTTCATTGAGGAGAGTGTTTCAAAAAATGAGATTGATGAGTTTTATTCAAGAGCAAAAATGTTAATAATCTCTTCCAGAAGAGAAGGCGGACCAAGAGTTGCCTTAGAGGCGTTATTAAGAGGAATTAAAGTAATTTCTACCAAAGTTGGGCACATGCCTGATATTCTTGATGGAAGGTATTTATGCAATCCAAACTCTCTTGATGACCTAGGTGAGCTTTTGAAGAATTCAATAAATCAGATCTCAACCATTGATCAAAGTTCTGCTTTTGAAAAAGTAAGAGCTGATTTTACGTTTACAAAAGCAAATAATAGTCTCCTTAGTATTTATACTAACTTATTAGATTCTGATATAGGTTAATCGTAGAATTTGTCATTCTATTGGCCGTAAAAATATTTTCTCTTGGTTCAGAATTAGATTTAGCCACTTTTTTAGTGGTGTTTAAGAGCTCATTCATGTCATTCAATGTTACAAGCCCTTGAGGGAATAATTCTGACAATATTTCTGAAGCTCCTCCATGATTCCATCCTATCACTCTAGCTCCGCATGCAATGGCTTCAATCATAGTCCTTCCAAAAGGCTCTGGGGTTTGCGATAAGTTAAAAACTATATCTGATATTTTGTAAATATTAGCAATGTCTCTTCTGGAGCCAGTGAAAGTAATCTTATTTTCTAAATCTAATGAAGAAACTTTATTTTGTAGTTTATTTAGATACTTTTGTTTAGATTTTGCAGTTGGCCCAACAATAAGCCCATGATAATTGTCATCAAGCAATGATAATAATTCAATAAATTCTGCTACACCCTTCCATTTTGTAATCCTTCCAGGAATTGTTAGTACTGTTTTTCCAACAATTTGTGGGAACTCATTAACTATCTCAGCCTTATCCTCAGGATTAATTTCATCATTGTTGAACTCAACTGGATCACATCCTCTAGGGATGACTGTTATATCATTCTTATCTAGTTTGTAATTTTCAAGAATATAGCTCTCAACAGTCTTAGATATTGCAATAGAGTGATCAACAAAAGACATAACCTTGGAATAAATTGGAAAACTGTAAAGACCATGAAAAGTTGATACAAGAAGAGGTTTTTTTTGAAGCATTTTAAAAGCTCTATAATTAACCCAAGCTGGCATTCTCGATCTAATATGAACAATATCTGGATCTATAGAAGATATGGTTTCAGATAAATTTTTTGCAAGAGATAAGGTCCTCAAGCTTTTAATATGAACTGGAATTTCGTAATGTTTTGCTCCAAACTGTTCGAGTTCATCAACTAAAATTCCTCCTCCAGAAATTACGAAGGATTCATGACCTTTTTGAATTAGTGCTTTTGATAGATCTAGTGTTCCTCTTTCAACTCCACCTATGTTTAGCTGAGGAAGGATTTGCAAAACTTTCATTATTCATATCTTAAGGATACTGCTGGATCAAGTCTAGCTGCTCTCCTAGCTGGCCATATGCCAAAAAATAGTCCAACTAAAGCTGAAAAGCTTAATGATCCAATAATTGCATAGATTGGAATTGAGAATGGAAAGTCGGCATCAAAAAATGATGCTCCAACTGTAAATCCATAAACAATTAGAACACCTAGAAGGATTCCCAATATTCCTCCTAATATACAAAGAACAATTGCTTCAATAATAAATTGCATCAAAATTACTGAATTTGTAGCTCCTAGCGCTTTGCGTAATCCTATCTCCTTAGTTCTTTCAGTAACCGAAACAAGCATTATATTCATCACCCCTATTCCTCCGACAAGCAAACTAATAGATGCGATACCTGTAAGTAATGCTGTAAATATGGCTGTAGCTTGTCTTTGTAAATCAGCATATTGACTCCAATCATTAATCCTGAAATCATTTTGTTGTCCTGGACCTATATCGTGTGCAACTCTCAATATTTGCTCTATGTATAGCATGGACTCCTCCACACTTGAATCATTTGGTATTTTTACATTTATTGAACGAAGATTTCTGGTGCCAAATATTCTTGTGCTAGCAGTCATGATTGGAACGTAAACTTCATTATCAGGAGACTCCCAACCTCTAGAACCCTCTTTTTTTAAAATACCTATAACCTTGTATGGAACACCATTTATTAAGAGTTCGTTATTAATGAGCGCTCTTGAAGATGTTTTTAATTCCTTTGGAATATCTGCACCAATGACAGCAACCCTTCTTCTAGACAAATCCTCTTCCTCTGAAAAAAATCTGCCTTCATCAATTTCATAACCTCTTGCTGAGTCATGATTAGACCAATAACCACCAATTTGAGCACTATAGTTAGCATTTCCAAATTGAATCTGTCTGCGATCTTTCATTTCGGGTGCTATTTCCCAAGCAAACTCAGTAAATCTTCTTAAAGATTCTGCATCTTTGATTTCTAAAGGTGCATATGACCCTTTAACTCCTCCACGTCTAGTTTGTCCTGGATATACGCTTAGGATTCTTCCACCTAGTGCATCAATTTCATCCTCAAGAGCTTGTTGAGCTCCCGCACCAATGCTAAGCATAGCGATAACAGAGGCAATACCTATTATGATGGCGAGCGCTGTTAAAAAAGATCTAGTTGCATTTGATTTTATTGAATCGAGAGCAGTCTTGATTGATTCTGTGAATAACAAATTTACACCTTAACCGAAGCTATTTTTAACTCTTTCCTTAAATCTATTTTGATAATCTACTAAGCCCTTGCTAGGCAGAACAAACACTTGATCTCCATTATTAAGACCTTTTTTAATTTCTACATTAGCTAAATCAGAAATACCAATCTCAACCCAAGAGAGAGTTGGACCCTTTGAGGAATTTTTAAAAACTATAAATTTTGTAAAGTTTTCACCATCAACTTTCTTTTCAAGAAAATTATCAACAGTGGCTTTGCTTATTCCTAGTATTTCTGCGGCAGAATGTGCATCATCTCTTGTTCTTAAAGCTCCTGTAGGTGCACTTACTGCAACTTCTGCATCTATAACTTGAATCACAACATCGGTATTCATGCCAAGAAGAAGAAGGTTATCTTTATTCTCAATATCTATTAGTACTGGGAAAATTGTCACACCCTGCTGCACTATGGCAAGCGGTTCAATTTTTGAAACTTTGCCTGAAAATATTTCTTCTCTAAAAGCACTTACTCTAATGGATACTTCTTGTCCTACTGTTACTTTCCCAATATCAATTTCGTCAACAAAAGCTCTGATTCTTACTTTTGATAGGTCAGCCATTCTCATTAAGACTGTTCCACCTCCAACTGCAGAAGTTGGCGAAGAAATTACCTGGCCAACCTCAACGGGTCTGGAAATAATAGTTGCATCAAGTGGCGACTTAACCAATGTATCATCTAACGCAATTTTTGCATTTTCTACATTAACTATAGATCTTACGTGTTGAGACTTTGCAGATGCAAAGCCTTCCTGAATTTCTTCAAAGTTCTTATCTGCGATGCTTCCCTCAGCATGCAAAGCCTGCCCTCTTACTAATTGTGCTTCAGCATTTTCTAATCTTACCTCAGCTAGTTTTAGATCTGCTTCAGCTTGATCTAGAACATTTTTTGGTGTCCTTTGATCAATCCTCGCAAGTATTGTTCCTTTTTTTACAAAATCTCCAACTTCAGCAGGTAGGTCTAAAATTTCTCCAGAAGCTTTAGATTTTATCTCTACAGAATATATTGCTTCAATCTCTCCTGAAGCCTCAATGGTTAAATCTAGCTGTTTAGGCTCTACATCTTTCTTTTGATAGTAAGAATATGATTGAGACTCATTTGATCCACCACCACAACTAACTAAAATTAAAATAGGTATTAAATACAAATATCTCATTAAACTATCCTCTCATCGGATTCTATCAATCCATCTTTTACTGTTATTATCCTGTCAGTTTGATCAGCAATATCATTTTCATGGGTTATAACTATTATTGTTTGTCCATTCCTATGCAGCTCTTTAAAAAGGCTCATAATCTCCTCACCTGTTTTGGTGTCAAGATTACCTGTCGGCTCATCTGCAAATACAATACTTGGATCATTTACAAGCGCCCTTGCAATAGCAACTCTTTGCTGTTGGCCGCCAGACAACTCATTTGGCTTATGACTTACTCTATCCTCAAGACCCACTTTATCCAAAACGCTTTTAGCCTTTTTTAACGCTTCGTTTTTATCAAATCCTGCGTATGTGAGAGGCAGCATTACATTGTTAAGCGCAGTATTCCTAGATAAAAGATGAAAAGATTGAAATACAAAACCAATCTTCTTATTTCTTATTGCCGCTAATTCATTATCATCAAGAAGACTTACCTCATTATCATCTAGGTGATACTCTCCTGAAGTTGGTGTATCAAGACATCCTATAATATTCATTAAAGTAGTTTTTCCAGATCCGGAAGGACCCATAATGGAGATAAACTCACCTGCATTTACATCAAAACTAATATCTTTAATTGCATTGACTGTTTCACTTCCAATTTGAAACTGTTTTTTAAGATTTTTTACTTTTATCAAGCTCATAGGTGTCAAGTTTACTTTACATACATGAAATGATCAAACTTTGTGTTTTATCTTGAGGCAGCTGCTCTCAAACCCTCTGTAGATTCTATATAGGATAGCCAAGGGTTTGCTTCTTTCTCTTTGCCAAAATCTATTGCTTTTTTAAGTTCAAGGCGAGCATTCTTAAAGTCATCTATCTCGATGTAACAGACTCCTAGGAGCATTTCGAGTGATCCAGGTTTTCTATTCCATCCTTTATCTCTAGCAATATTAAAGTATTTGATAGCTTGTTCATATTTAGAATTCTGCAATTGAATTTGACCAATTCGATAGTCATACTTAGGATCATTGGTTATCTTAGTTACTTTGATTAATGATCTAACAGCATTATCGAAATCTTTAGCAATTATGTAAGCATTGCTCAAGAGCTCATTGTTTTTAATATTATTATCTAAAACTTTTAGCTTTAAACCTCTTTCAATTACTTTACTTGAGTCCACTGGCAAACCCTTGTATAAATAAAAATTAGCTAAGTTAATATATTCAGATGGTTTCTTAAGCAAGTCTTGTTGAAGTTTAAACTCAAGAGTGGCTAGCGATTCTTCTTCAAATTTAATTATGTTGTAAATACCTGCCATCTGTTCAATGTATTGTTTATTTTTAGGCTTATATCTAACTAGGTCCTGAGATATTTCTAATGCATCAAGATACTCTTTTCTTTCAGTATGAATAGCAAACTTCAACTGCGCCCAATCTTCAACGAATTTATAAGAGTTATCAATAGCTAGTGTAATGAATTTAAGAGCATTGCCCCACTCTTCATCTTGTGCATATATTGTTGCCAATATTGCATAACCCTCAGGCTTGAGATCAAGTTTATTTTTTTCACCTATTTCAACCCACTTTAGAAGAGTTTTCTTGGCATTTTCTCTATCGCCATTAACATAATAAACTTGACCAAGAGTAAAGTTTAATTCAAAAATATCATAAGGGGGCATATCTCGTTTGAGGCTTGCCTGCTTGAGGTACTTCAAAGCTTCTTCGTTTCTGTCATATGATATTAAGAAATAAGCATAAGTTCTAAGAATTACAAAATGATCATAGGAACGTGAAGACCAAGTATCATTAGCATAGTCATAATAAATCCTTTCTGCAGCTTCAAGATTACCCTTGTCTAAATTTGCCTGAGCTCTTTCCAAGGTATTGTAAACCCATTGTGTTATTGCCTGCTCTGCAGATGAAACGCTAAAACTAGCTATCAAAATTAAAGGTAAAAATCTTTTCATCATAAATTAAATTCAATAGTAGTTAGACCTACCTGTTTGACCGCAACTCCGTCAATAACTCTTGGTTTAAACTTCCATTTAAGAACTGCTTGTATAGCAGCAGCGTCAAATATCCTAGGTGGTCTAGACTCTTCAATTATAGCACTTATGACTCTGCCCTTCTCGTCAACCGTCAGTCGAACTGTGACAAAACCAGTTTTACCTCCTTTTAATGCTTCTCGTGGATATTTAGGCTGTATCTTTACTAAAGGTATAAGTCCACTATTAGAAGCTAAAGAGTTTGCACCACGAAGAAATGCGCCTTTTAAATCAACCGGTGTATTTAAAGTAGGAAACTTAATGTTTAAGTTCTGAACAGGTTGGACCACTTCAGGAGTTTCTAGCTTTGGTGGAGGAGGCTTTTTTGGTGGAGGTGGTTTTTCAGGAAGAGCTCTTTCCCTTTCGTTCAAGAAGTCATTTTTTCTTAATCTTACAAAGTCAACAAGACTAGAATCTTTTGCAGTATCAAAGTTTTTATCACTGGGTAGGATAATTACATAAATGGTTAGAAAGATAGCGAAGGCAATAGAAAAACCGCCAACTATTGAAACGGTTAATCTATTTTCTAAATTAATCCTGTTCAGCAGCGATTGAAACATTTTGTACTCCGGCTAACCTTACTTGGTCCATTGTTTCAACTAAAAAACCTGTTTTTGAAGCTTTGTCAGCTTGAATTATTACTGAACCTTCAGGATTCTCAGCTTTTAGTCTTTCAATATTTGCCCTTACCGATCTTAGGTCAACTCTTCTTTTATCTATCCAAATCTCATCATTTGCAGTAATAGCTATAAGTATATTACCTCTTTCGTCTCTGACAGCTGTAGAGGCATTTGGTCTATTTACCTCGACTCCAGTTTCTTTCACAAACGATGTAGTAACAATAAAAAATATAAGCATAATAAAAACAATATCCAGCATAGGTGTAATATCTATTGTTGATTCGTCTCTAGCTCTATTCCTTCTTTTAATCATATTAAATTGTTTCTATTGTATGTTTTGCTTCAAGTGTAGCTTTCTCTATTGAGGACTTAATAGCCGTAAGGAGAAATAAGCCAACAATAGAAATGAAAAGTCCAGTCATTGTTGGCAATGTTGCTCTTGCAATTCCTGAAGCCATAGCTCTTGCATTTCCGGTTCCCGTTATAGCCATAATATCAAATACTTCAATCATCCCAGTTACAGTCCCAAGCAAGCCCAACAATGGACATAGCGCTATTAAGCCTTGGATTGTAAGAAGATTTTTAGAAGATTCTGAATTTAAGATCGAAATATTCTTTAATTTTATTTTACTTCTAATCCATTTGTTATCTGAAGGACATTCCTGAACTTCTGAAACTCTGTCAGCACTGAGCTTTTTGAGATCATTTATAAAAAATATTAATCTCTCAACAAGAAGAGTAATCATTATTATGGCGACAACAAATAAAATAAATATTACAGGTCCGCCTCTATCAAAAAAATCTAGTAAAGATACAAAAGGTAGAGACAAATAATAAAACATGCTTATTTTTGTCTAGTTGAAAATGAAGCAATAAATCCAATTGCTTGTTCTTCGTAAACTTGAGTAATGCTTCTACTTCTAGATTCAAGTATGTTGTGAACAAAAAGGAGTGGAACTGCAGCAATCAGTCCTAGCATTGTTGTTACTAACGCCTGCGATATTCCACCAGCCATAAGCTTTGGATCTCCTGTACCAAAGAGTGTTATGGATTGGAATGTTTCAATCATACCTACAACTGTTCCTAGCAACCCAAGAAGAGGAGCAACAGCTGCTAATAATTTGATAGTACTGAGATTTTGCTCAAGAACAGGAACGGCTCTTGATAAAACATCCTCGAGTTGTGCCTCAAGATCTTCAGGAGTAGTTCCTTTATAGTCTTTAAAAATCCTATTAAGTTTTCCAAGAACAGAATTCTCAGAAAAATTACCACTTGCTAATTCTGCATCAAGAACTTTAGATTCAGCAGTCAAGAAGCGATATCTCATTGCACCGAGAACAATTCCGATTACAAAAAGTAGGATAATGATATAACCCACAAAGCCACCTTGATTGATTCTTTCAAAAAACCCTGCTCTATCGATGAGTTTTGTTAATAAAGATCCCCTAGTTGGGTCTATATAAACTTCATGATAGGTCCCACTATCTGAGTTCTGCAATCTTTTTGCTGATCGTCTTATTCCACCATCAGGTTGTTTAGGTAAATATTCAAGTACGTTTTGCTCAGCAACTAAGTTTAGGTACATTCCATTTGCCACTGAATTAAAAACACCCATTCTTAAAATTTCTGCATCAACGACCTCTCCTGATTTAGAAAGAATTTGTGTACTGTATTCCTTAACTTTTCCGCTTTGATTAAGTTCATTTAATATTTCAAACCAAAGTTTTTCTAATTCTTCATTAGTAGGTAGGTCTAGACTTTTTCTCTCAGCAATGTCTCCTAAGAATTCAATTCTTTCTGGATATTCAATATTTGTGAGGGATAATGAGAATTGCCCTTTTGATTCACCGGCTGTCTGTCGAACAATACCAAAAAGCTCACCAAAAGATCCAAGTTTTAAAGTAAGCTGCTCTTCAAGATCAGCAAGTCTTGAGTCATTGTCTTCATATTCTTTAGTAAGCCTTTCACTTCTGTCTTCTTCAGCATTTAAATTAGCCTTCATTTGATTTAGAAGATATTGTTGTCTGTTTTTGTCGGCTAAAAATCTTTGAAGTCTTGCATTATCCTCAGCAGATCGAGATGACGCTGTTTTTTTAACTGATTCAACTAACCTATCAAGGTCTGTAATTATTGGTTCGACAGGTTGTTCAGCGCTTTCTTGTGCAAAAACAAAAGAAGTGATTAGTAATAAAGGTAAAAATCTTATTTTCATTTTTAATCCTTGTAAATTGGAATTTGAATTAAAGCTGGAGGTGCTTGCTTTGCAGCAATCTTTAGACCATCCTCAGTAGCTCTTTTAATAGAACCAGATGATTTCAAGAACGTTTTTTCATTGAGATCATAATATCCGCCCTTGCTTCCATCAGTTGTAAGGTATGTTAGAGCTATTCTTCCAATTCTAAGAAAATCAGCACTTGTGTCTACACCATCAATATTTATTGTGTCTCTATAGGTCTCAATTGTCCTTCCGTATTCAAGCTCGGTTTTATAAGCTTCTGTAATTAGTCTAAACTTTTCTGAAGTTGAGATATCGCCTCTATCCATCGTGGAACGCAAGTTTGCTAAGCGATCTTGTCTTTCTTTCATTAAGAATGGGACATCAAGATTAATAAAGTCTTCTAAACCATTTATCATTTTTATCATAAGCGGGACAATCTTCTGATTGGTTTTATCAAGCTCATCTATTTGAAATAATATATTAGCAATTTCTTCAATTTGTGAATTAATTATTTTTTGAACCTGGTCATTGTAGAGTTTTAGTGACTCATATTCTTTAGATGTAGATTGATAGTCAGCTAATAAGATCCTTGTAGTCTCATCTAGCTTATTAATTTGCTCTTGAGTTAAAGCAGAGTTTTCAAGGCTATCGGTTGAAATGTTTATTGATTCAGTAAGTAAATCAACATCATTAACAGTAGTTATCTCTTGTGCATAAATTGCAAAAGAAAAGAATGAAAACAAAGAAAGAGCAAGAATATTTTTATTCATATTTAAACGCATCATTATGTCCCTTTAAGTGACCACAAATTATACTCTAAAACTCTTATTTTTACTTAAAATTTACCGAGTAAAAAATGTTTAATTTATTGACAAAAAAAAGGAGGCAAAAGCCTCCTTTTTAATAATTCCTAATCTTAGAATCTCATTTGATATACAAGATAAGCTTCTGGGCCAAATCTTGGGTATCTGAATGAGTTAAACCCATATGGATAGAAAGAACTTCCTCTATCATACGGAGCATCAGTATCCGGAATAGCGTCAAATAAGTTTGTAACTGTAAACGCTAAGAATGAATCCTGAGTAAGATCGTAATTAACTGTAAGGTTAGTATTGAAATATGGGCTACCTTTTGAACCATCGAGATATTCCATATGTCCAACTCTAAGTACTGACATACCAGCACCCCAATCACCTCTTGTCCAACCAAGTCTGACAGACTGTCTAGATCTAGGTGTATAGCTGTTATTCATATATGAAAGCAGTGGATCACCAACATCTTCAGCATATTTTAGATCAATTTGATGTGAACTAAATACGCTAAAGTTAAAGTCTCCAGCCTTGTCAGTTACCCATGCATAAGAAACAGCAGTATCAATACCTAAGAACTCTTGACCAGCAATGTTTACTGGAGTCTCATAGATTGCAGTAATACTACCTTCTGGAGTTGGGTTTACTGTAAAGTCTTTACCACCTCTAATAATGTTACCAATAACTTGATCACAGTATGATGAAGGATAGTCAGGGAATGCATCAAGTGTATCACCTGCTGCTCTTGCTCTACATACTGCTTCGTCAAGTGTTAAAGCACTTAATGATTTAGTAGAAACGATATCACCTAATTGAATGTGGAAAGCATCAACTGTAACAACCATTCTATCCATTGGCTCCCATACGACACCAATAGCATATGAATCACCTTCTTCTTCTTTAAGACCAAGGTTACCAGTTGTTATACCGTCAATGTTGATAATGCCATATGCACCACCACAATTTTCTCCACCATTACCAAAGTTGCCGTCATACCAGCACTGGTACCAGTCAGTTTGTGATGTAAAGAATCTTCTTTCACCAACAAATGAGTAAGGTAAGTCAGGAGCTTTAAATGATTCTGACCATGAAGCTCTAACGAGAACGTTATCTTTTGGTCTCCACTCCATAGATGCACCAGCAGTTCTTCTGTCAACATTAACAACAGCGTCATCATACTCGTCCCATCTTGTTGAAACGTTTATTAAAACATTTTCAGCAACTGGAATGTTTAACTCAATACCAACAGCGTTTCTTTCTCTTTCACCGCCGCCGTCAACACCACCAATACCCCAAAGGAGTCCTTGCTTGTTAAGATCACTTAGATTTACTTCGTAACCTTTTGTTTGATTTTCAATAACTGCAGCAAATGAAAGTGGGCCATAAGGCATCTGCATTAAGTCACCAGTCAAAGTAGCTTGGAAAAGCTCACTGAATGCATCAGCAGGCTCAATATTATCTACTCTTAAAGCTTCTGCATCAGCAGAAGTTTGAGTGCTTAAATACCAATCCCAGTTGTAACAGTTTGGTTGGCTATAAGAAGCTGAGTAACCATATATACCCCACCAGTCATCAACTTCACCATTCGATGGATCTCCGTCAATGAGGTCATTAGTATCTAATACACAAGGGTTACCAAAACCATCTACACCACCAATGTTATGGATTTTGTCGTATAGAGCGCTAGCAAGGAAGTTTCTTCCTGTTTGAACAACATCATAAGTATTTTCTGTATATGATACGTCCCACTCATAACCGTTATTAAGAACACCTCTTAAACCAAAATCAATTGTTGAAGTGTCTTCAACATATGATGATCCTCTATATACTCCTGGGAAAATTTTCTGGATTCTGAAATCCATAAATGCAGAGTAACCTGGATCAAATTGGTAAGAACCAGTTGCTGGGTTAGTTGAAGTGTTTGGATACCAAGCACTGTCTGTACGTCCAAATCTTTGTGGACCTGCTACCCATACAAAAGGTGTGAATAAGTTATCAAGTGTTCCGATAGTATCTGTTTCTAAGTAAACATATTTAGCATAAGCTTCAACAGAGTCAGTAAGCTCATATGTTCCTGATAAGAATGCAGCAGTTCTTTTTCTTTCGTTTGTTAAAGAACCGTTTGAACTTGTATCAATTGCACACCATGCACCGACAGCAAATGGCACATAGTTACCTATTTCAGTTTCAGTTGGTGCAAAATAATCACCAGCATCTTGACATGTATATCCAGCTGTAGGTACAAGACCTGAAGAGGGATCAAAGGGTGCATTTAAACCATCAATAAGCTCCTCAGGAGTGTAGTGATTAAATCTTCCTCCAAATTGATCTCTTATTAAAAGACCTCTAGATGGTAACCCACCATCTTGGGCATCTTTATAAGAGTCATGCTCACTTCTTGAACTTATAGGCACTGATTTTTCATCGTAATACTCTAATGCATATGTATAGGAATATCTTTCACCAAATCCTCCACCTGCAAATTCAAGGTTAAGAGTCTCACCGCCTGATCCTGCGTTAACACCACCACCGGCAACAACTCTTGCAGTTTGTCTTTCTAATCCATCAACTAATATAACGTTTACAACACCTGCAACAGCATCAGAACCATAAATAGATGAAGCACCTGAAGTTAAAACTTCAATTCTTTCAACAGCTGCAAGTGGTATTGCACCCCAGTTAAAAGAAGCTGATTCACCATTGTATGGAAACGGATAGTCTGCAGTTCTCTTACCGTTAACAAGTACAAGTGTTCTACCTGGCCCGAAATCCCTAAGGTTGATTGGTTGCAATGAAGCATTAAAACCAGCCTGGAAGTTCTCACCATTAACACTACCTGTGTTTTGAGTAAGGTTACTTACTGCGTCATAAACAGTTTGGAAACCTGCGTTATCAATATCAGCTCTAGTAATTGTTATTAAAGGTGTTGCACCCTCAATATCAACTCTTTTAATTCTAGAACCAGTTACGCTTACTCTTCCTAGCTCTTGGACATCCTCGTCATCAGCTGCATCAGATGATTCAGACATTGTTGCCTCTGTAACAACTTCAACATCTTCATCAACTGGCTCATCTGCGACAACAAAACCAACACTAAGGAAAGCAAACAAAGTTAAAAAACTTAAATTTTTCATAATATTTTCCCCATATATATGCATAAAATTACACCGGAAACATGTTCCGATCCCAACAATATACCTATAGGTTACCTTATTGTAAACAGTTTTATTAAATAAAATTATCTTTTAAATTAAGGGTTTTTTTATGATTTTTTTCAAATAATGTCTTTTATTT
>CACEAR010000010.1 GCA_902557575.1 uncultured SAR86 cluster bacterium
AATGTCACAAGCTTTACGAAAAATTACTGGAAACATTCAAAGATCAAATGCCACTGTAATCTTTATCAATCAAATAAGGATGAAAATAGGAGTTATGTTTGGTAACCCTGAAACTACCACAGGAGGTAATGCTCTTAAATTCTACTCGTCAGTTAGATTAGATATACGAAGAATTGGTGCAGTAAAAGAAGGAGAAGAAGTCATAGGTAATGAGACAAGAGTTAAAGTAGTAAAAAATAAAGTCTCTCCACCATTTACAAAAGCAGAGTTCCAAATCTTATATGGAAAGGGCATCAATGTTGAAGGAGAAATTATCGACTTTGGACAAAAACTGGGTCTCATTGAGAAAGCAGGTTCTTGGTATAGCTATAATGACGAAAAAATTGGTCAGGGCAAAACTAATGCAAGCAATTTTTTAAGGGAAAATAAAAAAATACGAAATGCTCTCGTAAAACAAATAAAAGCTGCCCACATCAAATCAAAATCAAAGAAAAAATAATTTAATATATTTGCCTGAAAAATGATTGAGTATTAGAATTTACTCAATCATTTTTTTTTGGAGTTTTTATGGCAGAAAAAGCATTTATTGTAGAAGCAGTTAGAACTGCTGGTGGAAAAAGAGATGGAAGATTAAGTTTATGGCATCCTGCAGATTTAGGGGCAAAAGTTCTTGATGAGATAGTCTCTAGACTGGATATGGATCCTGAGCTCGTTGATGATGTAATCTTTGGTTGTGTTGATCAAGTTGGAGCCCAGTCAGGAAATATTGCAAGGAATGCAGTTCTTTCCTCCTCTTTTCCTGAGTCTGTTCCTGGTACTTCTGTAGATAGACAATGCGGATCTTCCCAACAAGCAATTCATTTTGCTATTCAAGCAGTAATGTCTGGTACTCAGGACATCGTCATAGGTGGCGGTGTTGAGGTTATGTCAATGGTTCCAATTGGAGCCGCAGTAAAAGACGGTTTTGATGCAGGTCATGGACTCCCTTTTGATTCAGAGGGAATGAAGGAGAGATATCCGGGGATATTCTTTTCACAATTTACCGGTGCTGAACTTGTTGCAGATAAATGGAATCTTTCAAGAGAAGATCTTGATCAATTTGCCCTAGAAAGTCATCAAAAAGCAGCTAATGCAACAGAATCTAATTTTTTTGATCGTGAAATTCTTCCCGTTAAAGGCAAGAATGCTGAAGGCATTGAAGATATGGTAATCGCTGATGAGGGAATAAGATTTGATGCAAGCTTTGATAAATTGGCTGGCTTGAAGACTGTTACCGAAGGGGGAGTTATAACCGCTGGTAATGCAAGCCAAATAACTGATGGAGCTGCAGCAGTTTTAGTTTGTAATGAATCAGGCCTCAAGAAAATTCAAGCAAATCCAAGAGCAGAAATAGTATCAATCTCTGTCGTAGGAGATGACCCAGTATTTATGCTAACTGGTCCAATTCCTGCTTCAAAAAAAGCATTAGAAGCTGCAAATTTATCAATAGATGATATAGATCTTTATGAGGTTAATGAAGCATTTGCTCCTGTTCCTCTTGCATGGGCAGCTGAGCTACATGCTGATAAAGAAAAGCTTAATGTAAATGGGGGCGCAATGGCTTTAGGTCATCCCCTAGGAGCTACAGGTGCAAAACTAATGACTACACTTCTTCATGAAATGGAGAGAAGAGAGTCAAAATATGGTCTCCAAGCAATTTGTGAAGGTGGCGGAACTGCAAATGCGACAATAATAAAAAGAGTAAGTTAAAGAAACCCTAAGTAGATACTCTTAAATTGTTATGCAATCAGGCCTTAAGAATTCTTATGCCCAGGATTTGCCTGAGTTATCAAAGAAGTGTATTCCTTCCGGGTTCCAGAATTCTGAAATAATTCTTAAAAATTATGAACTTGGCGAAGAGCTTGGTTTTAGTAAAAAGTTCTTAGACTCTGATAAATGTCTAAATGTTTTCAGTGGTAATGCATTACTTAAAGATTCAATACCTATTGCACAAGCATACTCCGGACATCAATTTGGACAATTTAATCCAAATCTTGGTGATGGAAGAGCGATCTTGCTTGGAGAGATTAACAATCTAGATATTCAATTAAAAGGTATTGGACAAACGCCTTTTTCTAGAAGGGGAGACGGAAAATCTGCTCTTAGTCCTGTATTAAGAGAATACATAATAAGCGAATTCATGAATGCAGCTGGGATTCCAACAACTCGAGCACTACTTGCTTTAAAAACTAATGAAAGTGTTACAAGAGACACTAAGCTTCCTGGAGGTATTCTTGCAAGAGTTGCTAATAGTCATATAAGAATAGGTACATTCGAGTTTGCTGCTATGCAAGGCACTCAAATATTAAAAAGGTTAGCGGATTATTCTATTCTTAGACATTACCCTGAATTAAAAAATACCAATAAAAGATATATAAAGTTTTTTGCCGCTGTATGTGAAAGTCAGACAAGATTAGTTTCTAAGTGGATGAATATTGGCTTTATTCATGGCGTTATGAATACAGATAATATGACTGTTTCTGGAGAAACGATTGACTATGGACCATGCGCTTTTATGGATTATTATGATCCAAAGACAGTTTTTAGCTCAATAGACGTTGCAGGAAGGTATTGTTACGGAAATCAACCCGCAATTCTTGTTTGGAATCTTTCTAAATTAGCTGAAGCTCTCATCCCCCTCATTGATGATGATGAGCAAAAATCAATTGAAAAATTAACTGAAGTTCTTCAAGCAGTAATGCCTTCCTTCGAAAAGTACTTTTACTCGGAAATGGGGGAAAAGCTAGGTATTGATCCGATAAATCAAAACAATATAAACCTTGTAAAAGATTATCTTAAAATATTAGATTCAAATTCAATTGATTTCACTCTGTCATTTAGAGACTTATCAAAGATCCTTAACAAGACAAAAAGTATAGAGGATTCAGTTTTTAAAAATTCAGGCGATTTCAAGAAGTGGACTGAAGACTGGATGATAAAAATTATTACAGAAAAGACCAATCTTAAAGACATTACAAAGAAAATGGATTTAACTAATCCATGTTATATCCCAAGGAATCATATTATTGAGGATGCACTTGAAAATGCTGTAAATGGCGACATGAATCTTATCAATGAAATTCTTGAGCTATATAAAAATCCCTTTGATGAGAATGAATATACTGAAACTTTTAAGAAGCCCTCTGAAACAAATACACCATTTGTAACATTTTGTGGCACTTAAGAGTATTGGTTTAGTTTTTTATTCTTAGTGTTCCAGCAAAATCAAGTTTACCTATTTCAAGACCCTTAACTCTGAACAGATCATATAATGTTGTAACATGAAAATAGAAATTAGGAAGTGAAAAGGAAAGAATAAAGTCCTCTGCTGTAAAGGCCCATTCTATTTGCCCCATTCTAAACATTACTTCTTTCCCTGAAAGAGAGTTTATATCTTCATCAGAAAAATGTTTTAATTTTTCCTCAGCATTTTCAAGCATATCAATAAGATCATTGAAACTTAAATTCTCTGGCATTTTTGGAGGAGCGAATTCACCTGTTTTTAGAGCATCTATAGCACCTACAGAATGATGTACGACACTGAAAACTTGGAAAGTTAATGGGGCCATATCCTCTATCAATCTCATTTCAGCTAGATCATTTAAGTTTGCATCTTCATCAGTAAAATATTTTTCAGCTTTCTTCATAATAGCTAAAGATGCAGGAAGAAGTTGTCTGTAAGTTTTAAGCGATGCATCGCTGAGCGAAATACTCATATTTTTCTCCTTTTTAAATTATCTCCTCTACTTCATTCAAAGCAGAAGCCACTTTCTCTCCATTCCTGAAGATAATTTCAACCTTGTTATGATCCGTAAAATTTTTACCAAAAACGATCGATACAGGAACGCCAATTAACTCAGAATCTTTAATCTTTTTTCCAAAACCATCATCTCGATCATCCAATATAACCTCGAACCCTTTTTGAGTGAGCTCTTTATAAAGTCTTCTGGATGATGCTTCAATATTTTTGTCTTTATCAGCCCCGATTGTAATTATATTTAAATCAAAAGGAGAAATAGATTTTGGCCAAATAATTCCCTTATCATCAAAATTTTGTTCTATTGCAGCCGCGACTATCCTTGAGATACCTATTCCATAACATCCCATGTACATGTTTTTAGCTTTACCAGAGTCATCTAAAACAGTCGCATTCATATTTTCGCTATACAGCTTGCCCAATTGGAATATATGTCCCACTTCAATACCTTTTGTAATTTCCAGCAATCCATTCCCATCAGGTGATTCTTGTCCAACTAGCGATTTTGAATCTTGACCATCTTCAAGCAAAAGCTCAGCATTAACTGCATAATCAGATTTATCAGATACTGCAAGAGTATCTTCACCATTTTCTGCAAGTACATGAAATTCCTCAGATTTATCTCCACCAATTGCGCCTGAGTCTGCTTTTACTATTTTGAAATCTAGTCCTATTCTCTCAAAAATTTTTGAGTAGGCATTTCTCATTATTTGGTATGTTTCTCCCAAGCTTTCTTCAGAAAGATGAAAGCTGTAAGAATCTTTCATTAAGAATTCTCTACTCCTCATCACTCCATACCTTGGTCTTATTTCATCTCTAAATTTAGTTTGTATTTGATATATATTCAAAGGAAGCTCTTTATAACTTTTGACATTATTTTTAATTAAATCAGTTATTACTTCTTCATGAGTAGGGCCCAGGCAAAAATCTCTATCGTGACGATCTTTAAATCTAAGCAATTCTGGACCAAATTTGTCCCATCTCTTTGATTCATTCCATAAGTCCTTTGGTTGTACCATCGGCATTAGCACTTCATGCGCTCCTGCATTGTTCATCTCTTCTCTAACAATATTTTCAACTTTATTTAAGACCCTTAAACCAAGCGGAAGCCATGTATAAATCCCAGAGGCATTTTTTCTTATCATGCCAGATTTAAGCATGAGGCTATTACTTATAACTTGAGCATCCTCAGAAGCAGTATCTTTCAGTGTAGGAATGAAATAATTTGACCAAAACATATCTATTTTATTTTTGCATATAAAAAATACTTATAGTTTATAATTTTATAGTTTTTTTTAGTTATATGCCCATTTATGAATACAAATGCTCAAATTGTGGGCACCAATTTGAAAAAATACAGAAATTTTCTGATGATCCACTAAAAAAATGTCCAAATTGTGATAAAAATGCTTTAAATAAGTTAATATCCAGCCCATCATTTAGGCTTAAGGGCAGTGGATGGTATGAAACTGACTTTAAAACAGGTAATAAAAAGAACATACTAAATAAAGAAAAAGATACTAAAGACTCCACAAAGTCTAAAAAAAAGAACAAGGATAGCGGAAAGGTAAGCAATGAGAACTGAATACTGTGGGAATGTAACTAAAGAACATTTAGGAAAAGATGTTTCAATATGTGGTTGGGTCCATCGAAGGCGAGACCATGGTGGCGTTATTTTTCTTGATATAAGAGATCTTGAGGGTATTTGTCAGGCAGTTATCGATCCATCCAATGAAGAGGCATTTTCCCTTGCAGATAAATGTAGAAGCGAGTTTGTTATTAAGATAAAAGGAAGTGTCCGTGAGCGACCTGAGGGCACTATTAACTCTAAAATGAAAACTGGGGAGATCGAAATAGAAGTAAGCGAATTAGAGGTTTTAAACTCTGCTGCAACACCAGCATTCCCACTAGATGATTACCAAGATGTTAATGAGGATGTTCGATTAAAAAATAGAATACTAGATTTAAGAAGACCTGAAATGAATAACAGGATTCTCAAAAGATCTAAAATTGTATCTACCATAAGAAATTTTTTAGAAGGCAGAAGCTTCAATGAAATAGAAACTCCAATACTTACAAGAGCAACTCCTGAAGGAGCAAGGGACTATATTTTGCCAAGCCGTGTTCACCCCGGAAGCTTTTATGCTCTTCCTCAGTCTCCTCAACTTTTTAAGCAAATGCTCATGATGGGAGGAATGGACAGATACTATCAAGTTGCAAGATGTTTTAGAGATGAAGATCTAAGAGCAGACAGACAGCCTGAATTTACTCAGATTGATATAGAAGCATCTTTTGTTGAGGAGAAAGATATCATTGAGCTTGGCTCAAGCTTACTAAAGCTTCTGCTTAAAGATTTTGCAAATCACAACATAGATAATATTGATGAACTTGACTATGCGGATGCTATTAATAAATACGGCTCAGACAAACCTGATCTAAGAATACCTCTTGAGTTGATAGAGATTTCTGATGAAGCTAAAAAGGAGGAATTTAAAGTTTTCTCTGATCCTGCAAAAAATGATGGATCAAGAGTTGTTGCTTTAAAAGTAGATGGAGGAAATAAACTTACAAGATCTCAAATAGATGAATATACAAATTTTGTAGGTAAATTGGGAGCAAAAGGGCTTGCCTATATAAAAATTAATGATGCTTCTGACATCGAAAATGGACTCCAATCTCCAATTCTTAAGTTCCTTTCTAAAGACTTCATAACTGATCTTTTTAACAAGTTGAATCCTGTAGATGATGACTTAATTTTCTTCGGTGCAGGACCTTCTGAAGTAGTTAATTTAAGTATGAGCTCTTTAATAAAGAGACTTGGAAAAGATTTAGATTTATATCAAAAAGATTGGGCGCCATGTTGGATAACTAATTTCCCAATGTTTGAAAGTGATGCAGGTAATTTGAAGGCGCTCCATCATCCATTTACAAGACCTAAAGAGGATCTAGAAAAATTTAGAAAGGATCCATCTGGTGCTCAAGCTTATGCTTATGACCTAGTTCTCAACGGATATGAAATCGGTGGAGGTTCTTTGAGGGTTCATGACTCTAAAATGCAATCGGCTATCTTTGATGCTCTAAATATTTCAAGTGAGGAAGCAAGTCTTAAGTTTGGGTTTTTGCTTGATGCTCTTAAAACTGGATGTCCGCCTCATGGCGGTATAGCTCTAGGTCTTGATAGAATTGTCATGCTGCTTACTCAAACTGAAAATATAAGAGATGTAATTGCATTCCCCAAGACTCAGAGCGCATCATGTCTTCTTACAGATGCACCAAATATTGTTGATGAGTCTCAACTTAATGAACTGCATATTAAAAAAGATCTTAATGAGGAATAAATAATGGCTGGTCATTCCAAATGGGCAAATATAAAACATAGAAAAGCTAGACAAGATGCTAAAAGAGGAAAGATATATACTAAATTGATCCGTGAGCTTACCGTTGCAGCAAAAGCTGGTGGCGGTGATCCTAATGATAATCCTAGATTAAGATTGGCTCTTGATAAAGCTAATTCTGAAAATATGCCTAAAGATACAATAAATAGGGCTATAGAGCGGGGAACTGGTGCAGGAGAAGCTGGGAACCTTGAGGAAATTACATATGAAGGATATGGTCCAGGAGGTGTTGCTGTTTTAGTTGAGGCAATGACTGATAATCGAAATAGAACTGTTGCAGATGTTAGACATGCATTCACAAAGTTTGGAGGTAATCTCGGTACAGATGGTTCCGTTAGTTACCTATTTAACAAAATTGGTCTTGCGATGATTGAAAAAAATCAAGATGAAGATGCTGTAATGGAAATTTTATTGGATTTTGATGGTGAAGACTTAGAAGATACTGGAGATAATTTTGTAGCGACTGTGCCATCTCAAAATCTTTCTGCATTTGTAGAGAAGCTTAAGGAGCAAGGGATAGAAGTTGAAAATGCAGAGGTCACAATGAAAGCTGATACAAGCGTACCTGTTGATCAAGAAATGGGAGAGAAAGTTCTAAGGATTCTTGATTTTTTAGATGAAGTAGATGATGTTCAAGAAGTCCATTCAAATGCAGAATTTCCTGATGACTTTAAACCTTCGGAGCAGTAATGCCAGTTAATTCTAGAGCAAAGGGAGCCAATTTTGAGAGAGAAATTGGAAACCTTCTTGTAAAAGATTTAGGCTTAAAGAATCCTGTTAAAAGAATCCTTGAACAGACTAGAACGAAAGAATTACCCGATCTCATGTTGGGAAGATGGTGTATTGAATGTAAACGTTATGGTGATGGCTCTGAGCCAAGTGCTGATTGGTGGAATCAAGTACTTATCGCATCAAGAAATGACAATCAAATACCAGCTTTGGTTTATAAATTTAATAGGAAACCACTAAAAGTTAGGATCCTGGCATCAAGCATTAATACTGAGATTGAAAATCAAGATATAACTGTTGATCTATCATGGGAAGATTTCATTTCGATTATCAAAGAATTATTTTTAGAAGATATTGACTTACATGAGCAAAGTCCACAGGTGTAGAGACCTCGACATTTTTGTTTTTGTTGAGGATACTGATTTTCAAGGAATCGTTTACCACGCAAATTACTTGAAATATTTCGAAAGAGCGCGATCAAGCTGCCTTAAAGATCTTGACATTTCTCAGAGTGAGGAAATTGCTGTAGGAAAAGTTTTTATCATTAAGACTATAAATATTGAGTTCGTAAAACCAGCTAAGATTGAGGATAATTTGGTTGTTTCCTCAGAAATTGAATACTCATCTAATGCTCGACTATTCTTTCACCAACAAATCAAAAGGAAAGAAAGTGATGATATTATATGTAGTGGAAAAGTTGAGGTATGTTTTTACGATCAAAATAAAGATAAACCAGTTGCTTTCCCAAAAAAATTATTAAAAGTCTTTAAAAATGAATGAAGTATCAGCTATAGAGTTATTTTTACAAGCAGGAATAGTTGTTAAGTCAGTAATGATTATTTTAATCTTTGCTTCGATTATTTCGTGGATTATTATCTTTGAAAGATACATATTCT
Source organism: uncultured SAR86 cluster bacterium (assembly GCA_902557575.1). GTDB lineage: Bacteria > Pseudomonadota > Gammaproteobacteria > Magnimaribacterales > D2472 > CACNXK01. The sequence goes on from CACEAR010000010.1 coordinate 8,817, forward strand.
TTAGGAAAGCTAATGAAAATAGATTTATTTTTGAGGATAAATTCTGGTCAGGAACTGATCTAAATGATCTTTATTCTGAACTTGATGGATTAGATGTTGATTTAATTGGCTCGACAAGTGTTTTTAAAAATTCTTTCAAGGAATTCAAAAGGATCTCTAATAGGGGCAGACTAACAGATATGGATCTTGAAGGTCTAAATAGATCTATGAGAGTTTCTATAGCAAGAGATGAAGAGGATATGAATAAAAATTTATCGATACTTGCAAATATAGGTTCGGTGAGTCCTTATATTGGCTTATTTGGAACAGTTTGGGGAATTATGGGTTCTTTCCAAGGCCTTTCAGATGCAACACAGGCTACAATTAATGCTGTTGCACCAGGGATATCTGAGGCTTTAATTGCAACAGCTATGGGTCTTTTTGCAGCTATACCAGCTGTAATAGCTTTTAATAGATTTACTTCAAAAGCAGATTCTTATTTACAGACAACAACAATTTTTGCTGAAGAGCTTGCAAGCATCTTCTATAGAGAATCAGTAAAGCAAAAAGATGATCTATAGACTAGGTCAGAGAAAGAAACTACATGCAGAAATTAATGTAGTCCCCTACATTGATGTAATGCTCGTATTACTAATAATATTTATGGTTTTATCACCACTATTAATACAAGGTATTGATGTTAACCTTCCTAGAACAGATACAACAAAAATGTCAATTCAGAATGAGCCTTTGGTGGTATCAATCGATAAAAATGGTAATTATTTTCTTAATCTGGGGGAAGAAGAAATTGCCATTTCGCTTGATGAGCTTAAAGATAAGGCGTTTGTTATTTTTGATGCTAATCCAGAAATTGAAGTTGTTTTTAAAGGAGATGAGGCAGCTGATTTTCAAAGTGTGGCTGCTGCAATGGCGGCAATCCAAAGTGTTGGCATTGCAAAAATAGGAATTGTAACTTCGGGATATGATGACTAGCACTAATATACTTATTGCATCCTTTTATTCTTTCTTGATTCATGCAGGACTCTTTTTAGGATTTTTTGGGTATTTTGAACAAACTGCAAAGCCAAACAAAATACTTAGCTCGCCTCTCAGTGTAAAAATGCTTGTCGAGGAAGTAACTCCAAGCACTCAAAAAAAGAACTATGTAAAGATGCAACCAGATATTTACAAGGAACCTATTGTTGAATCAACAGAAATAATTCAGGAAGTTGTGAAAACAAAATCTTATGAGATATTTGACTCTGGAATAGATTCCTTATTGAGTGAAGAAAAAGATTCTGATAATGCTTTTGATGAGGATATTGTAAGATTTTATAATGCAATAAAACTTAAGATTGAATCAGCATGGATTAAGCCAAGAAATATTCCATCTAACCTTTCATGTGATCTAAAAATTACAATCAATCCGCAAGGCAGAGTAGTTGACTTAAATCTTTTAAAAAGTAGTGGGAATATAAGATTTGATAATTCTGCTATGCAGGCGGTAAGAAGGGTTGAAACTTTTTCTATATTTAAAGAGATGGAAAGACAAGTTTATGAGGAAACTTTTAAGAACATTATCTTTAGATTTAATCCAACAAAATGAAATTTTTAAAATACTTTTTGATAATTCCACTTTTCCTGAATGCTGAGCTAGTAATTGAGATTACAAAAGGTTCTGATAATCCATACCGAATAGCATTAATTCCATTCCAAGGAGAATCTGGTGCAGCAAAACAAGCTAACGAGATTGTTAAGAATGATCTTATTAGAACAGGAGAATTTTATATTTTTGATGAGAAGTCTTTGATTGCATATCCAACCAGTGAAGAAGATATTAATTACAGTGACTGGAGACTTATAAACGCTGATTTTCTTCTTCTTACATCAGTTATTGATAGCAATTCGAGTATTGAGGCCAGATATGAAATATTTGATGTTAGGAAAAAATCTAAAATTAGAAGCTCAAAGGTTTATGGAGTTACTAATAATGTAAGACAGCTCTCTCATTATGTAAGTGATGGAATTTATGAAGCAATTACAGGAATCCAAGGTGTCGCATCAACAAAGATACTTTATGTAAGTCAGTCAAATGATGTTGATACCTCATACAGGCTTTACGTAGCAGATGCAGATGGAGTTAATGAACAACTTTTAGTGAAAAGTCCTGAGCCAATAATATCTCCAGCTTGGTCACCTGATTCCAAGAAGGTCGCTTATGTTTCTTTTGAAACTGGCATTGCGAATGTTTACATTCAGGATATTTCGACTGGAGAGAGACAATCAATTATTGAGAAGAGGTGTTTGACATGCATCTCTAATGAACAAATTAGTTCTCCCTCTTGGTCGCCAGATGGGAAGTATTTGTCATTAACTTTATATCAAGATGGAAATGCTGAGATTTATATTTATAACCTCCAAAAAAGAAACCTTACAAGGTTAACAAATCATTATTCCATTGACACAGAATCTCAATGGTCGCCTGATGGGAGGAAACTGATGTTCACGTCAGGAAGGTCTGGCTCACCTCAATTGTATGAGCTAGATTTACGAAAGCTAAATAAAAAGCCAAAACGCTTAACATTTGAAGGAAATTACAATGCAAAGGGTTCTTATCTTCCAGGTGGAGAGGGCATTGTTTTTGTTCATAGGTCCTCTGATAAATTCCAAATAGCAATAAAATATTTTGAAGACAATTTTGTGATTCCTCTTACTGATGCAAAAATGGATGAATCTCCTAGTGTTTCTCCAAATGGTAATGTGATAATCTATGCTATAAGCGAACAAAATAATGACATTTTGGCAGGAGTAACTTTAAGTGGAGCCAAGTTCCGTTTACCCTCTGCAAAAGGTCAGGTAAGAGAACCAGCTTGGTCAGGTTTCTTAAAATAAATGGGAGATAAAATGCAATTAATTAAATCTTTTTTCACAATTTCTCTAGTGACAATATTTGTTGTTTCATGTAGCTCTGTTCAGGTAACCGAGGAGTCTGTTAGAGAATCAAGTATTGCAACTGTAGAGGTATCAACATCTGACACCTATGAAACAAAATCAACGGCTGTATCAACTTCTGCAACAATTTATTTTGATTTTGATAAATACAATCTTACATCTAGATCTATTCAAACTTTAAGAGGTGTAATTTCAGCGATGAAAGACAACTCTTCCATAACTCTTGTTCTCGAGGGACATGCAGATGAAAGAGGGACTAGAGAATATAATTTAGCTCTAGGGCAACGAAGAGCTGAGTCTGTTGCTGATTATCTTGAATCAAGAGGAATAAACAGATCAAGACTGGTAATCAAAAGTTATGGAGAGGAAAGTCCAGCTGTTTCTGCGTCTAATGAGAGAGCTTGGGCAAGGAATAGAAGAGTAGAAATAAAATAAATTTATGCGATTTGCATTTATTTTCCTTGCGTTAACTTCTTTTCAATCTTTTTCTCAAGATTTTGAAAGTACAGAATCTGATATTTTGTTTCTCAAAATACAAGAGCTTGAACAGGAAATAGCAGAGCTAAGAAATGAGCTTGAAACACAAGCATATCTTCTTGAAAAGCTTCTCAATGAGTTAGAGTCTATTGGGGACGAATCAGAGGCAGGCTTGACAGAGGAAATTGTCGATGAGGATATTTTTAGATTTGAGGGCATCAATGATTCGCAAAGTATAGATGAGGTTTATGATTCTGCGATAAATGCACTTGAGAATGATGATCTAGAAAATGCAAAAAAGCTTTTAGATTTTTTTCTGATTAATTTTCCAGATGCTGAACGAATTCCCCTTGTTTTATTTTGGTTAGGAGAGATATCTTTTATAAATGGAGATATTGATGATAGCTTCATATATTTTCTAGAACTTGTTTCTAATCATGAGGATCATTGGAGAGCTCCGCAATCGCATAAGCGACTTGGTGACATTTATCTTTCAAAAGATGACTTAGATAATGCTAAAGCAAAATATAATTTTGTATTAAAAAACTATCCCAATAATTCTGTATCATCAATTGTCTTGCAGATATTGGAAAATATGGAATAATCACCATCTTTAGTATTATGAATGGGTCGCTAGCTCAGTTGGTAGAGCAGTTGGCTTTTAACCAATTGGTCACAGGTTCGAATCCTGTGCGACCCACCACTTATGAATGATTATCTAGATACATTAAAGCAATCTTTTTCAAAAGATTCTTTTCTAGCTAGTCTTTTTTTCTTTTTTGTTCTTTCCTCGTGGTACACATTAAGACCTCTTAGGAATGAGCTAGCCGTTCAGGATATTGATAACATATCTCTACTTTTGGCTATGGTTGGGATCGGAATGCTATTTGCTAACCTCATTTATTCGTGGGTAGCTTCAAAAACAAATCTTAAGCAGCTAATTATTTTTTGCTATCTTTTTCTTGCCAGCAACTTAGTAGTTTTTATAAATCTTGATTTTTCTTCAAGCGCATGGATAGGAAGATCCTTCTATGTTTGGTGTAACATTTATAGCTTTTTTGTTGTAGCAATTTTTTGGGTAGTGGCTATAAATCTATTTCGACAAAACAAAGCAAAAAAATACTTTGGATTTATTTCATTTGGCGGCACATTAGGAGCAGCTTTTGGTTCAAGGTTATCAAAATATATTGCTAACAATTATTCAATTACTCCTATTGATGGTGGTCCCGAAGAAATAAATATCTCAATATTTGCTATTTTTACATTAGTACTTTTGATAATTGGTTTATTAATTGGTCTATATTGTATTGGTAGAGTCAAAAGTGAGAATATTGCTCTTGGCGGGTCTGCTAAAGATGCATTTAAAAATCTTTTTGATTCTAGTGATGTCAGACAGCTCGCTGTATATATGTTCTTATTTACATCGCTGATGACTATTCATTGGATAACTTCAGCAATTATATTTGAAGAAGCAATAGAAAGCTCAATCGAGAGGGTAGCACTTTTTGCTGATATTGAGCTAGCAGTTAGCTTAATTGCTGGAATAACACAAATATTTCTTACTTCTTTTATAGTTAAAAGGCTGGGTATTAATTTTATTTTATTTTCTTATGGAGTAATTTTTTCAATTGTATTTATTGCTTACGCTTTTGCTCCCTTACTAATTTCTGCGATTCTAATAACCATTTTTCTCAGAGTATTTGAGTATTCAATCAATAAACCAAGTAGGGAGATTGTTTTTAGCCACTTATCCAAAAATAAAAGATATAAATCCTCAGTTCTTGTTGATACTTTTTTTGCCCGCTTAGGAGATTTTAGTGGAAGCATTTTCTTGGGTTTATTTAAAGGAACACAAGTAGCTTTTAGTGTTGCACCAATAATGGCAATTCCATTTGCTGTAACTATTTCAATAATTGGATCAAGAATCTCAAAAATCTTAAAAGATTAGATTCTTTTGTTTAGCTTTTCTCTTAAATTATTTATTTTAGTCATTATTATTTCGAATGTTTGGAAATTACCCTGAGATAATTTAAGAGCAAATTGAAGCTCGTTAAGAGCTCTTTCGTTTTGACCCAGCAGGATAAAATATTCTGCTCTGCTTTGGTGATAACCAGCTACATTGAGATTATCTTTTTGAATTTCTGAAAGTAAAAACCATAGGCTTGGATCTGAATTTCTTCTTAGAAGTGTATCTCGCAGTATTTCTTCTGCAGCTATGGTTTTTTCAAGACCTCTTAACACTCTGGCTTTTTCAATCGTCAGCGGATAATTTTTGGGTGAAATTTCTAATTGCTCATTAACCAAAATCAGAGCTTCCTCATATCTCTTTGATTCTCTTAAGATTTCTATTTTTGTTGTGTTCAAGATGAGATTTTTAGGATACATATCTAAAAGCTCATTTATTTGAATAAGACTTTCTTCAAATCTTCCATTTAAAGATAAGGCTCTTGAGAAGCCATAAATATTTTGTATATTTCTGTTTGTATTAACCTTATTTTCAAATATTCGGATTGCATTTATTGGTAGCTCTTCATAATCAGCCTCAAGCCTGCCTTTAATTAATCTATAATTGACACTATTTCTTACACCTCCAATATCTCCAAGCTGATCTGCTGCATTAAATGCATCACTTACTCTTGTCGAAGAAATTGGGTGGGTTAAAAGAAACTCCGGTATGTTATCTCCATAGAATCTTCTTAATGCAGCCATGTTTTCAAACATTTCGCCCATTGCTTTAGGATCATATCCAGAAGCAACGCAATTCTCAAAACCGAATCTATCCGCTTCTCTTTCAAATGCTCTACTGTATCTTAATGATTGTTGTTGAAGAAAAGCAGGTCCAGCAATAAATGCTCCAGGATTATTTGTAGCAATTGCAACTGCAATTGAAGAAACAAGTATTAAAGCTGAAGCAAGGTTTCTATCCTGGGATCTCAGTACATTTCTTTGGAAGTGTCTTTGGCTTAGATGAGCTAATTCATGACATAAAACAGATGCAAACTGAGACTCGTTATCAGCATTTAAAAAAAGGCCTCCATTTATGCCAACAATACCCCCAGGTGCCGCAAAAGCATTTAAAGATGGATCATCAATTAAAATTACAGTGAAATCTCTATCAACAACCAGGCTTGTCTCAGATAATCTATAAAGAAGAAGCTCAGAATATTCCTGAATAATTGGATCTACTATTAAAGCTGCTTGGGAATAGACTTGTTGCAAGAACTGCTCACTAAGAAGTTCAACCTCGGCTTCAGAAATCGCACCAGATACTCTATCCCCGAGTTCAGGAAGCTCTATATCAACTTGCGCATTGGCAAAGTTTGATAGTAAAAACAATGCTATTAATATTTTTTGCATATCGATTTAATTTTAGACACAAATCTAACAATAAAGTTTATTTTGCATTAACATAAAGTTTAGTAAAAGGAAAAATCAACAATTTGTT
>CACEAR010000011.1 GCA_902557575.1 uncultured SAR86 cluster bacterium
GTTATGCCAGTAGAAGTTCCTTGAACTAGAATCTGAGTTAAGAAAATCAGCTTTATAAGAAATACTATACTCATTCAATAGGTTATAAAAATAATCTGAAGCAACCTTAAACGTTCCAAAGTTTGAATCTGGGCCAAATTCACAATCTAGAATTTCTAAGTAGAAAATATCATCTTGCTGATCTAGTTTTGAAATTAATGTAGTTGCAACAAGATTATTATTTTTTTGCAGACACTGAAATATATTGTTTTCAGAATTAATGAATAAGCTAAGATTCTCTTGATCAATAGATTCTTTATTTTTTACATTGATTATAAAATTTTTAATTTCATCATCTTGGCTGTCTGAAAAATAAAAATCTAATTGATATTCAAAACTATGATTCTTAAGCAGTTGAGAAAGTTTGGGAATATATTGCTCAAGGTCATTTAAGTTATTATTTTGACTTAGAGTACATTCATACTGAGAGATAAAGTAGTTTTGGTTTGGTTGCATTAATTCAGAGAGATTTTGTTGATTATCTGAAACTTCGTTGCTACATGAAGCAAGAAAAAATAGAGAAATTAAAAAATTTTTATACGGCATCATCAACTATAATCAATACATGAATAATTTTATCAAATTATATCTTTTATCTAGCTTAAGTTTATCTTTTATAAATGCAGATACTACTAAATTTGGTCTAGGTTCTTGCCTTGATCAAGATTACCCTCAGCCAATTTGGAAAGCAATTGAAAAAGAAGACTTGGATTATTTTGTTTTCTTGGGAGATAACGTCTATGGAGATTTACCTAGTGGGTCTCTAAGAAAAATGGTAAGTGCCTATAACAAACAAAAGAATAATTTTCCTGAATGGATGAAAAACGTAGAAATTTTACCTATATGGGATGATCATGATTACGGCTTAAATGATGCTGGCTCAGAATATCCTCTAAAGAGACAATCACAAGAGATATATCTAAATTTTTGGGGAATACCTTTAGATGATGATAGGCATAATAGAGATGGTATTTATTTTTCAGAAGAAAAAATAATACAAGGTAAAGTTTTTAAACTAATATTTCTAGATACAAGATTTTTTAGATCTAAGCTGAAAGGCCCAAAAGGAAAATATATTGAAAACCTAGATCCTGACGCAACAATACTTGGAAATTCTCAATGGAATTGGTTGGAGAGTGAGCTAAAAGATCAATTTGATTTCTTAATGATATTTAGCTCCATTCAAATAATTGCAGAAGATCACCCCTATGAAAAATGGAATAATTTTCCACATGAAAAAGAAAAACTATTTAATATGCTAAACAAATATAATGACAAAACTTTATTTGTTTCGGGAGATAGACATAGGGGCGGTATCTATAAAGAAAGTGGAATCTATGAAATAACTGCATCTTCACTCAATAAGCCTGGTTCAAATTTTGATGAGACTGATACTAATCTTATTGGTAAAACATATAATCAAGAAAATTATGGATCGCTTGAAGTTTCTGAAAATAAAATAAACGTTTTGTTAAAAGATGTTAATGGTAAAACCCTAAATATGGTTAGCCTCAAATATTAGAGACTAACCATAAAAGCCCTACTTAAGAACAATAACTTTACCTTTGAATGTTTTATCACAATAACCTCTATAGAGATTAGCTAGATGTGATTTTCTATTTTCAGATAAATAATTAACCTTTAGATCGCAGGTTAATGAAGGATCTATAAGTCCATTATTTGAAAACTGCAAATAGTCGGAATACATTCCAAAGAGAACAACATTGTGATGGTCTTTAGAGATATCATCCCTAATATAAATTGAAGCTTTTTTATCATTTATAAAACATCCCACCGACCCTTTTGGACAAACTGAGGTTACAAGATCATTATCGTAAATAACCTCAATTGGTTTTGCATCCAGATCAAGCATGTTTTTAGCCTCCACTAGAACAGTATCTGCACTAATAAATAGAGCAAACGATGAAGTGATTAAAAAATAAAATTTTTTCATGTTTCTCTCCTGTCATATCAATGTAACATAAATGTCACATATAAGACACATTTTAGACACAGAAAAAAATCTGTCAAGTTTTATCTCTTAAATATCTTCAAGTAAGAATGGAGCTGCAGCTTGAATCATTTTTGAGTTCTCATGGGCTGCATTTTTGACAACTTGCAACCGCCATCTAAATGGCATATCTAAAGAATCTGCAATGAGCACATTTCTTTCAAAATAACGAATACCCCTTTGAAATCTATTATTGCCCTGCTCTTTTGCTCCTTTGTCATTTCTTAATGAGCCATCATTAGGGTCTGTATCCTCATCACCAAGCATTATTGCCCCTTTGACAGATAAGAACCATTTAAGTCTATCTTCAGATATAGGCATATCTTGTACACCATAAGGATAATTAATATCTTTTAAAAAGGTATACCATCCAGCATTGGCCATAACTGCTTTTTCAGCCCTAGCATCCTGACCAAATAAAAGATATCTATGCACAAACTGTGATCCTCCTGAGTGACCATAAATTCTATATGAGTTCTCCTGAATATCGAATTTAGACCTAAAATAATCAAATATTAAACTGATTGAATCACTGAGAGAGTTGCTGGGATTATTTTGAGGTTCTAAACAATATCCTGAATATTCATATTTACAACCTTTTCCTTGAGCAAGTTTTTTATCGACGACAAGAGAGTTATAAGATGGAAAAGCTGCTTTATCAAACTTTGGCGCAATCAGAATAATATTTTTATTATTCGTATATTCATACCATTTTGTAAAATATGACTCGGCTGTCCTTGATGCGCCATGAATAACAAAAAGGACTTTAGTATCCTCATTAACCTCCTCTGGCAGCGAATAAAAGATTTCTATATCTGGTTTTGACCAAAGTGAGAACGTTAACTTATTGAAGTTGTCTGCCAAAGAAGAAAAAGAGATAAATAAGCAAACTATAGAAAAATACAATTTTATGCGCATATATGCATAATAAAGCAAATAATAATTATTTACACAAAATGATCTTTGATAATTCATCTATCAAAGCGATTCATGAATCGCCCTACAAGTTTGTAATTTCATCCAGTGGCGGAGGAACTAATGCAATTTCTGCGTTAATGGGTGTACCAGGTGCAAGCCAATCTATTTTAGAGTCTTATGTGCCCTACTCGAGGGAATCTCTAGATATTTATTTAAATAAAAAACCTGATCATTATTGTTCGCAAGCAACATCACTTCATATGGCATCATTGGCATATAAGAAAGCGTTAAAGATATCCGATATTGATAAAAAATACCTATTTGGTATCGCTGTAACAGCCTCTTTGAAGAGTAATTACAATAAGCTTGGTGAGCATAGATTCCACATCGCCTTACAAAACGAGAAACAAACTGTAGTCATCAACTGTGTTCTTGAAAAAAATAAGCGCTCTCGTGAAGAGGAAGAAAATTTATTATCAACATTTATATTAAATTTAATATCAAAGTCTTGTGCTTTAGAGTTTGAATATCCTCAAATATCTGACGAGATAGAAATTAGTGAAGTTCATGGAGAAAAAGATTGGATTGACCTGATTGATGATAAGGTCGGCTTTATCTCCAATACAGCAAACAAACCAGAATTAATATTTCCCGGATCATTCAATCCTCTTCATAAAGGTCATCTTAAAATGAAAGAGGTCGCAGAAAGGAAAACTGGAATGGATCTATATTATGAAATCTGTATTGATAATGTTGATAAGCCGCCATTAACTTTCTTTGAAATCTCAAACACAATCAATCAGTTTGAAAATGATTCCTGGGTTTTAACAAAGGCTGGTAGGTTTATTGATAAAGCCAAATTGTTCGAAAATGCTACTTTTGTGATTGGTTATGACACCCTAAGAAGATTATTTAATGAAAAGTATTATGAAAACTCAAAAATCATGAAGGAAAATCTAATGATCTTTGATGACTTCAATATAAACTTCCTGGTATTTGGGAGAAAGGATTTTGATAAATTTAGATCTCTTGAAGATGTTGATATACCAGCGGAATTAAAACCTAGATTTACTGGTTTTGATGAAGATACATTCAGAGATGACATATCGTCATCAGAAATAAGGAAAAAAGAATTGGATTAACTGTGAGGCGGTAATTTAGCTTCAACAAACCATTCGTGAACTCTTTTCACAGGATTAAACTTCTTAAGTCTAAGTTTAGTATTTTCTAAAATAAATTTTCTAGTTTTAATTACAGTGTAGTGATAAGTGTGAGAATCACGCGTTTCACCTTCAGGAATTAAATATACTTTTGTTTGTTTTTTATCTGCCATAACGTGCTGAATTATACACAAGAACTAGGAATTTTAAACAGATTAAATGCTATTAATATAATTAAGACTGCCAAAAAGACAGGTATAACCCCTATTCGCTACTTTGATACCGACCTTATTAAGAATTTCCTTATGAATATCACTTTTTCCGTCTAAAAAATGCTTATTAAATAAATCTTTATTTGCTATAGTCAAAAAAGACCTAGAAAGAGACCCTGCAAGAATAATTCCCCCGCCGCTTGAGAATGCCAGCGATAAATCTGAGAGAGTTCTTGCAAAAGCTATGGTAAACATATCAATTACCTCTTTGGCATCATCGTCACCATTGAGAGAAAGAGAAAAGATCTCTTCTGACTTAACTTTATTTCCGGTCTTTGTTTCAAACATTCTAGAAATTCCAGTACCTGAAATAACATCCTCTAAAACATTAAATTCATCACTGTTTATCTCTAGAAGAGATTTCAAAGCAGATAAGCCCAAATTAGTGTTTCCTATCTCTGTTGCAATCACATTGTTACCAGAAATCACTGATGCACCCAGACCAGTTCCAGGCCCAATAACTAGAAAAGTATCATTAAAAGGTTCACCGTCTTTAAAATTATCAAAATCATTTTCAGAGAATGTTCTAATACTATATCCAATTGACTCCCAGTCATTTAATAAATAACAGGATTCTAGATTAAATTTTTTTCTAATTTCATCAGCATCAATTTCAAAATTCCTATTGGTCATCTTGATTGAATTATTTACCTTAGGCCCTGCAACAGAAAAAACAATATGTTTAACATCTGACTCAGCTAATAGCACAGACATCAAATTATCAAAATCATTTAGACTATCTAGTTCAGCTTTGTTTTCAGAAACAAAACCAGAATCTCCAATATTTGAATATGCGTATCTAATATTTGTTCCGCCAATATCGACAAGAAGAAGATTCTTATCTAGCACTGAATAACTCTCTTGGAACTTCTATCTTTATTTATGACAATTTTATTGATATCTATGTCCCATTTTCCAGAAGTCATTAACATCGCAGGAATATATACTTTAGATAAATCTAAACCGCTTTTCTCTAGACATTTATAACTAATATCAACCTCGATCCAAGAATTATTATTTTGATCACTTAAGAAATCCATTAAATTAATTGCTCCACTGCAATTTACACCGCAGGTTGCAACAAAAAATAGTAGGTCATCAGATCTTGAGTTTACTCTAAACTTAATACTCACATATGGGTTGCTTAGCTCACTCATAACAAGATTCTCATTCAATGATATGCCCCAGGCATTCATGAGCTCGGAATCATTAAAAACAATGTTTCTAGAATCATACTGCTGATTAAGATCAAATCTTTTTAAAGAGATGTTTTTTTCAGGGCTAGTGTATAAATTAGCATTAACAATCGATGGAGATTTATTATTTTCAATTACAAACTCATTAGCGTTTAAAGGCGAACCTTCAAAGATTATCTTACTTTCAATCTTTTCGATTATTTCTTCTTCCTCAAGAAAAGGAATATTAATAGTATCGGAATAAGATAATCCGTACCCAAATGCAAATAAATGATCAGACAGTGGATCATTAGAATTTAAAACAGTCTGTGTAGATTTTTTTGGCCAAGTAAATGAAAGTTTTCCTGTAAAATCTTTATTTATCTTTCCATCTTTTTTCAATATAACATCAGCTATTCCCTCAACGGCCTGACCAGGGAGCCATGCAGCAATAAAAGCAGAAGAAAGATTAATTTGTTTGTTAACCGCCAGAGGTCTTCCGCTTAAAAATATTGAAGTAATGGGAATAGATTCGCTGCTAAGCTTTCTCATTGCATTTAAATAATTTAAGTCGGACGATTTAAATGATAGATCCTTCACATCACCAAAGAACTCTGCATAGGGATTTTCTCCATAAACTGAAATTACATAGTCAGGTTTTTGTTTGTAAGTTCCATTTTGTGAAAACTCTATTGAGCCTCCATTCTTAATGACTTGTTCAGCTAAAGCTTCGTATATGGATAGTGTATTTGGAAAATCTGACCTATTTAATTCAGTGCCCTGCCATGTTATTGTCCAGCCACCCATTTGATTCAT
>CACEAR010000012.1 GCA_902557575.1 uncultured SAR86 cluster bacterium
GAACTCAGCAACAGCTTTCACCGTCAGGTGAATTCTTAGCTGCAATGGTTCCCGTTGATGAAAATGTATGTGATATCAAGGATGAGACTGATCAAGAAATGATGGCTACTGATAGAGTTCTAGTGGTTACTGACCTATCAACGATGGAGCCAAAAGTGCTTTCTGGCACAACCGCTGGAACATCAATTACAAGTTTTAGATGGCTCAATGATAAAAAATTATTAGTTTCAAGGGATTCTAGAGCTGGATTAGATTCTGCAAGTATGTACACAATTGATAGAGATGGAAAAAATACAACACTATTAATAAAAGCAAAACGTTTCAAAAATAAACCGGGGTTTGAAGTTCCAAGCTTGTACGGCGTTTTCCCAAGATTTCCAGATAAGGTATTAATAAGTCTTTTCAATTCTGGGAGTAGATCCAGAGATTTATATTGGTTAGATATTAATACTAAAAGAACCGAGCTTGTTGCTAGAGAGCCTTCTGTCCCTGGGGAACTAGTAATGAACTGGTTAGTAGACTGGGAAGGTGTACCAAGAGGTTTTGCAACTTTTATGGAAGAAGGTCCAAATAAGGGAATTGAAACAACTTTTTATAAATTTACGGCGGATGGATATGAAAAGGTTCACTCTTGCATTCATCAACAGGCATGTTTTTATCCATCATATTTTGATATTGATAACAAAACTGTTCTTGGGGTTGGTCAAGCAGTTTTACCAAATGGAAGAATCTTAAATGAAACAGATACTAATGCTATGTGGTCATATGATATGGATTCTGGTGAATATCTAGAGATGATCTACCATGATCCTGATTATGATCTGTCGAGTCCTATGCATGGAGATTATTCTCTAGATATGTGGTTCTCGCCTGACGGTTCAGAGCTTTACGGTTTCTCTTATCAAGGAGCTAAAACTGTAAAAATATATTTTGATGAGTATTTCGCAACTGTAAATAGGTCGCTTGAGGCTGCTTTCCCAGGCAATGAGGTCTCTGTTTTTGATTGGAGTGATGACTTAACTAGATTCTTGTTTGGAGTTCAAAGTGACAAGGATCCAGGTTCTGTTTATCTTTTTGATATTTCTGATAGTAAAACACCAGTTAGAAGAATTGCTTCATATGCTCCATGGCTAAGTGAATATCAACTCGCATCTACGGAGCCTTTTACTTACATGAGTCGTGATGGAATTAAGTTGCATGGATATTTAACTTTACCTCCAACATATAAAGAAGGAGAAAAAATTCCATTTATTGTTCATCCACATGGAGGTCCTAATGCAAGAGACTATTGGGGATACAATCCTGAAGTTCAGTTTTATGCAACTAGAGGTTATGGTGTGATTCAGATGGATTACAGAGGATCAACTGGTTATGGAAGAAAAGAGATGATGCTTGCAAATCATGAGATGGGTAAAAGCATGCAAGAAGATAAATATGACGCACTCTTTTGGGCTAATGAGCAAGGCTATGTAGATATGAATAATGTATGTATTTCGGGAGCTTCTTATGGAGGTTATGCAGCTATGCAGGCAGCTACTAAAAGTCCTGAAATCTTTAAATGCATTATTGCTTATGTTGGTGTATATGATCTAACCAGCAGCGACTTAAGAGGCCTGCAATGGAGTGAATTAAGTCAGCCAATGGAATATATTGAAAAAGGAAATCCAAGAGATCCAGAAGATTATAAAAATCTTTATGAGAATAGCCCCTTGTTTTTTGCTGAAAATGTAGAAGATCCTGTCCTAATAATAACAGGAAGAAGAGATAGCCAAGTAAGGTTCCAAGAAACAGTCGATATGGTTAATGAGCTCAAAAAATATGGTAAAGAGCACAAATACATCATTAAGGGCGAAGAAGGTCACGGCTTTAGGAGAGAAACTGCAAGGCTAGAGCTATTTGAAGACTACGAGAAATTTTTAGCTAAATACTTAAATTAGAAGCTAGAGATATTTGTTTGTTTTTGACCAAGTATGAGGGCATGAATATCACTTGTGCCCTCGTAAGTATTTACGGCCTCTAGATTCATTGAATGTCTGACAACATGATACTCGTCACTGATTCCATTTCCACCATGAATATCTCTTGCTGATCTAGCGATCTCAAGAGCTTTTTGACAATTATTTCTTTTAATTAGTGAGATCATTTCTGGGACAAAATTATCTTCATCTATCAACCTACCTACTCTTAAAGCAGCCTGCATACCCAATGAAATTTCAGTTTGCATATCGGCAAGCTTTTTCTGAATAAGTTGCTTAGATGCTAACGGCGCATTAAATTGATTTCTATCTAGAGTGTATTCAAGTGATTTCTCCCAGCAGAATTCAGCAGCTCCCATTACACCCCAAGCAATTCCATATCTTGCAGAATTTAAACAAGTAAACGGGCCTTTAAAACTTTGAACCTCAGGAAGCACTTTATCCTCAGAAACAAATACTTGATCCATAAATATCATCCCAGTCGCAGATGCACGTAGTGCAAATTTACCATCCAAATAAGGAGTCTCTAATCCCTTAGCATCTTCTCTCTCCAGAATGAATCCTCTTAAGACGCCCTGCTCATCTTTGGCCCATATAATAAATAAGTCAGCAATTGGTGAATTTGTTATCCAAGTTTTAGATCCAGTTAATTCGAATCCGCCATCTACTTTTTTTGCAACTGATTTCATGCCAGCAGGGTCTGAGCCGGCATCTGGCTCAGTAAGGCCAAAACAACCAATGATATTTCCTTTGGCCATTTCAGGGAGATAGTGCTTTTTCTGTTCTTCTGAGCCAAATTTATAAATTGCATACATTGCTAATGAAGACTGAACACTGAAAGCTGATCTGTAACTAGAATCAACTCTTTCGATTTCTCTGGCAATTAGTCCATAGGCAACATTACTCACTCCAGCACAGCCATATCCTTTTATATGAGGCCCAAGTAAGCCTAGGTCTGCAAGCTCCTTATAAATTTCTTTATCAAAAAGCTCTTCTCTGTTAGCTTTTTGAATTCTTGGCATCAGAGAATTATCACAATAATCTCTTACAGTTTTTTGAATAGCGAGCTCCTCTTCGGTTAGTTGTTGATCAAAGAGAAGTAAGTCTGGTAGTTTGCTCATGCGAATATTATAAATTAAATTTTCTCAACTCTGATTAATCCAAACCTAATATCTTGATATTTTATTTCATTAGAATCTAGACAGGATTTTGTGATGGAAATCATCTTAACACTATTGCCACAAATTATTACTAGAGGAATTAATTCTTGGTTTCTTAAAACAAAATCTAGAACAAGTTCATTTACTTCATGATGCCTAACTCCATGAAGGTCTAAATGAGTAATTCCATTCTCAACAAAAGTTTTCATAAAACCATTATAATTTGCTAATGGCTAAGGTTCACTTTTTTTACTCAACTATGAATGCTGGTAAATCAACTGCGCTACTCCAGTCAGCTCACAATTACCATGAGACTGGAAATGAAACAATTTTATTTATTCCAAGAGAAGATGCTGATAAGAATTTAGGTCTTATAAAATCTAGAATTGGTTTAAGCGCTTCAGCGGTTGTAATTGATTCAAAATTAAAGATTTATAATTACGTAAAAAAAGAGCTTTCTCAAAGAAAGGTTGATGCAATACTTGTTGATGAAGCTCAATTTTTGAAGAAGCATCATGTTCTGCAGATGTGTAAAGTATGTGATGAGTTGCAAATCCCCGTAATGTGTTATGGCATAAGAACTGATTTTAGGGGAGAGTTGTTTGAAGGAAGTGCGGCTCTTTTGGCATTAGCAGACAATTTAATAGAGCTAAAAACGGTATGCAATGTATGCAGTAGAAAAGCAACTATGGTTGTTAGACTTGATGAGAGTGGAAAGGTTATTACTGAAGGTTCAAAAGTTCAAATCGGCGGAAATGATGTATACAGAGTATTGTGTAGAAAACACTTTAACGAGGCCACAAAACTATTAGATTAGATTATCTCTTATAAACTTTTCCTTCTTTCATTACAAAAGCTACCTCTTCCAAGGTTCTAATATTAGTAAGAGGGTTTTCGATCACTCCAACGATATCAGCATCAAACCCTTCCTTAATTTGTCCAGTATTTTCAATACCAAACAATGTTGCAGTTTTGATGGTTGAAGCCTGAATTGCTTCAAGCGGCGTCATTCCCCACTCAACCATATATGCAAACTGTTTTGCATTATCTCCATGATCAAATATTCCTGCATCTGTTCCAAATGTAATGATTGCTCCTCTTCTATGAGCATTCATAAAGTTTTCTCTTTGTTTTTGTCCAACCAATCTCTCTTTGTTTAAAGATTCTTCTCTTATCCCAGCTTTAGCGCCCTCTCCTAAAATATAATCTGAAACAAAGATATCCATCGAAAGAACTGTATTATTTTCTATTGCCATATCTATGGCTTCATCATCAATAAAGCTAGCATGTTCAACAGAGTCAACTCCTGCTTTTATCGCTGCTTTAATTCCTATTAATCCATGGGCATGCGCTGCTACTTTCATACCATGATTGTGAGCTTCATCAACTATTGCTTTCATCTCTTCTAAAGTAAACTGCTTTGCATTAACATCAGTATTTCTTGACATTACTCCACCAGTTGCACAGAACTTAATAAGGTCAGCACCGTACTTCCTATTTTTTCTTACCATCTTTCTTGCTTCCCAAGGGCTGTCGACAACTCCTTCACTTGAATAGTTAAATTCTGGTGGTAATAAGTTGTGGTCACAGTGTCCTCCGGTTATACCTAGTGCAGGTCCAGAAACAAGCATTGTAGGTCCGTTTATGACTCCTCTTTCTATTGCATCTCTGACTGACACATCCGCATAGTTAGCTGCCCCAACATTTCTTACAGTTGTAAAACCAGCCATTAAAGTCTTCTCTGCATTCACTACGCCCCACACTGTTCCCATATGAGATGAATCAGCAATTGATTCTTCGCCTTTTGAGTCATTCCCAACAATATGAACATGGCTGTCCATTAAACCGGGAATCAAAATAAGATCTGGTATAGAAATTACTGTCGTATCTTTAGAGTTTATTTTTCCAATATCAGCAATCTTTCCATCACGGATTAATAAATCTGCTTTAATAATATTTCCAGTTTGAACATCTAAATAACCTTTTGATTTAATTAAAAAATCTTCTGAAATCAAAAAATTTGAACAGAGTATAAATATACTAAATATTAATTTTTTCATGACCACATGCTTGCGCCGCCACAAATTGTTAAAGCTTGCCCTGTCATAAAGGAGCTTTCATCAGAAGTAAGGAAAACTGCAACACCTTTAAAATCATCAGCCTCCCCAAGTCTTCTTAGCGGCATTCTCTGACTTGAAGCTTTCTCAGCTTCAGGGTTTTCCCATAGCAGTTTAGAAAAATCTGTTTTCACAAGGCCTGGGCAAATTGCATTTACCCTTATATTTGATGGACCTAATTCAGAAGCATAGTTTCTAACTAAACCTAAAACAGCAAGCTTTGAAATACTATATGTTCCTAAAGTTTCAGAAGCATGAAAAGCAGCAATGCTTGAAGTAATCATTATTGATCCACCTCCTGATTCTTTCATTGAAGGTGTGACCATGTTTATTAACCAATGATTAGATTTAACATTAGTATCCATTGTTTTATCATATGATTCATCATCTATTTCAGACATAGGACCAAAAAATGAATTAACACCAGCATTACATACTAAGGTTGTAATTGATCCAAGTTTTGACATTGAAAAATCTACAAGCGCATTTAATTCGTCTTTGCTTGATGCATTGCAAGCAAATGCAAATGCTTTTTCTTGGCCAACGGACTCATTAATATCGTCTGTAGCTTTTTCACACTGATCAAGTTTCCTGCTTGATATAACAACATTTGCTCCATGACTTACAAGTCCTTTAGCCATTGCTAACCCCATTCCCTTAGAAGCACCAGTAAGCAAGACATTCTTATTTTGGAGATTAAATAGCTTTGACATTTTTAAAGTATAAATGAAAAAAGGGAGCAAGCTCCCTTTTTAAGTTTAATAAACTAGGCTTATGAGGATGGTTGAACTATAGGATAACCTTCAAATTCAACTATCTGACAGGATTCAATCTCATCAAATTGAGATTGGAGATCAGTCTCTGCATATGCAGCATAACCAGCTTCTCTTTCATCATTATTTTGCCAATAAAAACCAATCATATAGTCATATCCACTATCAACAGATCCTTCAACGCCTGAGGTATCAAAAAGAGGATCATGCCATACATACCACATGCTATCTTT
>CACEAR010000013.1 GCA_902557575.1 uncultured SAR86 cluster bacterium
AGAGTTCTCATCGATGATAACTTTTTCTAAGTCTTCGTTGGGTAACTCAAACATTACATCCATGAGTATATCTTCAAGTATAGACCTTAAGCCTCTGGCTCCAGTTTTTCTAGCAATGGCTCTTTTTGCAATACTTTTAAGAGCTTCTTCTCTAAAGCTGAGATCTACTGAATCTATTTCAAATAAATATTTATATTGATTTACCAGCGCATTTTTAGGTTCTTGAAGAATTCTAACAAGGGCATCTTCATCTAATTCATGCAGGGTGCTAATGACAGGAAGTCTTCCTACAAATTCAGGAATTAATCCAAATTTTACTAAATCCTCAGGTTCAACATTATCAATATTCATTTTAACTACTTCTTTATCACTAGCAGCATTTACTTCAGCGGAAAATCCAATTCCAGTTTTATCAGTTCTATCCCTAATAACTTTATCAAGACCAGAAAAAGCTCCACCACAAATAAATAAAATATTTGATGTATCAACTTGAATAAATTCTTGCTGCGGATGCTTTCTCCCTCCCTGAGGAGGAATTGAAGCAATTGTACCTTCAATGAGCTTTAAAAGAGCTTGCTGAACTCCTTCACCTGAAACATCTCTTGTGATGGAAGGATTATCAGTTTTACGAGCAATCTTATCTATTTCATCGATGTAAACAATACCAAGCTGAGCTTTCTCAGGGTCATAGTCACATTTTTGAAGAAGCTTTTGGATAATGTTTTCAACATCCTCACCAACATAACCAGCCTCTGTTAGGGTTGTAGCATCAGCAATCGTGAAAGGTACATTTAATATTTTTGCGAGCGTTTGAGCTAAAAGAGTTTTTCCGCTTCCTGTTGGTCCCAGTAAAAGTACATTACTTTTTTGAAGTTCAACATCATCTGCTTTTGAATTTTTTAATCTTTTGTAATGATTATAAACAGCAACTGAAAGAACTTTCTTTGCTTTATCCTGACCGATGACATAATCATCAAGTTTTTGATATATCTCTAATGGTGATAGAAGAGTATGCTCGCTATCTGATTCCTCATGCTTTACTTCTTCTTCTATTATGTCATTACATAAATCAACACATTCGTTGCAAATGTAGACACTAGGGCCAGCAATTAGCTTTTTTACTTCATCTTGATTCTTTCCGCAAAAGGAACAATGAAGTTTTTTTTGATCTTTAGTATCAGTCATTAGCTTCTTTCTTCTAATATGTCGTCAATGATTCCATATTTTTTTGCTTCCTCAGCATTAAGGAAGTTGTCTCTATCAGTGTCTTTTTCAACTGTCTTTAAATTCTTTCCGGTATGCTTTGATAATATTTCGTTAACTTTTTTCTTCATTAGCAATATCTCTTGAGCATGAATCTCAATATCTGAAGCTTGACCCTGGAAACCTCCGAGTGGTTGGTGGATCATTATTCTTGAATTAGGTAAAGCAAATCGCTTCCCCTTTTCACCACCAGCAAGAAGTAATGCACCCATTGAGGCAGCTTGACCAATACATAAAGTAGATATAGACGGAGACACAAACTGCATCGTGTCATAAATTGCTAAACCAGATGATATGACGCCGCCTGGTGAGTTAATGTAAATGCTGATGTCTTTCTTGGGATTTTCTGATTCTAGAAATAATAATTGAGCAACTACAAGATTTGAGACTTGATCATTTATGGGTCCGGTTAGGAAAATAACTCGCTCTTTTAATAGCCTTGAATATATATCAAAAGCACGTTCACCTCTGGCAGTTTGCTCAACTACCATGGGTATTAAAGTTGAATTATGTTCTTCCATTAGTATTTCGATAAATCCTTAAAATTAATAACCTTATCTTTTGATTTAAGATCATTATCTAATTTTTCAACCAACTGATTCTCAAGAACTATCATTCTATATTGATCCAACTGATTAGGTTGATTATATACCCAAGTCTCAAATTGTTTAGGATCTTTATATCTTTTTGCCTCTTCCTCTATAAATTCTTTAAGATCATTTTGATTTACTTTTAAATCATAGTGATTCAGTAAAGCAGTAAATAAAAGATCCAGTTTTACTCTCTTTTCAGCATTTTTTTTAAAAGTATCGAGAGGAAAAAGGTCATTATCACTCTCCTCTTCAGGATTTCTTCCTATTCTAGAAAGTGCTTCTTTTCTCATTAGCTCTGATTGCTCTTTGATAGTGCATTGAGGTGCAGAAAATTTATTAATTTTTAGAAGAAGCTCATACATCGAATCTTTAGTTAGAGCTTTTTCTTGAGTTACAGACTCATTCTCCATTCTCTTTTTAATTTCATCACGAAATTCTTTTTCATTCTTCACTTCCATAGCAAGCTTCTCATAGAGATCCTTACTTATTTTTGATGGGACGTTTTCTTGGACTTCTTTTAAATTTATTTTGAAGACTGCCTCTTTCCCTGCTAAATCCTTTTTAAAGTAGTCATCAGGAAAGTTTGTCTTAATTTCAAAATCAGAATTAATCTTTTGATTGATTAGTTGATCTTCAAAGCCTGGAATCATAGATTTAGAGCCAATAACTAACTTAAAGTCTTTGGCTGTATTTCCATCGAAAGGCTTCCCTTCAATAGTGCCCTCAAAATCAATAACAACTTGGTCATTTTCAGCTGAATTTCTCTCAACCTTTTCCCAATCACCGTACCTCTCTAGGATATCCTGGATAGCGTGATCGATATCTTCATCGAGAATATTAATTTTATGTTTTTCAAAAGTTTTCCAACTACTCACTTTTGGCTTAATGTCCGGAAAAACTTCAAATACAGCATTGTATTTAATGCCTTTATCAGGATTATCCTCGACCATTGAGATAGTTGGAGTATTCGCAGGCCTTATCTTTTTTTCAGCGATTTCTTTTGGGTATGAATCTTGAATAAGATCATTTAAGACCTCTGCATGTACTGATCCACCATATCTTTGCTCAATAACATCATTAGGGACTTTGCCCTTTCTAAATCCATCAAGTTTTACATTTTTTTTAAGGTTTGAAATCTTTTCATTAAATTTTGATTGGTATAAATCTTTTTCAATTGAAACTGTTAGACTTCTTTCCAGGTCTTTAAGTTTTTTTAAAGTGCTTGTCATTTTTAATCCCTTATTAATGGGGCGAGCGATGGGGTTCGAACCCACGGCCTCCGGAGCCACAATCCAGCGCTCTAACCAACTGAGCTACGCCCGCCGCGAACTAAGTATTATAATGATACATTGATAAAAAAATAGTAAAATTTGATTGGGAGGATAAATTAAATGGCCAATAATGGTTCAAAATATTCGTTTTGGGAAAGCACACAATCAATTATTGATGAGTCCCTCTCCTATACTAAAATCCCCTCTAACCTAGCTGATCAGATTAAAACTTGTAACTCGACTTATACAGTAAGGTTTGGTGTGCAGTTAGGTAAAAAAATTCATAATTTTGTTGGGTGGAGATCGGTCCACTCAGACCATATCATGCCTGCAAAGGGAGGAATTAGATATTCAATAGATGCTAATCAGGATGAGGTTGAATCTATGGCAGCGTTGATGTCTTATAAATGTGCAATTGTTGACGTTCCATTCTCTGGCTCCAAAGGAGCTTTAAAAATTGATCCTAAAAAATATGAACGAGGAGAAATGGCAAGGATTACGAGAAGATTTGCACAAGAACTCATTAAAAGAGATCTTATTAATCCAAGTCAAAATGTCCCAGCACCAGATTTAGGAACTTCTGAAAGAGAAATGGCATGGATTGCAGACGAATATCAAAAGTTACATCCCAATGATATTAACGGCAAAGCATGTGTTACTGGGAAGCCTCTTCATAAAAAGGGAATTGCTGGGAGAAATGAAGCAACTGGAAGAGGAGTTCAATTTGGTCTTCGCGAGTTTTTTGAAGACAAAAAGCTTCTTGATACAAAAAAAATTGAAACTGGTCTTGAGGGGAAGACAGTTATTGTCCAAGGTCTTGGTAAGGTTGGGTATCATGCTGCGAAATGTCTTTCAGAGGATGATGGATGTAAAATAATTTCAATTGTTGAAAAAAGTGGCTCCCTTTTCAATGAAGAAGGTCTTCCAGTAAAAAAAGTTAAGAAATGGCTTGATGAAGGTAAAACTCTAAAAAGATGTCCCTATGGAAAGTTTTTTAGCGACTCAGCAAAGGAGCTTGAAAGGGAGTGTGATATTTTAATTCCAGCAGCTGTTGAAAATGTTATTAATCAAAAAAATGCTAAAAATATTAAAGCTAAAGTAGTAGCTGAAGCAGCAAACGGGCCAGTTACATACAAAGGAGACAAGATTTTAAATAAAAATGGAGTTTTAGTTATTCCTGATGTATATCTTAATGCAGGTGGAGTAGTTGTAAGTTATTTTGAGTGGGTTAGAAATATTTCTCAAATGAGATTTGGCAGACTTGAGAAAAGAAGAGATGAGGCACAAATTGATCAATTTATAAAAGTTGT
>CACEAR010000014.1 GCA_902557575.1 uncultured SAR86 cluster bacterium
ACTTTATTTGTTAAAGCTGCTGATGTAGATAGATATGTAACTTATATGAAAAATAATCCAGCTGTTTTTGAACAAACTGGAGTTGATGTTGCAGGTGTTTGTGTAACGACTTCCGGACAATCTTATCCAGGTCAAATGTTTGTATGGAATGCTTTTTCAAGTACTGAAGTCGCTATGAATGCATCGACTTTATATGATCCATTTAAAGCTAATTCTTCATTTCAAAGACTTAGAGAGCCAATGTTTACAGCTACTTTTGTTCCCTTAAAGGCATTTGAGCTAGATCCAGGGTTTGAAAGAGTATGGAAGGTTAGATTAAATGATTGGAAATCTTATGTTGAAGCTATGACGAAATTAGAAAAAGCACAACAAGAAGCAGGTCATGATGTTCAAATTGGTGTTTTTGCACCTATTGGTGGAGGAACTGAAGCATTTCATTTGAGAACTATTCATGAAAACGGTGCAGATGCTGGAAGAATTATTGATGAATATCTAGCAGGTGCTTCTTGGGGATCGATTTGGGATGATGCACAACAGTATGTTGATGAAATTGTTGAGGAGACTGTTGAACAATGTCAAACAATATATTCTTCTGAATAAGGGGTTATTTATGTATAAATATTTTTTATTAACAATCTTAATTAGTTCACCAATATTTGGTGACGATGAACCAACGTTTCCAGGTTTGGTATCAAGCGAAGTGTTTGGACTAGGTAATGGAATGGTAATGCATGTTGAAAGAAGAAACTCATGTAACCAAGATGGAACGCCTAAACACTTTCATCCAGCTGCAGGAACTCTTGTGTATGTTCTTGATGGTACTTCACAATCTAAATCATCAGGAGATTGGAAAAATTATTCTAAGAATGAGTACTGGTTTGAAAGATCAGACTGGGTCCACGGTGGTGAAGCAGATACACCATCATTACCTGAAGGAACTTGCCAACAACTACTAGTTGTAAGAGTTGCTGAAGAGGGCAAAGATCATACAGTATTTATAGATTAATTAAGTTTATAAAAAGCTCTCTTCTTGAGAGCTTTTTATTATGGATTGACAAGTGGATTAGTCCCAAGACCGCTTCCGTAGATAACGGCATTTAACCATAAACGATTTGTAGCCCTGGCAGAGCCTCTAAAGTTTGGCTCCCCAGAAAATAAAATTATTTGCCCTTTGCCAATCTTTTCACGCGTAAGATAAGCAGAGTTAGCTATTCTTTGGCTAGCTTCAGGCCAAACTAAACCACTCATTCTTACATTTAAATCATAGCCAGAAGGTATTTGAGACCAATTAATAGTTTTGGTTTTAGAATCCTTATTTGGTATTAATTCACCGATTCTTAATGCAGCAGTTGAATTACCTCCGGTCATTAGTATTGGATAGTTTCCGTAAAGGACTGGCACCACATCTTCAGCTCCAAAGGTTAACCAATTTTCGCTATCGGCTCTTGCTGCAACGATAGCACCAGATGGCATTAATGTTGATTGCCATTTATCCCTCATCTCCAACTGTTCTTTTGTATAAGTAACATCTGATGTTTCCCATGGATACATAATTTCAGTATCTACTTTATTATCATTTGCATCTGATATATCAATGTTATCTTCTAATGAATAGATTTCTCTCATTAAATCTATGTTGTAACTTTTACTCTTATCAAATGTTGTATTTAAGCTCTTAACTGAACCCATGCCATCGCTTGAAATTATTGTTCTTGTAGATCTATTATTGGCTATCAATGTTCCACCTTGCTTAACCCAATCCATTAACATATTTTTGGCATAATCGCTTAAGTCTGGATTTCCACTAGGAAGAATAATTGTGTTGTATCTTCTTAAATCTCCATAACCTGTAAGTGATGAATTTAATTGGCTATGCCTAATACCTAAGTGATGATCTAATGACCACCAACTAACACCTACATCATACGAACTAAATCCTGAATGACTTAATATAGCTATTTGCGGTTTCTTTAGTAATCTAAAATGTCTTCCGCCCCAATCAGGTAATTCTTTTGGTCCAAATCCTGATTCTATTGATACAACTGATATATCAAGATCAGTGGCTACAGTTTTAATGGTTTCATGTAAATTATTATATGAAGGATTATCCATAGCTATTACAGCTACGCTTCCTCTTGATAAGTCATGTCCAGATAATGTTGAATTTTTATCTATAATCCGAACTTGCACATTTTGTTCTAGCAATCTTGCTGCAAAGGCAACAGATCTATCATCTTTACCATCAACAGCCCAAATAACAGCATCTTGATTAATTTCTAATGATTCGGGGGAGGGTGTCCAGTTGGTTAAATTATCTTTTAAATCTTGAGGTACGGTTATAGCTGGT
>CACEAR010000015.1 GCA_902557575.1 uncultured SAR86 cluster bacterium
AAGAAGTTGGTATTGCATTAAGTTATGGAGATTTAGGGCTTGGATATTATTCTGGTCAAAGTGGTGCTCCGGATTATACGGATGTTTCATATGCATTTGGTGATATATCTTTTTCATATGGTGATTATGATACTTTTGGAACAAATTTCTTAATAAGTTATGGTTTTGGCTGTGGAAGTTATGACTGCAGTTTTGCCTATTCAGACTTTAGCTCTGATTCAGAAGACTTGATGGATGAGGATGCATTAGTATTTGCAGTAGGAGCAAGTTTCTAAGATGAAATTAGTTACTGCATTCATTCAGCCCTCAAAGCTCAAAGAAGTAAGAGAGGCTTTAGTATCCAATGGAAATATTGGTTTAACCGCTACTGATGTTAGGGGTTATGGAAGACAAACTGGACAGACTCAAGTTTATCGTGGTGAGGAATTTGTTATAGAAACAAAGCCAAAAATCAAAATTGAATGTCTTGTTGATGATGACGTATTAGAAAGCGTCATAGGAATTATTTCATCTACTGCTCAAACAGGAAATATTGGTGATGGAAAAATATTTGTCACAGATGTTGAACAGGTAATAAGAATTAGAACCGGTGAAAGCGGTTCTGAGGCTATATAAGGAGAAAATAAGATGGAAGAATTAAAATTTGCTCTAGATACATTTTATGCCGTCATGGCTGGAGCACTTGTTATGTGGATGGCTGCTGGTTTCACAATGCTTGAAGCTGGTATGGTTCAAAAGAAAGATGTAAGTGAAATAGTTACAAAGAATATTGGTCTTTATTCAATTGCTTGCATTATGT
Source organism: uncultured SAR86 cluster bacterium (assembly GCA_902557575.1). GTDB lineage: Bacteria > Pseudomonadota > Gammaproteobacteria > Magnimaribacterales > D2472 > CACNXK01. Next base: position 800 of record CACEAR010000015.1, read on the forward strand.
ATTTATTATGTGGTTTTGCTTTGATGTATCCATCTGATGCATTTGCAAATCTTTTACCTGCATTCGGAACAAGTGTAGGTTTATCAACTTCATTAGCCAACGAAGATATAGGTATTCCATACGGAATGGACTATTCTCAACAAGCTGACTTCTTTTTTCAGGTTGTTTTTGTTGCTACTGCTATGTCAATTGTTTCAGGCGCAGTTGCTGGAAGAATGAAATTGTTACCATTTTTCATCTTTGCTGTTGTGCTAACTGGATTTATATATCCTGTTCAAGGATATTGGAACTGGGGTGGTGGATTTCTTAGCTCAGGAGGTTATTCCGATTACGCTGGCTCTGGAACAGTTCACCTTTGCGGAGCTGCTGCAGCTCTTGCTGTTGTCCTAGTATTAGGTCCCAGAAAAGGAAAATACAATAGCGATGGTTCAACTAATCCAATGCCAGGATCAAATATACCAATGGCAGCATTAGGTGTTTGGATATTATGGCTTGGATGGTTTGGTTTTAATGGCGGATCTGAACTAGTAGTAAGCAATGAAAGTGCAGCTATTGCTGTTAGCCAAGTATTTTTAAATACAAATATGGCTGCAGCTGGTGGAGTAGTTGCTGCGATCCTAACCAGTCTCGTATTGACAGGGAAAATGGATGTAACCATGGCAATGAATGGAGCTATTGCAGGACTTGTGGCAATTACTGCTGGTCCAAGTGCCCCTTCTGCAGGTGCGGCACTACTAATAGGTGCTGCTGGTGGAGTATTGGTGTACTTTTCAATCTTATATTTTGATAAGAGACTAAAGTTAGATGATCCAGTAGGAGCTATTTCTGCTCATGGAGTAGTCGGTATTTTAGGTGTAATGGTTGTTCCACTGACATCTGATGCTTCATTCCTGTGGCAAGCAATTGGTGTAATCAGTATTGCTGGTTTTACATTTTTTGCAAGTTTAGGAACTATTTTATTAATTAATAATTTTATGCCAATCAGAGCTTCCGATGAGGAGCAAGATGTTGGTTTAGATTTATCTGAAATTGGGGTAGAAGCGTATCCTGATTTTAAATAAGAGTTTAAGTACTATGCGATATTGTACTTAGCAAATTTTCAACTACCTCCCTTTAAGTTGAAAATAAAAAGGCCGGTTTATCCGGCCTTTTTTCTTATTTTTTCAGCATAAAAAAAAACAGAGCTTGCGCTCTGTCTCTTAGTTCGAG